>NZ_WOTH01000004.1 GCF_011516945.1 Acetobacter estunensis
ATCTGCCTCCAGAGGCAAAATGCCGTTGTCATTCCAGATCAGACGCACAGGACACAGCTCTCAGAACAGAGAATAACACTCTTCAGACAAAATGTGAGAAATCCGCGTCGAAGATTCGTTTGACAGCGTAACGGCGGAATGCAAGATCAGCCTGTCGCAGCGGGAGAGACTGGCCCTGTGCCAGCGCCGAAGGAGCAACCGCCCTGGAATCTCTCAGGCAGAAGGACCCTGCGACGGAAATTTCTGGAGAGTGGTGCATCAGGCACCCGCCGACGGGATAGCGATCTCAGGCAAACGGACAGAAGGGGCGCGCAACTGAGCCGGATTATCCGGTAAGTGAGGAGCGTTCCCATGTCGTCGAATCTGTTCGTTTTCCGTTTTGCCGAGGTGTCCGCATGAGCGAGACACTTCACCATACTCCCCTCTTTTCCCTGCATGAGACGCTTGGTGCGCGCATGGTGCCGTTCGCGGGCTATGCCATGCCGCTGCAATATGCCGACGGCATCATGGCCGAGCATCTGCATACGCGGGCGCATGCCGGTCTGTTCGATGTCTCGCATATGGGGCAGGTGATTGTCCGCCCCAGAGACGGCGATATGGCGAGTGCCGCGCGCGCACTGGAACGGATCGTTCCTGTGGATGTGCTCGGCCTGAAACGTGGCCGTCAGCGCTATGGTTTTCTTACGAATGCGCAGGGCGGCATCCTCGACGATCTCATGATTGCCAATCTGGGCGACCGGTTCCTCGTGGTGGTGAATGCTGCCTGCAAGGCGCAGGACATCGCGCTGATGGAAAAGGCGCTTGTGCCGGACTGCGCGGTTGACGTGCTGACGGATCGTGGCCTTCTGGCCCTTCAAGGACCGGAGGCGGAGAAGGTTCTCGCGCGGTTGCTGCCGGTGGTGGCCACCATGAAGTTCATGGATGTGCGCAACGAAACACTGGAAGGCGTGGACGTGATCGTCGCGCGTTCGGGTTACACGGGAGAGGATGGTTTCGAGATCAGCGTGCCGGCTCTGGCGGCCGATCACATCGCTCGACTTCTGTTGGCGGAGCCGGAAGTAAAGCCCGTGGGTTTGGGCGCGCGTGACAGTCTGCGGCTGGAAGCGGGCCTGTGTCTCTACGGCGCCGATCTGGACACGACCACCACGCCGGTCGAAGGCGCGTTGGAGTGGGCCATCCAGAAGGCTCGTCGGCATGGCGGTGCGCGGGAGGGCGGCTTTCCCGGTGCGGAAGTGGTGTTGAGACAGCTTGAGGAAGGCGCTGGACGCCGCCGCGTCGGCTTGCTGGCCGAAGGGCGTGCCCCCATCCGTCACGGTGCGGCATTGTTTGCCGCGGCCGAAGACGGAGAGCCGGTCGGTCTCGTTACGTCGGGTGCGTTCGGACCGTCTCTGAAGGCGCCGGTCGCGATGGGCTATGTGCCAACCGCCTTGGCCGCTCCCGGCACGCAACTGTTTGCTGAACTGCGTGGGCGACGGGTGCCGGTGAAGGTGGCGGCCATGCCGTTCGTGCCGGCGGGATTCAAGCGCTGAAGCTATGTGGTTGGGAAACATCCTGACTCAATAATGATATTTCCAGCTCTGCTTATGGGGCTGTGGCAAGGGGAGGTGGGGAATGACACTTTATTTCACCAAGGAACATGAATGGCTGCGCGTCGAAGGCGATGTGGCGATTGTGGGAATCACGAAGCACGCGGCGGAGGAGTTGGGTGAAATCGTGTTCTTTGAACTCAATGTTTCCGCAGAGGATGTGCAGCAGGGCGATTCCGTCGCCGTGGTGGAATCCGTGAAGGCCGCGTCGGATGTCTACGCGCCGGTGGATGGGGTCATTGTCGAGGGCAATCCGGATCTTGCGAACAATCCTGAACTCATCAGCAGCGATCCGGAAGGAAATGGCTGGATGCTCAAGCTGCGCCTTACCAATGAGAGCCAGCTTGCCGGGTTGCTCGACGCGGATGCCTATGCGGCCCTGATCGGCTGACGGTTCTGGAACGCGGCAGATACGCCGCGTTCCACCTGCATATAAAATACCCTGTCTCTGTGAGGATGAATCGTGACCGTCTGGACCAGCCTCAAGCCGTCTGCCGATGCTTTCGCTTCCCGTCATATCGGCCCGCGTGAGGCCGAGATCGTGGCCATGCTGTCCGCGCTTGATGTCGGCAGCGAGGCGGAACTGCTCGATCAGATCGTGCCCTCCACGATCCGTTCCGAGCGCCCGATGGGGATTGGTTCCGGCTGGTCGGAGGTCGAGGTTCTGGCACGGCTTCGCGAACTGGCCGGGCGCAACACGGTCATGACCTCGCTGATCGGGCAGGGCTATTACGGCACGGTCTTGCCGGGCGTGATCCAGCGCAACATCTTGGAAAATCCAGCGTGGTACACGGCCTACACGCCGTATCAGCCCGAGATCAGCCAGGGGCGTCTTGAGGCGCTTCTGAACTTCCAGACGCTAGTGTGCGAACTGACGGGGTTGGATATCGCCAACGCCTCCCTACTGGATGAGGCGACGGCGGCGGCCGAGGCCATGGCGCTGGCCAAGCGTGTGGCAAAGTCGAAGTCGGACGTGTTCTTTGTGGACGCCGATACGCATCCACAGACGCTCTCGGTTCTGAAAACCCGTGCCGAGCCATTCGGGTTCCGCATTGTCGTCGGTGATCCGGCGACGGATCTCGATCCATCCGCCGTGTTCGGCGGGCTGTTTTCCTATCCCGGTAGCTCCGGGGCAATCCGCGATCCGCGTGCGGCCATCAAGGCTCTGCACGCGGCGGGGGCGATTGCCGTGATGGCGGCAGACCCGCTGGCGCTGACGGTGCTTGCCGCGCCGGGCGATCTGGGCGCTGATATTGCTGTTGGCTCCATGCAGCGTTTTGGCGTGCCGATGGGTTTTGGCGGCCCACATGCGGCCTATATGGCCGTGCGCGATGCTTACAAGCGCAGCATGCCCGGGCGTCTGGTGGGCGTATCCATTGATGCGTCCGGGCAGCCCGCCTATCGGTTGGCCCTCCAGACCCGTGAGCAGCACATCCGCCGTGAAAAGGCGACATCGAATATCTGCACGGCACAGGTGCTTCTGGCCGTTATTGCCAGCATGTATGCGGTTTATCACGGTCCTGAAGGGCTGGTGGCAATCGCAAAACGTGTGGCGGGATTGACGGCGGCTCTGAGCGCGGGCCTGCGTTCGCTTGGCGTGCATGTGGATACGGAATGTGTGTTCGACACGTTCACGGTGCGTGTCGCGCCTGAGGAGGCGGAAACGATTCATGCTCGCGCCGTCGCGGCCGGGATGAACTTCCGTCGCGCGGGGACGGGTGTGATCGGTCTGTCACTGGATGAGACGACGACGCCCGAAGTGGTGGAAGCCGTGTGGCGTTGCTTCGATCCGGAGTGTCCGGTGGGTGCGCTGGCCGCTGCCGCGAACGGATGTCCGGAACTCTCCGCTGCGGTTCCACCCGAACTGCGTCGTGAAAAGCCGTTCCTGTCTCAGGAGGTGTTCAACACGCACCGATCTGAGACGGACATGCTGCGCTATCTCCGTCAGCTTTCCGACAAGGATCTGGCGCTGGATCGCTCCATGATCCCGCTCGGCTCCTGCACGATGAAACTGAATGCCACGGTGGAGATGATGCCCATCACATGGCCCGGTTTCTGCGATCTTCACCCCTTTGCGCCTGCCAGCCAGACGCAAGGATATGCCGAACTGTTCCGCGATCTGGAGGGCTGGCTCTGCGCGATCAGCGGTTATGACGCGGTTTCGCTCCAACCCAATTCCGGTGCGCAGGGCGAATATGCCGGCCTTCTGGCCATTCGCGGCTGGCAGCGCGCACGTGGGCAGACGCAGCGCGATGTGTGCCTGATCCCGGCCTCCGCCCACGGCACCAACCCGGCTTCTGCCCAGATGGCGGGAATGAAGGTGGTGGTCGTGCGGTGTGACGCCAGCGGCAATGTGGACATGGAGGATCTGAAGGCAAAGGTCGCGCAGCATGCGGACACGCTGGCGGCCATCATGATCACCTATCCCTCCACGCACGGCGTGTTCGAGGAAAACGTGCGTGACATCTGCGCGCTGGTGCATGAGGCGGGAGGGCAGGTCTATCTCGACGGTGCGAACATGAACGCGCAGGTCGGACTGTCGCAGCCGGGCAAATATGGCGCGGATGTCAGCCATTTCAACCTGCACAAGACGTTCTGCATTCCTCACGGCGGCGGTGGTCCCGGCATGGGGCCGATTGGCGTGCGCGCGCATCTTTCTCCGTTTCTGCCGGGACGCCCGGAGGAAGGAGAGGCGCTGGCTGTGTCGGCTGCCCCCTTCGGTTCCGCGTCCATTCTGCCGATTTCATGGGCCTATATCCGCCTCATGGGCGATGCCGGACTGGCAAGGGCGACGACGCTTGCGCTTCTGAACGCCAATTACATCGCAACCCGTCTGTCGGGGGCGTATCCGATACTGTATCGGGGTGTGAACGGGCGTGTGGCGCATGAGTGCATCGTGGATCTGCGGCCCATAAAGGAGACATCGGGCGTCACGGTGGATGACATCGCCAAGCGCTTGGTGGATTTCGGGTTTCACGCGCCGACGGTGAGTTTCCCGGTGGCGGGGACTTTCATGATCGAGCCCACCGAATCCGAAGGAAAACGCGAGTTGGACCGGTTCTGTGCTGCCATGCTCGCGATCCGTGAGGAAATCCGTCAGATCGAAGAAGGGCGTATCGCTGTGCAGGATGCGCCTCTGCGTCATGCGCCGCATACGGCCCGCGATCTGGCGTCCGAGTGGGAGCGGGTGTATTCACGCAGTGAAGGGTGCTTCCCGCCCGGAGTGGATCCTGCGACGAAATACTGGCCAGCGGTCGGGCGTATCGACAACGCGCATGGGGATCGCAATCTGATCTGTTCCTGTCCGGAACCTTCCTTTTACGAATGAGTTTGAAGTCGCAGGAAGCGCCGTCCAAACGGCGTAATCTTCGAACAGGACATGCAATGGCACGAGCGCCGTCCGCTCTGAAGGCGGAGTTGGGGAGTCATGAAACGCTGGGACAGCGTATTCGCGCGCTGCGGCAATATGCGGGCATGACGCAGGCCAAACTGGCCACGGTGCTTGGGCTTTCACGCAGTGCGATTGCGCATTGGGAGACGGACCGGGACGGGCGTGTGCGTCAGTATCTGCCGCGTCTGGCCGAACTTTTCGAAGTGCCGCTCGAGGTTTTTCTCAATGGCATGGCTACGCAGGAAGCCGTGGTCGAACTAACCATCGATGAGGTGGATCTTCTGCGTCTCTACCGCAGCCTCGATGTGGGGGAGCGGCTTTCCGTGCAGCGCTCGATCATGCGTCTTCTTCGGCGCAGGCAGAAGGCGGCCCCGTAGGCCGCCTTTCCTGGACTGATGTCAGCCGTCATTGGCGACTGTGTGTTCCATCACGCGGATCAGACTGGAATAATCCTCATTGGGTGACAGGCGGCGCGTCAGTGAAAGCTGCTGTGTAGTGGCGGCGAGCGTTGGCACCGGCACGGCTTCGCGGGCCGCTGCGTCGAGCAGGAGGCGCATGTCTTTCTGCATCAGGCGTGCGGGGAACTGCGGCGCGAAGTCACCCTCCTTCGCTGCTTTGAGCTTGCGCTTGTGGTGAGGGGAAATCACTGCCACCTGATCGAGCGCGTCGAACAGCATGGACCGATCGAGACCTGCGGCCAGACCATAGCCCACGGCTTCAGCCAGAGCGGCGAGACCGGCTCCCATGATCCCGTTGATGACGAGCTTGAGTCGGGCGCCGCTGCCTGAAGGGCCGGTGTGAATCGTGATCTTTCCGATGGCGTCGAAGATGGGTGCTGCGTTCGTCACGTCTTCTTCGCTGCCACCCGCCAGCACGACCAGAGTGCCCGATTGCGCTTCCGGTGTGCTGCCGGAAACAGGCGCATCGATGACGGTGACGCCGGCTTTCTTCCCGGCTTCAAGCAATTCCGAGGTGGCTTCGGGGGAGACGGACGAGGTGTTGATGAGCACGCTGCCGCGCTTCATGCCTGCAAGCGTGCCATCCGCGCCATACATGGAGGCCGCTAGCGCCTCATCGTCCGGCACGCAGGCAATGACCACATCGGCCTGTTCTGCCAAAGCCTTTGGGGAGGGGAGCATGGCGACGGCAGGGTCCGGGCTTTTCCCCGAGGGTGTGTAGGCGGTGATCGTATATCCGGCGGTGCGCAGATGTGCGCCCATGCGGCTGGCCATGGCGCCAAAGCCGATGAAGCCGATCCGGGGCGTGTTGGCGGGCGAGAGTTGGGGCATGGGGGAGGTGTCCTCCGAAGAAGGGAAGCGGCAGGCGAGCCGGTTACGGATCCGTTCCTGTCCGTGATGAGGAAAGACTGAAAGCTGCGTAGGAAAGGGTCAAGGGAGAGAAGGCTTCTGAAAACGCAGGCGTGATCGCGCTCTTGCCTGTTCCTACAAGCGTGAAAGACGATAGACAGGATATTCAGGACGGAGGACCGCCTTCATGAAAGCCCGCAACCGTCGCCAGCGTTTCCTTTCGCGTCCTGTGGAAGAATGTCTGGTCTGGCTGCTTTTTCTGGTGCCGGCCGCGTCAGAGTGGTGGGCGGCCCGGACGGGGGAACTGGGCGCGCATCCCGTGACGCAGGCTGAGAAAGATCTTGGCCTGTGGGCCTTTCGTTTCCTGTTGCTGACGCTGGCGATTACGCCTTTGCGCCGTTACGCTCGTATTGATCTTATGAAGTGGCGTCGTGTGGCAGGGCTACTGGCGTTTACCTATGCCGTGTTGCATGTGGGCGTGTATGCTGTGGGAGAGCGTCAGGGCGATCTGGCAAGAATTCTTCATGACCTTGCCAATAGGCTTTTTCTACCGTTCGGATTGGCGGCCTTCCTGATCCTTCTAGCCTTGGCGGTCACATCCCAACAGTTTTCCATGAAGCTACTGGGACGTCGCTGGCGGATCCTACACCGAGGCATTTACGCTGCGGCCATTCTGGTGACCGTACACGACCTTCTTGGACATAAGCACTGGCTTGGGGCGCCGCTGGTGTATGCTTTTATCGCCTGCGGACTGGTCGCCATGCGATCCGTTCGACGCCCGCCGGTCCGACTGCTCTGAAATCAGAAGACGGCGCTGTGCGTGTCGATTTCCTGACGGATGTCGCCAATCAGCCGACGCAGCCCCTCGCGCGTGACCAGTCCTGTGGTGAGATTGCGGGCGGAGAGATGGTGCGTGTCCGCAATTCTGAGGCCATCGGGCATCGTTGTGAGCCGGTTATGGCGGAAACTTACGCGTGAAAGAGGGATGCCGCAGGCCGCCACGGTGGCGTTGTGGGCGAGCAGACCAAGCGCCAGAACGACCCGCAGATCGGCCATGGTCTGGAGTTCCGAGCGCAGGAACTGGTTGCATGTGGCAATTTCGGAGGGTTGGGGCAGCCCGGCTGGTGGGGCGCAGCGCATGGCTGAGACCATGCGGGCGGCGGTGGGTGTGAATCCCTGCGCGTTCCCACTCTGCGTTGCGCGCGTCCCGAACGCGAATTCTTCCAGAATCTCGTGCAGTAACTCTTCCGCCTGAAGATCGGGAAGCAGGGTGGTCGTGCCATCGGCGTGAGGAGCGGGTGCAAGTCCTACGATGAGGAGGGGAGCGTTTTGCGGTCCGCGTGGCGGCCGGGGGGCATGTCCCGGTGACAGAGCGCGGCTCTGAACGATCCGAGGGCAGAGTGGGCAGTCCGCCGCAGGCTCATGAGCGAGGGCGGTGTCGATGACGGGAGAGGG
The DNA here is from genome assembly GCF_011516945.1 of Acetobacter estunensis. Lineage (GTDB taxonomy): Bacteria > Pseudomonadota > Alphaproteobacteria > Acetobacterales > Acetobacteraceae > Acetobacter > Acetobacter estunensis. The sequence continues at coordinate 7,740 of NZ_WOTH01000004.1, forward strand.
AAGGACGCTCATGATGAGATGGGGCTCCGGTGTCGGGAAGCGGTGCTCCCGCCTCGGCGAGCGTCAGTCGGGCCGAGGGCAGGGGCAGGCCGGATCATTCCTCTTCGCTGGCCTGATCGGCCGGGTGGCGAATCGGCGCCTGTTTCGGGCGGGGCTCGGTCTGGCGGCGGGTGATGTCTTCGGCAATGTCGGCCAGTTCGATGAACTGATCGGCCTGACGGCGCAGGTCATCGCCGATCAGTGGCGGTGAGGAGCGCATGGAGGAAATGACCGACACGCGCACACCCTGCCGTTGCACGGCTTCCACCACACGGCGGAAATCGGAATCGCCCGTGATCAGGATGGCATGGTCGATGTGCGGGGCAGCCTCCATCATGTCCACCGCGATTTCGATGTCCATGTTGCCCTTCACGCGGCGGCGACCGCTCTGGTCGGTGTATTCCCGTGCCGTCTTCGTGACGAGGAAATAGCCGTTATAGGACAGCCAGTCCGTGAGCGGCTTGATGGGCGAATATTCATCGGTGTCGAGAATGGCGGCGTAATAATGGGCGCGAAGCAGATGCGTGCGTTTGGTGAAGAAATCCAGCATCTTGCGGTAATCAACGTCGAATCCGAGGCCGCGGGATGCGGAATAAAGACTTGATCCGTCAATGAAGAGGCAGGTGCGTTCGGTATTGTGAATGATCATGCAGTTGTGTCTTCCTTGAATGCGCTGGAGTTTTTGATAAACAGGTTAAGTTTCCGTTATATCAGTCCACTAATCGTTGTTTTTTGACGCGAGGACGGTGAGGAAGAAAGGGGGACTTCCGTGGAGGTTGTCATCGCCATCGGCGCCAACCTGGCTGGTCCAGACCCTCTGACCGGTGCCCTTGTGTCGCCGTCCGCGACATGTGACGCAGCAGTGGAAGCCCTGCGCGCCACGCCCGGTCTGAAAATCGTTTCGGTTTCTCCATGGTACGAGAGTGAACCGATCCCTCCATCCGGCCAGCCTCCCTACATAAATGGGGTGGTGGTCGGCAAGACCTCTCTCTCTCCTCTTGTCCTCCTTGATACACTTCATCACATTGAAGCGCAGTTCGGACGCCAGCGCAGTGTCGTTAACGCGGCGCGTACGCTCGATCTCGACCTTATCGATGCGGGTGGCCTGATTCGTACGGAGGGCCGTCCCCTGCTTCCCCATCCACGCGCGACCCAGCGCGCTTTCGTGTTGCTTCCCTTGCGCGATGTATGGCCGGATTGGCGCGATCCGCTCACAAAACGCACGGTGGAGGATTTGGTTTCCGCTCTGCCGCCCCAGACAATCCGCCGTTTGATGCCATGATCGCTTCCCTCGGGCGCTATGGGGTGCTATGAAAGGCCTCTTAATGGATTTCCTGGAGGCCACTTCATGGCGCGCGTCACGGTCGAAGATTGCGTCGACAAGGTACCGAACCGCTTCGAACTGGTTCTTCTGGCCGCTCAGCGGGCGCGTAATCTCGCTCGCGGCGAGGAGTTGACGGTCGATCGCGACCACGACAAGAACCCCGTCGTCGCCCTGCGTGAAATTGCGGACCAGACCGTTCCGCTCGAGTCGCTGCGCAACGATCTTGTCCGCTCGCTCGCCCGTGCGCCAGAACCTGAGCCTGCCGATGAAGAGGTTCTTGACCTCATTCCCACCGAGCAGAACATCTTCGGACTGCAGGAAAGCTCGGCCGAAGAGGAAGTGACCGATCTTTCCCCTGAGGAAATGAAGGCCGCGTTCGAGGCCGAGATGTCAGGTCGCGGCAAGCGCTGACACTCTGAATTTGCCTCCGGGCTTTCGGGTTCGGAGCATGAATCTGGAGATGGCGTCATCCCCGTGAGCGTTCCCGTTCCGTCTCTCTTCCGCTTCTGTCTTTTGGATGGAGTGCGGTTGTGAGCGGCGATCAGGAACTCTTCCCGGGAGGGCGTGGCAGCCCCCTTCTTCCGCCGGTTCTGGCGCAGGATGAAGGGATGGATATTACGCCCGATCGTCTGATCCGGCGGATACAGCGATATAATCCCACTGCCGACGTGGCGCTCGTGGAACGTGCCTTTGCCGTGGCACGGGACGCGCATGAAGGTCAGCTGCGTGACGCAGGTGATCCCTACATCACGCATCCTCTGGCGGTCGCGATGATTCTGGCGCGTTTCCATATGGACGTGCCTTCCATTGCCACCGCTCTGCTCCACGACACGATCGAGGACACGGGCATTACGGTGGAGACGCTGCGCGAGCAGTTCGGTCCCACCATCGCGGAACTGGTGGACGGCGTCACCAAGCTCACCCGTCTCGAACTCCAGTCCGACCGGACGAAGCAGGCGGAAAACTTCCGCAAGCTCGTGCTGGCGATGTCGCGTGACATTCGCGTGCTCATCGTCAAGCTGGCGGACCGTCTGCACAACATGCGCACGCTGCATTTCGTGCAGCGCGAAGACCGTCGCCGCCGCATCGCGCGCGAGACCATGGATATCTATGCGCCGCTGGCCGGGCGCATCGGTATGGATCGGGTCAAGACTGAGTTGCAGGGTCTTGCCTTTGCGCAACTGGAGCCGGAGGCCGATGCCACCATCCGCGCCCGCCTGAACTATCTGCGTGGGCAGGGTGCGGACATCATTGAGGATGTCCGGCGTGAACTGATCCGTTTGTGCCATGAGGCGGACATCAAAGATGTCGAGGTGAAGGGGCGCGAAAAATCGCCCTATTCCATTTGGGAGAAGATGCAGCGCCGCAACGTGGCGTTCGAGCAGCTTTCCGACATCATGGCGTTCCGCATCATCGTGGACACGCGCGAGGAGTGCTATGCCGCTCTCGGTGCGATCCATGGCGCGTTCCCCATGATCGCGGGACGGTTCAAGGATTACATCTCCACACCAAAGGCCAACGGTTATCAGAGCCTGCACACGGGCGTGACGTTGCGCCACCCGCGCAACCAGAAGATTGAGGTGCAGATACGCACCCACGAGATGAACGACATCGCGGAAAACGGTGTCGCGGCGCACTGGGCCTACAAGCAGATGCCCGCCGGGGATGCCGCCATCGAGGCCGCGCAGGGCATGAAACGGCCCCGCTGGGTGCAGGATCTGCTCGAAATCCTTGAGGATTCGGCGGCGCCTGACGAGTTCCTCGAAAACACCAAGCTGGAACTTTATCAGGATCAGGTCTTCTGCTTCACGCCGAAGGGTCAACTCATTCCCCTGCCGCGTGGCGCCACGCCCATCGACTTTGCCTATGCCGTGCACAGTCAGGTCGGCGATGCCTGCGTAGGCGCGAAGGTGAACGGGCGGCTGGTGCCTCTGCGCCACGAACTCCAGAACGGCGACCAGGTCGAGATCATGACCGCGCGGGGCGGTGCGCCGTCGCCGTCATGGGAACGGTTCGTCGTCACCGGCAAGGCCCGCGCGCGCATCCGGCGCTATGTGGCGCAGCAGCAGCGGCAGGTCTCGCTCGATTCCGGCAAGGCGACGCTCGCCAAGGCTTTCCGGCAGGAAGGTGTGGACGGGTCCGAGAAAGTGCTGGAGACGCTGCTCAAGGATCTCAAGCAGGCATCGGTCGAAGACCTGTATGTGGCGGTGGGCACCGGCAATATCGGTCCGCGCGACGTCGTGCACGCGGCCTATCCAGAACTCAAGCGTACCACTCGCGGCCCGCGCATGATCCCGGGACTGGCGGCCCGTCCTCCTGTCGCCCGGCAGAAGGCGACAAGTGGCGGCAGCGCGCCACTTGTCGGGTTGGGATCGGGCATTGCAGTGCATTTCGCCGGGTGCTGCCATCCACTGCCGGGCGACAAGATCGTGGGTGTCGTAGCGACAGGTAAAGGCGTGACCATTCACGCGGCCAACTGTCAGACGCTGGAAGCCTTCGCCGCCACGCCCGAGCGGTTTCTGGATGTGGACTGGGATTATGCGGCGCTCGGCAAAGGGGGCGCATCGTCCGCTGGACCTTTCATCGGGCGGGTGACGGTGATCGCGGCCAACGAACCGTCCACGCTTGCCGCCATCACCAATGCTGTCTCCAAGCAGGACGGCTCGATCGTGAATCTCAAGATCGTACACCGGCAGCTCGATTTTATGGAAGTGCTGGTGGATGTGGAGGTGCGTGATCTCAAGCACTTGTCCAGCGTCATTGTGGGGCTGCGGTCGTCCGAGGGAATCTCGCAGGTCGAGCGGGCGCGGTCGTGAGCCGGAGCGCGGCATGATTATCGGCACCGGCATGGATCTGTGCGACATGCGTCGCATCGAGCGGGCCATCGAGCGCTTTGGGGAGCGGTTTCTCCTGCGCGTCTTTACGGAAACCGAGCGCGCGCGGGCCGAGCGGAGGCATGGCGCGGCCCGCATCGGGGCCTATGCCAAGCGCTGGGCGGCCAAGGAAGCCTGCGCCAAAGCGCTGGGCACCGGCTTTGCCGCAGGCGTGTTCCATAGCACGATCGGCGTGAGCAACCGGCCTTCCGGGCAACCCGATCTCACCCTGACCGGAGGGGCCGCCGCCCGACTGGCGGATATGGTGCCGCCCGGTCATGTGGTGCACCTGCATCTCAGCCTTACGGATGATACGCCCTATGCGCTGGCACAGGTCATCATCGAGGCCGTGCCGTCCGTGGGTTGACAGCGGGGCAGGCGGGCGGCTTCATCCGCCATCCCCGATGGCACCTCTTGCTGGCATACGCGCCGACGGAGCCTGATGGGATGGCGGAGATAACGGACAGAATGACGCGGATGAACGACACCACTTCAACGGAAAAGCCGCAGCGGCAGGGCGAAAGCCTCTTCCAGATGGTCCGTTCTTTCGTGAGCGTGGTGCTGCTTGTGCTGGTGGTGCGGACGTTCCTCTACGAGCCGTTCAACATTCCTTCCGGTTCCATGATACCCACGCTTCAGGTGGGGGATTATCTGTGGGTGTCCAAATACAGCTACGGGTATTCGCGCTATTCCTTTCCGCTTTCCCCGCATCTGTTCGACGGGCGCATCTGGGGTGCCGAACCGCACCGGGGCGACGTGGCGGTGTTCCGTTTCACCAAGGACACGTCCATCGATTACGTGAAGCGCATCATCGGCCTGCCCGGCGATCATGTGCAGGTGCGTGAGGGGCAGCTCTATCTCAATGGCGCGCCGGTGCCGTGCGTCCCGCAGGGCGGTTACACGGAGGTCGATGAAAACCATCTCCAGACCGAAGGGCGCGAATGCCGGGAGACGCTTCCGGGCAGCGCGGGTGCTCCGCCGGTCACGCACGGCGTACTGCGTTTCACCAATGAGGGTATGCAGAACGACACGCCGGAATATGTCGTGCCGCCGGGTTATTTCTTCGCCATGGGCGACAACCGGGACCACAGCGCCGACAGCCGTTTCATGGGGGAAGGCAGCGAGGATCTGGGGTTCGTGCCCATGGAGAACCTCGTCGGTCGCGCGGGGATGATCTTCTTCTCGGTGGATTCGACGCATCCCTTCTGGCAGTTCTGGACGTGGCCCACGGAGATCAGGTGGGCGCGTCTTTTCCATGTCGTGCATTGACCGGTCGGGAGACGGAAACGTGGAAACCCCGGAACTGGGCGCGCTTGAACACCGCATTGGGCATCGCTTTGCGAAGCCGGATCTGTTGCGTGAGGCTTTGACACACCGCTCGGCTGCGCATCAGCAGGCCACATCGCGGCGCGGACGCCGCAGCGGCACCAAGGGCGAAGGTTCCAACGAGCGTCTGGAGTTCATTGGGGATCGTGTGCTCGGGCTGCTGATGGCCGAATGGCTGCTGGAGCGTTATCCGGGCGAGCAGGAAGGCGCGCTCGGATCGCGGCACGCGCACCTCGTCTCGCGCACGGCTCTGGCGGAGATCGCGCAGCGCATGGGGCTGCCGGAAGCCCTGAACGTGGCGGCGCACGAAGAGCGTATCGGCATCCGCGAGACGGCGAATGTTCTGGCCGATGCGCTGGAGGCCATTCTGGGGGCTCTCTATCTGGACGCGGGACTGGCCCCCGCGCGGGCGCTCGTGCGGAGATGGTGGGCAGATTTTATTCAGGCGCAGGCGAAGCCACCCAAAGACCCCAAGACGGGCTTGCAGGAATGGGTGCTGGCGCGGGGCATGGGGTTGCCGGTCTATGAAACGATCAGCGCCGATGGCCCCTCCCATGCGCCGCACTTCGTCATGGCCGTGAAGGCGGCCGGACTGGTGGGCGAGGGGGAAGCAGGCAACAAGCGTGCAGCGGAAAGCGCAGCGGCGGCGGATCTGCTGGCGCGCCTGATGGCACAGCGGGGAACGGGATCGAAATGACCGAGACACGATGCGGCTTCGCGGCGCTGGTGGGCGCACCGAACGCCGGAAAATCCACGCTGCTCAACCGGATGGCGGGCGCGAAACTCTCCATCGTCAGTCCCAAGGCGCAGACGACACGCTTTCGGGTGCTGGGGATTTTGATCCGCCATCACACGCAGATCCTGATCGTGGACACGCCGGGTATTTTCCGTCCGCGCCGCAAGCTCGACCGCGCCATGGTGGCTGCCGCGTGGACCGGCTCCGATGACGCGGATGTCACGGTTCTGCTGGTGGACGCGAAAGCCGGTCTGGATGAGGCTGCGACGGCGGTGATCGACCGTCTGGCGCAGTCGAAGCGGCGTGTGTGGCTGGCTCTCAACAAGACCGATCTGGTGACGCCGCAGGCGCTTCTGCCGCTCACCGCCGCCATTGCGGAGAAACTGCCGGTCGAGCATGTGTTCATGATCAGCGCCCGCTCGGGCAGCGGTGTGGACGATCTTCTCGACAAACTGGCCGAGAGCCTGCCTGTCGGGCCGTTCCTCTACCCTGAAGACGACATGACAGACCTGCCCGACCGTCTTTTGGCGGCGGAACTGGTGCGTGAGCAGATCTTTCTTCAGACGCATGAGGAAGTGCCCTACGGCGCCACGGTGGAGACTGAAAGTTTTGCCGAGCGGCCCGATGGTTCCGTACGCGTCGATGTGACGATCTATGTTGGTCGCGCGAGCCACAAGGCCATCCTGATCGGGGAGAAAGGCCGGCGCATCCGCGAGATCGGACAGAAGGCGCGGCTCCAGTTGGCCCGGCTTCTGGACCGTCCCTGTCACCTGTTTCTCAACGTGAAGGAGCGGGCCGGATGGGACGAGGAGCGGGCCCGTCTGCGCGCGCTCGGGTTGGACGACAACGCCTGACAATTTCGCCAGCGGGACGGGGAAAGACCTGTTCCGTTCTTGTGGGATGGGGCATCGGGCGATATGAGGGGGCCTCGGACCCTGTGGGTCACGGTCCGCTTGGAGCGTGGCGGATGCGGGGCATGTCCGATCGTCCGTGCATTGAGGCAAGATGAATACCACCGCTCAAGGCTCCGCCGCACCGCGCCGCGTCCTCCTGAAACTCTCCGGTGAAGCGCTGATGGGTGGCGCCCAGTATGGCGTCGATGCCCAGACGGTGGACCGCATCGCCAGCGACGTGGCCGAAGTGTTCCGCAGCGGCGTGCAGATCGGCATCGTGGTCGGCGGCGGTAACATTTTCCGTGGCCTCACCGCTGCCGCGCGCGGCATGGACCGCGCGCAGGGCGACGCCGCCGGGATGCTGGCGACTGTCATCAACGCGCTGATGGTGCAGAACGCGCTCGAACGTCAGGACGTGCCCACGCGGGTGCTTTCGGCCATCGAGATGTCGTCCATCGCCGAGCCTTACATCCGTCGCCGCGCCGTGCGTCACATGGAAAAAGGCCGCGTCGTAATCTGCGCCGCCGGCACGGGCAATCCCTTCTTCACGACGGATACGGCGGCGGCGCTGCGTGCGGCTGAACTGGATTGCGATCTGCTGCTCAAGGGCACACAGGTGGATGGCGTGTACAGCGCCGATCCGCGCAAGGATCCCGATGCCGTGCGTCATGACAGACTGACTTACATGGAAGTCCTTTCGCGCGACTTGAATGTCATGGATGCGGCCGCCATCAGTCTGGCACGTGAGAATCGCTTGCCCATCGTGGTCTTCAATCTTCACGAAGATGGATCTTTCCAGCGCGTGATGCGTGGCGAAGGCCCCTATACCCGTATCGAGGAAACCGATTGATTCAGCGCAAGGACGCGCGCTGAGCGTTGTGATTGAACCGGAGCACCGGTTGCTTCCGGTCTGTTTGGGAGAACCGTCGTGGCGGAACTGAATACGCTTATCGAGGATCTGACGCGCCGCATGGATGGTGCGCTGGACAGCCTGCGCCGGGATTTCGCCGGACTGCGTTCGGGACGTGCGAATGCCGCCCTTCTGGAGCCTGTGCGGGTCGAGGCCTATGGCGGTGAGGTGCCTCTCTCGCAGGTGGCGACGATCGCCGTGCCCGAAGCCCGTATGCTGAGCGTGCAGGTGTGGGACCGCGCGCTGGCGGCCGCCGTGGAAAAGGCCATTCGGGATTCGGGGCTCGGCCTCAATCCGGCTGGTGAAGGCCAGACGATCCGCGTGCCTATTCCGCAGTTGACCGAAGAGCGGCGCAACGAACTCGCGAAAGCGGCAGCCCGTTATTCCGAAGGCGCGAAAGTGGCGGTGCGCGGCGTGCGGCGCGACGGCATGGACAAGACGAAAAGCTTCGAGAAAAAGGGCGATATCAGCCAGGACGATGTGAAGGTCTGGTCGGACGCCATTCAGAAGTTGACGGACCGCTACGTGAAGAGCATCGACGAAATGCTCGCGGAGAAAGAACGCGAAATCAAGCAGGTCTGATTCCACGATGCCCCTTCCTCTGGGAGCCGTAGCACAGGGTGCGGTCCCGGCCGGAACATCCACGGATGGTTCGGTGCCCCAGCATGTCGCCATCATCATGGACGGAAACGGTCGCTGGGCCGCGTCGCGCGGACTGCCGCGCATCGCGGGGCATCGGGCAGGGGCGGAGGCGGTGACGCGTTGTCTGAGGGCGGCGCGCAGGCAGGGGGTGGAGTATCTGACGCTCTACGCCTTCTCTTCCGAGAACTGGCGACGCGGCCCTGATGAAGTTGCGGATCTCACGGGTCTGCTGCGGTTCTATGTGCGGCACAAGGTGGCGGAACTTCACCGCGAGCAGGTTCGTATCCTGTTTGTGGGAGAGGTGCACCGTTTCGGGTCGGATCTGTGCGATGAATTGGCGCGGGCCGAGCAACTGACGGCTCACAATACGGGCCTCACGCTGCTTCTGGCGCTGTCCTATGGCGGTCGCAACGACATCGTGCAGGCGACGAAAGCCATCGCGCGGGCCGTTCAGCGCGGCGAACTCGATCCCGATACGATCGATGAGAACATGATGTCGCGGCACCTGCTGACGGCAGGTATTCCCGATCCCGATCTGGTGGTGCGCACCAGCGGCGAACACCGCATTTCCAATTTTCTTCTGTGGCAGAGCGCTTACGCGGAGTTCGTGTTTCTCGATTCGCTGTGGCCGGATTTTGATGAGACGACCTTCGCGCAGGTGCTGGAAATCTACGGTCGCCGGGAACGCCGCTTCGGCGCGCGTCCGGCGTGAGTGAAGCGTCCCGCCTGCGTTCTTCTGGATCGAACTGGAAGGATCTGCGCCCCCGGCTGATTTCGGCTGTTGTGCTGATCCTTGTGGCCGGGGGCGCCATCTGGGCCGGTGGTCCGTTTTATGAAGTGCTCATTCTTCTGGCCATGTGTGGCCTCGCTTCCGAAATGGCGGCTCTGTTTGGCCTGTCGGTGCGTTCGTGGCGTGGCGTGCTGTATCTCGGATGGGCTGTCTGTGCGGGGCTAGCCGCCTGTGCTGGACGCTGGAGCGCCATCGCGGCCTTTCCCATGACCGCTTTCCTCTTCGGGACACCGCTTTGGCTCGGTAACGCGGCCATCGTGGCGGCGGGTTCCGCGTTGCTGTGGCTCCGGCTGCACACTCTGCCGGGGGCATGGTCGGTGGTCTTCCCCATCGCTGTGGTGGTGGCCAGCGACAGTTCGGCCTATCTGGTCGGGCGGCTTGTGGGTGGACCGAAGCTGGCGCCGCGCATCTCTCCGGGCAAGACCCGCTCCGGGGCTGTGGGCGGTCTGTGCGGGGCGATTCTGGCGGGGATGCTGGTGGCGTCGCTGGCAGGAGTGGACGGCATGATGGAGCGGACATCCTTGCTTTTGCGAAGCGGTGTCTGGGCAGCCCTGTTGGGTGTGGTGGCGCAGGCAGGCGATCTGGCGGAAAGCGCGGTCAAACGTGCAAGAGGCGTGAAGGATTCCGGCACGCTGCTGCCGGGCCATGGCGGCCTGCTGGACCGCTTCGACGCGATGCTGGCCGTGATGCCGCTTGCGGCTGTGCTGTCACTGGCGGCGCAGCCGGGGTTTGGGTTCTGGACAGTTGGGCTGGCCGATCTTGTGGAAGCGATCAGTCACGTATTCGGACAATGAGAATGGGGGCGCAGGGACGCCTGAGATGAAGGCGTGTGTGCGGATGTTGGCAGTCAGGATGAAACAGGCATGAAGACGGTTACGGTTCTGGGCAGCACGGGCAGCATCGGCTGCTCGACAGTCGATCTTCTGCATCAGGCAGGCGAAGACGTTGCGGTGAAAGTGCTTGTGGGCGGGCGCAACGCGAAGCTGCTGGCCGAACAGGCCCGTGCTCTGCGTGCCGAACAGGCCGTGATTGCCGATGAAAGCCTTGTCGGGGAACTGAAGGCGCTTCTGGCGGACACGGATGTGAAGGTGAGCGGTGGCCGCTCTGCCGTGATCGAAGGGGCGGCTGTGCCGGCGGACTGGACCATGGCCGCCATCACGGGTGCAGCCGGTCTTGAGCCGACGCTTGCGGCCGTGCGCAATGGGGCGACCGTGGCGCTGGCCAACAAGGAAGCGCTGGTCTGTGCAGGTGACGTGATGCTGCGCGCCATCGCGGAGGCGAAGGCGACCCTGCTGCCAGTGGATTCCGAGCACAATGCGGTCTTTCAGGCGATGGCGGATCGTCAGGAAGCACAGGTCGAGAAGATCATCCTTACGGCATCGGGCGGTCCGTTCCGCACCGCTACGCTGGAGGCGATGGAGGCCGCAACGCCTGCGCAGGCGCTCAAGCACCCGACATGGAGCATGGGGGCCAAGATCAGTATCGATTCCGCCTCCATGTTCAACAAGGGGCTGGAGGTGATCGAAGCGGCGCGTATTTTCGATCTGCCTGAGGAGTGCATTGATGTGCTCGTGCATCCGCAATCGGTCGTGCACGGCATGGTGCAATACACCGATGGCAGCCTGATCGCGCAGATGGGTTCGGCGGACATGCGCATTCCCATCGCGCACTGTCTGGCATGGCCCGAGCGGATGCCCACCACGTCGCCGCGTCTGGATCTGGCGCAGTTCGGCACGCTGGTGTTCGAAAAACCCGATCTCGCGCGGTTCCCGGCTCTCCGCCTCGCGCGGCAGGCGCTGCGGGAAGGCGGTGCTGCCTCCACTATTCTCTCGGCGGCCAACGAGATTGCGGTCGAGGCCTTTCTGAACAACCGGATCGGATTTCTGGATATTCCGCGCATCGTCGAGAACGCGATGGACACGCTGGGCGCGCCGGTCATTGAGGATCTGGCCGCCGTGCTGCATTGGGACGCGGAGGCGCGTCGTGTGGCGCGTGAAGGGATTGTCAGGAAGGCGGCCTGACGCCAAAGGCCTGACGTGTCTATATGTAAAGCGGGCGTGAAGTGAGGAGAACCCGGCCATGCATGACCTGATTCGAACGATACTGGCCTTTTGCGTGGTGCTGGGTGTGCTCGTCTTCATCCACGAACTCGGTCATTACCTCGCCGCGCGGTGGCGCGGTGTGAAGGTGGACACGTTCTCCATCGGCTTCGGTCCGCCGCTGTGGCGCTGGACGGACAAGGTGGGGACGGAGTGGCGCATCGGCCCGATTCCTCTGGGCGGTTACGTCAAGCCGCACGGGTTCGAAGGGCCGGAAGACGCCACCGAGGAACAGAAGGCGGCGTGGGAGCCGGGGCGGACGTTCCATGACAAGCCCGTCGGTTCGCGCATGATCGTCATTGCCGCCGGGCCGGTGTTCAATTTCGTGCTCGCTTTCGTGCTGTTTTTCCTCCTTTTTGCCTTCTGCGGTCAGCCAAGTGTGCGCAACACCGTCGCTGCGGTGATGCCCAATGGGGCTGCGGCGACGGCGGGAGTGAAACCCGGCGATACAATTCTTGCTCTGGGGGAGCAGGCCACGCCTGACGCGCAGAGTGTGCAGAAGCTGGTGGCGGGTGAGCCGGGGCAGGCCACGACCCTGCACGTCAAGCGTGACGGCAAGGATGTGACGCTGCCTGTCACGCTCGGACGTATCACGCCATCGGGGAATGCCGCGCCCATCGGGCAACTCGGGATCGAGTTTGCGACACAAGCCGGTAAGCCTCAGCCGCTTCCGCAGGCTGTCGTCAGCGGCGCGAAGGCCACGTGGAACACCATCACGCAGACGCTCGACGGGCTGTGGCAGATGGTGACCGGACGCCATACGCCGCGCGATCTTGGCGGCCCGCTGCGGATTGCCCAGCTTTCCGGGCAGGTGGCGCAGTACGGTGTGGCCAGCATCCTGTCCTTCATGGCTCTTCTGTCGGTCAATCTTGGCCTGATCAACCTGTTCCCTATCCCGATCCTTGATGGCGGACGGCTGGTTTTTTATGTTCTGGAAGCGATTCGCGGACGTCCTGTGCCGAGGAAAATACAGGAGGTGGGTTTTCAGGCCGGATTCGCATTGATTGCGGGGCTTTTCCTGTTTTCCACTTTCAACGATCTTTCCAGCTTCGGCCTGTTTCACTGGATGGCCGCACTCATGGGGTGAGGCGTGGCGTCCCGGTGCCGGTTCTGGCGGCACGATCTGGAGGGAGGCACGAGGAAAACCCATGAGACGACTTGCAGAATGACCGGAAGTTCGGATAGTTCCCCTCTTGAGGCGGAGTGTGTGTCCGGGGTCGTGAACCGTAAATGGAATGTGTTCCGCGTTCTTTCCCGGCGGTGTGTTCTGTCCGCGCCGCGGGGCAGGTCTGGTCGTGCAATATGGTTCCTGGACGGAAAGGGTGCTGGTGTTGAAGAGTAAACGTTCGGCTCTGCTTGCGTCGGTCTTCGTACTGCCGACGCTCGTATCCCATGCAGCCGAAGCCCAGTTCGCTCCCCGTCACCAGACTCCTGTGGCTGCCAGAGCAGCGCTTGCTGGCGAAGGTGTGGTGCGCGGCAGCCGTATCGAGGACATTCAGGTCCACGGCAACGACCGTATCGAAGAAAGCACCATCCAGTCCTACATGGTCTCCCGTGTGGGAGACCCGTTCAGTCAGGACGATCTCGATCGTTCTCTGAAGACGCTCTATGCCACCGGCCTGTTCAAGGACGTGACTATCAAGCGGTCCGGCACCACGCTGATCGTCAACGTGGTGGAGAATCCGGTCGTCAACCGCATCGTGTTCGAAGGTAATCATGCGGCCAAGGATGAAGACCTGAACAAGGTTATTTCCCTGCGACCGCGTGCGGTGTTCTCGACGGACGAGGCATCGGCCGATCGGCAGAAGATTCTTGAGGTTTATGCGCAGAAGGCCCGTTATGGCGCGGATGTGACGCCCGAGATCGTCAAGCTCGCGCATAACCGCGTGGACGTCGTGTTCCGCATTTCCGAAGGGCCGCAGACGCTCGTCAAGCGCATCGCCTTCGTGGGTAACAAGTTCTACAGCGAAGCCCGTCTGGCCAGCGTTGTCTCCTCGAAGGAGACGGCGTGGTATCGCTTTTTCTCCTCGGCCGATCAGTACAATCCCGAGCGCCTGAAATACGATGGCGAACTTCTGCGTCGGTTCTATCTGGCAAACGGTTTTGTCGATTTCCAGATGGTCAACGCCACGGGTGAAATGTCACCGGATCGCAAGTCCTTCTTCGTGACGTTCACGATCAAGGAAGGGCCGCGTTACCGGCTTGGCAAGATCGATATCCGCTCCAGCCTGCGTCATGCGCCAGCCGTGTCGCTGCGTAAGTATATCGAGCTGTTCCCCAATCAGTGGTACGACGGCAACGCGATCCAGCAGAACGCGACCAATATGGAGGAAAGCCTTCAGGCCGACGGCTATCCGTTCGCGGTCGTGCGTCCGTCCATTGCGCGCAATCCCGAGAAGCACATCGTCAACCTGCTCTTCGATGTGAGCGAAGGACCACGCATGTATGTCGAGCGTCTCGACATCAACGGCAACACCGTCACGCGGGACGACGTGATCCGTCGGCAGTTGCCGATGGCCGAGGGCGACCCGTACACGCCGGTTCTGCGTAAATACGCCAAGCAGTCGATGGAAGATCTGGGCTACTTCAAGTCCGTGAACATCTCCCAGTCGCAGGGTTCGGCGCCGGACAAGGTCAATGTGTCCACGGGTGTCGTGGAAAAGCCTACGGGTGAATTCTCGCTCGGTGGCGGTTACTCCACGGACGTTGGCATCATCGGCAATATCGGCCTCAAGCAGCACAACCTGCTGGGGACGGGTGTCGATGCCGGTATCTCGGGCACGATGGCCTATTATGAGCGTCAGGCCGATATCTCGTTCACTGATCCGTACTTCCTGAACCGCAATCTCGTGGTTGGCGCGGATATTTTCTACATCAATAACCGTTACCAGACGTATCAGAACTATTCGGAAGGCCGGTACGGCATCACACTCCGTATGGGCTATTCCTATACGAACCATCTGTCGCAGTCCTTCAACTACTCCCTGATGGAACGTCACGTTGGCGGTGTGTGGGATCACTCGTCCCAGTACGTGTTGGACAATCAGGGACATTCGCTGCTGTCGCAGCTCGGCACCACGATTCAGTATGACACGCGTGACCGTCGCATCATGCCGCACAAGGGATTCATCCTGCGATTGGGTGGCGATTTCGCGGGTATCGGCGGTGACGCCAAATATGTCCGTGGCAAGTTCGATGCGGCCTATTATCTCCCCCTCGATGACCTGATGGGCAATCATGACTGGACCGTCGAGTTCAAGGCCGGCACCGGCTACATGACCGACTGGGGCGGTGGCAAGCAGTGGATCATCGATAACTTCTATCTCGGTGGTAACAACCTGCGCGGCTTCCTCGACGGTGGCGCCGGTCCGCGTGCGATTGGTCAGACATGGCCGGAACTCGGGCCGAACGGGAAGGTCCGTGGCGGTGAAGATCTGCTTGGTGGCCGCTTTATTTATACAGGATCGGCCACGGTTCACTTTCCCATCCCCTATGCATCTTCCATGGGTCTGCGGGGGCGTGCATTTGTCGATACGGGTAGTCTTGCCGGATTGCGTGTGGCGCATCGTTGGACCAATAAAGCCAAGGACGGCGATTACTATCAGGGCGTGAGTGGTAACACGCTGACGCCGCGTGTGAGTGCCGGTGCCGGTATCTCATGGCAGAGTCCGTTCGGCCTTCTCAATATCGACGCAGGCTTCCCGATCATGCGCAGTCGCAATGACCGCACGCAGGTTCTGCGCTTCGGCTTCGGCCAGCAATTCTGAGGTGACCATGTTTCGTTTCTCCCGGGCCACACTGCTGGCCTCCTCTCTGCTTCTCGCGGGCAGTTCACTGATATCCGGAGAGGCCTTCGCGCAGGCGGCGGGTGGTGGCAGCGGGTGGTTCGTGCCCAAGACGGCGCATCAGGTGCCGCCGCCGGTTCATGGGCCGTCCCATGCGACACGTCCCGCGCCTGCGCCGCAGCCTGATGCGGACGAGGGTGGCGATGAGGGTGGTGGTGATGAAGGTAACGGGCGTCCGCCTCCGGTCCTTCCGCAGCCGGCCATTCCGCCCGCTGCCGATGTGGCGAAAGAAGCGGCTCCTCCGACAGCCGTCATCGGCCTGATCAGCGTGGGTGACGTGATGCGTCAGTCCCTTGCGGGCCAGCAGGTCGAGCGCGAACTGGGTGGCCGCCGTGACGAACTGGCGCGTGATGCGCAGCACGCGCAGGCGGGTTGGCGTGAGGAGCAGCAGAAGCTGCAGGCCAATGCCAAGAGCATGACCGCCGATCAGATCCAGACGCAGGAGCGCAATCTCCAGTCCAAGGTAATGCACGCGCAGCGGCAGTTCCGTGATCGCAACCGCATCATTCAGGAAGCGGCTCAGGTTGCGCTGGGGCAGATCGAGCGTGAACTGGTGCAGGTCATCCAGAAGGTGGCCGGCGCCCACGGCATGAATCTCGTGCTGCACAGCGAGCAGGTCGCTCTGCATGTGGATGGGCAGGACATCACCAACGAGGTGGCGTCGCAGCTCAACGCCGTGTTGCCGAAGGTCTATATCCCGGCGGCTGGCGAGGATCCTGAGGTTCTGGCGAAATCGGGAAAAATGCCCACCACGGCTTCCCCGCCGCCGGGCCCGCAGGCGACGACCAGCCAGGCCGCGCCGCAGAAATGACGGGCGAGACGCGCTGAATGGCCCGTCGTCGCGAAACTCCGGGTGAGCGCTCTGCGTCGGGCAAGGTCGCGGATGCGCGTTTCTTCGGTCGTAGCGGGCCGTTCACGGGCGAGGCGTTGGCCGACGTCGCGGGCGGGGAGTATCTTCCGCCGCGTGACGGCGGGGATGTGAACCGCTTGTATGGCGGGATCGGTCCGCTTCAGGCCGCGCAGGCCGATGAGGTCAGTTTCCTCGACAACCGGCGCTATGCGGCGCTTCTGGATGGAACACAGGCCGGACTCATCATTGTGGGACCGGCTTTTGCCAAGCGTGTGCCCGCTGGCAGTGCGGCCATTGTCTCTTCAACGCCCTATCTGGCGTGGTCGCGCGTGGCCCGGATGTTCCACCCGGCTCCTTCCGCGCGTCCGGGCATCCATCCTTCTGCCGTGATCGGGGATGGGGCGGTTATCGATCCGTCCTGCGAGATCGGTCCCTTCGCCGTGATTGGCGAGAGCGCTGAAATCGGCGCAGGCACGATCATTGGCCCTCATGCGGTCATCGGGGATGGCGTGGTGGTTGGCAGCCACTGCCGGTTGGGGGCGCATGTGAGCGTTTCCCACGCAACACTGGGCGACAGGGTGACGCTGTTTCCCGGAGCGCGGATCGGTCAGGACGGTTTCGGCTTCGCGGTCGGGCCTGAAGGTTTCGAGACGGTGCCGCAGCTTGGGCGTGTGGTGCTGGAACACGATGTCGAGGTGGGCGCCAATTCCACCATTGACCGTGGCTCGGTGCAGGATACGGTCATCGGCGCAGGGTCGCGGCTCGACAATCTGGTTCAGATTGGCCACAACACCCGGCTCGGTCGGTGCTGCATCGTGGTGTCGCAGGCAGGAATCTCCGGTTCGACGGAACTGGGGGATTTTGTGACGGTCGCGGCGCAGGCAGGTCTGATCGGGCATATCCGCATCGGCTCCAAGGCGCGTATTGGCGCGCAATGCGGCGTGATGTCGGATGTGGAGGCTGGGGCGGATGTGATCGGCAGTCCGGCCATGCCGTTTCGGGAGTTCTTCCGTAACGTGGCGACATTGCGCAAGCTGTCGAAGCGTCCGGGGAAGGATGACGAGACGTCCGGCTCGGGCGGAGAGTAGAGTTGAAGCAGCGCCGTCCGGGCGCGTGGCAAGGGTGGTTTCAGGAACGTGGATCAGAAACACGACATGCAGGAGCGCACGAGCGAAGCGACGCACATTGACGCCGTGGATATCATGCGCATCATGGAAGCGATTCCGCATCGCTACCCATTTCTGCTTATTGACCGGATGGTTGACGTCGAACTTGGTGAGTCGGCTGTCGGTGTGAAGAATGTCTCGGTCAATGAGCCGTTCTTTCAGGGACATTTTCCCGCACGCCCCGTCATGCCGGGTGTGCTGATTGTGGAGGCAATGGCCCAGACGGCGGCAACGCTCGTCGTTCTGACCCTTGGTAAGGCCTTCGAAGGCAAGCTCGTCTATTTCATGACGATCGAGAACGCCAAGTTCCGCCGGCCTGTCGGGCCGGGCGATCAGCTCCGTATTCATGTGGAGAAAGAGCGCCAGCGTGGGAATGTCTGGAAGTTCAAGGGTATGGCACATGTGGATGGGGTCTCGGTCGCGGAAGCGACTTTCGGCGCCATGATCATGGACTGAGGCGGCGCATCTGGATTTTGCGCAACCAGAAGATGCCGCAGGGAGCAGCAAAAATGCCTACAGGCGGCAATGGGGGCAGTTCTGGCTGAAGCGACGAAAGCAGGGGCATCGGCTCTTTCCATGAAAGATCAGGATGTCCCGACGGTGATCCATCCGACAGCCATCGTGGCGTCCGGCGCAAAGCTGGGTGCAGGCGTGAAGATCGGGCCATGGTGCATGATCGGTCCTCATGTCGAGGTGGGTGACGGCGTCGAGATGATCGCCAATGTCATCGTCGATGGTCGTACGCGACTCGGTGCGGGTTCGCGGTATTTTCCTTTCACGACGATCGGGCTTGCGCCGCAGGATCTCAAATACGGCGGAGAACCGACGCGCTGTGAAATCGGAGCGCGGACGGTCGTGCGCGAGCATGTGACCATCCATCGTGGCACCGCCACGGGGACCGGGCTGACGCATGTGGGTGCGGACTGCCTCATTATGGCCAATGCCCATGTGGCTCATGACTGCACGTTGGGCGATCGCGTGATCATCGTGAACAACGTGGTCATGGGCGGTCATGTTTCTATCGATGACGATGCGCGGGTGATGGGAGCTGCGGCCATCCATCAGTTCGTGCGCATTGGGCGTGCGGCGCTTGTCGGGGGCGTGGCCGGTGTGGAAGCGGACGTCATTCCCTATGGCAGCGTGCTGGGCAATCGGGCGCGGCTTGTCGGGCTGCACTGGATCTGGCTGCGTCGCCACGGAGTGAAACTGGAAGAACGTCACCGGATGCGGCAGGCCTTCCGTCTGCTTTATCCGCGCGATGGAGAAGGCGGCGTCTTCACGCAGAGGCTGGGACTCGTGCGCGAACAATTCGGAGACGATCCGCGCGTGGCCGAAATCCTCGCCTTCATTGAAGGGGAAAGTCGCCGCGGGCTTGTGCGGATCGCGCAGGCGGGCTTCACCACGAGCGAGACCGAAGCGGGCTAGGGATCGCGGGATCATGACGCCCCGTGTGGAGCACGCCTCCGGGTGTGTCGGTATTCTCGCTGGAGGCGGCCCACTGCCGGGGCAGGTGGCGGCGGCCGTTGCTGCACAGGGGCGACCTGTGTTCATGATTGCCTTTCAGGATTTTGCTGAGCCTTCCGTTGTCGCGCCGTGGCCGCATGCCTGGGTGCGGTTGGCGGCGGCCGGTCAGATACTCTCCGAGCTGCGTGCGCACCGATGTGGAGACATCGTTCTCATTGGCCCGGTGCGGCGGCCGTCTTTTCGCGATTTGAGACCCGATGCGGAAGGTGCGCGAATCCTCGCGCGACTCGGTCGCGCGCTTTTCGCGGGAGATGATGGGCTGCTCGGGGCGCTTGTGCGTGTGCTGGGTGAGGAAGGCTTCACCGTGCGGGGCGCGCATGAGTTTCTTTCCCGGTCTCTGGGAAAAGTCGGCGCGCTTGGACGTTACACACCCGATGAGGGAGCGCAGAGCGATATTGCGCGGGGTCTTGAGGTGGTGCGGGCGCTGGGGCGGCTGGACATCGGGCAGGGCTGCGTCGTGCAGAACGGCGTGGTGCTGGCGGTCGAGGCCATGGAGGGCACAGATGCGATGCTGGAGCGGGCGGCTGGCTGTCGTCAGCCCGGTACTGGTGGCGTACTGGTCAAGCTGTGCAAGCCGGAACAGGAACGGCGAGCGGACATGCCCACGATCGGGCCAAAAACCATCGAGGGAGCCGCAAGAGCGAAACTGTCCGGCATCGCTTTCGAGGCGGGTGGCACGTTGTTGATCGACCCACAGGCGTGCGTCGCAGCAGCGGATGCGGCAGGACTGTTTCTGTGGGGACTCGCGGAAAGCTGAGTTCAAAGATGTTGAAGGATCGTCGGGTAGGTGACGGTCTCACTGAATCGGAGAGAAAAATGGGCACGTTCCTGCACACGATGCTGCGCACGAAGAATCTCGACGCCAGCCTTGCGTTCTACAAGCTGCTCGGCATGCACGAACTTCGTCGTCGCGAGGTGCCGGATGGACGTTATACGTTGGTGTTCATCGGGTACGCCGACAATGCGCATGGGCAGGCGGAAGTCGAACTGACGTATAATTGGGGTGAAGACGACGGTTATGACGTTGGCACCGGATTCGGTCATCTTGCCGTAGGTGTGCCGGATGTGAAGGCCGCTGTAGAAAAGGTTCGCGCGGGGGGCGGTAAGGTCACACGCGAGGCGGGACCGGTGAAGTTCGGCACGACCGTGATCGCCTTCGTGGAAGATCCCGATGGTTACAAGATCGAGTTGATCGAGCGTCCTGAAGCGGCCTGAGACTCAGCTTTTTGAGGATTTGAGGCGTTCTGTCATCCGGTCGAGAGCGGCGAGAATCTGCTCGGCACGGGCGCGTGTGGTCTCATCCGGGCTGAGCGCGAGTTGATCGGCGGTCAGCATGGCCGGAGCGATGAGACCACGCAGATCGTGGCGCAGGCGCGGGGAAATCTCGGGGGCGACGGCGGAGGCGGGCGCGACCGTGCCGTGCGGGTCTGGCAGGGCTGGCGGCTGGGTCAGGCACATCAGCGCGCCCGTCGCAACGAAAGCTGACGCCGCGATGAGCAGCACGCGGCCGAAAAGCGGAAGTGGCACGAACAGCGCGACAAGCCCGCAACCGAGCACGAGGGTGAAGACCGTAAGGGCGGGCAGGACACGGGGCACATCGGTCTCCTCGGAGCGCGGGCATGTCCCGCAGACGTTGACGCAACAGGGCCACATGACTATAAGCCCGCGATCCAGGCAAGGTCGGGAACGAATCCGGATAGCCTGCTTTCGTAATTGATTTGAGAATCATCCGAGGAGTGTCGCCGTGAAGCGCACGTATCAACCGTCCAAGCTGGTCCGTAAGCGTCGCCACGGCTTCCGCACCCGTTCCGCCACCGTTGGTGGCCGCCGCGTTCTCGCGAACCGCCGCACGAAGGGCCGCAAGCGCCTTTCTGCCTGAGCCGCGGGCTTAGACATGACAGGACGGGTCGAAACGGATGTCAGCGACTCCGGGCACCAACGCTCGACCCGCCTGAAAAAACGCAGCCAGTTCCTTGCCCTTGCGTCCAAAGGGCGCAAGGCGCCTATGCCGGGGCTGGTTTTGCAGGCGCTCCGTCGCGATGACGATGGAGTGGCCCGCGTTGGTTTCACCGTGACAAAAAAAGTCGGCAACTCCGTGGTGCGCAACCGCACGCGCCGTCGTCTGCGTGAGGCGATGCGGATGGTGGAGCGCGAAACCTCGTTGCAAGGCGTGGATCTTGTGCTGATCGGTCGTGACGGCACGCGGCGTCGTGTGTTCACCGATCTGGTGGACGATCTTCGTCGCGCCCTGCGCAAGACGGATGTGATTGCGTGAGCGGTTCGCTGTCGCGGCTGGTGTCCGGCGGTCTCGTTGGTTTTATGAAGATCTGGCAGGTGGTCTTCCGGCCAGTGGTCGGTCCGAACTGCCGTTATCACCCTTCTTGCAGTTGCTACGGCATCGAGGCTGTGCAGCGTCATGGTCCCTGGCGTGGTGGCTGGCTGACGTTTCGCCGCATCCTGCGCTGCAATCCATGGGTAAAAGGCGGTTACGATCCGGTGCCGCCCGTTCGTGAGAAAGATCCCACACGCACATAGTTTGCCCCGGCATCTGGCAATCGTGCGCAATTGAGGTATGAGAGAGCGCGATCATGCCGGACCCTTGCGTGGGGGCTGGCTCGGAGTGTCACGAGAAGCAGAGAAGGCCAGCCGCTCGGTATGGATATCAGACGCGTAATACTGGCGACCATCCTGTCGGCGCTGGTGCTGATCGGTTTCGACTACTTCATGCCGGAGAACAAGACCCCGGCGGCCATTCAGGGGCAGACCGCCACCCAACAGGGTGCGCCAGCGTCGCCCACTGCGGTGACGGCGGCCACGCGCCAGCCGGAAGATGAAGCGAACGCGACTCCGGCCCGTCTGCCAATCGATGCGGTGGATGTGAGTGGCTCGATCAATCTGCGTGGTGCGCGGCTCGATGATCTCGTGCTGCGCAACTATCATGAGACGGTAAAGCCCCACAGTCCGCTCGTTCGCGTGCTTGAAGCGCATGGCGAGAAGGAGCCGACTTACGTCGAGTTCGGTTGGTATGCCTCTCCCGGCGCCACCGTGCGCCTGCCGGACGCACATACGCTGTGGACGGCGACGGCCCCGAAGCTTGGCTCCGATGCTCCGGTTGCCCTGACCTGGGACAATGGCGCGGGCCTGACGTTCGAGATCGATCTCGCGATCGACCGTGATTATATGTTCACCGTGACGCAGAAGGTTCGCAACGTGACCGGCAGCGCCGTGGCTCTGGTGCCGTATTCGCGCGTCGTGCGGGGATACACGCCGGAAGAGACAGGCGGGATGCTGGTCCATGAAGGCCCGATCTCGGTCATCGGCGGACGTCTGGGCGAAGAATCCTACAAGTCGCTGCGTGATGGTTCCACGGCGCCGAACTATGTGTCGTGGACCAAGGCGGGCACTGGCGGCTGGGCCGGTATCACGGACAAATACTGGCTGGCGGCTGTTGTGCCCGATCAGACCAGCGAAGTGACCGGCACTTATGGTTTCGATACGCCGGATGGAGCGTATCAGGTCGGCTTTACGGCACGTAATCCGCTGGTGGCAGCACCCAATGCCGAGGCGCAGAGCGTCTCGCATGTGTTCGCGGGCGCCAAGGAAGTGCGGCTGCTGGAGCGCTATCAGCACGATCTGAACATTCCGGACTTCTGGAAGGCCGTGGATTTCGGCTGGTTCTCGTTCCTCACACGGCCCGTCTTCTTCGTGCTGGATACGCTGTATCAGTTCTTCGGCAATTTCGGTCTGGCGCTGCTGACCTTCACTCTGATCGTCAAGGCGGTGTTCTTCCCGCTTGCCTCCAAGGGCTTCCGTTCGGCGGCCGCGATGCGCGACGTCGCGCCGCGCATGAAGGAGATCCGCGAGCGGTATAAGGACGATCCGGTCCAGATGAACCAGCGCATCATGGCGCTGTACAAGGAAGAGGGCGTGAACCCGGCCAGCGGCTGTCTGCCGCTGCTGATTCAGGCGCCCGTATTCTGGTGTCTCTACAAGGTGCTCTACGTCACCATCGAGATGCGTCACGCGCCGTTCGTGGGATGGATTCACGATCTGTCCGCGCCGGACCCGACCAACCTGTTCAATCTGTTCGGACTGCTGCCGTTCGATCCCACGCATATCTCATCGTGGCTGTGGCTGGGCGTATGGCCGATCCTCTACGGTCTGACCATCTGGCTGATGCAGCGGGTCAATCCGGCGACGATCGATCCGGCGCAGAAGACCGTGTTCATGATGATGCCGTTCGTCTTCACGTTCTTCATGGCGCGTCAGCCGGTCGGTCTGGTGATTTACTACTGCTGGAACAACCTTCTCACGGTGGTTCAGCAGTTCGTCATCAAGCGCGCGCATGACCGCAAGAAGGGGCAGCCCGAGATCATTCCACCGCCGAAGAAGACCGGAAGGAAAGGCTGAGCATGGGAGAAGCCGACGGACGTGATTTCTCGGCCTCGCTGACGCTTTCGCCCGAGCAGATCGAGGCGGGACGTCTGCTGTTCGCGCGTCCGTGCGAGTTCTTTCACGGCGCGCAGAACATTTCCCAGTTGCCGGTGTCCGATGCGCCGGAGGTGGCGTTCGCGGGCCGCTCGAATGTGGGCAAGTCCAGTCTCATCAACGCGCTGACAGGACAGAAAAGCCTCGCGCGCGCGTCGTCCGAGCCGGGGCGTACGAAGCAGCTCAACTTCTTCGACCTGGGTGGTCGTCTCGTATTGGTGGACATGCCGGGTTATGGCTACGCCAAGGCCGCGAAATCGGTGAAGGAAGACTGGCAGGGGATGATGTTCGATTATCTCCGTGGCCGACCGAACCTGCGGCGTGTTGTGCTGCTACTGGACGCGCGTGTCGAGACGAAAGCGTCCGACCGTGAGGTGATGGACCTGTTCGACAAGGCGGCCATCAACTTTCAGGTTGTGCTGACCAAATGCGACGATGTGAAACCGAAGGCTGAAGAAGCCCGGTATCGGGAGGTTGCGGCGGAAATGAGCCGCCATCCGGCGGCGCATCCGGTGGTCCTGCCGACAAGCAGTCAGACCGGACGCGGTATTCCCGAACTGCGGGCGGAACTGGCGGCGTTTGCCGAGGAACCGGCGAACTGATTGTTTTCTCCGGGAGCACGGCTCTTCCCGGATCGAGGTGAAGGAAAGACAACATGACGCAGGAAGGTCTTCCGATGGCGGATGCCTTGCAACAGGCGACCACGCTGGCTGGAGCGTTGCCATTCCTGCGCCGCTATGCGGGCGACACGATTGTCGTGAAATATGGTGGTCATGCCATGGGCAATCCCGAACTGGCCGAGACATTCGGCAAGGACATAGCGCTGCTCAAGCTGGTGGGGATCAATCCCGTCGTCGTGCATGGTGGGGGCCCGCAGATCAATCAGATGCTGGAGCGGTTGCAGGTGAAGTCGTCCTTTGTGGACGGCCTGCGTGTGACGGACGCGTCCGCTATCGACATCATCGAGATGGTGCTGTGCGGATCGGTCAACAAACAGGTGGCGACGCTCATCAATGAAGCGGGCGCGCTGGCTGTGGGTATTTCCGGCAAGGATGGTGGTCTTGTTCGCGCCAGCAAGCTGGAGCGGAAGGTGAAAAACCCTGCCACAGGCAAGTTCGAGACGGTGGATCTGGGGTTTGTGGGCGAACCGGACGAGATCAACCCGCAGGTTCTGTATGCTCTTTCAGGTTCAGGTCTGATTCCTGTGATCGCGCCGGTTGCGGGTGGGCATCATGGCGAGACGTTCAACGTCAACGCCGATACGGTGGCGGGTGCGATTGCCGGTGCCGTCCATGCGTCCCGTTTGTTGATGCTCACCGATGTGCCGGGCGTGCTGGATGAGAAGGGCAAGCTCATCCCCGAATTGACGGCGGAGGAAGCGCGTAAGGGCATCGAATCCGGTATGATCTCGGGCGGCATGATCCCCAAGGTGGAAACCTGTCTCAAGGCTGTGCAGGCAGGAGCCAGGGCGGCAGTGATCGTCAACGGCAAGGTGCCGCATGCGTGTCTGCTGGAACTGTTCACGCAATCTGGGTCTGGCACGTTGATCCGTAGCGAAAACGCTGGCCGACGCTGACAGCGGCAATCGATTTCATGAAAAACGGCGCTCCTGAATGGGAGCGCCTTTTTTCATGGGGAGAGCGGATAGGGGGTATAGGGACGGCGTCCCTGTTTGCGGTGCCTCATGCCAGTCGCGAATGCATGGTGAAGCGGCCATAAAAAAAGCCACGGGAACGGTCCCGTGGCTTTTCCTTGTGGCTGCCGAGGAAACCGACAGCCGAGAGTTCGTAAAGCTTACTTCGCCTCGTCCACACCCGTATGGGTCTGGGGTGCGAAGCTCCAGCCGTTACCGTAAGGCTGCGGCGGGAACAGGCCCCAAGAGGAGTAATTGGTGGAGGAGGCCGTCCATCCACGCTGCGTGCCAAGCGGCTGATTCGACGTGCGCAGCTTGGTGATGCCAGCAGCGGTCACGTTGGCTGGTGCCTTGTTGCCCCACGACGTGCGGATGAAGTTCACGACATCGGCCACCTGCTGATCGTTGAGCAGCTTGTGATAGGCCGGCATGGCGATGGCGGAGGGCGCCCAGTTGGTCGGCGGCAGCACGCCACCGGCGACGACGACATGAGCCAGCGACGTCGGGTCATCCGTTGCGACAACTGGGTTCCCTGCCAGCGGCGGGAACATACGGGCGACACCACCACCGTCATTACGGTGACAGATGGCGCACTGTTCAATGTAGATGTCTGCGCCAGTCATGCCAGCGGTCTTGCCGGAATCCAGAGCTTCAGCCGTGGAGGCGTCGTAGGTGTAGTCACCCTTGGCCTTCGGTACGGGTGGGAGACTCTTGAGGTAACGGGCCGTGGCGCGAAGATCGTCCTCGGTCCAGTACTGCGTGCTCCATGCCACCACATCGGCCATGCCGCCGAAGACGGCGGAGTGGTCGATACGGCCAGAGCGCAGGAACTGCACAAGGTCATCTTCTGTCCAGCGTCCCAGACCCACCACCGGATCGTCACGCAGGCTCGGTGCGATCCAGTTGTCGATCACGCCACCACCGGCGAGAAATTCTGCGCCACCAGCGCCGTCATAGGCCTTTTCCTGCATGGAGAAGCCGCGCGGCGTATGGCACGCACCGCAGTGACCCGGACCCGTGACGAGGTATTCACCACGCGCAACGACCGGATCAGACCCCGGAGCGGGTGTGAATGCCTTGGCGGCTGGCGCGAACATCTTGGCCCACAGGCCAAGCGGCCAGCGCATGGAGAGCGGCCAGGAGATATCCACCGGCTTGTCGGGCTGCTCGATGGCTGGCACGCCCTGCATGAAGTAAGCGTACAGCGCCTTGATGTCGTCGTCCGTCATGCGAGCAAAGGACGGATACGGCATTGCCGGATACAGATAGGATCCGTCCTTGCGGATACCACGGCGCACCGCGTTGTCGAAATCCTGCAGCGTGTAATTGCCGATGCCGTTTTGCTTGGACGGCGTGATGTTGGTCGAATAGATCGTGCCGACCGGGGTCTTGATTTCAAGACCACCGGCGAACGTCTGGCCGTGCAGGCCGGTATGACAGGCCACGCAGTCACCGAGGCGCGCGATATACGCACCCCGTGTGACAAGGTCACTGTCTGTGCTTTGAGCCGCAGCAGGAGAGGCACCGAGAGCCGTTCCCGCCAGAAGCCCGAGGGTGGCTGCACCAAGTGCAGCCTTGAGTCCCTTGATCATGGTTTCACCACCGCGTCGCTTTTGTTCGGATGAGGTCATTGCTGGAACGGCCGATCACTGCGTGATGCCGAGCGTCGGATTGACGGGAATGTTCGCGTCATTTTTCCGGGCATCGACTTCGCGCTGATAGGTCTCGTTGGCGCGCTTGAGGAGATACTGGCGGATTGACTCGATCTCATCTGGCGTCATGGAGGTGTCGAAACGGTCCATGCCATAGGCCGTCAGAGCACCGCGGCCGACCACATTATAGAACGCGTCCTTGTGACGGATGGAGCCGGACCAGCGCAGATCGGGCAGCACACCGGCGCCTTCCGCGTTGTCGCCATGACAGGTCTGGCAATAGGTCTGATACTGGAAGTAGCCGTTATCGACCTGCTTGGTGTCGTAGTCTGCCGGCGGCTTCACGGGCAGGAAGCCCATGTTGTTCATCGGCGGCAGCTTGGCCGTTCCATCGAGCGAGAACACCGCGAGGTAGGAGTGGTTGACCGTCCAGCCGGAGGTACGGCCCACGCCACCCATCGAGATCGGGTAGATGCCGCCCCAGCCCACTTCGACCGCAACATACTGCTTGCCGTTCACGCTGTAGGTGACCGGAGGCGCGATGATGCCGCTCTGTGCGTTGAAGCTAAACAGATCCTTGCCGTTCGTGGCGTCGTAGGCGTGGAACTCACCGTTGGCGAGACCCTGGAACAGAAGATCACCGCCCGTTGCAAGCAGACCACCGTTCCACGGACCCTTGTGGTCGATCTTCCAGACGGTTTCCAGCTTCACCGGATCCCAGGCCAGCACCCACCCGTGCAGATCCTTGATGTAGGCCGTGCGGGCTTCCGGCGTGTCGGGCAGACCGTTCTTGGTCATGTCCAGGCCGACGTTCCAGGAGTCCGGGTGGGCCTTGAAGCCACCGACCTGGTTCTTGTAGCCGAACGGAATCTGATGCGCCGGGATGTAGACCAGACCCGTCTTGGGGCTGTAGGCCAGCGACATGAAGTTATGGGCGCCCAGCGGGCCGGGAATGCCGTACCACCACTTGCCGTTGAGCGTGTAAAGCGCTTCGGGGTTGAAGATCGGGCGGCCGGTCTTGGGATCGAGGCCATAGGCCCAGTTCTCATAGACGTAGTTCTTGCCCTGAATGAACTGGCCGGTCTTCGCATCGATCACATAGAAGAAGCCGTTCTTCGGAGCGTGAATGATGACGTGGCGCTTCTCGCCATTGATCGGCAGATCAAGCGTCATGATCTGCTGGACCGAGGTGTAGTCCCACTGGTCCATCGGCGTGGCCTGGAAGTGCCAGACATACTCGCCGGTGTCCGGCTTCACGGCCACGATGCTGCCAAGGAACAGATCGTTGCCCCGGCCTTCGGAGCGGTATTTGTAGTTCCACGGTGAGCCGTTGCCGACCGCGATGTAGACCAGATCGGTCACAGGATCATAGACGAGCGAATCCCAGACGGTGCCGCCGCCGCCCTGCTGCGTCCAGTAGCCCTTCGGTCCCCACGTCTTGTAGGCCTTGCTCATCAGGATGCTGTCGGAGGCCGCATGGTCCGGCTCGTTCTTCGGGTTCGGGACCGTGAAGAAACGCCAGTCCAGCTTGCCGGTCTCGGCATCGAACGCGGAGATGAAGCCACGTGCGCCGAATTCCGCGCCGCCATTGCCGATCAGCACACGGCCCTTGGCGATACGCGGAGCGATATCGACCGTATAGGAACGCTGCTTGCCCAGCTGGGCTTCCTTGGGGATCGTGTTGACCTGCCACACGAGCTTGCCGGTCTTCGCGTCAAGCGCGATCAGACGGCCGTCGAAGGTGCCGACATAGATCTTGCCGTTCCAGTAGGCTGCGCCACGGTTGACGCTGTCACAGCAGCCCTTGTCGGCGATGTTGCCTGGTACTTTTGGGTCATAGGCCCACAGAAGTTCGCCGGTGTCGGCTTTCAAAGCCTTGACCTTGGACCAGTTGGTCGTGGCGTACATCACGCCGTCCACGATCAGGGGCGTGCCTTCCTGACCGCGGTTGCTGTCGAACTCATAGGTCCAGGCGAGCTTGAGGTTGCCCACGTTGTCGCGGTTGATCTGGTCGAGCGGGCTGTAGCGCTGCTCGGAATAGGTGCGACCGTAGGTCAGCCAGTTCTCGGGATGATCGTCGGCATGGATGATGGCTTCACCGGTCGCGCCCTGAGGGTCGTCGGCGCGGGCCGGACCGGAAGGCTGGCCCATGGCTGCGGCAAGGAAGGTTCCTGCCGCGAGGAGGCCAAGGAGGGAGAACCTCTTGGCGGATGCGGGGCGGATCATATCGTCTGTCCTCGACAAGTCACTGATTGCGGCTTCAGTCGGCAAATCAATGCGGAATTACCGTTGTGAGCCAGACAGCCCGCATGACCCAATGATGTCAATCGTGTCATGTGGAAGCGCCCATGCATCAAATGAGGGGCGGAAACCTGCGAATTATGCTGTTCCGGCGTTCCGAAGGGGTGTCGCAAAGATGAACCGACCCGTTTCATCCAAGGTGTATCGCGGATTCAGACGAAGCGGCGGGGAATGATGGCGTGGGTCAGTCGTCGGGCAGGGAAAAGGTCGTGGTCAGGGTTTTGGAAACGGATGTCACGAAAAGGTGATTGTATGTGAGCACTTAGGGACCGGCTGTGAGGGTGTCGGATGAATGACTCCTCTTTAACTGGCGGTTGGGCCGTGGGCCGTGTATTGGAGTCTAAAATGATACGGATGGTTGAAGCCGTCGTGGTACGTTTCCATATGGTACCTACCAGACCGCAGTTGAGACCTCTGGTGATCTAGCAGGGAGCAATACATGTCATTCAGTCGCGACTTTCAGTCGTCGCCGTTTGCCACCGGAGCCCAGTCGTCGGCCATTGATGCAGGCATGCGTGCCTACATGCTCCGGGTCTACAACTGGATGGCGTCGGGGCTGCTGCTGACGGCGCTCGTAGCGTACCTCATCGTGAACACGTCGGTGCGGAACGCTTTCTTCCATGTGCAGGGCTATAACGTGGCACCGACCGGCCTCGGTTGGCTGGCGATGATCGCGCCACTTGGCTTTGTCATGGTGATGTCCTTTGGTGTGAATCGCCTTTCCCGGCCTGCGGTGCAGGGCCTCTTCTGGGCGTTTTGCGGCGTGATGGGGGCCAGCCTGTCGAGTATCCTCCTGCTTTATACGGGTGTGTCCGTTGCGCGGGTGTTTCTGGTAACGGCCATCACATTCGGTGCCACCTCTCTCTGGGGCTACACAACCGGCGCGAATCTGATGCGGTTCCAGTCCTTTCTGATGATGGGCCTGTTCGGTTTGGTCATCGCGGGGTTGGTGAACATGTTCCTTGCCAGTCCGGCGGTGTATTTCATCTACAGCGTAGTGGGTGTGTTCCTGTTCATCGGGCTCACCGCTTTCGATACCCAGCGTATCAAGGCCACCTATCCGCAGTTCGCGATGTATGAAGGGCCGGAAGGCGCTGCCAAGCGTGCGGTTTACGATGCGCTGGGCCTGTACCTGAACTTCATCAACCTCTTTCAGTTCATGCTCCAGTTCATGGGTACACGTAACAACAATCAGTAAGGCTTTGGTCTTGTACCGAAGGGCGGAAGCGCCATTCGGATGTCGGAAAACCCGTCTCTCTCACGAGAGGCGGGTTTTTTGTTTGAGGGAGTCGGATGCTTCGTAAAGGGGCAATGAACGTAAGATGGCACCGGACGCATGGCTGTGTCGAAAAATATGGGCATGAGGAACTGAGGGGTAGTGCGGTGTCGGAAGCGTGAGGTGAGGATTTTCGAAAAGCCGCATCCACGCGCCGAAATTGGAAAGACCTGTGAGTATTGAAATCAACTGAAACATTACGTGAGGTGTGGTGGGGGCGGTTTTTGACGGTCTGATAGGGAAGATCGCCCATACCGAAGGTGTTTCGTGCATTGTGGTAACAGGCTTGTGGGATTATTGATTTGTCGTAATGCAGCGTGGCCCGCAGACCGTCAGCGGTTGGTGGCTGTCATTGAGCTGTGAAGCGCGGGCCTAATGTCGAGGCTTGAACGAGTATGTCAGAATCGAGGGACGTACGATGAGAAACAAGTACCTGAAGGGAACAGCCAGATTGGCTGGTCTTGCTTCGGTGCTTCCACTGGCAGGATGTGACTGGGACATCCTGAACCCTAAGGGGCCGGTGGGAGACCAGCTCAAATTCCTGATCGTCGAGTCGGTGATCGCCATGCTCATTGTGGTTGTCCCGACAATC
This sequence comes from Acetobacter estunensis, assembly GCF_011516945.1. Taxonomy (GTDB): domain Bacteria; phylum Pseudomonadota; class Alphaproteobacteria; order Acetobacterales; family Acetobacteraceae; genus Acetobacter; species Acetobacter estunensis. The sequence goes on from NZ_WOTH01000004.1 coordinate 38,699, forward strand.
ATCATGGTATGCGTCTTCGCTTGGAAGTATCGGGCCTCCAATACGTCGGCCGAGTATCTGCCGAAGTGGAGTCATTCCAACAAAGTCGAGGCGATGATCTGGGGTGTTCCCACGCTGATCGTCATTTTCCTGGCGATCATCACCTACCAGACCTGCCACTCGCTGGACCCGTATCGTCCGCTTGATGCAGAGGCGAACACCAAACCGCTGGATGTCGAGGTTGTGGCGCTCGACTGGAAGTGGCTGTTCATCTATCCGACCGAGGGTATCGCCACGGTCAACCAGCTTGCTATTCCGGTGAACACGCCGGTCCATTTCGTGATCACGTCCGATGCGGTGATGAATTCTTTCTTCATTCCGCAGCTCGGTTCCATGATCTACGCAATGGCGGGCATGCAGACGCAGCTCCATCTGATGGCGACCGAAGCGGGCGACTATCTGGGTGAATCTGCGAACTACAGCGGTCGCGGCTTCTCTGACATGAAGTTCCGCACGCTGGCCATGCCGCAGGATCAGTATGCTGCATGGGTCGAGAAGGTGCGGGCTTCGTCCGACCAGCTCGACAACCCGACTTACGCCAAGCTGGCCGCGCCGAGCGAAGCTGAGCCGGTTCGTTACTTCTCTCACGTCGAGCCGAACCTCTTCGACGAGATCGTGGCGAAGTACAATAACGGCATGGTCATGGACAAGAGCACGGGCAAGATGATCCACATCCAGTCCGCGATGTCCGACATGAACATGAAGGAGTAGGATCCAAATGCTAGGGAGATTATCATTCGCGGATATCCCGCTGGATGTGCCGATCCTAGTCGGCACGTTCATGGGTGTCGCGATCGTGGGCATCGCCGTTCTCGGCCTGATCACGTATTACGGAAAATGGGGCTATCTCTGGAAAGAGTGGTTTACCAGCGTTGACCACAAGCGGCTGGCGGTGATGTACATCGTGCTGGCGCTCGTGGCCCTGTTCCGCGGTTTCGCGGACGCCATCATGATGCGTTCCCAGCTTGCGCTGGCATACGCGGGGAATCCCGGCTATTTGCCGCCCCATCACTACGATCAGATCTTCTCCGCTCACGGAACGATCATGATCTTCTTCCTGGCCATGGCGTTCATGACCGGACTGTTCAACTTCATCGTGCCGCTTCAGATCGGTGCGCGTGACGTGGCCTTCCCGTTCCTGAACAACCTGAGCTTCTGGATGACGGCCGTTGCGTTCATTCTGGTGAACATTTCCCTGTTCATCGGTGAGTTCTCGCAGTGCGGCTGGCTGGCGTATCCGCCTCTGTCCGAGATGCAGTTCAGCCCCGGCGTCGGCGTCGATTACTATATCTGGGCCATCCAGATTTCAGGTGTCGGCACGCTGCTTACGGGTGTGAACTTCTTCGTCACCATCGTGAAGATGCGTGCGCCCGGCATGACCTGGATGAAGATGCCTGTGTTCACCTGGACGGCCCTGTGCTCGTCCGTGCTGATCATGGTCTCGTTCCCGGTCCTGACGGTGGCTGTCGCCCTGCTGGGTCTCGACCGCTATTTCGGCATGCACTTCTTCACCAATGATGGTGGCGGCAACCAGATGCTGTACCTCAACCTGATCTGGGCGTGGGGTCATCCGGAAGTCTACATTCTCATCATTCCGGCCTTCGGTGTGTTCTCGGAAGTGGTTCCCGCTTTCTCGGGCAAGCCGCTGTTCGGTTACGCGACGATGGTCTATGCGACCTGCGCCATCATGGTGCTGTCGTTCGTCGTCTGGGTGCATCACTTCTTCACCATGGGTGCGGGTGCTGACGTCAATGCCTTCTTCGGCATCATGACGATGATCATCTCCATCCCGACGGGCGTTAAGCTCTTCAACTGGCTGTTCACGATGTACAAGGGCCGCGTGCAGTTTCACGCCACCATGTACTGGGCCGTCGGCTTCATGATCACCTTCACGATCGGTGGTATGACCGGTGTGATGATGGCCATTCCGGCCGCCGACTTCGTTCTTCACAACAGTCTCTTCCTGATTGCTCACTTCCACAACGTCATCATCGGCGGTGTGTATTTCGGCTATATCTGTGGCATGAACTTCTGGTTCCCCAAGGTGTTCGGCTTCAAGCTGAACGAAACATGGGGCAAGCGGGCGTTCTGGTTCTGGTTTGTCGGCTTCTACGTGGCCTTCATGCCGCTCTATGTTCTCGGCTTCGAGGGCATGACCCGTCGTCTGAACCACTACGACAATCCGGAATGGTATCCGTGGCTTCTGGTTGCCGAAGTCGGTGCGGTGCTGATCCTGTTCGGTATCGTTTGCCAGTTGACGCAGCTCTATGTCTCGGTTCGTGACCGTAATCTGGTCGAAAACCGTGATCTCACGGGTGATCCGTGGAACGGTCGTTCGCTCGAGTGGTCAACGTCCTCCCCGCCGCCGCCGTACAACTTCGCGATCGTGCCGCATGTGCATGAGCTCGATGCGTACTGGCACGACAAGGAGAACGGCATCGACACACGTCATGCGGGTGGGCCTTATCAGCCGATCCACATGCCGAAGAACACGGTTGGCGGTATTGCCGTTGGCGTGCTCAGCCTTGTGCTCGGTTTTGCAGCTGTCTGGTATATCTGGTGGCTTGCGGTCATCGCGCTTGTGGGCATCTTCGCAACGGTGATCGCACGCAGTGCGAACCAGGATGTGGATTACTACATCCCCGCCGAAGAGGTTGCCCGTATCGAGAACGAGCACACCCGCAAACTCATGGCACAGGCGGCTGAGTAATGGCGCAAGACACAACTCTTAACGACGCGCACGCGGAGCACGAACACCACGAACTTCCGACGGTGTTCGGGTTCTGGGTCTACCTGATGACGGACTGCATCATCTTCGGATCGCTGTTCGCCGTCTTCGCAGTCCTCCATGACCAGTTCAATGGAGGACCCACGGGCAAGGAACTGTTCGAGATTTCGGGGCTGGCGCTGGAAACGGCGCTCCTCTTGATCTCGAGCATCACCTATGGTTTCGGTATGATCGCGGCCCATAAAGGTCAGATCAAATCGGTCCAGATGTGGCTGGGCCTCACGTTCCTGCTTGGCCTTGGGTTCGTGTTCCTCGAAGTCCGTGAATTCGCCGGTATGATTGCAGAGGGAGCCGGTCCGGACCGGAGCGCGTTCCTCTCGGCATTCTTCACGCTGGTTTCGACCCATGGTCTGCACGTTTCGTGTGGTCTGGTGTGGATCATCACGCTGATCGTGCAGCTCTCGGGCGTTTCCGCGATTTCCGAGCGCATGATGAACAAGCTCACCATGTTGAGCCTGTTCTGGCACTTCCTCGACATCGTGTGGATCTGCGTGTTCACCTATGTCTATCTGGCGAGCATGATCTGATGAGTACTGACCATTCCGCCCATGAGGGCTCAAGCCATGGCAGTGTGAGCTCGTACGTTATCGGGTTCATTCTTGCCGTTGTTCTGACTGTCGCGTCGTTCATGATCGTGATGGGCCACAGCATGTCGCCTTCCGGCACGCTGACGGCCATCTCGGTGCTGGCTGCAGTTCAGGTGGTTGTTCACCTGATCTTCTTCCTGCACATGAACACGTCATCCGAGAACAAGTGGAACAACAACGTGTTCCTCTTCACACTGATGTTCGTGGCGATCTTCTTTGTCGGCACGATCTTCATCATGACGAACACCGCCGAACACATGATGTCTCGCTGACATCCTGCGTGGGCTGAAGCTGCTCTGGTGGCTTCAGTCGGTGCGATGATTGCGGAAAGCCCCTTGCCGGAAACGGTAAGGGGCTTTTTCGTTTGTGAGATGTGCGCCGTTAAGGATGGGTGTCTCGTTTGGAGCGGGCAGCCGTCAGAAATGGCCAGCCAAGTCGGGCAATCGGCTCCATGACTCAGTAACAAAAAAGACGGAAGACCGACTGTTGCCAGCGGTCATTCCGTCCTTTGTGGTTCTGTCGGCCTCTATGCAGAGAGCCTACGGAAAGTGTCCGATCACAGGAACCGGACGCCGGAAAATCAGTCTTTCTGAGGCTCGGGAGACAGCATTGCCGCTTTGCCCGGCTTGTCTTTCCATTCCTCGGCGTCCGCCGGGGGCGTTCCCTTGCGGGTAATGTTGGGCCACGATGCCGCATATTTGGCATTGACCTCGGCCCAGGCCGTGGAACGGTCATCACTGTCCGGGAAGATCGCTTCTGCCGGGCATTCCGGCTCACACACACCGCAGTCGATGCACTCGTCAGGGCTGATGACGAGGAAATTCTCGCCAGCGTAGAAGCAGTCCACCGGGCAGACTTCCACGCAATCCATGAACTTGCAGCGAATGCAGTTTTCAGTGACCACGTAGGCCATCGTCATCTCCGATACTGTGGGCTCGACATGATGCCAGAGCCGGGTGGGCGCAGGCTGTCTCCTTGGACTCTTCCTCACGCTTGATGTGGGGGCACGTATGGGGCGGTTTGCAGGCAGACGCAAGGCCATGTTGAGGACAGGAGAGTCGCAATCCTCAAATGCCGGTCCGTGTCGCGCGTTGTCAGGCGGATTGGCGCGCCAGAAGCGGGGCGAGAGCGGAGAACGGACTGTCTTTCAGGCGCGCTGGCACCACCGGATGGGGGCGGTGCCGGGAACGGCGAGGACGAGCGCGGGCCAGCATCCACACCGGCAGCGGCCCCGCCATGTCTTTGGATAATGGTCGGGGTGTCGAGAGATGCAACCCCAGAGCCTTGAGAATGGGCGGCACATCAGCGGTGCGGACGCCAAGCCATGGCGCGAAATCGGCACGTAGCGCCACATCATGACGTTGGGCGCGTTGGGCAAGATCATGGGTCAGTCGGTCCGCCATGTCGATCCGCAGGCGCACACCACCGCATACCGGCCAGCCAAGACGTTCCAGCAACGGAGAAAGGAAATCCCGCGCGATCACGGATACGGCGGCGGTTGGAGGGAGTTCCGGGACGTTTTCGCCAGTCTGCACGGCCAGCAGCAGGGCGCGCAGACGCAGGGGGCGAGGTTTGAGCAGGGCTGGAAGGTAAAGCTGCCCAAGACAGGTGCGCACGCCCAGTCGGCAGAGCGGGTGTCGGCCCGTCACGGGGAAACGGGCGCTCGCCTGTCCGCCGCCCTCCATCATTTCGTGCAGGGCGCCCCGCGCTTCGGGGATGTTCATCGCCGCTGCCTGTATGCGGAAAAGAGGAGCCAGTTCACGCGCGATGAGATGGGCCATGAAGCGCTCAAGCCGGGTGCGGATCGTGTCACGCTGACGTGGGCTCAGAAGATCGTCACCGCAGGGCGCAACGGTGGGGCGCAGCACCTCCTGTCCGGCGCGCAACCGACCGATCACCACATCGTCCCAACTGATGTCTCCGGTGCCCTCATTCAGTCTGAACGCCGTATCGGGAGCATCGTGACAGGCTTGTACGCGGCGCGGGATCTCGGTGCGCAGGGCACGTCGCGCCGCCCGGGCGAGTGTGGTGCGATCGGAAGAAGGCAGACTCGGATCGAGATGGAGCAGAAAGCCTTCCATGCGGCCAACGGGGTGGCCTTCCACGATCACCTCGCCATCCGTCTTTACCGCGGAGAGCAGGGGCGCGTGCGCTTCGTTTTCCAGCAGGCGAATCAGGTGAGCCGAACGGCGGTCCACGAAGCGTGCGGTCAGACGCTCGTGCAGCGCATCCGAAACCTTGTCCTCCACGGCGCGTGTGCGGTCCTGCCACATCGGCGCGTTGGCGATCCACTGATCCCGGTTGGCGATGTAGGACCAGATGCGGATGCCGGCGAGACGCTGCATCAGCGTGTCCACATCGCCATCCACGCGGTCGAGACGGTCGAGCTGTTCCTTGAGCCATGCTGGCGGCAGGCGGCGTTGCTCGACGAGGAGATGGAACACGCGCGCGCAGAGCTGGGCGTGGCTGCGCTCCCCGAGCTTGCGGAAATCGGGGATCTGGCACGTCTCCCACAGCAGCTTTGTGCGGGAACGGGTGGAAGCCGCAGCGAGCGTGTCGGGATCGAGCACCAAAGCCCCAAGAATGAGGGCGTCGCTGGTGGGTTCGCTCGCTTGAAGCCCGCGCAGGGGCGGCGGACGGGAAAGACTGGCAAGGAGGGCGTGGGGGGACGAGAAATCGAGTTCGTCATTGCGCCAGATCAGGCGTTCGAGCGGATCGAACTGATGGGTCTCGACCGCTTCGATGATGGGCTCCTCGATGGGAGGACATCGTCCTGTGGTGCCGAAGGTGCCGTCACGCGCCCCGCGTCCGGCGCGTCCGGCAATCTGCCCGATCTCTGCTGCGGTGAGAGGGCGGCGACGCCGACCGTCGAACTTGGACAGGCCCGCGAAGGCGACATGGGCGATGTCCATGTTCAGGCCCATGCCGATGGCGTCCGTCGCCACGAGATAATCCACCTCGCGGTTTTGATAGAGCGCCACCTGTGCGTTGCGCGTGCGGGGCGACATTTGCCCCATGACCACCGCACAGCCGCCACGCCGGGTGCGGATCAGTTCGGCGATGGCGTAAAGCTCGGCGGCAGAGAATGCGACAATGGCCGAACGCGCGGGAAGTTTGTCCAGCCGCATCGTCCCTGTGCAGGTGAGGGCGGACAGACGCGGGCGTGTGTCAATGGTGATGCCCGGCAGGAGGCGGCGCAGCAGGGGCGCTATGGTCTCCGCGCCAAGGAACAGGGTCTCTTCGCGCCCCCGGGCGTGCAGCAGGCGCGTGGTGAAGATATGTCCACGCTCCGGGTCCGCGCAGAGCTGGATTTCGTCCACGGCGAGAAACGCGACGGAGCGATCCACGGGCATAGCCTCGACCGTGCAGGAAAACCATTGCGCGTCGGGCGGGACGATCTTTTCCTCGCCGGTGATGAGCGCCACGCGCGACGCCCCCTTGAGGGCGACCATGCGCTCGTAGTTTTCACGCGCAAGCAGACGCAGGGGAAAGCCGATGATGCCGGAGGGATGGGCCAGCATCCGTTCGAGCGCGAAATGCGTCTTGCCGGTGTTGGTGGGGCCGAGAATGGCGTGAAGATGATGGTCCGCGTCGTGCCGGGGCATGACGAAGGACACATCGGCGTCCGCGGGCAGGCGAGCCGGAGGCGGGCGGGCAGGGAACCCTGTCATGACAATGATGGTCGGACGGTTCCATGCCAAATGCAAGGCCCTGTTGGCGTTGTCAGGGCATTGCATCCGTACGGGTTCGGACGCAGCCTTGTTTTTATACGACATGCTCACGCGCAGGAGAGACGCACATGGCACGCAAGGGACTGGACTGCATCGTCACGACGGGGCGCGTGAAGGGAACGGTTGGGGTGGTGTACGGCGTGCGTGCGACGGATGACGCGACCCTCGTGGCGCTGATCGGCAAAGCCGGTGCGGCGTTCGCACGGCGCACCGGGTTCACGGCAAAGCCGGGTGAACTGGCGCTGGTGCCCGATGCGTCGGGTGCTGTGGTCGGGCTGCTCGGGCTGCCCGAAGCGAAGCGGGTCGATCCGTTCGTCTTCGGTGGACTGCCCCGTGCACTGCCGGCGGGGCTGTGGCGGCTGGAACTGCCCAAGGATGTGAAACGGACCGACGCGGTGCTCGGGTTTGCCTTGGGGGCTTACCGCTACACTCTTGGCAAGGCGCCGGCGGAACTGGCGCGTCTGCATGAACCCAAGGCGGATGCGGCCACGCTGGAACTGGCGCAGTCCATCTGGCTGGGGCGCGATCTCATCAATATGCCCGCCAATCTGCTCGGGCCGTCCGAACTGGCGCAGGCGGCGGTGAAGGCGCTCGATCCGTTCGGCGCGAAGATACGGGTCGTCAAGGGCAAGACGCTGGAGGCGGAATACCCTCTGGTGGCCACCGTCGGACGGGGATCGGATCGTGGACCGCGCGTGGTGGTGGCGTCATGGGCGGGTTCGAAAGCACCCACCAATGCACCGCTGCTGTCGCTTGTGGGTAAGGGCGTGTGCTTCGATTCCGGTGGCTACGACATCAAACCCGCTTCGGGCATGTTGCGGATGAAGAAGGACATGGGCGGGGCCGCGACCGCGCTGGCGTTGGCGCGGCAGATCATGGCTCAGGATCTGCCCGTGCGGCTGGAAGTGCGACTTGGCTGTGTGGAAAATGCAGTTTCGGGATGCGCCATGCGACCGCTGGACGTGGTGACGGCCCGCAACGGGTTGACCGTGGAAATCGGCAACACGGACGCAGAAGGCCGTCTGGTGCTGGCCGACCTTCTGACTGAAGCCAGCGAGGCAAAGCCTGCGCTCCTGCTGGATGTCGCCACCCTTACGGGCGCGGCCCGCGTGGCGCTGGGGCCGGATATTCCGGTGATCTTCAGTCGTGACGACGGGGTGGCGGAAACTCTTCTTGCGGCCGGAATGCAAGTCTCCGACCCCTTGTGGCGTCTGCCGTTGTGGGATGGATACCGGGAATGGCTGAAGAGTTCAGTGGCCGACATGAATAATGTGTCATCTAAACCGTTTGCAGGGGCAGTAACGGCGGCATTGTTTCTTGATCGTTTTGTTGAGCCTGACGTGCGTTGGGTGCATATCGACAGCTACGCTTGGAACGATGCGACACGGTCCGGACGGCCGGAAGGCGGGGAAATCCTTGGCTTACGGGCCGTTCTCGCCTCTTTGGGGCGCCTCGTGGGCGTGAACAGTTTATTAAATTCGTGAGAATAACGATTCCTCACCGCAACTATTGGATTGTTTCGGGTTTAAATCGGCCAAGGACAGGTTATATGTCCCGGCAAGCGAAATTCGAAGAGCCGGCGTAATCCGGCGGCAGGGCACATTGCGTGCCCTGCTTTAGGGCAAGCGGGGAATCGCAACGATGGCACAGACCAGAACGCTCAAGGCCGCCAAGGCCTCGGCAGTGAAGAACACCGATGTAGCAGACCAGTTGGTCAATACGCTGCGTGAGACGATGGTGTCTCTCGTGCGGCGCGATGGGCCGGATCTTTCCGCGCGTCAGCTTGCGGTGTTCCTGACCTGCTATTTGCAGGAAGAGGGGCACACCGTGCGTGGTCTGGCCTCGGAATTGAACGTGTCCAAGCCCGCCATCACCCGCGCGCTCGATCGTCTCGGTGAACTGGATCTGGCGCGCCGCAAGGTGGACCCGCTGGACCGTCGCTCGGTGCTGGTGCAGCGCACGCTGAAGGGTGCGGCCTATCTGCGTGAGATCCGTTCCATCATGGGTGAGAGCGGTGCGAAGAAAGCGTCTTCCGAGACCCGGGCAGCCCGTCGCGCCGCCTGATTTTTCTTCAGGGCGTATTTTGAAAAAGCCGCGTTCCCTTGGGCGCGGCTTTTTTGTGCCGGGATAGAGCGGCAGGTCATCCATGCGCGGATGAACGTAGTGAAGGACGTCATGTTGCCGCAATGTCGTGGGATGAACCGACAGGGTCATGCGACGTTAGAGACGTGACATGACACGACAAGGTGTCCGGTCCGTATTGATTAAAACGGGAGTTTCCACATGCGTTTTGCTCCGATTGCCGCTGTTGCTGCGCTGTCGTTCGCATCCTTTGCCGCAGTTCCGGCTGCCATGGCGGCCGATACAATGGGAAGGCCCAGCGGCACCGTCACCATTCGCACCAAGTCGGCGGATGTGGGCGTGGGCTATACGTGGGGTGAAGCCACTCTGCGTTTTGCAGGTCACACCTATCGCTACAAGGTAACGGGCGGCCAGATCGCGGCTGTCGGGTTTTCCGAGGTCGTGAGCAAGGGTGAGGTTTACAACCTGCATCGCGCCGCCGACATGGCGGGCACATTTGCTCAGGCTGCGGGCGAAGCCACGCTGGGCAGCGGTCTCGGTGGCGGCGTGTATGAGAACAAGAATGGCGTGCGCCTGAAGATCGAAAGCTCGGCCAAAGGCGCGCGTCTTTCGGCTGGAGCGGGTGGCCTGACGTTCGAACAGATCAAGTAATCGGTTCGAACAGTTCTGAAAAACGGAACAACGGGTCGGAGCCTAAGGCTTCCGGCCCGTTTTTTGTTTGTGCGGGTATCAAATAAAAGAGTGCTTACCAGCGACCGACGGGATGGTGCCGCACCCGGCGCACGACAAATGCCGTCCAGACAAACTGCGGCAACAACACGACCAGAATGAGTGGCAGCAGAGTGGGAAGCCTTCCCAGCAATGCGTAGGCACCCACTCCCCATGCGACGAAGCCCCAATGGAGGAGCGTCACCATGGGCATCGGGAGGCCCGCACGGAAGGCGACCTGATAGAGATGCCCGCGATGCGCCTGCAGCAGTTTTTCGCCAGCGAATGAGCGCCGCATCAGTGTGACGGCCACGTCATAGAGCAGACCGGCGATCAGGCAGGGCACGAGCGCCGCTGCGTGCAGATTCGGCAGTTCCTGCGCAACCGGACCGCCTTGCGCCAGCATGAGTGCGGCTGTGGCGATCAGCAGGCCGCAGGGCTGGCTCCCCACATCGCCAAGGAAAATGCGGGCGTGGGGGAAATTAAGTGGCAGGAACGCCAGCAACCCGAACGCCAGAAGGGCGCTGTTGCCGCGCAATTCCACGCCATCCGCTGGCCAAAAAGGGAGGGCGAGGCACAGGAGGGACAGACACAGCACGCCGCCGACCAGCCCGTTGAGGCCGTCCATGAAATTCACGGCGTTGGTGACGAACACTGTCCACGTCACGGCGCAGAGCATGGTGACCGCCAGCATGAACCCCGCGTCGCCCATCGGCAGGGTCGCAAGGGTGACGAGCACGGCGGCCACAACCTGCGCTGCCAATTTGATGAGGGGCGGCCACTGATACACGTCGTCCAGCCATGACACCGTGCCCAGCAGCATCGCCGCACCCCATATCGCGATCCCTTCAGGCGCGAAGGTGTCCAGACCGCAGAGCATATGCAGGGGAAAGTACAGCAGCCCGAACGCTCCCATGACGCCCACGCCGCCGCCCTTGGGGGTCGGGCGCGTGTGCGAGCTGCGGTGGCCCGGCGTATCGAGCACCGCCACACGGATCATGCTGCGCGTCAGCAGGGCCGACAGCGCGTAAGCGCCCAGCAGCACAAGAAGGGAGGGAGAAAACACATGGAACATGGGCAACGGCAGCGGTGATCCCAAGGCGGAAGGGGAACGGAAGGAAAGAAACCTCGGCTTCGTTTCTTCTAGCCGACGCGCAGGTGGGCTATAGGGCGAGCGTGATGGTCCCGCAACGCCCGGATGTCGCGCCGAGAAGCACCCGGCTGCGGCCGTTCAATCGGATTCTGGTCAACGTCCTGCTCGATGGCAGCGTGGCCGCTCTGGCGGCGCCTGTCGCCCGCTGGCTGGCTGCACCGCGTGACGGGTTGATTCATCCCTTGTGGTTTCTGGCCAGTGGCGCGATCACGCTGCTGGTCAGCGGTCTGCCGTTCCGAATGCCGCAGCAATACTGGCGCTTTTCCGGCACGTCCGATCTACTGGGGATTGTGGGCGCGTCGGTCGCCAGCGCCATTTTGTTCACGCTCGGGCTGAAAGCCACCGGTTTCCCGCTGCCCAGCCCGACATTCCCCCTCATTTACGCCATGACACTGGTGGCCATGCTCGGTGGCCTGCGCCTGTCCTATCGTCTGAGCAACACGCTCGCCCGGCGGCGCGCCCTGTTGCGTCCCATCGTGCTGGTGGGCGCCGATCAGGTGGCGGATCTTTATCTCCGCGCCATCGACCGTAACCCGGAGGCGGGTGTGCGTGTGACGGGCCTGATCGGCCAAGGCACGCATCAGGCCGGACGGCGTATTCACAATGTGCCGATCCTCGGTCATGTGACCGATATTGCCGCTCTGCTCGATGGGATGGCGGAGCGCAACGCCCTGCCTGAGAGCCTCGTCGTGACGGATTCGAACTTCCGGGGCGAAGCCTTGGGGCGCGTGCTGGCGGCGGCCGAGGCTCATGGAATCGAGGTCATGCGTGCGCCGGTGCTGACCGCGCTGACGCCCGCCTCGCGCATCGAACTTCGGCCCGTCATGATCGAGGATCTGCTCAACCGGCCGCAGGTGCCGTTGGACCGGGCGGGCATGGACCGGATGATCCGCGATCAGGTTGTGCTCGTCACGGGCGCGGGGGGCACCATCGGCTCCGAACTCGCCCGGCAGATCGCGGGATTCGGGCCGCGCCGACTGGTGTTGCTCGATCATGGCGAGTTCGCGCTGTGGCAGATCGACGTGGAACTGGGCGAGCTTGCGCCAAAGGTGCCCCGCAGCGTCGTGGTGGCGGATGTGCGTGACGTTGGGCGCATCGACGAGGTGTTCGCGGAGTGTCGTCCGGCGCTCGTGTTCCATGCCGCAGCCCTCAAGCATGTGCCCATTGTAGAAGCCAATGCCTGTGAGGGGCTACTGACCAATGTGGTCGGCACGCGCATTGTGGCGGACGCTGCAAGACAGCACGGCGCCCGCGCGCTGGTGATGATTTCCACCGACAAGGCGGTCAATCCCTCCAGTCTGATGGGAGCGAGCAAGCGCGCGGCGGAGATGTACTGTCAGGCGCTCGACATCGCCGCCCGCACGTCCGGCGATCCCGCCGCCCTGCGCTGCGTGACGGTGCGGTTCGGCAATGTGCTGGGATCGACCGGCTCCGTGGTGCCGCTTTTCCGTCGCCAGCTTGAGCGCGGCGGCCCGCTGACGGTGACGCATCCTGACATGCAGCGCTATTTCATGACTGTGCCGGAGGCCGTGGGGCTTGTGCTTCAGGCCAGCGTGCGCGGGACGGACGGGCGTGGTTTCGATGCGGACATGATGCCCGTTCTTGAACCGGCGCGGGTGGCGGGCACCGACCGCCTGCTGCGCGATGGTGGGATTTTTGTGCTCGATATGGGCGAGCCGGTGAAGATCGTGGATCTTGCCCGTCAGATGATCCGGCTTGCGGGCCTGCGCCCCGACGAGGATGTGGCCATTCGTTTCACGGGGCTGCGGCCGGGTGAGAAGCTGTTCGAGGAGTTGTTTCACGGGCGTGAGGCACCTGTGCCGACGGACGCGCCCGGCCTGCTGATGGCCGCCCCCCGTGTGGTGGAACTGGCCGGAATGGAGCGGGCTGTGGACCGCATTGCGGCACTGGCGCATGCCGGAGATGCGACGGCGGCGATTGCGGTGCTCAAGACACTCGTGCCCGAATTCGATCACAATGCGACCGGCGAGATGGACCTATGCGTGCGGGCGGGGCCGGGGCGCGCTACAACCGCCGCCATCGGTGAGGGAGAGGAACGGACGTCATGAGTGCGACATCAGGGGAAAAGCCCATCGCGTTTCTCGATCTGCCCGCTCAGCAGAAGCGACTTGGACCGGCCCTGAAAAAGCGGATCGACACGGTGCTGGAGCATTGCCGTTTCGTGCTTGGTCCCGAGGTGACGGAGCTTGAGGAGCGACTGGCCGCGTGGTCCGGCGTGGGGCATTGCGTGGGCGTCTCGTCCGGCACGGACGCGCTTCAGATCGTCATGATGGCCGAGAATATCGGACCGGGAGACGCGGTGTTCCTGCCCGCTTTCACGTACACCGCCACGGCGGAAGTGCCGCTGGTGCTGGGAGCGACACCCGTTTTCGTGGATGTGGATCCGCAGACGTTTCAGATTGATCCCGCCAGTCTGCGCGCGCGGATCGCCGCTGTGAAAGCGGCTGGCAAGCTGACGCCACGCGCCATCGTCGGTGTGGATCTGTTCGGCCAGCCTGCGCCGTGGGAAGAGTTGCGGGCGATTGCCGCGGAAGAGAGGCTGTTTCTTCTGGACGACTGCGCGCAGGCTTTCGGTGGTGTGTATCGGGGACGGCCTCTGGGTGGGGAGGCCGTCGCCACGACGCTGTCCTTCTTTCCGTCCAAACCGCTGGGTGGTTACGGCGACGGCGGAGCGATCCTGACGGACGACGCGGAGCGTGCCGAGCTTTACCGCTCTCTGCGCACGCATGGCGAAGGCAAGACCCGCTATGAGGTGCTGCGCACCGGCATGAACGGGCGTCTGGACACGTTGCAGGCGGCGGTGCTGCTGGCCAAGCTGGATGGTTTTCGTGAAGAACTGGCACGGCGTGAAGCCATTGCTTGCGCTTATGACGCTGGTCTTGCAGGTGTGGCGCAGGTGCCGGTCCGCGTGCCGGAGAGCGCCAGCGCATGGGCGATCTATTCCATTCTGCTGAAGGACGAGGCACAACGCGCGGCGACGCAGGCCCGCATGAGGGACGCTGGCGTGCCTTCGGCCATCTATTACCCGTTGCCGCTGCATCATCAGCCGGCCTATCGGGATCACCATGACGGGGTGGCGCTGCCGGTATCGGAGGCGCTGTCGAAGCGCATCCTCGCGCTGCCCATCCACCCGGAATTGACGGATGCGGAGGTCGCGCGCGTGATCTCCGCTGTCCGAGGCTGAAGGACTGACAAGACGATGAGGAAGGAAACGGTGTTCATCATCACCTTTCTGGTGTTCACGATGGGCACGGCGCTGGTGATCTGGCTGTTCGCGCTGCCGAATTTCGTGTCGATGACTTTTCCGCAGGTGACGGCGGGCAAGGTGGTATCCGGTCCAATGCGCAACACACGCGATCTGACGCAGGCGGAAGTGGCGACACTCAACGACTGGCTCCAGCATCACACCAGCGGCTGGGGACCGCTGAGCCAGACACCACCGTCCAGCGGTGACGCCCGGCTGGAGCTTCAGGCCACGCGCGACGGCAAGCCCGATCCGATTGTGCTGACCTTGTGGACCGGTATCAGCGCTGCCGACTGGAACAACACGGTGTTCGTGGAAACGCCCGACGGCTCGAAGGTCCGCACCGAGAGCTTCAAGGACAAGGACTTTCAGCCTCTGCGCAAAATGGGGGATGGCGCGGCGTTTCCGCGTTCGGCTTTCCCCTGATGGGAGAGCTTCCCGCTGGGACGCAGGCTCTGATCTTCGATTGTGACGGCACGCTGGTGGACAGTCTGCCGCTCTATCTCGAAGCGTGGCTGGACGCATTGAAGACGAAAGGTGGGATCGAGGTCGCGCCTGAGTGGTTTTTCAGCCGCCGTGGCTATTCGGAAGAAATGGTGCTGGCGGCACTGGAGAAAGAGCGCGGGGTGGCTCTCGACCATGCGGCGATCAAGGCCGCGACTCGTGCGGGCGTTCTGGCGCGTCTGCCGCAGGTGAAGGCGAATGTGCCGGTCGTGGAGATCGTGCGGGAATGGGCAGGGAGGTTGCCCATGGCTGTAGCCTCAAGCGGTTCCCGCGCGGTGGTGGAGGCTTCCCTCGTCGCGGTCGGGATTCGCGATGTGTTCGAGGCGGTCGTTACGATTGACGATGTGGAACGACCCAAGCCCGCTCCGGACCTCTATCTTCTGGCGGCCCAGCGGCTGGGCGTGGAACCGGCCCATTGCGTGGTGTTCGAGGACAGCGCGGAGGGGCTGGACGCCGCGCTTGCGGCTGGGATGAACGCGCGGGACGTGCGCCCGTGGTCGATGTTCCGGCATCTCTCATGAAGACGGTGACGCGGTGCGCACAGTGCGGCGCGTCACTGGAATGTCTGGCTTCCGAGTCCTGCTGGTGCATGAAACAGCCTGCCGTATTGCCGGTGCCGGCTGAGGGCGAGACCGTGGGATGCCTGTGCCCTACCTGTCTGGCCGCTGCTGCGAAGGGTGATCTCAGTTCTTCCGGATCGTGAGAGTGTGTCGATTGTCCGGACCGTTTTCGGTAGCAAGCACGGTATGACCGAGCGCCTGCGTCGAGCGGGTGACGTTGCGCAGAGGTTCCTCGCCTTTGAGTGTGACATGCAACAGATGTCCTTTTGCCAGCGCGTCGAGTGCGAGACGGGTTCGCACGAACGTCATGGGACAGGTCTCGTTGGTGATGTCGAGGGCTGTGGCTTCGGTCGAATCGGGCATGGTCACAAGGTGGAGCCGGGACATCCGTTCTTCAAGAGACGGCGATCAGTGTGCATTTTCGTCACTCTCTGACGTGACATCCCGGTAACGAGTGGACAAGATGCGTGAGAATCAGCTAGGCGATGGCGTATGGTGGTGAACATGCAGCCTGCAGGAAACAATCCGTGAGTCCGGTGCGGACCTCCTCTCCCCCCCGTTCCGCGTCGGCGGCGAAGTCGGCCGACCTCTCCGATTCCCGAATCGCGCGGATGTGCATCGACCGTGGTCTGAAAATGACCGGTCAGCGTCGCGTGATCGCGCGTGTCCTTTCGGACGCGGAAGATCATCCCGATGTGGAAGAGTTGTATCGGCGGGCGTCCGCGCTCGATCCCAAGATTTCCGTGGCGACGGTCTATCGAACCGTCCGTCTGCTGGAAGAGAAGGGCATTCTCGAACGACGGGACTTCGGTGGTGGGCGCGCCCGTTACGAAGCGACCGAGCATGGCCGGCATTATCATCTGATCGATGTGGACAGCGGCAAGGTCATTGAGTTTGAGGATGAGGAGCACGAGGCGCTGATGCATCGCCTGGCCAAGCGCCTTGGCTTTGAACTGGTTTCGCTCCGACTGGAACTGTTTGGACGGCGTCTGCCGGAGGTGGGGACGCCTGCCAAAAAAGGTAAAACCGCGCGCAAGGATGAGACGCCATGAGCGTCGAGACACAGCGAAACGGAGGCCTGTCCACACTTGAACTCGAACGCAACGGGTTCAGGGAACTGCGCGGCGGCAATCTCGGCGTACGGATTGCCTCTACACCCGAAGAGATCGATGCCGCGCAGGCGCTTCGCTATCGCGTGTTCGTCGAGGAAATGGGGGCGCAGCCGAGCGAAGAAGCGTTTCGTCTCAAACGGGACGTGGATGAGTTCGACGCCTATGCCGATCATCTGCTGGTGATTGACCATGCCATTTCATCCGGGCCGGAAGGCGTGGTGGGCACATATCGTCTGATGCAGGACGACGCCGCTGCGCGTCTGGGTCGGTTTTACAGCGAGAGTGAGTTCGATCTCGCTCTGCTGCACAAGTTTTCCGGCAAGCTGCTTGAGGTCGGCCGTTCCTGCGTGGACGCACGTTACCGTGGACGTGCGGCCATGCAGTTGTTGTGGCGTGGCATCGCGTCCTACATCTTCCTGCACCGTATCGATGTGCTGTTTGGCTGCGCCAGTCTGGCCGGGACCAATCCGGACGAACTGTCGGAAGAACTGACCTATCTCTATCATAACCATCTCGCGCCTCCGGCCCTGCGGGTAAAGGCTCTGCCGGAGCGGCGTGTGGAGATGCTGCGCTGCGATCCGCTGACGATCGACCGACGTCGTGCGCTCGCGCGTCTGCCTCCCCTCGTCAAGGGCTATCTGCGACTTGGCGGTTATGTCGGTGACGGGGCTGTGGTGGATCATCAGTTCAACACCACGGATGTGGCGGTTCTGGTGAAGAGCGAACTTATGGCCGACAAATATTACAGGCATTACGAGCGCCGCCTGCGCGACGCGCTCGACTGAGAGCGTGTTTCGGGGAGATGAGGCCCTTTTGGGCGGCGCATCGGGTGGTGGCGCTCCGCCCCGCATGGGCGTGCTGCGTCGGACCGCGCGTGGTTTGCGCCGGTTGCTCCGACCTTTGATGGCCGGAGGAGTGGCGGCATTCGCTTTTCCACCGCTGCATCTGGTGTTTCTGCTCCCCTTTGCGTTCGCTGTGCTCATGCGCGGCATCGACCGTGCGTCCGATTGGCGTCGTGCGGCGGCGCAAGGTTTCGCCTTCGGTTTCGGGCTGCATGCGGTCGGGCTGTACTGGCTGATTAACGCCATTCTGATTCGCGCGAGCGACTTCTGGTGGTTCGTGCCATTTCCCTCCCTCGGCTGTGCTTTCATTCTTGCGCCGTTTGCTGCCGTGCCCGCGGGTGTGTGTCGTCTGGCTCCCGCAGGCTGGCGGCGCGGCGTACTGTTCGCGGTTCTGTGGACCGTCTGCGATATGGGACGGCTGTTTCTTTTCAGCGGCTTCACATGGAATCCAATCGGCAGCGATTGGGCGTTCCACGGTTTGGCGGGAGATGTGATGATTCAGCCCGCCGCGTGGATCGGTGTGGACGGATTGACGCTGTTGACCGTACTTCTGGCCGTTCTGATGCCGCTTGGACGACGGTTCATCGTTGCTGGCGGGATGGTCCTGCTCGTATGGGCCGGGTTGGGGGCGTGGCGGTTTTACGCCTTGGCCGAGGCGGCGGCTCCTACGGCGTCTTCACCGGTTGTGGTGCTGGTGCAGGGGAATGTGCCGGAACAGGAGAAAATCACTCGCTCCGATGTTCGGGCTATTTTCGAGCGTTATCTCCGGTTGACGCGTGAAGGCGTGGCACAGGGGCTGAAAATGGCTGGGCAGCCACAGGGAGCGGCGCGGCCGGTGGTTTATGTCTGGCCCGAGACGGCGTTTCCGGGCGTGCTGGAAGAGGATGATGTTGCGCGGTCGATGATTGCACGGGCCGCTGAAGGGGCGACGGCGGGTGTTATCGGAACCCTGCGGGTCGGACCTGATGAGCACTGGCGCAATTCCATCGTGGCTCTCAATGAAGCGGGACGTGTGGAAGGCGTGTACGATAAGGCGCGTCTGGTACCGTTCGGTGAGTATCAGCCACGTTTTATTCCGCTGCAGGTTGTGCCGGGCGGTGGAATGACGCCGGGACCGGGACCGCTAAGTTGGCATCTTCCCGATCTTCCGCCTGTGGGTCCATTGGTTTGCTACGAGGTGATCTTCTCGGGGCATGTGGTGGATCGGCATGATCGTCCGCAGTGGTTGGTAAACGTCACTAACGACGCTTGGTATGGTAACAGCGCTGGGCCACGCCAGCATCTGGCTGCGGTGCGGCTGCGTGCTGTGGAAGAAGGGTTGCCTGTGGTGCGGGCTGCCAATACCGGCGTGTCGATTGTCTATGACGCACGCGGGCACGATATGGGGCGATTGGAGTGGGGTAAGGAAAGCGTGCTGGTGCGGGCGCTGCCGTCGGCGCTGCCGCCGACGGTGTTTGCATGGTGGAGATAATAGGTTCCAGGGTAATTATATACTTAACATTGGAACATATGTAACTTTTATTAGAGAATTTTCCATTTTCTTTTGGAATACATAATAAGAAAACAATTTTTCTGAATAATATCCTAATTCTCGAGGGTAAACATTAAGAGATTTTTGTAAGTTTTTCATTACTTCATGCCAAAAATGCATGTATTCATCAAATAAATCTTTTTTCATAATAAATGAACACCTATAATTTGTAGTTGTATGATTGAAATCAATCAACATTGGTTTATTGTGGAAATATGAGCATGACACAATGCAGTGTTCGAGTAAAGTATCATCACAAAACTCACTTTTTGTGCTTATATTTTGTGATCTGATGCAAATTATATCATAAGATGATACTTTTTCTTTTAGTGGTTCAATTATGTGGAAATTCTTTTCTTTTCGAATCTCTAGTGCGTTATTAAATGAAATTTTATCATGAAATATTTCTTGTTGTTGGTTCTTTTCAATCAGTTTTCGTAAAAATAGAAGGCGTGGATATTTATTCATAATAAATTTTAACGGGAAAGGATCTAAATATAGTATTCTTCTATAATGCTCAAATCCGATATAATCATAGTCAGACATAAGATTTTTCCATACGTAATAATGTGCTCTCATTTCGGAGTGTGTTTCTTGATTTGATATATTATCTTCACAATCTAAATCGCCAATAAAGGAATTTTCTTTGGATTTTTTTCCTATTATAAAATCAGAAAATACATCATTTGATATGTAATCTGTATTTTCGTCAAAAAAATGCGAAATTCGAAAAATTTTCATTTTCACTTTTTATCTCCATTTGGTTATTGTTGGTGTGAAGGTTTTTCTAAAGTATTTCTAAAATCAGTTTGTTATAATAAAGTTAATTTTATATATATAATTATTATTTTTTCATTGTCTTATATTTTGGATAATATGGATGTTTTTTATTCTTGGTGTGAGATTTTTTTGGCGCTATAATGAAAAGCCTTTTTATAATACACACATAGAGTATGTTAAATGAAAAATGTTTTTGTATGTATTCCATTCGCTGTTGGAGAGAATCATTTTCAGTATTTATTTGATGTGTTTAGTGGATTTTTCAATATAAAAAATATTTTTGTGGAGATTGTTGTTGTTGCAAAAGGTGTTGATGAAAAATTTAATTGTGAATTTAATAGGTGTTTTGGGAAATTTTGCAATGAAAGAATGAAAGTTACATTAAATTCAGTATCGGAGGAAAATTTTTCATGGTGCCATATCGAATTAATGAAAGAGAAGTTTTCTTATTCTGAAATATTATATACTCATTTTGTTTATATTGAGAGCGATATTTTCTTTAGTTCTGTTAATTTTGAATATTTTTTGGAATATCGGGCCTATCTTTCAAATTTTGGCTTGATTCCGGGTTTTTTGCGCATCGAGTTTAATAGACGCCAAAATGATGTTTTTGTATGTGATCAGGCTGGGCAGTTTGATCAAGCAGGTAAATTTTTTGTCCATGTGAATGGAATGGATTTTGTCGAAGTGGGGTCTTGTGCTGTTGGATTGTTTGTTCTCGATAGAGAGGGTTTTTCTGAATATATAAATACTCGATCTTCCGATGAGATTGAAAGTAATAATGTTGTGCAATGGGGTGTTGCACAAAGAGCTGGAATGGGTTTGATGTGGGAAAATATCCCGCCAGGTTTTCAGGCGCGGATGGTTGTTCCTTTGTGTGCAGATAAAAGTGGTCCTGATCCGATGTGTTGGGTGCGGCATGTATCGGATAGTTTTACAAACGATTACAATGATACTCCAAATTTCATACTTGGAAAAACTAGACTAGATCAAATGTTTAAAGAAAAATTTTATGGCGGAAAAAATATAATCTTATCATCGGCTAGAAGTTTTAACACAAAAAAACACAATGGAATAAAGTTTTTAACTGAAGTTTTTGAATGTTGTTGTTATGATAGAAGTAAACTTATTGCATTTGGTGATAAGTCTTTTTTAGATAACTTAAGTTTTTACAATTTTCCATTGGAGAATTCTCCTGCCGTAATGCAAAATGTGATTTTAGTAAAATTTGATGATATTTACGTGGTTGGAGGTATAATATACCCATTTTTAGATAAAGAAATAACTGTTTTATACGAAATATTTCGCCCAAATGACCGACCTGCGCTTCCTGTACCGGATGTGAATTTTTCTCGTGGTATAGAATACAATTATCAGAATGATAATGTGAATTTTATTTGTACATCAGCAGGATCAGCATCTAATTATGGGCACTGGCTTGTGGATGATCTTCCAAGATTCAAGGCTTTAGATGGATTTAAAGGTAAAAAAATAAATATTATACTGCAGTCTGGATCAGAATTATTGAATTATGTGAGGCAAGAGTCGATTTGTATGGCTTTTCCGGAGTATGAATTTGAGTTCATTTTCTATGATGGACGTTATCCAATACGATTAAAAGATGCTTATTATGTGACCCCGACGACATATCATCCGATTGTAAAATCATCCCCAGCATTAAAGTACCTTTCTTGTTTGGGGCAAAAAATGAGACGAAGTAATAGTTCTAAGCGTATTTTCCTTCTGCGTCGTCCACCCGAACGGCGGGCGCTTGTAAATTACAATGAAGTAATGGCATCTCTTTCGAAATATAATTTTGATCTCATAGATATTTCTGGATGGAGTGTTAAACGGCAAGCAGAGATTTTTTCTGGGGCTGAAATTGTTGCTGGTTGTATGGGGGCTGCAATGACTAATGTTGTCTTTTCTGCGCTGGGATTGGAGACTATTCTGTTCGCGCCAGAGGGTTGGGTGGAACCTTTTTATTGGGATTTAGCAATGGCACGAGGCGACTCGTATGTTGTTTTTTATGGAAAAACTTTAAATACTGACGTTGCGCCTAATGATAGTGATTACGAAATTGATATTTCTTCATTGGAGTTGTATTTAGAAAGACGATTTGGTTATCGTTAGAGTTTATTATATTTTGTAATTTGGTATTGCATACTTCAAAAAGAAAAAAGTTTCCCATTCTGATAAGTTTTCTCGAGTAACATTTATTTTTTCTTCATTAGTAATGTCATAGCATAAAAATTTTCTATCGAGATGAAGTCCAAATCCGGATTTTTTTGTATATGAAATGGAGAATATAGTTGCTTTTTGTGGATTTTTGGTGTGAAGGATAACCTCATTTTTTTTAAATATTAGGAAATGTTTTGAATGGTCAATTTTTACAGTAAGTGTCATTCCCTCTTCAAGTATTTGTAATTGTACCTCGGTCATATCTGGATAAATTCTTTTTCCGCGTAAGGTTTGATATTCAGGGGAATAGTATATTTTTTCCCCGTTGAAAGTGGAAATTTCCCATTCTAATTGTTGGGGGGGAGGTGGCTGCGTAGAACGAGTTTGTTCTTGTATACAAAACATTTCATAACGTAAAAAGGCGGCTTCTTCGTCCCCTCGCCATGCATGGCGATAGATTTCTTCTTTTGCTAATTTTTTGTAAATTGGCGAGTTGAAAGAAATGCCTTCATAATCAGGGCCTTTATCAAGACCGCGTACTTCTAAATTTGAATGAATCAAATAAGGAAGAAGTCTCTCTTCGCCTTCTTTTTCTTGTATCCCACCGTATCCAGCTCGAATGAAACGATTTGTATGATCAACATGCTCAAAACCATAACGCCGAAAACGTGTATCCATAAATCCGACATCGGCTAAAGCCCGCCGACTAAAAGCAGAGCATTGACCAGTTAAATATATTGAAATAAATGGATTATCTACAGTTCCTTCGCCTTGCAGGTATTCATTTGGCCAATGCAAAGGAGCTAAGTTTACGTGTCCATATTTCTGGACGGCGTCTATCCAGACTTTTTCCCATCCCATAGTAGTAGGTCGCGTATCATCTTCTAAAAGAATAATAATGTCACATTCGCGGTATTTTAATAGATAATATAGTACTCGATTTTTGTTCCAAGCAATTCCCCGATTAGAAACTGATAGATAATCAACATTGAACGTTTTTATTATGTCTAAAGTATCGTCACTAGAGCCATCATCAGAAACAAAAATATAACTCTCTGTTTCTGTAAATTTTTTTATCGCTTCAATAGTTTCTTTTAATATAGAAGATCTGTTGAATGTGGTTATGCCAATTCCAATTTTTAGGTCAGTCGCTTTCTGTGGAAAGTTCTTTGATAGATTTAGTGGCATTTTTATACTCATTTGGTGTGAATTTTATTATTATATCACATAACAAAATAATTTCTTCTGCGTTAATTATGGTAACAATTAACGTAGAAAAGCCGTGATGAGTTCTCTATAAATGAATAACTTGCAGGATTTTATCCCCGTAGCCCCAACTCACTCGTTAGGAAATCCCGGAACACCGCGACCCGCTTGGAACTCCGGAGTTCTTCCGGATATACGAAGAACGCCTCAACCTGAGGCGCTGGCACGTCCGCCAGAACCCGCACCAGCGTCGGATACTCCGTCACGGCATAACCCGGCACGGAACCGATCCCCAGACCGGAAGAAATGGCGTCAGCCATCGCCACCATGCTGTTGACTTCCAGACGGGCAGGACGACGCTGACCTTCCGGCATTCCGGCTTCCAGCAGCCAGTTCACATGCGGGACGGGAGGATGATAACCCCCGAAGGCAACGAGCTGATGCGTGGCCAGATCGTCCAGAGAGGCGGGTTGTCCGAACTGCTCCAGATAACGCGGGGACGCGTACACATGCAGGGGAAAATCTGCCAGGTGACGCTGGATCAGATCCGGTTGGCGGGGAGCGTGCATGCGCACGGCAACATCGGCCTCCCGCATCCCAAGATCGAGATCGTTGTCTTCAAGGATAAGGGAAATGGAGATGTCCGGGTTCTGCTCCATGAACTTGTGCAGACGCGGCATCAGCCAGCAGCTTCCGAAACCTGTCGTCGTGGTGACACGAAGACGACCGGCAGCCTTTTCCTTGCTCTCGGTCAGGAGTGTCTGGGTCATCTCGAGTTTGGAGAAGACCTCGCGCACCGTCTGATTGAGCGTCTCACCCTGCTCGGTCAGGATGAGGCCTCGGGCATGGCGATGGAAGAGTGGAACCTGAAGAACATCCTCCAGGGCAGAAATCTGACGTGAAACCGCAGACTGGCTCAGATTCAGCACGTCACCTGCGTGCGTGAAGGAACCGGCTTCGGCAACAGCGTGGAAGATTCTGAGTTTGTCCCAGTCCACACCACTCTCCCTTACATAACTTTGAGCATGCGCCATCCGGGCTGCGGCGCATCCAATGGGTTTTCGTGACGGAAATATGAGGTCAGGTCAAGTATTCTGCCTCATTCAGGCAACAATTCCGGCAAGGTGACGTTCCGCGTCGAGGGCCGCCATGCAGCCTGTGCCGGCTGCCGTCACAGCCTGTCGATAAATCTTGTCCTGAACGTCCCCTGCGGCAAAGACGCCGGGCACGGATGTGCGGGTGGTGCCGCGTTCAGTGACGATATAGCCCTCTGTGTCGAGCATGAGCTGGTCATGGAAAAGGCCGGTATTGGGGGAGTGCCCGATGGCGATGAACACCCCATCGACCGGCAATGTGCTCATCGTCTCGTTGAGTACATTGAGCAGTTTTACACCCGTGACGGTCGGCGGTGTGCCCGAAGCAAGAATGTCAGCCACGACCGAGTTCCACACGACCGAGACTTTGGGATTGGCCAGTAGCCGGTCCTGAAGGATCTTTTCGGCACGCAGGGAATCGCGACGGTGGATCAGGGTCACATGGTCGGCATGATGGGTCAGATAAAGAGCTTCTTCGACCGCTGTGTTGCCGCCACCCACGACCGCGACCCTCTTGCCCCGGAAGAAGAAGCCATCGCAGGTGGCGCAGGCCGACACGCCAGCCCCCTGAAGGGCTTTTTCATTGGGAAGGCCGAGCCATTTCGCCTGTGCGCCCGTGGCGATGATAACGCTGCGCGCCAGATAGACATCCCCACCATCGAGTGTCACGCGAAATGGCGAACCGTTACGAAAGTCCACCTTCGTGACAAGATCATGAACGATCCGGGTGCCGACATGCTCGGCCTGCGCAGCCATCTGCTCCATCAGCCACGGCCCCTGAATGGCGGTGGCGAAACCGGGATAATTTTCCACATCCGTGGTGATCATCAACTGGCCGCCCGGCTGCATGCCCGCCACCAGAACAGGCGCCAGATTGGCGCGCGCGGCGTAGATCGCGGCGGTGTAGCCAGCCGGGCCCGCGCCGATGATGAGAAGGTCGGTGGAGGTCGTCGTACTCATGGCGTCCTTCGCTCTGTCCGTGACGGTAATGCGAAATCCAAAGTGCTGCGGATATGAGCCTGCGGACGCTCAAGGGCAACCCGCGGCTTGTGTTTTCCGTTACGCAGGGGCTTTGGACAGGGGCTGGTACCTCCTGTATGCAGCGCGCAGAAGGGTGTGGAGAGACAAAGGCGTGACGGTAGCGGAACTCGATGCGGTGGATCGGCGGATCATTGCCGAGTTGCAGGTGGACGGCCGCATGACCAACGTGGAGCTTGCGCGGCGCGTCGGCATTTCAGCACCGCCCTGCCTGCGTCGTGTGCGCCGGCTGGAAGAACTGGGCGTTATCTCGGGCTATCACGCCGATGTGGATGCCGGTGCCTTGGGGTGGCCCATCTCGTTTTACGCCGTGATCGGTCTGGACAGCCAGAAAGAGGCGGTTCTCTCCCAGTTCGAGGCGCTGGTCGCGACATGGCCGGAAGCGCTCGAATGCCACATGATTCGCGGGGGTGACGATTTTCTCGTGCGATTGGCGGCACGGGACACGACGCATGAAAACCAGCTCACCCGCCGCCTGACAGAAGCGCCGCATGTCATGCGTGTGCAGACGCTTCAGACCATCCGAACCACGCTTTCGCGTCCTCTTGTGGCCGTGGCGGGAGGAGAAGGTGAAACATGAGTGTCGTTGCGTCTCGTCCGACTGTCCGGACGCCGGTGCAGGCTTCGGTCACGCGGATCGGAACGCCGGATATCACGGTGGTTGTTCCCTGTTACCGGGAGGCGGCAAATGTACGGCCGCTTGTGGAAGCGCTGACGCAGGCGCTCACCGGGCGGGACTGGGAAGTCGTTTTCGTCGATGACAACTCGCCCGATGGAACGATCGAAGTGGTGCGCCAGTTGGCGCAGACCAACTGGCGTGTGCGTGGCATTTCCCGCATCGGTCGGCGGGGCCTGTCCACGGCCGTGATCGAAGGCGCGCTGTCGTCCTCCGCTCCTTACATCGCGGTCATGGATGGCGATCTTCAGCATGACGAGTCCCGTCTGGGAACGATGATCGACAAGCTGGCGGCTGGAGAATGCGATATAGTAGTGGGCAGCCGCCACGTCGAAGGGGGCGATAACAGCGGACTTGCCAATGCGTGGCGGCACGCCCTTTCGGATGGCGGCATCCGTCTTGCGCAGATGATGATGCCGGTGAAGCTGAGCGATCCGATGAGCGGCTTTTTCGCACTGCGGCGGGATCTGTTCGTGAAAACCGCTCCGCGTCTTTCGGGTGCGGGCTTCAAGATCCTGATGGACCTGATTCTTTCCGCCCCGGGGCCTGTACGCGTCGAGGAGGTGCCGTGTGTGTTCCGGCCGCGCCTTGCGGGTGAGAGCAAGCTCGATTTTCTGGTGTTGCTCCAGTTCCTCGCCCTGATCCTCGACAAGCTGTTTCGTGGCTGGCTGCCCATCCGCTTCATCGCGTTTGCGCTGGTGGGCGCGGTTGGGGTGGTGGTGAACATTCTGGTCATGGAGGCGCTGCGACTGGGGGGAGTGGGTTTTGGAGGGGCGCAGTCGGTCGGCACGATTGTCGCCATGCTGACCAATTTCTGGCTCGATAACACCTTCACCTATCGGGATCGCCGGTTGAAAGGTGCCCGGATGTGGGGTGGGCTGATCGTGTTCCTTCTCGTGTGTTCCATCGGCGCGTGGGCCAATATCGGCGTGGCCACGCTCTTTCTCGGAACAGGGGAGGACTGGAGCAGCGCTAGCGCGGCGGGTGCGGTGATCGGCGTGGTGTGGAATTACGCCGTGTCGTCCACTCTGATCTGGCGCTCGAAATGAATGAAACACCTCGCGGATCGTGAATCGGCAGCAGTGGACACTGGCGCTCGCGCTTCTGGTCGCGGTCACGGCCCTGCGCGTCGTTGTAGCGGCCCTCCTGCCGATCACGCCCGATGAGGCTTATTACTGGACATGGTCGCGGGCGCTTCAGCCCGGTTATCTCGACCATCCCTTCATGGTGGCCGTATGGATCCGGTTGGGCACCTTCCTGCTGGGCGATGGCGCTCTGGGGATCCGGCTGACCGGTCCGTTTGCGGCGGGCGTAGGAACGCTTTTCGTCATGATGACGATGCGCGATCTGCTTGTTCTGCGTGATCGGTCGTCCTCTCCTTCATGTGCATCCACGTCTCCCTTTATCGCTGGCGTGCTGTTGAACGCGACATTGGCGGTGGGTCTGGGCGCGATCGTGATGACGCCCGACACTCCCCTTCTGTTCTTTCAGTCGATTTTCCTATGGGCGGTCGTCCGTTTGCTTGTGAGCGGTGACAACCGCTGGTGGCTGGTGCTTGGACTGATGGCGGGCGCTGGTTTCGACAGCAAATACACCATGATCCTGTCCGTTCTCGCACTGGGCGTGTGGGTGGGTTGGGACGTGCAGGCACGCGTCATGTTGCGCACGGTCTGGCCGTGGGCGGGCCTGATTCTGGCGGTGATCGGAGCGTCTCCCGTGATCGGGTGGAACGCAGCGCATGGATGGGCCAGTTTCATCAAACAGGGTGGGCGAACCGGGGACTGGAACCCGGCACGGGCGGCGCAATTTCTGGGAGAGTTGGTGAGCGGCCAGATCGGGTTGCTCACGCCGGGAATATTTCTGCTGGGCGGTCTGGCGCTATGGCATGCTGTGCGGGCGCGAGACCGTGTGGACCGGCTTCTGCTCTGCCTTATCGGCGTGCCCGCGCTGGTCTTTTTTCAGCACGCGGCGGGGGATCGGGTGCAGCCCAACTGGCCCGTCCTGCTGTATCCGGCCATTGTCCTTCTGGTGACATGGCAGGGTGCGCGGGGCTGGAAGGCGGCCTCGGCACTCGGGTTTCTGCTCAGTGGTCTGGTGCTGACGCAAGCGTTGACGGGTGCTTTGCCGTTGGGGCGGCATCTGGACGTCACGTTGCGGCAGGCTGGCGGTTGGTCTCAGTTGATGGATGAGGTGGCAGCCCGCTCACAGGGAGCGGCGTTTGTCGCATCCGACGATTACGGCCTGGCATCCGAACTGGCGTTGTGGTTGCCTGACCGGGTGGTGGGAGGTGTCGATCCCCGCTGGGCTTTTGCTGGACGTCCGGAACTGACATGCCAGACGGGATGGGGGGTGTTGGTACGGAATGCGCGGCGTTCGTTTCCGACGGATCATCCGTGGCAGAAGGAATCGCAGCCTCTCGGGGAGGTGGTGCGTGCCCGAAAAGGACGGGAGGCCGAACGCTATGCGCTGTTTCGGGTCCGCTGTCCTCTGTCGGCACAGGCCGAGTCGATTCTTTATCGGCTTCCCACCAGTCAGGGGCGGGACCGTCATTCTCGATGATGAGTCGTTCCCGGATGGCAAGGGATTAAGCGTGTTTTAAGCCCCTTCAACCAGCATGCACCGCAAGTTGGAGAGGTGTATGGCGCGCAACGGGGACAACAAACCGAAGATCGTCGTGATTCGACGCGGTGGCGGTGGTGGCGATGGCCACCACGGTGGCGCGTGGAAAATCGCGTACGCGGACTTCGTGACGGCCATGATGGCGTTCTTCCTCGTGATGTGGCTCATCAACGCCACGACCGAGCAGCGTCGGCGCGGCATCGCCAACTTCTTCAATCCCATGGCGTCAACATCTGCGCCCGCCAGCCAGACTATGTCCGATCCGGGACTGACCCCGCCTACAGCACAGGACGACACGCAGCAGGCGACCCACAAGACCGGCAATCTGGATATGTCGGAAAAGCCCGATAACGGCGCGGCCCATAAACCGGGTCCAACCCCACACGAAAGCAAGGGCGCCATTGCGAAGGCTGGTGGATTTGGGCCGGACGTTGCGGTCGTGGTGGGGCGCGATATTGCGGGAAGTGGTTCCGATACGCGTCAGCGGGGCATGTTGCGTACGCCCGATCCGTCTTTTCCCGACCGAAGTATCGGCCGCATTGTGTCGGTTCCACCCTCACTGGCGAAGATCGTGCCGATTGGAGGCAGCAAAACCGGCTCTACGACCGATGTGGGCGAGAGTGGACAGGTTGATGCGGCAGCTCAGGAACAAAAAGACCTGGAGCATGATGCGCAGCAGATTCATGCTGCCATGGACAAGGACCCGGCGGCCAGTCAGTTGGCGCCTCAGGTAAAAGTGGAACTGGTGCCGGAAGGTTTGCGGATCCAGTTGTCCGAAAGCGACCGCAAGCCGATGTTCGACACGGGTTCGGCGCAGCTGAATGCCAACGCTACGCATCTGATGCAATTGATCGCGCCCTACCTCACGGCAATGCCCCAGAACCTTTCAATCTATGGCTATACCGATGCGGCAACGTATCGGCGCAAAGGTGAGTCCAACTGGGGACTGTCGGCCGCACGGGCGGATTCGGCGCGGGAGATTCTCGAGCAGGCCGGTTTTCCGGAACAGAGGCTGCTGGAAGTGTCGGGGCGTGCGGATCGTCAACTGGCGGACCCGGCGGATCCTGCTTCGGCCGCCAATCGCCGCGTCGTGCTCCTGCTGCATCGCGAACATGATGTTCCGCTGCCGGACGCAGCCGCCACACCACAGAACAACGCACCCACTGCACCCGCAGGCGCGGTGCTGCCTGCCGGAGAGATATCCGGTCAGAAGATAAGGACAGACTGAATGTTGGTAATTGGCGGCCTGGTTTTTATGCTGCTTTGCGTGTTCGGCTCCTTTGCGGCCTCAGGCGGTGCCATCGTGCCGCTGGTCAAGTCGATGCCGTTCGAACTGCTCACCATCATGGGAGCGGGCATCGGCACGTTTGTCATGGCAAGCTCCATTGGGGATCTCAAACATGTGCCGGGTGCGCTGGGTAAGGCCGTCAAGGGACCGAAATTCGGACGGCAGGACTACCTTGAGCTTCTATGCCTGCTGTTTTCGTTCACGCGCCTTGCTCAGAGCCACGGTGTGATGGCGCTGGAGCAGCATATCGAGACCCCCATGGAAAGCACGATTTTCGGAAAATATCCGAAAATCCGCGACAACCAGCGGGTCCGGCGTCTGATTTGCGACTATCTGCGCATGATCAGCATGAATATGGACGATCCGTTTCAACTCGATGAGGTGATGTCGCGCGAACTTGCAAAAAATCTCAAGGAAGACTGCCACGTCGCGCACAGTCTGCAGACATTGGCGGATGCACTGCCGGCACTCGGAATCGTCGCCGCCGTGCTGGGCGTCATCAAGACCATGGGATCGATCAGCAAGCCGCCGGAAGTTCTTGGCGAGATGATCGCGGGCGCGCTGGTCGGCACGTTCCTGGGTGTTCTGCTGGCCTACGGTATTGTAGGCCCGCTTTCCTCCCGTATCCGCAGCGTTGTGGAAGAGGACGCGCACTATTATGACCTCATCCGTGCGGTCTTCGTCGCGTTCCTGCAGGGCAATGCGCCTCAGGTCAGTGTGGAGATCGGACGCAAGGATATTCCCGGCGAACTGATGCCGAGTTTCGAGGAGGTCGATACCGCACTCAACGAACTCGCCGTTGGCTAAGCCGCCAAGTGGAGTGCGGTTGAGATATGACAGGAGAAGTGAGCGGCAGCGAGGACCTGCGGCGTTACATCACGCCAGCGGGTCTGCGGGTCATGCGCGCGGAACTGTCGCAACTGGTCCGTGAGGAGCGGCCGTCTGTGGTGGAGGTTGTCTCATGGGCGGCGGGAAACGGAGATCGCTCTGAAAATGGCGATTACATCTACGGAAAAAAGCGCCTGCGCGAGATCGACCGGCGCATCCGGTTTCTGACCAAGCGTGTGGAAACGGCCATTTCCGTCGAGCCTGCCGAGCAGACGCGCCGCGACCGTGTGTTCTTTGGCGCGACCGTTACTTATGCGGACGAAAGCGATCGAGAGACGACGGTGACGATTGTGGGTGTGGACGAGGCTGTAACCGAGCGGGGCGAAATCAGTCTGGTGTCGCCGGTTGCCCGTGCTCTTCTTGGGCGCGGCGTGGGAGACGAAATCACGCTTCATACACCGCGTGGGCCTGAGTTGATCGAACTGCTTGCCATCTCCTATCCACTTCCAGCCTGACCTTCTCCTTTTGCTTGGGATGTGAATTGCCCTAAAGGAGTCGACAGCAGGAAAACGGAGCTTGTCATGACTTCAGGGCTTGATGTCGCGGTGCAGATGGATCCTCTGGAGGGGATCGACATCAATGGTGATTCGACCTTCGCCATGATGCTGGAAGCGCAGGCACGCGGACACCGCCTGTTTGTCTATGAAGTCAACAGCATGGCTCTTCTGGAAGGCGGTCATGGCACCTCCACGCAACTGACGGCGCGGGTGCGTCCAGTCCAGGTCCGGCGTGAAAAGGGCAATCACGCGACTTTCGGAGAGGCGGTGCGGAGCAACCTTGGCGACATGGACGTGATCCTGATGCGTCAGGATCCGCCCTTCGACATGGCCTACATTACCGCTACTCACCTTCTTGAGCATGTGCACGGCGTTGGGCCGGGACGTGCGTTAGTGGTGAACGATCCGCGTTCGGTGCGCGATGCCCCGGAAAAGCTGCTGGTCACCCATTATCCGGAACTGATGCCGCCGACTCTGGTGACATGGGACACAGATGAAATCCGCGCGTTCCGCCATCGCTGGAAAGACATCATCGTCAAGCCGCTCTTCGGGAATGGCGGCAGCGGCGTGTTCCGTATTCGTGAGGACGACCAGAACCTTAACGCTCTTCTGGAGATGCACTTTGCCCGCTCACGCGAGCCGTTGATGATCCAACGCTATGAAGCCGCCGTTCGGCAGGGGGACAAACGCATCATTCTGGCGGACGGTGTGCCCATCGGGGCGATCAATCGCGTGCCTGCGGAGGGCGAGGCGCGGTCGAACATGCATGTGGGCGGCGTGGCGACACCGGTGAAACTGACGCCGCGCGATCAGGAAATCTGTGAGGCCATCGGTCCGATGCTGCGTGATCGGGGGCTGATCTTCGTGGGAATCGATGTGATCGGGAACTGGTTGACGGAAATCAATGTGACGTCCCCCACGGGCCTTCAGGAACTCGCGCGTTTCGACGGCACCAATCCGGCGGCCACGTTGTGGGATTGCATCGAAGCGCGTCTGACGACCTGACGAATGGATCAGCCTGCGGGCGGCTCCTCGGCAGAGGGTTTGATGCAGCAGGTCTTTTCCTCTTTTTTGCGGTGAAATCTCTGTAAATCCAGCTTGTTATCCAGCCATTTGTAGAGTGGCTCTCTCCAATAGAAACCAAACATGGAGGCCCAGATCACGATGCAGAGAAGAATAAGGATTATCTGCACGGTGTGACTCCTCTCGTGCGTGGATGGCGGCATCGTCTTCGTGGCGTGATGCCGGAGTGCATTTCCTGAGTGTAGGAGAATGATCCGCGTGAAAGAAGAGCGAGACGGTGGAAGAGCGATGCAGGGTTGGTGGTTGTGCGCGGCTGTGGCAATGTGCGCGCCGAACTCTGAGCACGGCCGTCCTTTGCGGAATGCCCCGGTCTGTGTTTGCGGGTTTGAACTTGGGGCAAATGGGGCGTGATGAACGAAGTCTTGCAGAGGGTCCGCAGCGAGTCGGCGGAAGACGTGTCTCGTCAGGGAGAGGCGCACGGGCCGAAGGTTGCTCTGGACGCCGATGCCGTAAAGGCCGCGTACCGACGCTGGGCCGGTGTGTATGACACCGTCTTTGGCGGTATTTCCGCATTCGGGCGCAAGCGCGCCGTGGCAGCCGTCAATCGCCTGCCGGGCAGTCGTGTTCTGGAAGTGGGCGTGGGAACGGGGCTTGCGCTGCCGCATTACACTGCGGCCAAGCGGGTCACGGGAATCGATCTTTCGGGCGATATGCTGGCGCGCGCGCGTGAGCGCGTGCGTCGCGATCATCTGACGAATGTCGATGCGTTGCTGGAAATGGACGCTGAGGACACGCGCTTTGCGGATAATTCATTCGACATCGCGGTGGCCATGTTCGTGGCGTCTGTCGTGCCGCATCCGCGCCGCCTGCTGACCGAACTCAAGCGCGTTGTGAAACCCGACGGTTATATCCTGTTCGTCAATCATTTCCTGACGCCCCATGGTGTGCGCGGAGCGATTGAGCGTGGCATGGCGCGGGCGTCCCATTCTCTGGGATGGCACCCCGACTTTGCGATGGAAGCGCTTCTGCCTCCGGAAGATATCGCGCGGGCGCGTATCGAGCCTGTGCCCCCTGCCGGATTGTTCACCCTCGTCACGCTTCGGCAGGAAGACCTTTCTGCTGCGCAGGAAAAAGTCGCCTGATCCCCGCATTCCGGGTTTGCCTGCGCGTCACGGACAGGGCTGGCTTGTGGCGGCATGAGGGGATGACGCTTTCTGGTTGCATGAATTTTCGGTAGGGTGGGATGTTTTCCACCCACCTGCCGGAGGCGTGCCGCGCCCTGTCAGGTGGAAGACGTGTTCCCGACTTGATGAAAGATGCGCGTGACCATGGCTGTTTCGACGTCCTCCGCCGAGCGAACCTTCAGCCGTAACGGGGGTGTTCCTTCGCCCGTTGTGGCCGGGTATCTGCTGCTTGCTGCGGGGGTGAGCGGGCTGGCGGGTCTGTCGATGCTGTTGCAGCAGATCGGTCTTCTGCCCGATGATCTGGCGCAAGCGATTGCCCGGTTTCACCCTGCGGCCATGTTGCTGCTTGTCGGTGTGCCCGCTTTTCTCGGTGGTTTTGGGCGCCTGTTCCTGAGGCAGGATCTGATAGGGGCCTCATCCAGCGCGAATCGTCTCGTAAAACCGTTCGATGTCGTCGCATTAGGGTTGATCGCTCTTTCCTTACCCATTTTTCTTGCGGCGTCCGGGACTGTCGCGCCGCTCGGTGTGGTGGTCTGGTGTGCAGGTGCAGCACTTCTCGCGGCGACCACGCTGGGCGTTGTTCTGGATTCGCATGCGGGCCCGGGCGTGGTGGCGCCTCGTGGTGACGATCATCCCGTCGTTCTGGCGCCCTTTTCCATTTTTGTCTGGACGCAGCTTCTGGCCGCCTGCGGCCTGCTCTTCGTCGCACCGGTTCTGGCGGCGTCCGCCACGCGAGCACTCATCAACGGGGGGCAGGCCATCGTTTCGTTTGCACCGCCGTTGACGCTGATCGTGCTGGTGGCGGCCTTCGGTATGGCCGCACGTCTGTTCGAGGCACTTGCACCGACGACGGATCGTGCGCGCCATCTGGCGGTGGCGGTCTCCGCCATTGCTGGCTTGGGTGGTCCTGTGCTGTGGGCGCAAGCAAATCTTGCCCATGTCTCGCAGGCGGTCACTGTCACGGAGAGCAATGTTCTGGCCGCGATGGCCTCGATTGTGTTCACCTTTATCTGGGTGTCGGCTTTGTGGCGTCGGAAGGTGGCGCTGGGAGCGCAGTCCGGTGTGCCCGTGCTCTGGGCTTCCGGCTTTTTCGTGCTGCTTGCGGCAGGCTGGGCAGGGCAGGGCGTGCATATGGCCGTTCTGAACGGTGCGGCTTTCGTTCTGTTCGGCGCGCTGTATGGCTGGATCGATGCGCGGACTGAAGGCCGTTATCCGGCCCGTCTGGCGCAGATTCAGTTCGCTCTCATGTTCTTTGGCGTGGTGTTGGCGGGCGGTAATGACGTCATGAAAACGCTTGGTGGCGGTCTGATGGTGGCTTCGCTCATCATGTTGGCCGCCGTTCTTCTGGGAACGATGCGCAACGCTGTGTCGGCCCGGGTGACTTCCCAGGAGATCGGCCGGTGAGCGGCGCTGTTGCAGAGGGGCGTCCCGCACGGCCTCGTTTCGAGACGGCGCGCGTCGGCACAAAGGCGCATGACTGGGTGCAGCTTCTCAAGCCCCGTGTGATTTCGCTGGTGGTGTTCACAGGGGCGGCGGGTCTGTTCATGGCGCCGGGTCACATGAATCCGGTGATTGCGGCTGTCAGCATCCTGTGCATCTGTCTGGCATCAGGTGCGGCTGGTGCCATCAATATGTGGTACGACCGCGACATCGACATCGTCATGCAGCGCACCGCCACGCGCCCCATTCCGGGCGGACGTATTCCCGCGGATGGAACGCTGGCCTATGGGCTGGGTCTGTCGGTGTTCTCTGTGGCGCTGATGTGGCTGGCGACGAACGCTCTGGCGGCCGGTATTCTGGCGTTCTCGATCTTTTTCTATGCCGTGATCTACACGATGTGGCTCAAGCGCTCGACGCCGCAGAACATCGTGATCGGCGGTGCGGCCGGGGCATTCCCGCCCATGATCGGTTGGGCGGCAGCGACCGGCTCCATGAGCGTGATGCCCATCGTCATGTTCGCCATTGTCTTTCTGTGGACGCCCCCCCATTTCTGGTCGCTCTCGCTGTATGCCTGCAAGGATTATGGGCGCGCCGGTATTCCGATGTTGCCGGTGGTCAAGGGAGCGCGTCATACACGCTGGCAGATCCTGATTTACACGGTGCTGCTTCTGGCTGTGTCGCTCGTACCGTCTTTTCTGCGTCTGAGCGGACCTCTTTATACAGTGACGGCGCTGGCGCTCGGGCTTGGCTTCATTGCCTGCGCCGTGCGCGTACTGCGTGAAAAGCAGGATGCGGGCGGTGTCAGTCTGAACGGGGACAAGGCGGCGCGCGTGTCGTTCCGCTTTTCGCTGGCCTATCTGTTCCTGCTGTTTTGCGGCCTGCTCGCCGATCACGCCCTGATGGGATGGCTTTCATGACAACGACATCCATGGATCTGACCGCCGCTGAGCAGGCTGAACTGACACGTCGTCAGAAAGGTCGTCTTTTCGGCCTGATTGGTTTCGTGCTCGCCATGGTTGTGATCGTCTACGTTCTGGCGCTGATCCGTCTCTGACGGACCAGCGTAACAACCGGCAGGACTCAGCGCGTCCGTACGAGTTCGTATAATCCGATGGCCGCAGCGACGGAGACGTTGAGGCTCTCCATCGTGCCCGGCATGTAAAGTCCCGCGATCTCATCGCAGTTCTCGCGGGTGAGTCGGCGCAGACCATCGCCTTCTGAGCCGAGCACGAGCACGGTGCGGCGTCCCTGGAGGGATGCGCCATCCAGACGGTTACCACCGGCATCCAGACCGATCGTCCAGAAATCGCATTGACGAAGGGTCTCAAGGCAACGCGAGAGATTGACCACGCGCACCAGCGGCACAATCTCCAGTCCGCCCGAGGCGGCTTTGGCCAGCGCGGAGCCTTCTTCCGGCGCGTGGCGGTCCTGCACCACAACGCAGGCCGCTCCGAAGGCGGCGGCCGAGCGCAGGATGGCGCCGACATTGCGTGGGTCCGTCACCTGATCGAGCACCAGCACGGGGCCGGGGCGCTCAATGGCGTCTTCCAGCGCGATGCCCTCAAGCGGTTCGACAAGGGCCGCAACCCCCTGATGCACCGCATCCGCGCCCAGAAGGGCGGTAAAACGGCTCTTGTCGGCGCGTTCGATATGCGGTGGGAGCGGAACAGACAGACGCGCGACGAAATCGGCTTCCGCTTCGGGGGAAAGGAGGACGCGCTGGATCGTGCGGTGAGGGTTCTCTAGAGCGGCCTGTGTCGCGTGGATACCGGAGATCCAGTAGGGACCGCCCGACTTGCCGTGTCCGCGTCCATGGCGGCGTGCAGGCTTACGGGAGGAGGATGCCGCGTCGGGACGGGCGTGTGGGGGAGGTGTGCGCATGATCGGGTGCTATACGCTGGTCTGGGCGGCCCGTCATCACGTTCCGCAGCAGGGAAAACGTCAAAGCACATTGACAGACGCCCTGAAGCCCCTTAATCCGTCGCCCCAACGGAAGAGTGCCCGAGTGGCTAAAGGGGGCGGACTGTAAATCCGCTGGCGTACGCCTACGTTGGTTCGAATCCAACCTCTTCCACCATTTCCTCCGCAAAAATATATCGTATTCACTGTTCGCTGCGCGCATCCTTATGGATTTGCCGTCGCAATGTTTGCGTCTGGTTGGGCCGCCAGTGTCTGTGACTGACTTTAATCCCCTGTGCATTCCCATGCTGAGGCGTTCGATTATCCGCATAACGCATGGACCATTGCGGCCGTCATTTTGTTATGACGGGACGGAAATGGTCTCATGCTGTGTCGCTGGGGCGGCCTGTGGAGCCGCCCTCAAACCCCGCCGATTGGCGCTGAGCTTTTCGTCATCACTCAGAAATAGTGGCGCAGATAGACCTTGGGCACGCCCTCGGTGTTGAAGCACGAGAACACGAACACCGCGATCCAGAGCACGCAACTGGCAATGCAGAACACGCCTGACCATGAGGGAAGGACGGAGCGTTCGCTGGTCACGATCGGGCGGAAAATGGCGCGATGACCGAGACGCGCCGAGAGCAGGGCGAGTGCGATGGCTAGCAGTTTGGGCGTGAGATAGGCCCGGCTGCCCACGCGCACGGGGTCGTAGAAGAACAGCAGCACGCCGGTGGCCATCACGACTGCAAAGCTCCAATGCAGTGGACGCATCATGAAACGTGAGATGGATGTCAGTACATGGCGATCGAGATTCTGTGCCACCGCCAGCACGAATAGAAGCTCGATTCCGAA
Organism: Acetobacter estunensis; assembly: GCF_011516945.1. Lineage (GTDB taxonomy): Bacteria > Pseudomonadota > Alphaproteobacteria > Acetobacterales > Acetobacteraceae > Acetobacter > Acetobacter estunensis. Next base: position 76,266 of record NZ_WOTH01000004.1, read on the forward strand.
AAACGCTGCTGACGACAGGATGTGCAGCATTCGGATGATGTAGTGAACCGGCTGTAGCCAGAAATGGTACATCCGGCTGTCGAGTGCGGTGAGCAGCGGATAGGGGAGCCGCATGAAGGCCAACGGATGGGTGGAAGACATGATGACGCTGGGTGCTCCCCGAACTGTACGTTGACTTTGATAATTATTCTTAATAGCGATGCACATCAAGACGACCGGAGACCCGCTTATGCGCCTCAGCCATCTGTTGCCTTTCTGCCTGATCTTCCTGTCCTGCACGGCGAATGCGCAGACCGTGGTGCAACTCACGCTCAAGGACCATCACTTCACGCCTGATCATGTTGAAGTACCGGCGGGCGAGAGGTTTTTCATCGAACTTGAAAATCAGGATGACACGACTGACGAGTTCGAGAGCTACGACATGAAATTTGAGAAAATCATTGTGTCGGGCGGGAAAATTCGGGTCCACGCAGGTCCTCTTCATCCGGGCACCTACACCTTCTTCGACGACTATCACCCTGATCAGGCGCGCGGCACCGTAACGGCGGTGGGGAAATAAGTCATGCTCGGAAGTCTGATAATCGTTTTTCGTGAAGTGATGGAAGCCGGTCTGATTGTGGGGATCGTGCTGGCAGCCACGCGCGGCATTCCCGGACGCGGCTGGTGGGTGGCGGGCGGCATCGGCGCGGGCGTGGCGGGAGCGGCTCTGCTGGCCTGTTTTGCCGGTGCGCTCTCGCAGGCTTTTTCGGGCAACGGACAGGACATTTTCTCGGCGTTCGTTCTGTGTCTCGCGGTGGCCATGCTGTCGTGGCACATCATCTGGATGTCCCGGCACGGACGCGAGATGGCACAGAATGCGAAGAGCTTCGGTGCTGAGGTGTCTTCGGGCAGCAAATCCCTCTTCGCCATGGCGACGGTCGTGGCCGTGGCGGTACTGCGCGAGGGCATGGAAATCGTGCTGTTTCTCTATGGAATCGCGGTGTCGGCGCATGAGAGTGCGGCCAGCATGATTCTGGGCGGACTACTGGGTGTGGCCTGTGGTGCGGCCCTCTCATGGGCGTTGTATCGCGGGCTTGTCATTATCCCGCTCAAGCATCTGTTCAGTGTGACGAATACATTGGTGGCGTTGCTGGCGGCCGGGATGGCCAGTCAGGCCGCCGCCCTTCTTGCCAATGACGACCTGATCCCTGCTCTGGGTTTCGACCTATGGGATTCCTCGTGGCTGCTGTCGGACGGCAGCATGATCGGACGGGCGGCCAAGGCGCTGTTTGGCTACTCCGATCGCCCGATGGGGATTCAGGTTCTCGTGTGGGTGCTGACGCTGCTTGCCCTTCTCGTGGCCGAGCGCGTCGTACGTCGCCAGCTTCCCAAAGCCCCGATGCGGCGGCAATCCGTCGCAGGCTGAAGCGGTTCTTCTGTCTTCATTTTGAAAAGAGGTCGGTCATGAAAAAAGCTGTTCCCGTCCTGTCCGCGGCGGGGCTTGCCGCTGCGCTGCTCGCATCTCCAGCACTGGCCCGCGAATATCCAGTGGGCGGTCCGGTCCAGACCCACGATATGGAGATCGCCTCAAGCTATCTCGTGGGCATCGAGATGGCGCCCATGCCGGCGGACATGCCGATGGGTGACGATGTGATCCATCTGGAGACGGATGTGCATGCTACAGCCGACAACCAGTGGGGTTTCCCCGAGGGGGCGTGGGTTCCGTACCTCAAGATCGATTACACGCTGACCAAGAAGGGTTCGTCTTTCAAGGCGGCGGGCACCATGCGTTCCATGACCGCCAAGGACGGCCCGCACTACGCCAACAACGTGAAGATGGATGGCCCCGGCGATTACACCGTGGTGCTGACCTACAGTTCTCCCGAGGTGAATGGTTTCCTGCATCATGTTGACAAGGAGACGGGCACGCCGGGATTCTGGCAGCCGTTTACCGAGACCTTCACCTTCAAATATCCGCAGAAGTAACAGCGGAATCTTGGAAAACAGGACGGAAAGGGGAGAGCAGCGCTCTCCCTTTTTTATTGGAGATTCAGCGACCGGTCACAGCACGCGCCCGGTAGAGAAACCAGCTCAGAAGACAGTGGGCGTTGGTCGTGTGACGGGGCATGTCGTCCAATGGCACGACCAGAACGGCTGTGTGCTCGTGCTCGTTCGCCAGTCCTTCCTTGCGGCCCATCATCTGGTTCATTTCAGCTCGTGTGAGCGTGATGTCCACGGCGTAGAGCGTCATTTCTTCATTGCTGCCGCCGGGAGAAATGAGAACCGGTTCCTCGCGCAGCCGGTAAGGACGATGGCTTGTGCGGGTGAGGTCGATGCCCGTTTCTTCGTGCAATTCCTGCAACGCCGCCACATCCACCGTATCATTATCGACCATCCCGGCAGGAAGTGCCGCGACCATGCGGCCTGCCGGGAGGCGCGCCTCATTAACGAGTACGACGTGCTTTTCCGTTGGAGCATCTTCGATGGTGATGACGGGCATGATGGAAACGGTCGGGCCGCGCAGAATGGCGTAGCAGGGCATCTTCGCCCCGTCGTGCCGGGCGTCGGCTTCCACCACGATGAATCCCACCCGTGAGCCGAACATCAGCATGTCGCGCACGAGAACGGCGCGAAGCTCAAAGTCGGTGGATGTCTTTTCCAGCCACATGCGGAAATGACGGGCCTCCAGTGTGCGCTGATGAAGTACGGGTGGAACGGAGGTGGCGAACGTAATGGAGGGCGTGGTCATGAGATCGTTCCTGCAAATATTGTGGATTTTGCAATGAAAAATATCACCATAGCGCCGGAGGGCATGGGGAAGTGCGGGGTGTTCTGGCGGCTTTATCTTCCTGCTTGCGCCGGTCTTTTTTCGAAACGAAAGGCTGCTCGTTCGAAGAGATCGAGAAGAGGTTCAGCATGAACGTGCCTTCGCCAGTTGCGTTGCCACAGTAAGTAATGATGGTGCTTTGGGAAAACCCATGGAGAGATCTGCGTTGAGAGCGGACGGACATATCGCGCAGCAGTCACGGTAGTCCGAAACAGGCAGGAGCGATCGCATGGTGTGGAAACGGTGGGGCATGGTCGCGGGTGGCGCGATGGTTGTTGTGGTGCTGGCCGTGGTGATGACGGGAGACCGGCTGCTCTATGCGGAGGAAGCCACGCTGCATGTCGACGAAGGCGTCGGCCCGCATCCTATCCTGCCTGCGCCCAATCAGACCGTGTTGCCCACCATCAGCATCGCAACACCCATAGGGTGGAAGAACACCGAACGCCCGGTGGCGGCAAACGGCCTGAATGTACAGGCTTTCGCGCGGGGGCTGGATCATCCGCGCTGGCTCTATCGCCTGCCCAACGGCGACATTCTCGTGGCGGAAAGCACTTCACCCGACACAGATGTCAAATCGATCAAGAGCCGCATCGCAGGGGTGGTGATGGGAAAGGTCGGCGCGGGCGGTCCCAGCCCTGACCGCATCATTCTTCTGCGCGACACCAAGGGCACCGGCACGGCGGATGTGCGCGAGGTGTTTCTTGAGCATCTGCACTCGCCCTTTGGGATGGCGCTGGTGGGGGACACGCTCTACATCGCGAACGCGGATGCGATCGTGAGCGTGCCGTATCACGAAGGGGACACGCGCATTACCGGCACCCCGCGCAAGGTGGTGGACCTGCCTTCGGGCTATAATCATCACTGGACGAAGAACATCCTCGCCAGTCCCGATGGACACTCCCTGTTCGTGACAATCGGGTCCAACAGTAACGTGGCCGATAACGGGTTGGCGGCGGAAGAGGGGCGCGCGCGGATCGACCGGCTGGATCTCGCGACCGGGCAACTCTCCCCCTATGCGACCGGCCTGCGCAACCCCAACGGTCTGGCGTGGGAGCCACAGACAGGGGCGTTGTGGGTGGCCGTGAACGAGCGCGACGAGATCGGCAGCGATCTGGTGCCGGATTACATCACAGCGGTGAAGGAGGGGGCGTTCTATGGCTGGCCGTGGAGCTATTACGGTCAGCATGTGGACACTCGCGTGAAGCCGGAAAACCCTGACGCCGTCGCAAAAGCCCTTGTTCCGGATTATGCGCTTGGACCGCACACCGCGTCATTGGGCATCGCGTTTGGCATGGAGGCGACGGCCTTGCCGTCGGAATGGCGCGAGGGCCTGTTCGTGGCCCAGCATGGTTCGTGGAACCGCCGGCCCAAGAGCGGGTATCGCGTGGTGTTCGTGCCGTTTGTGAATGGCCGTCCCGAAGGGTTGCCGAAGGAAGTGCTGACCGGCTTTCTCACGCCGGACGAGACGCACACGCATGGTCGCCCCGTGGGGCTGACGGTGGACCGTAGCGGTGCGTTGCTGGTGGCCGATGACACGGGGGGCGTGATCTGGCGTGTGACGGGAACCACCTCTCCCACACTGTGAAAACAGTGGCAGTGCGGTGTCTGATCGACGCGGTTTCCAGAGCAGGCTAGAGCCTTGGGCATGACATCTGTATCGCCCGTACTCCTCTGGTTTCGTGAGGATTTCCGCCTGACCGACAATGCCGCTTTGTGGGCGGCAGCGCAGGAGGAGCGTCCTCTCCTGTGCATCTTTGTGCTGGAGGAGGCAGCGCTTCCCGGCGGAGCCGCGCGGTGGTGGCTCGATGGAGCGATTCGCGTGCTCGATTCCGCGCTACGAAAGCGGGGTGGCGCGCTTCATGTGCTGAGTGGTGCGGCGAGGGAGGTGATTCCTCACCTTGCGCGAGTGGCCGCCGTGCAGGCGGTGCACTGGAACCGTCGCTACGATCCGGTGGGGCGGGAGGTCGATACCGCCCTCAAGACGGCTCTGAAGGAAGAGGGAATCGTTGCCCGTAGTTTTGCGGGCGCGTTGCTGAACGAGCCATGGACCGTCCGAACGAAAGGCGGCGCGCCGTTTCAGGTGTTCACACCGTACTGGCGTGCTGTACGGGCCGCTGAACCGCCGCGTGTGCCGGTTGCTGAACCGCCCTCTCTTTCCTTTGTGGAGTTGCCGGAGGAGATGAAGCCTCATCTTGTCCCGCTTGACCGTCTGGGTCTGACGCCGACGTCGCCCGACTGGGCAGGTGGCCTGCGCGACGCGTGGATTCCCGGTGAAGAGGAAGCGCGCGCGCATCTGACAGCGTTCCTCGATACGGACGTGGAAGCGTATGCGGAAGAACGCGACCGCCCCGCACAGGACGCCACGTCTCGGCTTTCACCCTATCTGCGCTTCGGGCACATCACGCCCGCACAGATATGGCAGGCGGTCGAACGATCTGGAAAGGCAGCCGACAAGTTCCTTGCCGAACTGGGCTGGCGCGAGTTTGCGTGGTCGCTGCTGTTCGACCGCCCAGATCTGGCGATGCGCAATCTACGCCCGGAGTTCGACGCGCTGCCGTGGCGCACGGACAGCAAGGGGCTGGCGGCGTGGCAGCAGGGTCGCACAGGTTATCCGCTGGTGGACGCCGGGATGCGCGAATTGTGGCGCACCGGCTGGATGCACAACCGCGTGCGGATGGTGGTGGCGTCGTTTCTCGTGAAACATCTGCTGATCGACTGGCGAGAAGGGGAGCGTTGGTTCGCTGACACGCTGGTGGATCACGATCCGGCCAGCAATCCGGTGAACTGGCAGTGGAACGCGGGCACAGGCGTGGATGCGGCCCCTTTCTTCCGCATCATGAATCCCATCCTGCAATCCCGGAAATTCGACCCGGAGGGCGAGTATATCCGCCGCTGGGTGCCGGAACTGGCACGGGTGCCGGCCTCTCTGATCCATGCTCCGTGGGAAGCGGATGCTGACACATTGCGGGCCTATGGCGTTGTGCTTGGACGGGACTATCCGGGTCCGATTGTGGATCACAAGGGCGCACGGGCGCGCGCACTCGATGCATGGGGCGAATTCCGCAAGGGGATCGGCTGACCTCTTGCCGGGACAGACGGGGCGCGATACCGGCAGAACCGTCTGGTGTGTCGAGAGAAAGTGCCTCATGCGTCGTTTCCGTTTCTTTCCGCTTGCTGCGGCCCTTTCCGTTCTTGCGCCCTGTGCGGCTCACGCCGCGCCGCAGGTCGAGTTCCAGCGGCTGACATGGACGGAAATCCGCGATGCGCTTCACGCGGGTTACGACACGATCATCGTGCCGGTTGGCGGCACGGAGCAGAGCGGTCCCTATATTGCGGTGGGCAAGCACAACGTGCGGGCGCAGGCTCTGGGCGACCTGATCGCGCAGGAACTGGGTAATGCGCTCGTGGCCCCGGTGATTGCCTATGTGCCGGAGGGCAGCACGTCGCCGCGCACGTCCCACATGCGGTTCCCCGGCACCATTTCCATTCCGGCTTCCGTTTTTACAGGGTTGCTCAAAGGGGCGGCGGAGAGTTTCCGTGTGCAGGGGTTCCGGCTGGTGGTCTTTATCGGAGACCATGGCGGCTACCGGCGTGACATGTGCCGGACGGCCGCGGAGTTGGACAAAGCATGGGCGGCCAGTGGTGCCCATGCTGCCTGCAGCGACGGCTATTACACCGTGGTGGGTGGCGCTTACGCGCAGGCGCTGCGGGCGAAGGGTCTGGGTGCGGATATCGGCACCCATGCGGATCTGAGCGACACGTCCCTGATGCTGGCGGTCGATCCCTCGATGGTGCGCAGCACTGCTCTGAGGGCAGCCGTCAAACCGGGTGTGTCGGAGGGCGTGTATGGAGGCGATCCGCGCCCTGCAACGGCGGAACTGGGTCGGATCGGCATCGACATGCAGGTGAAGGCGGCGGTGGCCGACATCCGCGCACTTCAGGCGCGTGGGAGATAGGCGCTTCGGCTCAGACCTTGAACGGTTTGGAAGCGTCGAGGAACACCGCGTTCGCGTCCAGTTCGTGTGAGACGACGATCAGATAGGCAATGGCGCGGGTGAGTTCGATGCGGGTGGAGATGTTCTCCTCACGGGCCTCGATCTGGCGCAGGATGGCGGTGGCGCGGCGGGCGACGCCGGAGGCGCGGTCATACTGGCCGGTAAAGCGACTCATGCGGTTCATCGTGGCCTGAAGCGCCAGCCGGGCCTGAGCCGGGATCTGGTTGCGGGCCAGCACGTTGCGCAGGCGAATGATGTTCAGTCCGATGGTCATGGCCGCCAGTGTGCCCTGCAGATAGCCTTCGATGGTGGGGGATGGCGTGGGGCCAGCGTGACGGATGACGCGGGCGAACCGGTCGATGTTGCGACCGGTCCAGTCCTGCGCAAGCGGAATGGGGCGGGCGATGGCGAGCGCGCGCAGATCCTGCAGCATGGTCCGGCGCATGCGCCAGCGCTCGGCGGCGGCGTCGAACGGCAGCACGAGTTTGAAGATCGCCACGGCGAACGCCACGCCCATCACGACCGCGCCGGTGGAATTGAACCACTGGATTTCTTCCCAGCGCCCCTGATTCCATGTGTGGACGAAGTTGGGGAGCAGCAGCGTGTAGGCGGCGGCGTGAAGAGCGGTGGCGGAATTACGTGCGGCAAGGCCGCCTGCGATCATGGGCAGTGAGAGGGCCGCCACGAGAGTTTCGTATTCCGACAGGCGTGGAATGACGAGGAAGACGAGGAAGAACGAGACAAAGGCGGCCCAGAGCGCACCCTTGAGGAAGTTGGAGGTCGCCAGCACCGGATTCTCACGGGTGGCGAACAGGCCGCAGATCAGGGCGACAAAGGTGATGAAGCCCAGTCCGGTCGGCCAGGCCGTGACTTCCCAGATCAGCCCGGCGACGATGACGGCGATGCCCGCGCGGATGCCGTTATAGGCGGCTTCGCGCAGGTCACGGTGCGACTGGAGGCGGAAACGGAAATGGTCGCCGCGGATGACCTGATGGCTGGCCTCGAACTCCGAAATGGCGATTTCCAGTTCGCCCAGAAGCTCGTCGAGCGCATTGTGCAGGATGCGCTGATCGAGCAGCGGGGGAATACGGGGATCCTGCCCAGAACGATCGCCGATCGCGATTTCTTCTGTCAGCGCATCAACGATGCGCTGCCGGCATTCTGCACGCAAAAGGGCGAGGTCATGACGGAGCGTTTCCACATCCTCGTCACGGTCGAGGCGTGTGGGCACGCTTTCGAAAAAGGTCCGGGTGAGGATGGCCGTCTTCTGGAAGACCGGCTGCGCCTGATCAAGCGACTGGAGGCGCACGGCCATGCCCAGCCCGCGTGAGAGAAGGACCGATACGGCTGCCAGAGCCGCGCGTGCGTGATCGCCCTCATGCGCGTGCGGCCCCATTTCCACTTCGCTGAACTCGATCTGGTCGTTGATCGTGAGCAGGGGGCCGAACAAGGCGCGGGAACGCACAAGGGCGGCCTGATTGCCTTCGAGCAGTCCGGACAGCGCATCCGAGACGCTGACGAGCGCGCTGCGAAGCTTCTGGCGAATGTTACGTCGCGCCGTTTCAGCCAGATTATGGGCAAAAATCCCGGCCAGAAGCGCCTCGCAGGTGATGCCGAGCACGATGTAGGTCGCGCGCGACATCGCCACCATGAACACGTTGTCGGGATTGGGCACGGCGCCGAGCGCGATGATGGCGGTGGTGTAGCCCGCCAGAACGAGAGCGTAGGAGCGGAAATTATGGACAAGCGTGGCCAGCATGCAGCACAGGCCCAGCCATATCCCCAGTGCCGGAAAGAACAGCCACGACGCCTGTGGAAAGGCCGAGATGAGCGTGATCGACATGATCACGCCGATGGCCGTGCCCACCAGTCGCCATTTCGATTTTGACAGACTCTCGCCGCGCGAACCCTGCGCCACGATCCACACCGTCATGCCCGCCCATTGTGGATCGTCCAGTTCCATCCACATGGCGATGACCATGGCCATGAGGCAGGCGGCTGTAGTGCGTACGGCGAAGCCAAGCGCTGCCGGTGTGGGGGCATAAAGCCACCGAAAAGCGGTATTTCGTGATTCGCCCGGCCTGCTTATTGGCCGCAGATGGCTGAGGAACGAGAGGCGCTTGATCAGAAAAAGCGGAATTCCGGGAAGCGCTGGCACAAGGTCTGCCTGATCATGAGGGCATGGAACGGATGACTATGGATACCTCGGTTGAGCAACGTGTCTTGTGGTCAAGACCGCATGACTGCCATTTCCATACCGAAGCCCGACAGTTCCAAGTGCCAGCGTATCGCGTGTGCGGCCTGTCGCCAATCCCTTGCGGATGCGCTACGAACACGCTGGAACAGCCCGCATGACGGGTATGGGCTCAGGGAATGTGAGGGAGGACGGCAGTGGGACTTTTCACCGATATCGTGGACCGTGTGGGCAACGCGATGGGTATGGATCTGCACGCGAAGCTGAACGATCAGCTTCAGTCGTTGCTCCAGCCGGCCACCATTCAGGCTCTGGTGGCCAAGGCCGATGACGCCGGACTGGGCGACAAGGTGCGCTCCTGGGTCGGTAACGGCGAAAACCTGCCCATCACGCCCGATGAACTGCGTCAGGTGCTAGGCAATTCCGAAGTGCAGGCGCTGGTCGCAAAGACGGGCCTCCCCGCCGATTCGCTTCTGCCGGCTCTTGCGCACTTTCTTCCGAGCGCCGTCGATACCAAGACGCCTCAGGGCGAAGCCTGAGCGGAGCGCGGCATGACGGCGGGCGAGGGAATATCGAAGGTCGATCTGTGGATTCTCGATCGGGTCTTCCAGCCTCTCGCTGACCGTCTGCCCGAGCGCCTGCCCGCGTTCGAGTTGGGCATGAGTCTGCTGTTCGGCTCGCTCATGCTGTCAGCGGCCGCGACCGTGGCGATGGTCGTCTTCTTTCACATGGGCATGATGGACATCCTGTTCGACGGCCTCATCTGGTTCATGTGGGTGTCGTTCTATATCGGCGTGAACCGGCTGCGCGCGCTCATTCGGCCGGGATTCGTGAATCCCTTGCGGACCATGTTTCTCGGGCTGCGTCCGATCTCGCTGGTGTTTCTGGCCTATGTCGCGTGGCAGGGAACAGGTGTGCCGGGGCTGTATGCGTTGGCGCCGTGGTTCAACACGCTGGCCAATTTCACGTTCGTGCTCGGGGTCTATCTGGTCTCGTGCAACACCAATCCGCCCGAACGCAAGGCAACGGTCTGGCAAAAGGACTTCGCGGGCGCGCCGGACTGACGCGGCTCCGCTACAGCCTCAGACCGAGAGTTCCGCTTCCAGCAGCACGCGGGCTTCCTGCGCGTCGCGGGCGATCTGTTCCTTCAGCGCGTCCAGCCCGTCGAACTTGCGCTCGGGGCGGAGCAGGGCGTGCAGGGCGACCGAGAGGGTGGTGCCGTAGAGATCGCCCTCGAAATCGAACAGATTGACCTCCAGCCGACTTTCCTGCCCGTCATTGATGGTCGGGCGTCGTCCGATATTGGCGACCCCGAACCGGGCCCGCCCATCCGGCAGTCGGACGGTTACGGCATAAACACCGCGTGCGGGTTCAAGGTGCCGTCCAAGGGGGATATTGGCGGTGGGAAAACCCAGAAGCCGCCCGCGCTTGTCCCCATGATGCACCTCACCACGAATGGACCACGGCCGCCCGAGTTCCTGCGCGGCCCGTTCCGGATAGCCATCCTGCAGCAGGCGGCGGATGCGGGTGGAGGAATAGGGACCGTTAGCGTCGGTCAGGGCTGGAACCTGCGTAAAGCCCATGCCCAGTTCGGTGGCGCGTTCGGCCAGAAAATCCGTGTTGCCGCCGCGTCTGTGACCGAAGGCGAAATCGTGCCCGCAGGCGACGTGACGCAACCCGAGTGCATCATGCAAAACGTCGGAGACGAAGCGCTCGGCGGGCATCTGGGAGAAGGCTTCGTCGAAGCGGATCTGGAACACGTGTTTTACGCCCAACGCGGCCAGAGCGGCAAATCGCTCCTCACTCAGCGTCAGGCGGAAAGGTGGGTCCTGTGGACGAAACAGTTCACGCGGATGCGGCTCGAACGTGACGACGGCCAGCGGCTCGTCCGGTCGTGCCATGTGGAGTGTGTGGACCAGATGGGCATGGCCCAGATGGACCCCATCGAAATTGCCAAGTGCCGCAACCGCACCTCGCGCTTCCTCGGGGATGGCGCGCCAGTCGGTGTGAAGATGCGCCCTCATGTCCGGGCGGCCGGGTCCGGCAGATGAAAGAGTCGCGCCACGTCATCGAGAGAATGGGCGACGGGATGATGGTCTCCTGCGACGGTGCCGTCTTCGGGGCGTACCATCTGGCAGGTGCGCAGCCCGGCCTCGCGGGCGGCATCGAGTTCCGCCACCACGTCGGAGACGAACAGGACATCCGCAGCCTGCCATCCTTCATGGGTGAGGATGGCGCGATAGCTGGCGTTTTCCTTCTTGCCGCCCATCTCCAGATCGAGAAAGGCATCGAACAGGGGGGTGAGATCGCCATCGGTGGTGTGGCCGTAGATCAGCCTCTGCGCCGGGGCTGAGCCAGAGGAATAGACGGCCAGTGTCAGACCCGCGTTTTTCCATGTTCGCAGCGCGGCAGGAACGTCGGCAAACAGCGTCGCCACCAGTTCGCCGGAAGCATAACCTTCGGCCCAGGCGAGACCTTGCAGGGCCTTGAGTGGGGCCACCTTGGCGTCCGCGTCCATCCAAGCCGTCAGTTGCTCCATCGGGTCACGTCCGGGAGCGGCGGCGCGGGTTTCCTCAAGCGCCTGTGCGACGACCGGGTTGTCGGCCTGTGTGCGGATCAGGTCCGGCAGCGTGCGACGGGCGTAGGGGAACAGCACCTTGTGAACGAAGGCGACGGGCAGGGTGGTGCCCTCGATATCGAGAAGGACAACCGAAGGAGAAGAAGGTTGTGTGCTCATGCGACCGCGGCGGGAAAGCGGAGGGCGATGTCGTCGCCCGTATACTCCGCAATCCATCCGTCCTTGTGAGTGAAGATGCGCAGCGCCACGACATCGGGCATCTCGCCCGCGTCGAACCAGTGCGGCGTGCCGGTGGGCACGGAGATGAGATCGCCCTGTGTGCAGCCGATATCGTACACGCGACCGTCCACATGCAGCACGAAATGGCCGCTGCCATGCACGAAGAACCGCACCTCATCCTCAGAATGTATGTGCTCGGAGAGGAACTTCTCACGCAGCACTTCGCGGCCCGGTGTGTTCACATCGATGCGGATCACATCCGCTGACCCCGCCCCGGTTTCTCCCATCAGCCGGTCCAGCCATGGGGCGTAGCATGCCAGCACCGTTTCCGAATCCGCATCGCGCGGCGGTGGTTCCACATCGGTCCACCGCTCGAAGCGCACGTTGAGGGGGGCGAGTTCGGCGGCGATAACAGCGGGATCGTGTGTGTTGACGACGGGTTCGCCGGGCTTCGTGTCGTTGAAGATGAGAAGGCTGCTCATGATGCGCCTCCCTTGAGCTTGCATCGTTCCAGTTCGCAGGCGAGCAGGAACTCCAGCCCTTCCAGACGGGCAAGAGCCGTGTCCATGTCCGGTCCCCAGACATACACGCCATGGCCCCGGATGATGTAGCCCGCCTTCATGTCGGCCAGATGCGGCTCCACCTCACGCGCAAGACGGGCGATGTCCTGATCGTTGGCGAAGAGTGGCACGGGCAGCCGGGTGTCGTGTGTGGTCTGCCCCTCGAACACCTTCAGCACCTCGTAATCGGCGAGATGCAATGAGGATTCGCGCGTGAGCATCGACAGCACGGTGCTGGCGACCGAATGACCGTGCAGAACAGCGCCGAGGCCGGGAAACCGGCGATAGATCTGGCAATGCAGCAGCGTCTCGGCGCTTGGCCGATCGCCCTCATGCAGAGCGCGCCCTTCCACGTCCACCTCGATCACACCCTGCGGCGTGAGGAAGCCTTTGTGGCCGCCCGAGCGTGTGACGGCGAGCCGCCCATCCGCGAGACGAACGCTCAGATTGCCGGCTGTGGCCGGAACCCATCCGCGCTGGTCCATGCGCTGGCCGGCACGAATGATCTGCGCGACCGCTTCATTCCATGCGGCATCCTGAGGGCCGGTTCCGGCTGTCCGGTCGGCCGCTATGGCAACGGAGGCCATGTCACGGAGTCCTTACGACAACAGGGTATTTAGTGCGTGCTGCTGGAAACCGGCTTCGAGTCGCGCTGCTCGCTCGTGAAGCTGGCCGGTCCCGGCTGCGGTGCGCCGATACGGTCGTCGGGCTTCGTTGCGCCGTGTTCCATGGACTCGTCGTCCTCGAGATTTCTCTTGAAGGATTTGATGCCCTTGGCGAAATCGCCCATCAGCGTGCTGATCTTGCCGCTGCCGCCGAACACGATCAGCACAACGGCCAGAACGATCAGCCAGTGCCAGATACTGAAACTACCCATTGCCTCGACTCCTCGCGCTGTCCGTCGCGCGGTGCGGAACGCGGACGGGGGCGGCGGTCATTACGGATTGACTGTCAATGGCGGGCAAAACCGCCAGAGAGGCGGGATTCACGCGCCCTCTCATTGCATCATTACACGTCTGGCGCGCTGAAAGCCAATGACTCCCGATTCACGAAATCCATCCATTGGGCGGCAGGGGGAGAATGAAACCGTAGGTGGGATAGACGCTGCGCCCCATCGTGCCGGTGGGAGACCACCACACACGCACGCGCGTCCAGTCATTGCGCGGCGACACATCCACAATAGGTACGGCGTGATCCACCCGCCCGGGATTCCAGTTTGCCTGATCCACCAGAATGGCCCGGGCATTGCGGACCTCCCGCACGACGGACACATGCCCGTCGGGCAGGCGGGAGGTGGAGCGGAACACCAACACCGATCCGGGGCGTGGCTGGGGTGAGCGGGCGTAGCGTCCCTGCGCCTGCGCCCACCATGAGGCTGCGGACCCGCGCAGGGCGACGGCGGAATGTTCACGAGCCCATGGCGCGCATTGGAGGCTGCCGTGCCAGCTTCGTCCTGTCCCGCCGCCACCGCATGCCGTGAGAACAAGGAGGGAGAGCAGGCAGGCGAGGGAGGAGAAGCGTCCGGGCATGTGACTTCAGAGAGCTGTTTTCAGGGCAATGATGCGGTCTTCCGCTTCTTCCCGGTCCATGGAAAGGGCTGTTCGGACCGTGTCATGAGAGAAGCCGGCGCGGGCGAAGATTCCGGCGATGCGCGCCATATTTTCCGGGCGGGGCGCGTCGCTGGAAAAAGGGCCGACGCGGCGTTTGCGGGCAAGAACGAGGGCCGCGCCCAGTTCGGTTTCGCGCGCCTGCTCGTCATCGCCCAGAGTCGTGCTCACGGCCTGTTCGATCGACTCGGGCGCGAGGCCCTTGGTGGCGAGACGCGCCTGCACGGCCCTGCGGGACAGGCCGCTGCGCGCAAGACGCGCTGTGCGGGCTTTTGCGAAGGCCGCGTCATCGACGGCCCCGAGACGCACCATTTCGGCGGCAATCGTGGCGGCGAGAGGAAGGCGGTCCCGAACGGCGGCTTCCACTTCAGAAATGTCCTGCCCGTCATCCGCGGCGCGGCGGCCCCAGCGCGTAATCCGGCGTTCGAGCACCTGAGCAAGACCCCGCTCGGTGCTGGCAAAGCGCGCCACATGCGCGAGGGCGGCAGCGCGAAGGGATGCGGCATCGGGGGGCGGCCCGACAGGGCGGGGCGTGCGGGATGGGGGGCGGGACATGACGGCTGGCAGAGTAACATGAAACGGCGGTTTTGTGTCATGTCCCAGGGCCGTAGGGGAGGGGCGAACGCTTGACTCTGTGCAAATCCCGGCGTATGGGCCGCCCTCTTACGGAACGCGGGAGAGTCGTCCGTGCGCCTTCGGGCGTGGGGGCGGTTTCGTCAGAACCGCGGTCCGGGTGCAACATCAAGGAGTCCCGGATATGGCCAAAAAGATTGTTGGCTACATCAAGCTGCAGATTCCCGCGGGTAAGGCGAATCCGTCCCCGCCGGTCGGTCCCGCTCTCGGTCAGCGCGGCCTGAACATCATGGAATTCTGTAAGGCGTTCAACGCGAAGACGCAGGGTCTTGAACCCGGCATGCCGATCCCGGTGGTTATTACCGCCTATGCGGATCGCACGTTCAGCTTCATCACGAAGACGCCGCCGAACACCTACTTCCTGCTCAAGGCCGCCAAGATTTCCAAGGGCAGCCAGACGGTTGGCAAGGCTGCCGCTGTCGGCAAGGTGACGATGTCCCAGCTGCGCGAGATCGCCCAGCAGAAGACGCCGGACATGAACGCCAACGATATCGACGGCGCCGTGCGCATGCTGATCGGTTCCGCCCGCTCGATGGGCCTGCAGGTTGTGGAGGGCTGAGATCATGGCAAAGAACAAGCGTCTGACCGCTGCCCGCGCGGCTGTTGATGGTGTCAAGGCTTATGGTCTCGATGAGGCCATCAATCTTGTGAAGACCAATGCCAAGGCAAAGTTCGACGAGACCGTCGAGATTGCCCTGAACCTCGGCATCGATCCGCGTCATGCTGACCAGATGGTCCGTGGTCTGCTGTCCCTGCCCAACGGCACGGGCAAAACCCTGCGCGTTGGCGTGTTTGCCCGTGGTCCGAAGGCTGAGGAAGCCAAGGCTGCCGGTGCCGACGTGATCGGCGCGGAAGAC
The DNA here is from genome assembly GCF_011516945.1 of Acetobacter estunensis. Classification (GTDB taxonomy): domain Bacteria; phylum Pseudomonadota; class Alphaproteobacteria; order Acetobacterales; family Acetobacteraceae; genus Acetobacter; species Acetobacter estunensis. Next base: position 91,715 of record NZ_WOTH01000004.1, read on the forward strand.
CTGATGGAGAAGGTGCAGGCTGGCGAGATCGACTTCGATCGCTGCATTGCCACACCGGACATGATGGGTCTTGTCGGTCGTCTGGGTAAGGTGCTTGGTCCGCGTGGCCTGATGCCGAACCCCAAGCTCGGCACCGTGACGATGGACGTCAAGGGTGCGGTGCAGGCCGCGAAGTCCGGTCAGGTCGAATACCGCGCCGAGAAGGCCGGTATCATCCATGCCGGTATCGGCAAGGCCTCTTTCGGCGCCGACAAGCTGGCCGAGAACATCCGCGCGTTCGTTGACGCCGTGCAGAAGGCCCGTCCCACGGGAGCCAAGGGCACGTACCTCAAGAAGGTCGCCCTGTCCTCCACGATGGGTCCGGGTGTGCGTGTGGACGTGGCGGCCTTCGGCGGCTGAGAAACGATACCGGGCGGTTGAAAGGTCGCCCGGCTTCCAGGGGCTGTGCGCATGCGTGCGGCTCCGATCCTGTCCAAGACCGGGCGTGGCTTTTGCCTCAATGTCGGTTCCGGGTAACTGGAGCGGGCGCGACCGGGAGACGAGGGTGCTGGTTGTGCGGGTTCAGGCTCGTGGGCCATGCGTTCGTGACAAGGACAGGCGAACCGGATCATCGGCTTTTGTCGGTGGTCCTTGGGTAACCGGCTCATCCGCTTCGGTGGGTGGGTCATGATGGAGACGGGATGTGAACCGTACGGAGAAGCGCGAATTCGTCGCCTCCCTCGCGTCCGTGTTCGCCGAGACGTCCCTGGTTGTCGTCACCCGCAATGACGGGTTGACGGTTGCCGAGGTGACCGATCTGCGACGCAAGGTGCGTGCGGCGGGAGCGACATACAAAGTCGCGAAGAACCGGCTGGCCACTCTCGCCCTGCATGGCACCCAGTTCGACGGCATCGCGCCGCTGCTGAAGGGCCCGACTGCGCTTGCGTGGTCGGCTGACCCTGTTGCTGCGGCCAAGGTGGTCGTCGAGTTCGCCAAGACCAATGAAAAGCTGGTGCTGCTTGGTGGCTCCCTTGGTTCCCAGACGCTTGACGTCAACGGGGTCAAGGCGCTTGCCGAGCTGCCGTCGCTCGACGAACTCCGTGCGAAGCTGGTGGGGCTCATCTCCACCCCGGCTACGCGCATCGCGGGTGTTCTTCAGGCGCCGGCCGGCCAGCTGGCCCGGGTCTTTGGTGCTTATGCCAGCAAGGGCGAGGCGGACGCAGCCTGACACGTTCCTCGGTGCGGCGGAACGTCGTCCGGGGAGAGAAAATGCGCATGACCCGTGTGTTTCGGGTTGTGCAATCACAGCCGATATCTATATTGGGAAGACCATATCATGGCCGATCTGAACAAACTTGTTGACGAGCTGTCCGCTCTGACCGTCCTCGAGGCTGCCGAGCTGTCGAAGCTTCTCGAAGAGAAGTGGGGCGTTTCCGCTGCTGCTCCTGTGGCGGTTGCTGCGGCTCCGGGCGCTGCCGGTGGTGCGGCTCCGGCTGAAGAGAAGACCGAATTCGACGTGATCCTTGCCGCTGCTGGCGACAAGAAGATCAACGTGATTAAGGAAATCCGTGCGATCACGGGTCTGGGTCTGAAGGAAGCCAAGGATCTGGTCGAGGGTGCGCCCAAGACCGTCAAGGAAGGCGCCAGCAAGGACGAGGCCGAGAAGATCAAGAAGACTCTCGAAGACAACGGCGCAAAAGTCGAAATTAAATAAGTTTGCCGTTCTTTCCGGCGAGTTCCTCGGGCTTGCCGGTTTTCGATCTGGTTGTCAGGCGGAGGCTGTCTTTGGTCTCCGCCTGTTCGTCTGTGGTATATTTCCCTACAAGGAAGCTGCAGGCAGGTGCGGACAGATGGCGTGAGACGTCAGGATGTTCGTGGCGTGATGCATTCGGGCCGGACCGCCCGGCCACCTTTTCCCGGTGTGGGAGCTTGGGGTGGCCGGGTGGTCCGACGGCAGGGACGGGGCAGGATTAAAGATGAACGCAATCACCAAATCGTTCACGGGACGCAAGAGAATCCGCAAGAGTTTTGGACGGATTCCCGAGGTTGCGCCCATGCCCAACCTCATCGATGTGCAGAGAGCTTCTTATGAAGCGTTCCTGCAGGCCAACGTGGCGCCCGATGCGCGCACGCAGACGGGCCTTCAGGAAGTTTTCCGCTCCGTGTTCCCGATCAATGATTTCGCGGGGCGTGGGCGTCTTGAGTTCGTGCAGTACGAATTCGAGGATCCGAAATACGATGTGGAAGAGTGCATCCAGCGTGGCCTGACCTACGCGGCGCCGCTCAAGGTGATTCTGCGCCTCATCGTCTGGGACGTTGATGAGGACACGGGTTCACGCTCGATCCGCGACATCAAGGAGCAGCCCGTCTACATGGGTGACATGCCCCTGATGACGGATAATGGCACCTTCATCATCAATGGCACCGAGCGTGTCATCGTCAGTCAGATGCACCGCTCGCCGGGTGTGTTCTTCGATCATGACAAGGGCAAGACGCACTCTTCGGGCAAGTATCTCTTCTCGGCGCGCGTGATCCCCTATCGCGGTTCGTGGCTCGATTTCGAGTTCGACGCGAAGGATCTGATCTACGTCCGTATCGACCGCAAGCGTAAGCTGCCCGCCACCACGCTGCTCTACGCTCTTGAGGGTATGCACTCCGAGGCGGCCCGCAAACAGAAGGCGGAAGAGGGCGGTGACGTCGAGTCGATGGAAATTGGCGGCATGGATGCCGACGAAATCCTCGGCTATTTCTACAACACGGTCATCTTCACCAAGACCGCAAAGGGATGGGCGCGTCCCTTCAACCCGGATGATTTTCGTGGCCTGAAGCTGCTGTCCGATCTGGTGGATGCCGACAGTGGCGAAGTCGTGGCCCCGGCCGATACGAAGCTGACCGCTCGTCTCGTGCGCAAGATCGCCGAGAACACGAAGGAAGTGCTGGTCGGCGATATCGACCTTCTGGGTCGCTTCATTGCCCATGATATCGTCAACCCAAACACGGGTGAGATCTACGGCGAAGCCGGTGAGGAACTGACCGAAGCCCGTCTGGCTGAGCTTGAGGCTGCGGGTATCACCGAACTGCCGATGCTGGCTGTGGACCAGTCCAACGGCCCGTGGATCCGAAATACGCTGACAGTGGACAAGAACAGCAGCCGAGATGAGGCGCTGATCGACATCTACCGCGTCATGCGTCCGGGTGAGCCGCCGACAGCCGAGACGGCTGAGGCGATGTTCCGCAGCCTGTTCTTCGATCCCGATCGCTACGACCTCTCGGCCGTTGGTCGCGTGAAGATGAATATGCGTCTTGGCCTCGACTGCCCGGACACGGTTCGCGTCCTGCGCAAGGAAGACATCCTGCGCACGATGAAGGTCATGTGCGACCTCAAGGATGGTCGCGGCCAGATCGACGACATCGACAATCTCGGCAACCGTCGCGTTCGCTCCGTGGGCGAACTGATGGAGAACCAGTATCGCGTCGGCCTGCTTCGCATGGAGCGTGCCATTCGCGAACGTATGGGATCCGTCGATATCGACACGGTCATGCCGCATGACCTTATCAATGCGAAGCCTGCGGCTGCTGCCGTGCGTGAGTTCTTCGGTTCGTCCCAGCTTTCGCAGTTCATGGATCAGACGAATCCACTGTCGGAAGTCACGCATAAGCGTCGTCTTTCGGCGCTTGGCCCGGGCGGTCTGACACGTGAGCGCGCGGGCTTCGAAGTTCGTGACGTTCATCCGACGCATTATGGTCGTATCTGCCCGATTGAGACGCCAGAAGGCCCGAACATCGGTCTGATCAACTCACTGGCGACTTACGCCAAGGTGAACAAGTACGGCTTCATCGAGACGCCGTATCGCCTCGTGAAGGACGGCAAGTTCCAGGACGGTTGGAAATATCTCTCCGCCATGGAGGAAGAGCGTCTGGTCGTGGCGCAAGCCGATGCGAAGCAGAGCGCCGATGGCACTCTGACCGGCGAACTGGTGTCCGTGCGCCGTAACGGTGACTTCCGTCAGGTGCCTCCCACGGAAGTGACGGCGTGCGACGTTTCGCCCAAGCAGCTTGTGTCGGTCGCTGCGGCGCTCATTCCGTTCCTTGAGAACGATGACGCCAACCGCGCGCTCATGGGTTCGAACATGCAGCGTCAGGCTGTGCCGCTGGTGCGCTCGGATGCGCCGCTGGTGGGCACGGGCATGGAAGCGGCCGTGGCTCATGACTCGGGTGCGACCATTGTCGCGCGTCGTAACGGTGTCGTGGATCAGATCGACGGCGCGCGTATCGTGGTGCGCGCCACAGATGAGGGCGGTGCGACACAGGGTGTCGATACCTATCGTCTGCGCAAGTATTCCCGTTCCAACCAGTCCACCTGCATCAACCAGCGGCCTCTGGTGCGCGTGGGGGATCGCGTGGCGGCGGGTGACATTATTGCCGACGGTCCGTCCACGGAGTTGGGCGAACTGGCGCTGGGCCGTAATGTGCTCGTCGCGTTCATGCCGTGGAATGGTTACAACTTCGAGGATTCCATCCTCATTTCCGAGCGCATTGCGCGTGATGACGTCTTCACCTCGATCCATATCGAGGAGTTCGAGGTCATGGCCCGCGACACGAAGCTGGGTCAGGAAGAAATTACCCGCGACATTCCCAATGTCGGTGAGGAAGCTCTGCGCAACCTCGACGAAGCGGGCATTGTCTATGTGGGCGCCGAGGTGAATCCGGGCGATATTCTGATCGGTAAGGTCACGCCGAAGGGTGAAAGCCCGATGACGCCGGAAGAAAAACTTCTGCGCGCCATCTTCGGTGAGAAAGCGTCCGATGTGCGTGACACGTCGCTGCGTCTGCCGCCCGGCACGACTGGTACGATCGTTGACGTGCGCGTCTTCTCACGCCGTGGCGTGGACAAGGACGAGCGCGCCATGGCGATCGAGCGCGCCGAGATCGAGCGTCTGGCCAAGGATCGTGACGATGAACGTGCCATTCAGGAGCGTTCGTTCTACAACCGTCTGCGTGAGCGCCTGCTCGGTCAGACGGCTGGCACGGGCTTCAAGGGTCTCAAATCCGGCACGCCGATCACGGAAGAGGTGCTGACCGAGGTTCCGCGTGGCGCGTGGCGCAATATCACGGTGTCGTCCGACGCCGTGATGGCGGAACTGGAGACGCTGCGTCGTGAATTCGATGCCGCCGTGCAGAAGATTCAGGCCCGTTTCGACAGCAAGGTCGAGAAGCTCCAGCGCGGTGATGAACTGCCGCCGGGCGTGATGAAGATGGTCAAGGTCTTCGTTGCCGTGAAGCGCAAGCTTCAGCCGGGCGACAAGATGGCCGGTCGTCACGGTAACAAGGGTGTCGTCTCGCGGGTGGTGCCGGTGGAAGACATGCCGTTCCTTGAGGATGGCACATCGGTCGATCTGGTGCTGAACCCGCTGGGTGTGCCGTCACGTATGAACGTGGGGCAGATTCTCGAGACGCATCTGGGCTGGGCATGCGCCAATATCGGTCGTCGTATCGGCGGTCTGGTGGACGAGTATCAGCGCGATGGCGAGAAGAAGCAGGCGCTTCTGAATGAGTTGAAGGATGTGTACGGCGACAAGGTCTTCGAGGCCGACATTGCCAGCATGTCTCATGATGAACTCGTTGAATTGGCGAATAACCTGCGAAAGGGCGTGCCCATCGCAACGCCGGTGTTCGATGGTGCATCGATCCCCGATATCGAGAACATGCTTGAGAAGGCGGGTGTGGATCGCTCCGGTCAGTCGCAACTCATCGACGGACGCACCGGCGAGATGTTCGAGCGCAAGACGACGGTCGGCTACATCTACATGCTCAAGCTGCATCACCTTGTCGATGACAAGATCCATGCGCGGTCGATCGGTCCGTACTCGCTGGTCACACAGCAGCCGCTGGGTGGTAAGGCGCAGTTCGGTGGTCAGCGCTTCGGTGAGATGGAAGTCTGGGCGCTCGAGGCGTATGGCGCGGCTTACACGTTGCAGGAAATGCTGACGGTGAAGTCCGATGACGTGTCGGGCCGTACCAAGGTTTATGAATCCATCGTCCGCGAGCAGGACGATTTCGAAGCGGGTATTCCCGAAAGCTTCAACGTTCTGATCAAGGAACTGAAGTCGCTGGGTCTCAATGTCGATTTGGAAAACGGCAGTGAGTGAGAATCCCGTCTGTTTTGTCGGGGAAGGGCGCTTCCCCGACGCCGACCTGATGTCAATGAAACGGAGTGCCGGGCAGAATGACCGGCGCCGCGCGGAAAGCGGCCGCGTGATCCCCGTCCTGGAGGTTTTCGGCGCATGAATGAACTCATGAAAATCCTTGGCCAGACCGGTCAGGCGGCGACCTTCGACCAGATCAAGATCCAGCTTGCATCGAGCGAGCAGATCCGGTCGTGGTCGTTTGGCGAGATCAAGAAGCCCGAGACGATCAACTATCGTACGTTCAAGCCTGAGCGCGATGGTCTGTTCTGTGCCCGCATCTTTGGGCCGATCAAGGATTACGAGTGCCTGTGCGGCAAGTACAAGCGGATGAAGTTCCGTGGTATTGTCTGTGAGAAGTGCGGCGTCGAGGTGACGCTGGCGAAGGTGCGTCGCGAGCGGATGGGACACATCCAGCTTGCAAGCCCGGTCGCGCATATCTGGTTCCTCAAGTCGCTTCCCAGCCGCATCGGCCTGATGGTCGATATGACGTTGAAGGATCTGGAGAAGATCCTTTATTTCGAGAGCTATGTCGTTCTTGAGCCGGGCACGTCGCCGCTCAAGCAGTTCAGCCTGCTGACGGAAGATCAATATCTCGACGTGCTCGACGAACACGCGGAAGATGGCATCGAGATCGGCATTGGCGCCGAAGCCATCAAGAAGGTGCTGGAGCGCATCGACTGCGATGCCGAGAAGGTGGTTCTCCGTCAGGAACTGAAGGAGACGACGTCCGAGGCCAAGCGCAAGAAGCTCGTCAAGCGTCTGAAACTGATCGAGGCGTTTTCCGAGAGCGGCTGTAAGCCCGAGTGGATGATCCTCGACATCGTTCCGGTCATTCCGCCGGAACTGCGTCCGCTTGTGCCGCTCGATGGCGGCCGCTTTGCGACATCCGATCTGAACGACCTGTATCGTCGCGTCATCAATCGTAACAACCGTCTCAAGCGCCTCATGGAGCTTCGCGCGCCGGACATCATCGTCCGTAACGAGAAGCGCATGCTGCAGGAGGCGGTGGACGCCCTGTTCGACAACGGTCGTCGCGGTCGTGCGATCACGGGGGCGAACAAGCGTCCGCTGAAGTCGCTGTCCGACATGCTCAAGGGCAAGCAGGGTCGTTTCCGTCAGAACCTGCTCGGCAAGCGCGTGGACTACTCGGGCCGTTCGGTCATCGTGGTTGGTCCCGAGCTGAAGCTGCATCAGTGCGGCCTGCCGAAGAAGATGGCGTTGGAGCTGTTCAAGCCGTTCATCTACTCGAAGCTTGAGAAATACGGTCACGCCACCACCATCAAGGCCGCAAAGCGGATGGTGGAAAAGGAGCGTCCGGAAGTCTGGGATATCCTCGAAGAGGTGATCCGCGAGCACCCGGTCATGCTCAACCGCGCGCCGACGCTTCACCGTCTGGGCATTCAGGCGTTCGAGCCGATCCTTGTCGAGGGCAAGGCGATTCAGCTTCACCCGCTGGTCTGCACCGCTTTCAACGCGGACTTCGACGGTGACCAGATGGCCGTTCACGTGCCGCTGTCGCTCGAAGCGCAGCTTGAAGCGCGTGTGCTGATGATGTCCACCAACAACATCCTCAGCCCCGCCAACGGCAAGCCGATCATCGTGCCGTCGCAGGATATCGTTCTCGGGCTGTACTATCTCAGCCTTGAGACGCCCGAGTTCGGAGCCACTCCGGATCGCAACGAGTACGACGACAAGACCGGCGAGCTGACGAAGAAGGGTGCTCCGGCGTTCGGTTCGATCGATGAGGTCGAATACGCCATCGCCGCTGGTGGACTGAAGCTGCACGACAAGATCCGGATGCGTCTGGACACGATCGCAGCGGATGGTAAGGCCGCACGTGAGACATTCATCACGACGGCGGGCCGTGTGCTGATTGCACAAATTCTGCCCAAGAGCAGCGCCATTCCGTTCTCGCTGATCAACAAGCAGTTGACGAAGAAGAACGTGTCGGATGTGATCGACGCGGTCTATCGTCACTGCGGTCAGAAGGAAGCGGTGATCTTCTGTGACCGGATGATGGGGCTCGGTTTCCGTCATGCGGCCAAGGCCGGTATCTCCTTCGGCAAGGATGACATGATCATCCCCAAGGAGAAGAAGGAACTGGTTGAGCACACGACCACCGAGGTCAAGGAGTTCGAGCAGCAGTATCAGGATGGTCTGATCACGGCTGGCGAGCGCTACAACAAGGTGGTCGATGCTTGGTCGCGTTGCACGGACGAAGTGCAGGCCGCGATGACCAAGGAACTGTCGAAGGCCGAGATTGGCAAGCCGATCAACTCGGTTTGGATGATGAGCCATTCCGGTGCCCGTGGGTCGCCGGCGCAGATGAAGCAGCTTGCCGGTATGCGTGGTCTGATGGCCAAGCCGTCGGGTGAGATCATCGAGCAGCCCATCATCGCCAACTTCAAAGAAGGCCTGTCGGTTCTCGATTACTTTACCTCCACCCACGGCGCCCGTAAGGGTCTCGCGGACACCGCGCTGAAGACGGCCAACTCGGGTTATCTGACCCGTCGTCTGGTCGATGTGGCGCAGGACTGCATCATCGTGGAAGAGGATTGCGGAACCGAGCGTGGCCTGACGGTTCGTGCCGTCATGGATGGTGGCGAAGTCATCGCCGCTCTGTCCGAACGGATTCTTGGTCGTACGCTGGCAACGGACGTGCTGCACCCGGCAACGGGCGAACTGCTGTTCCCGCGCAATCAGCTGATTGAGGAAGCCGAGGCTGAAATTATTGAGAAGGCGGGCGTGGAGAGTGTTCTCATCCGCTCCGTGCTGACCTGTGACAGCCGCGTCGGTGTTTGTGGTCACTGCTATGGCCGTGACCTTGCTCGCGGCACGCCGGTGAATATCGGTGAGGCTGTGGGTGTTATCGCCGCGCAGTCCATTGGTGAGCCGGGCACACAGCTGACCATGCGTACCTTCCATATCGGTGGCGCGGCGCAGCGTGGCGCCGAGCAGTCGATGGTCGAGGCGTCACGTGACGGCAAGATCACCATCCGCAACCGCAATGTGGTCCAGAACAGCCAGAACGTTCCGATCGTGATGTCGCGTAACTGCGAAATCCTGCTGACGGACGAGAATGGCGTCGAGCGCGCGAAGTATCGTGTGCCTTACGGTGCGCGTCTGTTGGTTGAGGACGGTCAGGCTGTCGAGCGCAATCAGAAGATGGCCGAGTGGGATCCGTACACCCTGCCGATCATCACCGAGAAGGCGGGCACGGTCGAATATCTCGACCTCATCGACTCCATCACGCTTGTGGAGCGGATGGATGAGGTGACGGGTCTGACTTCCAAGGTGGTTGTTGACTACAAGCAGGCAGCCAAGGGTGTAGACCTACGTCCGCGTCTGCAGCTCAAAGACTCCAACGGGAACGTCATCAAGCTCGATAACGGCAATGACGCGCGTTACTTCCTCTCCCCGGATTCACTGCTGTCGGTCGAGAACGGTGCGCAGGTTCATGCCGGTGACGTGCTGGCGCGTATCCCGCGTGAAGGGTCCAAGACACGCGACATTACCGGTGGTCTGCCGCGTGTGGCGGAACTCTTCGAGGCACGGCGTCCGAAGGATCATGCGATCATCGCTGAGAACGACGGTCGCGTCGAATTCGGCAAGGATTACAAGTCGAAGCGCCGTGTCATCGTGAAGAACGACGAAACGGGCGAAGAGACCGAATATCTGGTGCCGAAGGGCAAGCACGTGTCCGTGCAGGAAGGTGATTTCGTCCAGAAGGGCGATCCGCTAGTGGACGGTCCGCGCGTGCCGCATGACATTCTGAAGGTCATGGGGGTTGAGGCGCTGTCCGATTACCTCGTGAACGAGATCCAGGATGTCTATCGACTGCAGGGCGTGAAGATCAACGACAAGCACATCGAGGTGATCGTTCGCCAGATGCTGCAGAAGGTCGAGATCCTCGAACCCGGTGACACGACCTACCTTGTGGGCGAGACAGTGGATCGGATCGAGTTCGAGACGGAGAACACCAAGCGTCTCAACGCTGGCGACCGTCCGGCTGTGGCCATGCCTGTGCTTCAGGGCATCACGAAGGCCTCTCTGCAGACACAGTCCTTCATCTCGGCCGCGTCCTTCCAGGAGACCACGCGTGTCCTCACCGAGGCGGCGACTGCTGGCAAGGTCGATACGCTCAACGGTCTCAAGGAGAATGTCATTGTGGGGCGTCTGATCCCGGCAGGAACGGGCAGTGTGATGAACAGACTGCGCGCTGTGGCCGCCCGTCAGGACCGTCAGCGTTTGGCGCGAAGCAGCGAACCGGCGGAGTAATCTTTCGGATCGCCAGAATAAAGAAGCCGGTCCTTCGGGATCGGCTTTTTTTATGGGTTTTCCGCGAATCCTCTGGTCATCGGGGCGATTGCGCGTTAAGAGCGGCTCAATTCGTTGCGTCGCGGCGCCGCAGAGTTCCAAGCGGGTGCCTGTCTGGAATACGTGACGTGGAAATCTCTGTGACGAATCGGCTGGGTCGCTTGACTCCGCCGCTTCTCGCTCGTAGCTTCCGCGCCCTCGGTTACCCCCATTCCGGACGGCCTTCAGCGGTCCCGAAAGCAGCAGGGTAAACATGCGGTTTCCCTCAAGGTGCCGGATGTAAAGATAGCCTCTCTGGGTGCATGTGCGTCCGGGGAGTGGTTTTGGATGACAGTCGGCAACCGAAGTGAGGGTTCGCCGGCCGAACTGTGTAAGGATCGGGAAAGGCGCATGCCGACCATCAACCAGCTGATCGCCAAGGGGCGCGAGCCTGCGGCCAAGCGCAACAAGGTGCCGGCCCTTCAGGGCTGCCCGCAGAAGCGCGGCGTTTGCACACGCGTGTATACGACCACTCCGAAGAAGCCGAACTCGGCGCTGCGTAAGGTCGCCAAGGTGCGTCTGACGAACGGCTACGAGGTGGTGAGCTACATTCCGGGTGAGGGACATAACCTCCAGGAACATAGCGTCGTCCTGATTCGCGGCGGTCGCGTCAAGGATCTTCCTGGTGTTCGCTATCACATCCTGCGCGGCGTGCTCGACACGCAGGGTATCGCGAAGCGTCGCCAGCGTCGTTCGCTCTATGGCGCGAAGCGTCCGAAGTAAGGGAAAACAGGCATGAGTCGCCGTCACCGCGCTGTAAAGCGCGAGATCCTTCCGGATCCGAAGTTTGGAGATATCGTCATCACGCGTTTCATGAACGCCCTGATGTACGATGGCAAGAAATCGACTGCCGAGGGCATTGTCTACGGTGCTCTCGATGCGCTGCAGCGTCGCGGTGGCGCGTCCGCGGCGGATCCTGTTGCGATGTTCCATGCGGCCCTCGACAACGTGAAGCCGGCGGTGGAAGTCCGTTCGCGGCGCGTTGGCGGTGCGACCTATCAGGTGCCCGTTGAGGTTCGTGCGGATCGTCGTCAGGCGCTGGCAATCCGCTGGCTCATCGACGCTTCCCGTAAGCGCGGCGAGAACACGATGCGTGATCGGCTGTCGAACGAACTGCTCGACGCGATGAACAATCGCGGCGCGGCGGTGAAGAAGCGCGAAGACACGCACCGGATGGCGGAAGCCAACAAGGCGTTCAGCCACTACCGCTGGTAAGCGACGCTGTTATGTAGATCGGCCCGCGCCGTTGCGTGCAGGCCGGACGAAAAGACCAACAACCGCATCCCGCATCAGTGCGGGTAACGGAGAGAGACGATGGCAAAGGCTAAATTTGAGCGGAACAAGCCGCACTGCAACATCGGCACCATCGGTCACGTTGACCATGGCAAGACGTCGCTGACCGCTGCGATCACCAAGACGCTGGCGAAGGCTGGCGGTGCGGAGTTCAAGGCGTACGACATGATCGACGCTGCGCCGGAAGAGCGCGCTCGTGGCATCACCATCTCGACGGCGCACGTCGAGTACGAGACGGCGAAGCGTCACTACGCTCACGTCGACTGCCCGGGTCATGCCGACTACGTGAAGAACATGATCACCGGTGCTGCCCAGATGGACGGTGCGATTCTGGTTGTGTCCGCTGCTGATGGCCCGATGCCCCAGACCCGTGAGCACATCCTGCTTGCCCGTCAGGTTGGTGTTCCGGCTCTGGTCGTATTCCTGAACAAGGTCGATCAGGTTGACGATCCGGAGCTGCTTGAGCTGGTTGAGATGGAAGTGCGTGAGCTTCTTTCTTCCTACCAGTTCCCTGGCGACGAGATCCCCATCATCAAGGGTTCGGCTCTCGTGACCCTCGAGGACGGTGATCCGGAAGTCGGCGAAAAGCGCGTCATGGATCTGATGGACGCGGTTGACAGCTACATCCCGCAGCCGGAGCGTCCGGTTGACCGTCCGTTCCTGATGCCGATCGAAGACGTGTTCTCGATCTCCGGTCGTGGCACGGTTGTGACGGGTCGCGTTGAGCGTGGCGTTGTCAACACGGGTGACGAAGTCGAAATCGTTGGTATCCGTCCGACGACGAAGACGACCGTGACCGGCGTTGAGATGTTCCGCAAGCTGCTTGATCGTGGTGAGGCGGGCGACAACATCGGCGCTCTGCTGCGTGGCACGAAGCGTGAAGATGTTGAGCGTGGTCAGGTTCTGGCCAAGCCGGGCTCCATCACGCCGCACAAGAAGTTCAAGGCTGAGGCTTACATCCTCACAAAGGAAGAGGGTGGCCGTCACACGCCGTTCTTCACGAACTATCGTCCGCAGTTCTACTTCCGCACGACGGATGTCACCGGTGTCGTTCACCTGCCGGAAGGCACGGAAATGGTCATGCCGGGCGATAACGTTGCCATGGATGTCGAGCTGATCGCTCCGATCGCCATGGACGAAGGTCTGCGCTTCGCTATTCGTGAAGGTGGCCGCACCGTCGGCGCCGGTGTCGTGGCGAAAATCACCGACTAATACGGGGCAGGTGCCCATCAGGGCCCTGAACTGGGTGGCCCCGGCTGGAGTGATCCAGCCGGGGTCTTACTTGGCGGCGGGACTTCCCGGGCAGACCCTGACCGGATCAGAAAGTTGGACTGAAACAGAACGATGGACAACCAGAACATCCGCATTCGCCTGAAGGCGTACGATCATCGCGTGCTCGACAACAGCACGAAGGAAATCGTCAACACGGCGAAGCGTACGGGTGCGCGGGTTCGGGGTCCTATCCCGCTGCCGACGCATATCGAACGGTTCACAGTGAACCGCTCACCCCACGTGGACAAGAAAAGCCGCGAGCAGTTCGAGATTCGGACTCATCGTCGGCTGCTCGACATTGTCGAGCCGACCCCGCAGACCGTGGACGCCCTCATGAAGCTCGACCTCGCCGCTGGCGTTGACGTCGAGATCAAACTCTAAGGTCCAGACGATGCGTACCGGATTGATCGCAAGAAAGCTGGGTATGACCCGGCTGTTCAAGGAAGATGGCACTCATGTGCCTGTCACTGTCCTGCATCTCGACGATGTGCAGGTGGTTGATGCCCGTTCCGAGGAGCGTGATGGCTATACGGCTGTCCAGCTCGGTCTTGGCAAGGCCAAGGTGAAGAACGTCACGAAGCCGAACCGCGGACATTTCGCCCGCGTGAAGGTTGAGCCGAAGAAGGTGTTGCGCGAATTCCGCGTGGCGGCCGATGCCGTGCTCGAGCCGGGCACCCGTATTCTCGCTTCTCACTTCATTGTGGGGCAGAAGGTGGATGTCACCGGCACGAGCAAGGGCAAGGGCTTTGCCGGCGCGATGAAGCGCTGGAACTTCTCCGGTCTCGAAGCCACGCACGGCGTGTCCATCTCTCACCGTTCTCATGGTTCTACCGGCAACCGTCAGGATCCCGGCAAGACCTTCAAGAACAAGAAGATGGCCGGTCACCTCGGTGACGAGCGCGTGACGACACTGAATCTGGAAGTGGCAGCGGTCGATCCGGAAAAGAACCTGATCATGATTCGTGGTTCCATCCCGGGTGCGAAGAACGGACTGGTTATGGTCCGTGACGCAGTCAAAAAGGCCCGTCATGCAGAGGCGCCGTATCCGGCAGCCGTCGCGACGGCGGAGGGTTGAGGACCATGGAACTCGATATCAAGACCCTCGATAACGGTAGTGCTGGTCAGACCACGCTTCCGGACGAGATTTTTGCGACGGAACCGCGTGCGGACATCATGGCGCGTGTGGTTCATTGGCAGCTTGCGAAGCGTCGTGCCGGCACCCACAAGGTGAAGGGTATGGCCGAAGTCTCTGGCACGACCAAGAAGCCCTATCGTCAGAAGGGTACGGGTTCGGCACGTCAGGGTTCGCTTCGCGCGCCGCAGTACCGCACCGGTGGTGTTGTGCATGGCCCGGTCGTTCGTGATCATGGCTATGACCTTCCCAAGAAGGTGCGTCGTCTGGGTCTCATTTCGGCTCTGTCGCAGAAGGCCAAGGAAGGCAAGCTGATCGTCCTCGATGCCGCCAATGGCGTGACGAAAACGGCCGAGCTGGCAACCAAGCTGAAGGCGCTGGGGTGGTCTTCCGCCCTGATCGTTGACGGTGTGGTGGATGAAGGGTTCGTTCGCGCGGCCCGCAACCTGCCCAAGATCGACGTGCTGCCGACGATCGGCGCAAACGTCTACGATATTCTGAACCACGACGTGCTCGCGATTACACGCGCTGGCGTCGAAGGACTGAAGGAGCGCCTGGCATGACGAATGTTCTTGCGATCCGCCGGAAGGCCGAGAAGCTTTCGCGTGAGGCGCTGTTCGACATCGTCCGCGCTCCGCTGATCACGGAAAAGGCGACGGCGCTGTCCGAGAAGAACCAGGTGGTCTTCAAAGTTGCGTCCACGGCTTCCAAGCCGGAGATCAAGGTGGCTGTCGAGACGCTGTTCGGCGTCAAGGTGGTTGGCGTCAACACGCTGGTCCAGAAGGGCAAGACGAAGCGCTTCAAGGGTCGTCCCGGCCAGCGCTCCGACATCAAGAAGGCGTTCGTGCAGTTGGCAGAAGGTCAGTCAATCGACCTGACCGCGAAGCTGGCCTGACGCGGGGTACTGATACATGGCACTGAAGCACTTTAATCCCGTCACGCCGAGCCTTCGTGGCACGGTGCTGGTGGACCGGTCTGACCTTTGGAAGGGCAAGCCGGTCAAGCAGCTCACCGAAGGCAAGAACAAGAGCGGTGGTCGCAACAATCACGGCCGGACGACGTCGCGTTTCCGTGGCGGTGGACACAAGCAGTCCTACCGTTACGTGGATTTCAAGCGTCGCAAGCTGGATGTTGTCGGCACGATCGAGCGTCTGGAATACGATCCTAACCGCACGGCCTTCATCGCTCTGGTGAAGTACGAAGACGGCGAGCTGGCGTACATCCTTGCTCCTCAGCGTCTCAAAGCGGGTGATCAGGTCATCGCGGGTCATCGCGTGGACATTAAGCCGGGGAACGCGATGCCGCTGGCGTCCATTCCTGTGGGCACGATCATCCATAATATCGAGCTCAAGCAGGGTGCGGGCGGTAAGCTGGCACGCTCTGCTGGCACTTACGCTCAGCTGGTGGGTAAGGATTCGGGTTATGCCCAGATCCGCCTGCAGTCCGGTGAACTGCGCGTCGTGCGTGGTGAATGCTTCGCCACCGTTGGCGCGGTGTCCAACCCGGACAATATGAACCAGCACATGGGTAAGGCGGGTCGCAGCCGCTGGCTGGGTCGCCGTCCGCATAACCGCGGTGTCGTGATGAACCCGGTCGATCACCCGCATGGTGGTGGTGAGGGTCGCACGTCGGGCGGTCGTCATCCGGTTACGCCATGGGGCAAGCCGACAAAGGGTTACAAGACCAGGGTCAACAAGCGTACGGACAGTCTGATTATCCGTCGCCGGAAGACCGGCAAGTAAGGGGCAAAAGAGATGGCACGTTCCGTCTGGAAAGGCCCGTTCGTGGACGGGTATCTGCTGAACAAGGCCGAAGCGTCACGCGCTTCGGGTCGCAACGAGGTGATCAAGATCTGGTCACGTCGTTCGACGATCCTTCCGCAGTTCGTTGGTCTCACGTTCGGTGTCTACAATGGGCAGAAGTTCCTGCCCGTTCAGGTCACTGAGAACATGGTTGGCCATAAATTCGGCGAGTTCTCACCCACCCGCACCTTCCACGGGCACGGTGCGGACAAGAAGTCGAAGCGAGGCTGAGATGAGCAAACCCAAGCATCCTCGCGTGCTGGCCGAGACTGAGGCGCAGGCGATCGCACGGAATATCCGTGTGAGCCCGCGCAAGCTCAACCTCGTTGCTGGCCTGATCCGCAACAAGCCGGCTTCGCAGGCTGTCGCAACGCTGACGTTCTCGAAGCGTCGCATTGCGCAGCAGGTGAAGAAGACGCTCGAAAGCGCGATCGCGAATGCCGAGAATAACCACCAGCTTGATGTCGATCAGCTGGTCGTCAAGACGGCTGACGTTGGCAAGGCGATCGTGATGCGCCGCTTCCACGCACGTGGACGTGGTCGTTCGGCTCGCGTCGAGAAGTTCTTCAGTCATCTGAAGATCGTCGTGGCCGAGCGCGCGCCCGAGCCCGAGGCGAAGACGGAAGAGAAGGCGGCCTGAGATGGGACATAAAGTCAATCCGATCGGGCTTCGGCTCGGTATCAACCGCACTTGGGACAGTCGCTGGTACGCCGATGCGGACTATTCCAAGCTGCTGCACGAAGACCTCAAGCTGCGTGCTTTCCTGCGCCGCAAGCTTGCCGGTGCTGGCGTTTCGCGTGTGGTCATCGAGCGCCCGGCGAAGAAGCCGCGCGTGACGATTTACGCAGCGCGTCCGGGTGTTGTGATCGGCAAGAAGGGTCAGGACATCGATGCGCTCCGTAAGGCGCTTGCAAAGATGGTCGGCACCGATGTGGCGCTGAATATCGTCGAAATCCGCAAGCCGGAAATCGATGCGACGCTGGTGGCTGAAAATATTGCGCAGCAGCTTGAGCGTCGTGTGGCGTTCCGTCGTGCGATGAAGCGTGCTGTGCAGTCGGCCATGCGTCTTGGCGCACAGGGAATCCGGATCAACTGTTCCGGTCGTCTCGGTGGTGCCGAAATCGCTCGTATCGAGTGGTATCGTGAAGGCCGGGTGCCGCTGCACACGCTTCGTGCCGACATTGATTATGGAACGGCCACTGCGAAGACGACCTACGGCACCTGTGGCGTGAAGGTCTGGATCTTCAAGGGTGAGATCCTGGCTCATGACCCGCTGGCCCAGGACCGTCGCGCCGCCGAGCAGGCGCCGCAGCGCTGAGGGATAGGAAACCATGCTTTCTCCGAAGCGGACAAAATTCCGCAAGGCCCATAAGGGCCGCATTCATGGTCTTGCAAAAAGCGGTACGCAGCTGAATTTCGGTGCGTATGGCCTCAAGGCTCTCCAGCCGGAGCGGATCACGGCTCGTCAGATCGAAGCATCGCGTCGTGCTATCACGCGCGCGATGAAGCGTGCTGGTCGCGTCTGGATTCGTATCTTTCCGGATCTTCCGGTCTCGACAAAGCCCGCCGAAGTGCGTATGGGCTCGGGCAAGGGATCTCCGGAGTACTGGGTGGCCCGTGTGAAACCGGGTCGTATCCTGTTCGAGATCGAGGGGGTTCCGCCAGAAGTCGCGCGTGAAGCGCTGGCTCTTGGCGCTGCGAAGCTTCCGATCAAGACGAAGTTCGTGACCCGAATCGGAGAGGCATAAGATGAGCAAGGCAACGAAGCCGGCTGATCTGCGTGCGAAATCCGTTGATGAGTTGCAGGCGCTTCTTCTTGATCTGAAGCGCGAGCAGTTCAATCTTCGGTTCCAGCAGGCGACCGGCCAGAATGAAGGTGCGAGCCGCGTGCGTGTGGTGCGTCGCGATATCGCTCGCATCAAGACGATCGTGGCCGAGACTGCGAAGAAGACTGCCGCGGCTGGTGCTGCGGCGAATTCCTGAGGGAGCCGCTAATAATGCCGAAGCGCATTCTCAGCGGGCGCGTGACGAGTGACAAGATGGACAAGACGGTTACCGTTCTTGTTGCGCGTCGCGTGATGCATCCGCTGTACAAGAAGTTCATTCGTCGCTCCAAGAAGTATGCGGCGCATGATGAACTCAACACTTGCAAGATTGGGGATACGGTACGCATCGAAGAATGCACGCCGATTTCCAAGCGCAAGACCTGGACCGTCATTTCGCGCAACGGGGATACCGTTGGCGACGCGGCGTCCGGGAACGCTGCGTAACAGGGGTATAAGGTAAATGATCCATCCCGAGACCAACCTCGAGGTCGCCGATAATTCCGGCGCACGTCAGGTGCAGTGCATCAAGGTGCTGGGCGGTTCCAAGCGGAAGTCCGCCTCGGTCGGCGACGTGATCGTCGTTTCCGTCAAGGAAGCGATTCCCCGTGGAAAGGTGAAGAAAGGTGACGTCCATCAGGCCGTCATCGTTCGGACGTCCTACCCGGTGCGTCGTGCCGACGGCAGCGCGATTCGTTTCGATCGCAATGCGGCTGTGCTGATCAACAAGCAGCAGGAGCCGATCGGTACGCGTATCTTTGGCCCGGTGGTCCGTGAGTTGCGTGCGCGCAAATTCATGAAGATCATCTCGCTGGCGCCGGAGGTGCTGTAATGGCTGCACGCATCAGGAAGGGTGACACCGTCGTTGTGACGACGGGTTCTTCCAAAGGGACGCAGGGCGAAGTGCTTGCGGTCCTGACGACCGAGAACAAGGCTGTTGTGCGTGGCGTGGCAATTGCCAAGCGCCACAAGCGTGCAACGCGTATGGGTGAGGAAGGTGGTATCATCGAGCGCGAAGCGCCGGTGCATCTGTCCAATCTGGCTCTTGTCGATCCGAAAAGTGGTAAGGCGACGAAGGTCGGCTTCCGTATTCTGGATGGTGGTCGCAAGGTTCGTGTCGCCAAGGCGACCGGCGAAGTGATCGAAGGCTGAGGGGGCGAGAGATGGCTACCGAAAATACGCACGCCGTCCCGCGTCTGCAGCAGCGGTACCGGGCCGAGTTGGCTGGCAAGCTGCGGGAGCAGTTTGGTTACACGAACGTCATGCAGATTCCGCGCCTTGAGAAGATTGTTCTCAATATGGGTGTGGGTGAGGCCGCTGGCGACCAGAAGAAACTGGACGCAGCGCTCAACGAGATGATGCTCATCGCTGGACAGCGTCCCGTGAAAACGATTGCGAAGAAGGCGATTGCCGGCTTCAAGATTCGTGAAGGTCTGCCGATCGGCTGCAAGGTCACGTTGCGGCGTGCTCGTATGTATGAATTCCTGGATCGTCTGGTCACGATCGCGATGCCGCGCATCCGCGATTTCCGTGGTCTTCCGGCGACGAAGGGATTTGACGGACGTGGCAACTTCGCCATGGGTCTCAAAGAGCAGATCATCTTTCCCGAGATCGAGTACGACAAGATCGACGAGATCCGCGGGATGGATATCATCTTCGTGACCAGTGCGAAGACGGATGCCGAGGCCAAGGCGCTGTTGAAAGCGTTCGATCTTCCCTTTATGGGTTGACGCCTCACGGCATGATCGTGTTCTGCGGAATTCGGTTTCGCAGAATTGCTTTCCCTGTGTGAGTCCGCTCGGGCAGGGATCAAGAAGGTTTTGGAAAACCGCTGGAATGGTCCGGCAGGTTCCGGAGGGTAAATCAGGCATGGCCAAGGTTTCCGCCGTCACTCGCAATGCCAAGCGCGCGCATATGGCGCAGCGCGACAAGGCGAAGCGACAGGCACTCAAGAATATCGTCATGGACCGCACGCTTCCCATGGAAGATCGTTTCGATGCGTCTCTGAAGCTTGCGGAGCTTCCGCGCAACGGCTCGCGTGTCCGCGTGCGTCTTCGCTGCAAGTTGACGGGGCGTTCGCGCGGTAATTACCGCAAGTTCGAACTCTGCCGTATAGCGCTTCGTGATCTGGCTTCGAACGGGCAGATTCCGGGCGTCGTTAAGGCAAGCTGGTAAGAGGCGGACGATGTCACTTTCTGATCCTTTGGGTGATATGCTCACCCGTATCCGCAACGCCCAGCGTGCCCGTCACGCAGCGTGTGTTGCGCCGGCTTCCAAGCTGCGGGCGAATGTGCTCGAGGCTCTGCGTCGTGAAGGTTATATCCGCGGTTTCTCTGTTGAAGAGGTTCGCGCTGGTATTTCCCAGATTCGCATTGAGCTGAAATATGCTGAAGGCGAGCCGGTGATTAAGGAAATCCACCGCGTATCCCGTCCGGGGCGTCGCGTGTATTCCAAGATCAAGGAACTGCCGCGGGTCTATGCCGGCCTTGGCGTTTCGATCCTGTCGACGCCGCGTGGCGTTCTGTCCGACGCAGAGGCTCGCGCCGCCAATGTTGGCGGCGAAGTTCTCTGTCGCGTATTCTGAGGAGGGGTATATGTCGCGCGTTGGCAAATATCCCGTCGAGATTCCGTCGGGTGTTACTGTCACCATCAACTCCGGTGTTCTGACTGCTAAAGGCAAGTTGGGGGAGCTTAAGATGCCTCTCTCACCGCTGGTCGAGACGAGCGTTGATGATGGCAAGGTCGTGGTTAAGCCGCTGGGTTCACTGGCGCAGGCTCGGATGATGTGGGGCACAACCCGCTCACTCGTGGCGTCGATGATCAAGGGCGTTTCTGACGGATATTCCAAGGGGCTGGAAATCACGGGCACAGGTTTTCGTGCTGCGGTGCAGGGTTCCAATCTGGTCATGAACCTCGGTTATTCGCATGATGTCGTGTATCCGATTCCTCAGGGAATCAAGATCACGACGCCGCGTCCGACGGCCGTGCTCGTTGAGGGTATCGACAAGCAGCGTGTTGGTCAGGTTGCGCTTGATATTCGTAATTTCCGCAAGCCGGAGCCTTACAAGGGCAAGGGTGTGCGTTACGAGACCGAGACCATTCGTCGCAAGGAAGGCAAGAAGAAGTAATGAGCACTCTTCAGGAATTGCGGGAGCGTCGGCGCAAGCGTCTTCGGTTCCAGCTCCGCCGCAAGGCCGGCGGGCGTCCGCGCCTGTCGGTGTTCCGTGCAGGCAAGAACATCTACGCTCAGGTGATCGACGACAGTGTCGGTCGTACTGTTGCGGCGGCGTCTTCTCTGGACAAGGACTTCAAGTCCGGCGGCACGACCGGTGGAAACCGGGATGCGGCAGCGGCGGTTGGCAAGCTTGTGGCCGAGCGTGCTGTTGCGGCAGGTGTGAAGCAGGTCGTGTTCGACCGTGGCGCCTATCTGTATCATGGGCGCGTCAAGGCGCTCGCGGAGGCTGCCCGCGAGGGCGGTCTCTCCTTCTAAGGGAGGTCACGTAAATGGCACGTGAACCGAGAGAAGGCGGTCGCGGTCGCGATCGCGACCAGCGCGCTGACCGCGATGGTGACGATCTGATCGACAAGCTGGTCACAATCAATCGCGTTGCGAAGGTTGTGAAGGGCGGACGTCGTTTTGCTTTTGCCGCTCTTGTAGTGGTTGGTGACCAGAAGGGTCGTGTCGGCTTCGGTGCTGGCAAGGCTCGCGAGGTTCCCGAAGCGATCCGTAAGGCAACGGAGAAGGCCAAGCGTGGCATGATCCGCGTTCCGATGAAGGAAGGCCGTACGCTGCATCACGACACTACCGGACACTTCGGTGCCGGTAAGGTCGTGCTGCGTTCAGCTGATGCCGGCACAGGTATCATCGCGGGTGGTCCAATGCGCGCGGTCTTCGAGAGCCTGGGCATTAACGACGTGGTGGCCAAGTCCCTGGGTACCCGGAACCCGCACAACATGGTCAAGGCGACATTCGACGCCTTGGAGCGTTGTGCCAGCCCGCGTGCGGTGGCGAACCGTCGTGGCAAGAAGGTTTCGGATATTCTCGGCAAGCGTGAGCAGGTTGCGGAGGGTGCTGATGTCTGAGGGCAAGACTGTTCGCGTCCAGCAGATCGCGTCGGGCAATGGTCGTAAGCCGGGTCAGCAGGCAACGCTGATCGGGCTGGGGCTTAACAAGATCGGTCGCATCCGTGATCTGCAGGACACGCCGTCCGTGCGGGGCATGCTGCGCAAGGTCGCCCACCTGATCAAGGTGGAGGATTGAGATGAATCTGAACGAACTGCGCGATAACGAGGGTTCCCGTTATCGCAAGAAGCGGCTTGGCCGTGGCATCGGTTCCGGTAAGGGCAAAACCTCCGGTCGCGGTGTGAAGGGGCAGAAAGCACGTGAAGGCGTTTCGCTGAACGGGTTTGAAGGTGGTCAGCTCCCGCTGTATCGCCGTATGCCCAAGCGCGGCTTCAAAAACATCTTCCGCAAGGTCTATGCGCCAATCAATCTTGGTGCGTTGGACAAGGCGATTGAGGATGGCAAGCTGGAAGCTGGCTCTGTCGTCACCGAAGAGGTTTTGCGCAAGGCGGGACTTATCGGTGCGGGCAAAGTGGATGGCGTGCGTCTGCTGGCGCAGGGCGAAATTTCCCGTCCGGTGAATGTTGAGGTGTCCGGCGCTTCGGCCGCTGCTGTTGCGGCGGTGGAAAAGGCCGGCGGCTCGGTCAAGACGCTGGTGGCTTCGAAGAAAGCGGCGAGCGCAGCCTCGTGAAAAGGGGTGTGGAGGGTTCGCAAGCGGGGCCTCCACACAACCTGGCATGTTTGGGTTTGCAGGCGTTGGTGTCTGCCTCGACAGCGCCCCGCTTCGCGGAGGCGCTGTTTTTTGTGAAAGGACGGGGTGATGGCCTCGGCGGCTGAACAACTCGCGGCCAATTTCAATCTTGGAGCTTTCGGCAAGGCGACCGAACTCAAGAAACGCATCTGGTTTACGCTTGGGGCGCTGATTGTCTATCGGCTGGGAACCTATATCCCTGTGCCGGGTATCGACGCGGCCGTGATGGGGCAGTTGCTGGCGCAACATCAGGGCGGCATTCTGGGCATGTTCGACATGTTCACGGGCGGCGCGCTTGGACGCATGACGGTGTTTGCCCTGAACATCATGCCGTACATCTCGGCGTCGATCATTATCCAGCTGATGTCGACGGCTCTTCCTTCCATGGAAGCTCTCAAGAAGGAGGGCGAGCAGGGACGCAAGAAGCTCAATCAGTACACCCGCTATCTGACAGTCCTGATCGCATTTTTTCAGGCCTACGGAATCGCCGTGGGGCTTGAACGGATGAGCACCTCCGGTGGATCGGCTGTGGTGGATCCGGGGCCATTTTTTGTGGTGTCATGCGTGTTCACGCTGGTGGGCGGCACGATGTTCCTGATGTGGTTGGGAGAGCAGATTACGTCCCGCGGGGTAGGGAACGGAATCTCACTCATCATTTTTGCGGGCATTGTCGCGAACCTGCCTCATGCGATGGCAACGCTGTTTCAGCTTGGATATACGGGTGCGCTGTCGCCGTTCTTCGTACTGGTTTTTCTGGTGCTGGCAGCGGCTACGATCATGTTCATCGTCTTCATGGAACAGGCCCAGCGCCGGGTGGTGATCCAGTATCCCAAACGGCAGATGGGGAATCGCGTGTTCGGCGGTGAAGCAACGCATATGCCGCTGAAAGTGAATACGGCTGGTGTCATTCCGCCGATTTTTGCTTCTTCAGTGCTTCTTATCCCAGTGACGATCTCGGGCTTCATGAACGCCAAGGGGATGCCCGGCTGGCTCTCGTTCCTCGGGCAGTCGCTTGGGCAGGGGCAACCGCTCTACATGGCGCTGTATGCGCTCATGATCGTGTTCTTCTCGTATTTCTATGCGGCTGTGACCTTCAATCCCGAAGAGACGGCGGACAACTTGCGCAAGCAGGGCGGCTTCATCCCCGGAATTCGTCCCGGTGGGGCCACTGCGGCGTATTTTGATCGGATCCTGACGCGACTTACTTCGATCGGTGCGTTGTACCTGGTGCTTGTCTGTCTGCTGCCGCAGATTCTGATCAGTCGTTACAATGTGCCGTTCTATTTTGGTGGAACGAGTCTGATCATCATTGTGTCGGTCACGATCGATACGGTGACCCAGATACAGTCTCATCTTGTCGCGCATCAGTATCAGGGTCTCATCCAGCGGAGCCGACGGAGCAGTCCCAATCGAAGGAGCATCCGTAAATGAACATCATTTTTCTGGGCCCTCCCGGAGCAGGCAAAGGGACGCAATCCAAGCGTCTGGAGGCCCGCTACGGCATCAGTCAGATTTCCACGGGCGACATGCTGCGTGCGGAAGTGAAGGCTGGCTCCGATATTGGACGCGAAGCCAAGACGCTGATGGATGCGGGCAAGCTGGTGCCGGATTCGATCATTGTCAGCATGCTTGAGAAGCGCATTCAGCAGCCTGATTGCGCCAAGGGGTTCATTCTGGATGGTTTCCCCCGGAATGTTGCGCAGGCTGAAGCTCTGGATGTGATGCTGAAGAGGCTGGGCCGACAGATCGATGTCGTTCTGATGCTTGAAGTGGACGAGAACGCTCTCGCTGACCGAATCGCGGGGCGTTTTTCCTGTGCGAAATGTGGCGCGAGCTACAATGACGTTTCCAAGCCGACAAAAGTGCCGGACACGTGTGATCTGTGCGGCTCTCATGAATTCGTGAGGCGTGCGGACGATAACCGTGAGACAGTGGCGTCGCGTCTGACGGCGTATCGCAAGGAAACGTTGCCGTTGCTCCCTTATTACGAAGATAAGGTGACGGTGGCGTTCATCGACGGGATGGCTCCTATCGATGAAGTGAGCAAACAGATCGACGACACGATGAGTGAGGTCGAGAAGATCACGCAAAAGTGATCGGTTTAGATTGACTCAGGAGCGCGCCTCGGTCTATTGCGCGCGCTCTGGACCCCGCTCGCCATGGATGTGGCGAAGGCTGGCGGCAACGATATAGAAATCAACGCTCGGGCGCAGCCGGGCGGATCAGGAGTGTGCAGCGTGGCGCGTATTGCCGGCG
Source organism: Acetobacter estunensis (assembly GCF_011516945.1). Taxonomy (GTDB): domain Bacteria; phylum Pseudomonadota; class Alphaproteobacteria; order Acetobacterales; family Acetobacteraceae; genus Acetobacter; species Acetobacter estunensis. Next base: position 116,631 of record NZ_WOTH01000004.1, read on the forward strand.
TTAATATCCCGACGAACAAACGGGTCGTGATCGGTCTCCAGTACATTTATGGAATCGGTCAGACCAAAGCTCAGCAGATCTGCAAGACGGTCGGCCTGCCCGACGCGAAGCGGGTGAACGAGCTGAGTGACGATGAGATCATGAAGCTTCGTGAGGTCATCGACAACAATTACCGGGTCGAGGGCGATCTCCGTCGTGAGACGGCGATGAACATCAAGCGTCTGATGGATCTGGGCTGCTACCGCGGTCTGCGTCATCGTCGCGGCCTGCCGGTGCATGGTCAGCGGACCCACACCAATGCCCGTACCCGCAAGGGTAAGGCTGTGGCCATCGCAGGCAAGAAGAAGGTAACGCGCTAAGCGTTCCGCCTCCGGGCAATCAGGGAAATCCATGGCGCTGTGCGGCGTAATCCGCGCGGTGCCCGGGCGGGCAACGGTCCGCCAGGCAGAGAAAGACAGGGCGTACAGATATGGCTAAGGCCGCTGCTCCGCGTATCCGCAAAAAAGAGCGCAAGAACATTATCTCGGGCGTGGCGCATGTGCTCTCCACGTTCAACAACACGATGATCACGATCTCCGATGCCCAGGGCAACGCGATCGCGTGGTCGTCTGCTGGTGCGCAGGGCTTCAAGGGGTCGCGCAAGTCCACGCCGTATGCCGCTCAGGTGGCGGCTGAGGATGCGGGCCGCAAGGCGCGTGAGCATGGCATGGAGACGCTGGACATCGAGGTCTCGGGTCCGGGTTCGGGGCGTGAGAGCGCGCTGCGTGCGCTTCAGGCTGTTGGGTTCCAGATTGCGTCTATTCGTGATCTGACGCCGGTTCCGCACAATGGCTGCCGCCCGCGCAAGCGTCGCCGCGTCTGATTGTCCTATGGGTGCGTATTTTGCGCATCCATAGCGGAATTTCCTGAAGACGTTGCCCCGGCCTTGCGTCGGGGTTTCTGCCGCCCTGTCGCGGTATCCCTATCTGAAAGGCCGAGACCTTGGTGCTCCAGAAAAACTGGCAATCCCTGATCAAGCCGGAGAAGCTGGAAGTCGAACCCGGCTCCGTACCGTCTCGCGTTGCGACCATCGTGGCGGAGCCGCTTGAGCGCGGCTTCGGCATGACACTCGGCAACGCCCTGCGCCGTGTCCTTCTGTCATCGCTTCAGGGCGCGGCCATCACCGCGATCCAGATTGACGGTGTGCTTCACGAGTTTTCGTCTGTTCCCGGTGTGCGCGAGGATGTCACCGACATCGTTCTGAACATCAAGCAGCTTGCTCTCAACATGCATGGTGAGGGTCCGAAGCGGATGATGCTCACCGCGACCGGTCCGGGTGAGGTCAAGGCAGGCCAAATCCAGACGGGTCACGGTATCGAGATCATGAATCCGGATCTTGTCATCTGCACGCTCGATGAGGGTGAGAAGCTTGGCATGGAATTTACGGTCAATGTCGGCAAGGGCTATGTCCCGGCGGCAGCGAACCGTCCGGAAGATGCGCCGATCGGGCTTATTCCCATTGATGCGATCTACTCTCCGGTGAAGCGCGTGTCCTATAAGGTTGAGCCGACCCGCGTGGGGCAGGTGACCGATTATGATCGTCTGCTGCTGACGGTCGAGACGAACGGCGCGGTGACGCCGGAAGATGCGGTGGCTCTCGCTGCGCGTATTCTTCAGGATCAGCTCCAGCTGTTCATCAACTTCGATGAGCCGCGCCCGGTTGTCACGACGGAGCCGCAGGATGATCTGCCGTTCAACCGTAACCTTCTGCGTAAGGTTGACGAGCTTGAGCTGTCGGTGCGTTCGGCAAACTGCCTGAAGAACGACAACATCATCTATATTGGTGATCTGGTTCAGAAGACGGAGCAGGAAATGCTTCGCACGCCGAACTTCGGCCGCAAGTCGCTGAACGAGATCAAGGAAGTCCTCACCACAATGGGGCTTTCCCTTGGTATGAACGTTCCGGCCTGGCCGCCGGAGAACATTGAGGATCTGGCGAAGCGGCTCGACGAGCCCTTCTGATCCGCGACAACAGGAGACTTCAACATGCGTCATGGTGTTGCCGGTCGGAAGCTCGGCGTTACCTCCACCCATCGCGCGGCCATGTTCCGCAACATGGCCGTTGCCCTGATCAAGCATGAGCAGATCACGACAACGCTGCCGAAGGCGAAGGAACTTCGTCCGGTCGTCGAGAAGCTGATTACGCTGGGCAAGCGTGGCGATCTGCATGCTCGCCGTCAGGCTTATGCTCAGCTGCGTGATGACACGATTGTCAGCAAGCTGTTTTCGACGGTGGCCGAGCGCTACAAGGGTCGCACGGGCGGTTATACCCGCGTCCTGAAGGCTGGCGTGCGTTACGGGGATGCGGCCGATATGGCTGTTATCGAACTGATCGATCGTGATGTCGAAGCAAAGGGCAAGGACAGTGGTCCGCGTCCGGTTGCTGAGACAGAGCACGATCTGGCAGCCTGATTCCTCCTACAGGAGCAGGATGCAGGGCCGACCCTTGGGGTCGGCCTTTTTTTATGGTGAATGCGAAGGTATTGGCATCATTTTCAGGCTTTATTGCAACGATATGAAGTTTGAATATGGATTTTACAAATCCATTCTGTAAGGATGTCGCGTCGAACAGCGAAAACAACGGTTTCATGCTGTGAATATAACGGGAAAGAGCGCGGTATGCGTTTTCAAGGCACTCTCAGGAAATTGTCGGTCCTAGTCGCGACATTTGTTGGCGTGCTGCTGACTGGCTGTCAGTTTGCCGCTGCCGCACCCATTCGTGTGGGATATATCCCGGTATTGGGTTCATCCGCTCTGTTCGTCCTCGATGGCAAGGGTTGGGGTAAAGACGCCGGGCTTGATTTGCAGCTCGTGCGGTTCACATCCGGTCCACAGGCGATTCAGGCGCTCGTTTCCGGACGTATCGACGCTTATGTAGCTGGCGTTCTGCCGCTTCTTCAGGTGCGTGCTCGTGGTGTCGATGTAAAGGTTCTGGCATCCGGTGCAATTGAGGAACTCTCTGTCGCGGCGCGTGGAAAGCTGGCCGAAGGGCTGGAGGCTGGCGATGCCGGAAACCAGTCGCCCACAGCCTTGGCGCAGAGGATTACGGATTTCACGACGACCACTGGGCATAAGCCAAGATTTGCCGCCCAGCCGCAGGGGTCCGTGCCGGATACGGTGCTGCGCTACTGGCTCAAGCAGCAGGAAAAGCTGGACCTGAAGACGGTCGATATTGTCGGTATCGATATCGACGCGGCCCAGCAGGCGTTTCTTGCGGGTGCGGTGGACGCGGCAGTGCTGCGTGAGCCCGCTCTGACGGTGATCCGCCGTCGTCTGCCGGACGCCCGTATTCTGGCGAACGGCCACGAGATGCTTCCCGATCAACCGGGTTCGGTGCTGGCTGTCGTGAACCCGAATGCGCCGGACCGTGCTGCGTGGAAAAACAAGCTGACGGCGTTGTTTGTGAAGAGCACCACCCTTCTGGCCGAGCATCCTGAGGAAGCCGCCCCCTATGTGACGAAGGCGCTCGGTGGTGGATTGCTGCGTGAGGATGTGATTGCACAGGCGCTCAAGGCATCGGCGCATGATTTCGTCGCAGATCCGGCCCGGATTGTTCCCGGTGTGAAGGCGCTTCAGGATTTCGAAGTGGCGGAAGGACTGCTGCGTTCCGCAACACCAGTGGAAGACCTGTTCGATCTGACGACATGGCATCAGGCCACGCCGTGATTCGCTGAACCGGGGACAGTTATGAAGGATTTGCGTTTGGGCGGACGGGAGCGGCTGCTTCTGGGGACCGTTGGGCTGATGCTGTTGTTTGCCGTCTGGCAGGCCGTTGTCAGATTGCAGCTTGTACCGCCCGGTCTCCTGCCTGCTCCATCCGAACTCTGGCCCGCGTGGATGTCCGAGATTTCAGGCGGGTTCTGGCAGCAATCCATTCTCGACAGTCTCTCGCATTATGTGCTCGGTCTGTTGATCGGCTCCATTCTAGGCAACGGGGCAGGGTTGATTTGTGGGTCCGTGCCGCTGGTTGACGCCGCCACCGGGGGCATTGTCCGTCTTCTGCGCCCCATTCCCGGTCTGGCATGGGTGCCGTTCGCCATTCTCTGGTTCGGTCTGAACAATGCGGGTGCGACCTTTGTGATCGCCATCTCGGTCTTCTGGATCAATTTCTATGCCGCCTACGGCGCCGTGAAATCGGTGGATCGCGAACTCTACGAAGTGGCGGCGGCCTTTGGGCATGGGAGTTTTCTGGCGCGTCTGCTTCATGTGACGTTACCGGCCGCGTCCCCGGGTCTTCTGGCAGGACTGCGCACCGGGTTGGGACAGGGCTGGATGTCGGTTGTGGCAGCCGAATTGTTCGGCGTGCCGGGAATTGGCGCGCGGATGATGCAGGCGTCGAGCCTGCTCGCGACGGATGTGGTCGTGGTCTACATGGTCACGATGGCGGGGCTGTATGCCCTGACGGATTTTCTGTTCGGTCTGGTGCGTGACCGGCTGCTGCGCTGGCAGGGGTGAGAGGCATGTCGCTGGTTCGTATCGAGGATACCGGTCTGTCGCATGACGGTGGCAAGAGCTTTGTGTTTCGTCATGTCGATCTGTCCATAGGGCGTGGTGAGTTCGTGGCCGTGCTGGGTCCATCCGGCGTGGGTAAGTCCACGCTGCTGCGGGTGGTCATGGGGCTGATCGCGCCCACCGAAGGGGTGGTGAAGCTGGATACATCGCCCCGGCAGGCTGGAACGCGCAGCACGGCGCTTGTGTTTCAGGATGCTCGGCTGATGCCGTGGCGGAGTGTGCGCCAGAACGTGGCATTCGGGTTGGAAGGTCTTGGTCTTTCGGCCTCCGAGCGACGTGAGCGGGCGGAGCAGGCCCTGCGTCTGGTGGGGTTGGCGGCCGAAGGAGGGCGTTGGCCCCGGCAGCTCTCGGGTGGTCAGAGGCAGCGTGTCGGTGTGGCGCGGGCGCTGGTGGTCAATCCTGATCTGCTGCTGATGGACGAGCCGTTTGGTGCGCTCGACGCGATTACCCGGACGTCGCTTCAGGAAGAGCTTCTGGGCATCTGGGAAAAGACCCGCAAAACGGTGATGTTCGTGACGCATGATATCGATGAGGCGATCCTTCTGGCGGACCGGATTGTCGTTCTTGCGGGCTCTCCGGCCTGTGTGCGTGGCGATCTGACTGTGGGGCCACGCCCGCGCGACCTTTCCTCTTCCTCCCGGCGCGTTCTGGCGGCTCGACTGCGCAGTCTGATTGCGGGTGAGGACGATCCGGGCAGTGAGGCATGGCTGCGTTCGGTCGATATCTGAGTACTGTTGACCCTTGGTCACTGTGCCCACACAGTGTGAGTCGTGTTTGAGCAATGACAGGGTGATGGAATGGTACAGGGTTCGGACGATACCGAGGATTTTACGCTGGAGAGCGGCATCGGACGTCTGCAGGACAACTCGCCCCAGCGCCGGGCCACAGCGGGCGAGCATGTGGAAGACACGCTCGATCTGGTGCGCGATATCGTGGTGGACATGCCGCTGGTTGCGGCTGGTACGGTTGCGGTCTGGGGATTGGTGTTGGGTGGCTGGCTGGCTCGCCGTCGTTAACACGCGGAGCGTGTTGCTTTTTCTGAGGTGATGAAAAGGTCGCTGTGCAACTCGTGCGCGCCCTAATTGTTAACGCCTCATTGAGGGCTCATCGCTCATGAGGAGAAGAAGACCGTGCTGAAGCTTGCCCTGTTTTTTCTGATTGTCTCGATTGTTGCCGGGCTTTTTGGCTTCGGCGGTATTTCCAGCGCGGCTGCTGGCATGGCGAAGATTCTGTTCTTCATTGCCCTGATTATCTGTGTGGTGCTGTTTGCGCTGGTGCTGATTGGCGTTGGTGCGGCGTCGAGGTGAGGTCGCACGGCTTCTGAGAAGATGTATTTGAAAGAGCGTCTGGGGATAAAGTTCTCCAGACGCTTTTTTGTTTGAAGGTTTTGGTGGCTCGCTATAGCGCAATATCTTGCAACATGGCGCCTTGTGAGCGGATGACGTGTGGTTCACGTATATCTTCAGGCTTGCAGGTGTCATTGGACCCGAAAAGACGGGTAATCTGATAGTTGCTGTTGGCTGAGAGGCGAACAGGGGACTGTCAGCTGCGTCCAGACAGCATATGCCTGTGGCTATCGTTATTGGTCGGCACAGCAAGCCCAAGCGCATGTTCAGTGATTATGTGGTATGAAACGCCATCGTAACGCTGTTGGATGATGCGGCGGTGGACTGGCGACTTCTGAGCGTGATGCTGTGTGTGTCCGCCCTCATCCTTGTGTTGGGGACAGTCGCTGTCGCTGGGATGCCGGGCCTTGGGCAGGGCTGGGATTTCGCCACACTCAGCGGTTTTTTCGCGCTGGCGACGATTATCCAGATGTTTGTATTGACGGGAAAACCGCTGCCATGGCCCCGCTATGACGGACGGTTCTTCATGCGGTTGCACGTTGGGTTGGGTGGATTGGTCATGTTGTTCATGATCTTGCACGTTGGAGGCGTGCTGCTGGCGGAACCATTGGTTTGGAAGGATATCTGGCCACCAGTTTCGCGAGCCATGCAGGCGGGTGTGCTTGCATGGCTCTCGCTGCTTTTTCTGTTGCTGATATCTGGCAAGCGCATACGTGGACGGATGTTCGGTACGATCGCATTGTTTCGATCATGGCACCAAGCGGCGGCTATTTTCCTGTTGTGCAGCGCAGGTTTACATGGATGGTGGAGCGGTTATCGCATTCACAACACTCACGTTTTAGTTGGATGGATTTTCATGATCTGTCTGGCAACGTTTTCTCCCGTGTTGCGAAAAGCAATTCATAGAAGCGAAGTCCAGCGACATGCGCTCCGAAGGGTGCGGGGCATGTCTTGGGCCGCTATCCCCGTGATAATCGGGGCTGGCGCGGGCAGCGTGGTGGCGCTGTGGTTGTGTGTGTTGTGGTTGAACGGATGAGGTACAGGCGCCGTCTCACATGGGGAGGTGTGATAGCAGCTAGCATTTTAGGGAGTGTCGGATGTTGGTGGATAGATAATTGGGCGCAAAAGAGGGCGTCCGATCGGCCATTGATGCCACTTAGTTTTGCGCATGTGGATCATGGCGCGTTCAATTGCGTAACGTGTCATCACGACCATAGGGAGCCAAGGCTAGCGTTAAACTCATCTTCGCATACGTGTCTTGCCTGTCATAAGCACACACAGTCTTTAGCGCCATTGATGGAAGCGCAGTTTCATGAACTGTGTGAAGGATGCCATCTGACGTTTCGTGAGCAACATCGTCCAAGCGGCCCTGTGCGGGCGTGTCATGTGTGTCACATGAAGGAAGAGCCTGCTCGTTTTTAAGGTGAAAATGTGTGAGATGCGGGGTTTTCTGTCTTCGTCAAAGCGGGCAGAAAGGCAGATATCTTCGGTTTTCTATCGATATTTTATGGTTTTTCCCATGGGGTATCATTTATGAAATATCCGACACTCTGCCTGTGGAATAAATTCAGATGACAACATCGGTGATCCAAACGGGATTTTTACCGGGAGCAGCACAACGTGTCCATGCTCGCGCAGGTGTGGGGGTGTGGCTGGTCGTCTTGTCAGCAATGTTCAACCTCATCATGTGTTTTATTAATACGCATGGTTGGTTGCGGGTGAATGCAACACAACTGGCTGTTATTGAACTTTTGATTATGATGGTCGGTATGCTGGCTGTACGGCGCGCGGTGAATGCGCGCGTGGTCATCATTACGGCATTGGTGATTGGCTACATGGTTGGGGCCAAACTGATTAATCCAGGTTTAAGTTTTAAATTTGTACATGATTTAGCTATTATTTGGATATTCTTTGAGTTGGGTAAAATGGGAGGGATGGAGCAAGCCCAGATTGCCTTACGTTACATGGTGTTTCTGATACTTGCATGTGCATTGGTTGAGTTTCTTTTTCCAGTACAATACGGGCAGCAGTTTAATATCTGGCAATACTATGTTCAAAAGGGTGGTTTAAGCGCAGACACAGTGAATTACTCTAATACCACCTCCTTTGTCTCAGGAAGCAGAAGTGGTTCCAATGCCCGGACGTATTTTCCTTCAATATTTGGAGGGCGACGAATCGCTTCCATTTTTTTGGAACCTGTGTCGATTGGAAATGTTGCGGGGATTATATTCTGTTGGTGCTTGGCAACATCGCGCAATTATAAAAATGAGCGAGAGATCGGTCTTTATTTGGCTGTCGCGGCATTTATTGTGTTGGGAGATTCGCGTTTTGCGACAATGTTCTGTTTGGTGGTGACGCTGGTGCGGTTTTCCCCGTTTCGTGAGTCTGCCATCATAACATTTTTGATGCCTTTTTTCGTTATGATTGCTTTGACGCTGATGGGATCATTGCATGAGATCCCCGGATGGTTGCCTAGAATTACTCATGATGATTTTTCTGGTCGTTTGTTGTTTTCTGGTCAGTTGCTTGATTACTGGGGTTTGTCGCACTGGTTTGCTCTTTCTCCCTCACCTGTTTATACTGCGGACACTGGATATGCTTATGTTTCAAATAGTGTTGGTTTGATATTTGCATCAGTCTTGTGGTTTTTGTTTTCATTTTCACGATCTCATTCAAACGCGCAGCGCCTCATGAGAACTTGTTTGGCGGTTTATTTTGTAACATCGCTGAGTATTGGTGCCGGTATCTTTACAATTAAGACAGCTTCTTTGCTGTGGTTCCTTTATGGAGCCACAGCTTCCGAAATGGAAAATAGGAGAGTGAAAAACTAGGCCCTGTTAGGGCTTGATCTAGTCTGCTGCGGCAGCGATGTGGAATGCCACGAGGAACGACGTTGCTGTTTTTTCGTATCTGGTTGCGACAGTGCGCCACTCCTTGAGGCGAACCCAGAGGTTCTCGACAAGATGTCGACACCGATAGGCCCATCTGGGGCAGGCCACCGGCGCATCGCGTCGTTTCGCGGAAATGGCGGGAAGGCTATCGAGCATATCTGGAGCCAGCGGCAGTTCATGAGCCTGTCCGGGAGCCAGCGCAAAACCGAAGGCTTTTCCATGTCCATCAGCGATCACGCAGACTTTCGTGCCATAGCCGCAGCGAGAGCGGCCAAGTGCTTCACGATGGTCTCGCTCTTCGAAAGGGGCCCCTTTTTTTGGGCTCCCGCCGTCTTGCACCGCGGGCGAACCGCCTCGATCAGAGGTTCCCAGATCGCCCACCTCTCATCTGTAAAAGTGCCTGTTCCGTCTCCTTCTTTCATCCCTACAATAGGGGAAGAATTTCAAGATCTAACAGGCCCTAACTTCAGATGTGCGGAATATTTTAGGGCAGTTCAGTATCATCAAGTGCCTCGCACTGCCGCCCCCAACTCCCGCAACTGCGCCAATACGTCCGGCAACGTTCGCTCTGTAGCCCGTCCCTCACCATCCAGCGTTTCAGCCAGCGTCGCCAGAAGGGCGGATGCCACCACCGCGCCATCCGCGATCCGCGAGGCCGAAGCGGCCTGCTGGGGCGTGCGGATGCCGAACCCGATGGCGATCGGCAGATCTGTCGCAGCACGCAGGCGCGGAAGGGCCGCGCGCAGATCCTCATCACTGGCCGAACGTGTGCCGGTGATGCCGGTGATGCTCACATAATAGACGAAGCCTGAGGCGTGATTCAGAACCAGCTTGAGGCGCGCATCGTCCGTTGTCGGCGCGATCAGGCGAATGATGTCCAGACCGGCGGCCCGCGCTGGAGCCTGCATCGGTCCGGCTTCCTCGGGTGGCATGTCCACGATGATAAGACCGTCGATCCCTGCGGCTGCGGCATCCACGCAGAAACGGTCGATACCGTAGGCCTCGATGGGGTTGAGATAGCCCATCAGAATGATCGGTGTGTCGGCATCCTGCTCACGAAAGCTGCGTACCATCTCAAACAGGCGCGGCATTGTCGCGCCCGCCTTCAGGCCGCGACGGGCGGCAAGCTGGATGATGGGGCCGTCGGCGGAGGGATCGGAGAACGGCATGCCGATCTCGATCAGATCCGCGCCGGCTTCCGGCATGGCTTTCAGAAGCGCGAGCGAGGTGTCGAAATCCGGGTCGCAGGCTTCGAGATAGGGAATGAGCGCGCCACGGCCTTCGGCTTTCAGCGCGGCGAAACGACGGGCAATGCGGCTCACAGTTTCACTCCCAGATGCTCGGCGACAGTGAAGATGTCCTTGTCTCCACGGCCAGAGATGTTGATGACCAGCAGCGTCTCGGGTGAGAGCGTGGGTGCGATTTTGACGGCATGGGCGATGGCGTGAGCGGATTCCAGCGCGGGGATGATGCCCTCGGTGCGGGTGCAGGTCTGGAACGCTTCCAGCGCCTCGTCATCCGTCACGCCGACATACTCGGCGCGCCCGATTTCGTGCAGCCATGAGTGCTCTGGGCCGACCCCCGGATAGTCCAGACCGGCGCTGATGGAATGCGCCTCGATGATCTGGCCGTTTTCGTCCTGAAGCAGATAGGTGCGGTTGCCGTGCAGCACGCCGCGTGAGCCGCGTTCGATGGAGGCGGCGGTCTTGCCGCTGTCCAGTCCGTGGCCCGCAGCTTCGACGCCGATCAGTTTCACGGATGGGTCATCGAGGAACGGATGGAAGATGCCCATGGCGTTCGAGCCGCCACCGATGGCCGCCACGATTACATCCGGCAGGCGGCCTTCGGCCTCGTGCATCTGCACCTTCACCTCATCACCGATCACACTCTGGAAATCACGGACCATGGCAGGATATGGGTGTGGACCAGCGACAGTGCCGACAAGGAAATAGGTGTTGTGTATGTTGGCCACCCAGTCACGCATGGCCTCGTTCATGGCGTCCTTGAGCGTGCCAGCGCCCGCCGTGACCGGCACAACCTCTGCGCCAAGAAGTTTCATGCGGAAGACGTTGGGAGCCTGACGCGCCACATCGGTCGCGCCCATGTAGATGACGCACTGCATGCCGAACAGCGCGCAGACAGTGGCGGTGGCGACACCGTGCTGGCCTGCACCTGTTTCGGCCACGATGCGCGTGCGGCCCATGCGATGGGCGAGCAGGATCTGCCCCATCACGTTGTTGAGCTTGTGGGAACCAGTGTGGTTCAGCTCTTCGCGCTTCATGTAGATCTTGGCGCCACCGCACTCCGCAGTCAGGCGCTGGGCGAACCAGAGCGGGGAAGGGCGGCCCACATAATCCTTGAGATAGTAGGCCAGTTCCTTGTGGAAAGCAGGATCGGCCTTGGCGGTTTTGTAGGCCGCGTCCAGTTCAAGGAGTAGCGGCATCAGCGTCTCGGCCACGAAGCGACCGCCGAGGCCATCTCCGAAATGCCCGGACGCATCCGGTCCGGATCGGAGGCTGTTCACTCTTGCGCCATCGGTCATAGCTGCCATCCCCGCCTGCGTGTTGAGCCCGCCGGATGCGGCGGATGTATCAGGTCTGGCGGTATAACAATGCTTATCAAGGGCGTCCATGCGGGGAAGGCGCCGGTTGACCCGCATCATTGCCCCTTGGGCGTGCGGGCGATAGCGTGCCGTCAGTTCGAGAAGCTGGCGGGAGCGTGCTGGCAAGAGAATAAGGATGGGTGTGTGCCGGGACGGTGGCTGTCAGTGTGGGGTGGAAGCGCGAAGGGCGCGAAAGTAGAGCGTAATCTGACTGAACGTCTGCCGACGCCCTCTCCAAAGGTGATGGCGTGGAGCTTTAATGCGGCTGTCCTCACGGCGTCTCTTCAGGCGGCCTTCGTGGTGCGGGCGGTTTTGCGGCGGCACCGGCAACCTGCCTCGCGTGTGGCGTGGGTCGCGATCATCGCAGCGCTGCCGATCGGCGGTATTCTGGCCTATATCTTTCTCGGGGAGACCAAGCTGAACCCCATCCGCGTCCAGCGGATCCGCCGTGCAATGCGCACATTGCCCATTCCGGGCAAAACGGCGGAAGCGCTGATCGACGCGGAGAAAAAGTTTGGGCTGCCACCGCGACTGGCTCCCCTGTTTCGGGTGGGGCAGTCCATCAGCGGCTACCCGCCGATGGGCGGCAATCGTGGACAATTGATGGAGGATTCGAACAAGGCCATCGACGCGATGGTGGCCGATATCGACGCGGCCTGCGATCACGTTCATGTTAGTTTCTATATCTGGCTGGCTGACCATAACGGCCTGAAGGTGGCGCAGGCGTTGATGCGGGCGGCAAAACGCGGTGTGAACTGCCGGGTGATGGCCGATGATCTCGGGTCGCGGCGGTTGATCCACAGCGCGCACTGGTTGGAAATGGAACGCGCGGGTGTACGACTGGTGCGTGCTCTGCCGCTGGGGAATCCGCTGCTGCGGCCGTTCCGTGGGCGGTTCGACATGCGCAATCACCGCAAGATCGTGGTGATCGACAATCATGTGACCTATTGCGGTAGCCAGAACTGCTCGGACCCTGAGTTCCGGGTGAAGAAGAAATATGCGCCGTGGGTGGACATGGTGGCGCGGTTCGAGGGGCCGGTCGTGCTTCAGAACCAGCATCTTTTCGCCACGGACTGGATTGCTCACACCAATGAGGACCTGACAGCGTTGCTGGCGTCCGCCACGGTGCAGGAGACGGGGGGCTTTGTCGCACAGGTGATCGGCACGAGCGCGGCCGTGCGCTACGCCGCGATGCCGGAAACATTTGTGTCGCTGATGAATGCGGCAGCCGAAGAACTGACCATCACCACGCCGTATTACGTGCCCGATGAGCCGATCCAGATGGCGCTCTGCGCGGCGGCGCGGCGCGGTGTGCGGACAACGTTGACGCTGCCGATGCGCAACGATTCGTGGATCGTGGCGGGGGCCAGTCGCAGCTATTACCGCGACCTTCTCGATGCGGGTGTGGAGGTTCGGGAATATCCATTCGGCTTGCTGCACACCAAGGCGCTGACGGTGGACGGACAGATGACATTGATCGGCTCGGCCAATCTGGACCGGCGCAGCTTCGATCTGAATTTCGAGAACAATATCCTGCTTGTGGATGAAGCGTTTACGCAGTCGGTACGGGCGCGACAGCAACTCTATATGGAGGCGTCGCGCCAGATCACGCTGGGAGAGGTCGTCCACTGGCCCAAGACGCGCGTGCTCTGGCACAACGTGTTGGCCATGGTCGGCCCTGTGCTGTGAAAGACCCAGCCATCTTCTGGCAAGGCTTGAAACCCTGATGGTGTGGGCCAATATTTTCAGGGCTACATCCCGTGCCAGTCGGTCGGGGTCAGGAATATTTCAGGAGTGAGATGGTCATGAGCGCAAAGGAAACCCTTCGCAAGCTGACACCCGAAGACGTGCAGGAACTGGCGGCGCATATCGAGAAGTCGGTGCGCAAGCACGGTGAAGAACTGCACGAAAAGCTGCGCGAGCATCTGGCGGAAGCCAAGGGTGAAGTGACGGTCCACGAAAAAGTGGTTCCCACGAAGTGCAAGGTTGTTGGATTTCTGATTCTCGCGGCTGCGTCCGCCGTCAGCTATTTCCTTGGCCGCAAGGCCGCCTGAGGCAGACCGCAAGGATATTCGATTATGAGTACACTCGTCGTTGTCGGCTTCGACAGCATTGATGGCGCTAAGAGCGCGCTGGGCGAATGCCGCGAGCTTGAGAAGGAATATCTGCTGGATCTGGAGGACGCGGTTGTCGTCCGGCGGACGCAGGACGGCAAGGTGCATCTCGACCAGAGCATCAATCTGGAAAAGGTGGGCGCCTCATGGGGACTGCTCTCGGGCGGTTTTTGGGGCGCGTTGGTGGGGCTTTTGTTCCTCAACCCTCTAGCCGGATTCATTGTCGGGTCGCTGGCCGGTGCGGGAATTGGCGCGCTGGACGGCAAGTTCAGCGACTATGGCATTGATGACGGGTTCATCAAGCAGCTTGGCGACACCCTGACGCCGAACACGTCGGCGCTGTTCATCCTGATCCGCAAGGCGGAGCCGGAAAAGGTGATCGCGCATCTGTCCGAACTGAAGGGACATGCGAAGATTCTCCAGACTTCGCTGTCGCCGGAAGCCGAAGACAAGCTGCGCAAGGCACTGGGTCAGGCCGCGCAGGCCTGATACGTCTGCACGCTGGACACAGCCGGTCGCCCGCGGCCACACTTGGAAAGCCCCGTCTTGTGCGGGGCTTTTTCCTTGTCGGGAGTGAGGGTTTCCATGCGTCTTCTTATTTCTCTTTTTCTGCCGTGGCTGACGTTCTTCACCATTGGACGACCGATTGCCGGTTTCGTTTGTCTTTTTCTTCAGATCACTGTGCTTGGCTGGATTCCTGCCACGATCTGGGCCGTATATGCGCTCAGTCAGTACAAAACGGATGAGAAACTGAGGCGCGCCGGTCTGACCTGAGCCTCAGGCTAAGAAAGGGAGAGAGGTGTGAGAAACAGGCAGGGTGGAGCGATTATCGGTCGACGGCTGTTCGGGCTTTCGATGCTGGGCACGGGCCTGACGGGTATTGTGCGCTCGGCGTTCGCAACAGACCCGGCGACACCTCCTCCTGCCCCCATTCCCAAGGCCGCTCTTCCCAAAAGTTCGCCCGAGAAAGCCGCACGTCGTGCCGATGGGCAGCGGGTGCTGTGCTATGTCGGCGGTTACACCAAGCATGGTCCAGCCGACACGAACGCGCAGGGCATCACACTGTTCGAGATGAACACGCAGACGGGCGTGCTCACGCAACTGGGCAAGCCCACTCCCACGGATAACCCGTCTTTTCTCGCCTTGTCGCCCGATGGACGTTTTCTCTACTGCGTGAATGAAGTGAACGATTTCGGCGGCCAGCAGAGCGGGAGCACCACGGCGTTTTCCATCGATTCGCATACGGGTGTGCTCACGCAACTGAACGCCGTCGCCACCGGGGGAGCGGATCCCGCGCATCTGAGCGTATATCCGTCGGGGCGTTATCTTCTGGTGGCCAACTACACTGGAGGCAGTGCGGCCGTCATCCGTATCCAGCCCGATGGCAGTCTGGGCGAACTGGCCGATCTTGTTCACAACACGGGACCGAAGCGGCCGGAGCGCGCGCAGGATAATCCCCCCGGAAATTATGCCGTCAGCGATCATTCCGGCTCGCACGTGCATATGATTCAGGCGGATAGGACGGGTAATTTCATTGTCGCGTGCGACGCCGGGCTGGACCGCGTCTATGTCTGGAAGCTTGATGAGGACGAGGGCCTTCTTGTCCCGGCCGAGACGCCGTTTTTCGATATGGAGCCGGGTTCTGCACCCCGTCATTTCTGTTTCAGTCTGGACGGAAAGGTTATCTACATTCTGGGCGAACAGGATTCGCGCGTGGTGGTGGCTGATTACGATCCCGAGACCGGCAACATATCCATGCGGCAGACCGTGGCGACGGTCACGGCCCGTTTCCGGGGCAGCACGCTGGCCGCTGAGATCATGCTGCATCCCGATGGGAAGTTTCTCTACGTGACCAATCGTCTGGGCGATTCCGTCGCCTGCTTCAAGGTGATGAAGGACGGGTCTCTGGAACTATTCGATGAGGTCTGGGAGCGGGGAGATTATGGGCGGGCGCTGGCCTTCGATCCCACGCGGCAGTTCATGTTCATTGCCAATCAGCGTAGCGATTCGATCACGTCATGGAAGGTGAATCGGGAAACAGGCGCTCTGGAGTTTACGTGGAACTTCACACCCATTGGCACACCGAGCGCGTTTGCGTTTCTGACGCTGGAGGGGTGAGAGCGGGTGGCGGCTGTTCTCCGTCTTGAAAAGTGACAGTTGTCCGCTGCAATCACGGTGGTTGTTCTAACTGTATTTTTTGCCAGAACGTCAGGTATGGGTGCGTCGATTATTTTCAGCGGAATGTTTTCGGCAAAAGACACTGTTGCCGAAGAGTCTGGCGCTTGCACGTAAAGCCCGCATGTTGACGGGGCGCGTTGGTCATTTGAGGCAGCGGAGGTTGTCGTGCAGGGCCACGATCAACTGATCTTTCCTGCTTTTGAACGGGCTGTTTTAGGAGCCGGTAGGCAAAGGTCGAAGAGAAATTTTATGTCTGAATACGGCGGATTCGAAAGTTCGATGCATGGGGATCGGAATGAAAACCCGTCGTATTCAGATGCAAGAAGTCCATCAGGGGTCCTGATGGACGTTTGAAATGGTCTCTAAGACAATATGTGTCGGTGATATCAGGAATGTTCTGTAATTGTTGACACGCTCTTGTCGTTTTTGCTGATGCAGAGGGGTGGAAAGCTGGAATAGGCCATCATGTCTTTATAATGGTGGGACATGATGTTATCCAAAGCCAAATTGGTAATCACGCGGTTGAGGCCGAGCTGAAAATAACTGCATTCGCGAATTGGAATACAGGTGTTCATGAGTGTCTGGGCCCCCTTCGGCGAAATGGAATAGCCACAGATTCCAAACGTCTGGAAAAGTCGAAACGGACGACTGGACATATCCATTTCAATGAAATGTTCCGCGTTTTCTTTCAAACTGGTTTCATTGAAATTGATCACGCATGGAGAAATGCCGGGGATAAGGTCAATAGTAAGTGTGGTATCGTAATTGTTGCCCCACAAGATGATGTCCCAATCTGAGGGCAAAGACTGAAGAACCCGTTCGGATTCAGCGATGAAATTACGGCATGTAATGGCGTCATCTTCGAAAATCGTGGTGCTTGTTGCGTGTTCGGCCACGGCATTCCACAGGAGAAGATGAGATAGGGCGCTTCCAAGAGCGCCGCGAGTGTAATGGGGCGTGCCTTCCAGAATGCCTTGTGCCTTTAATTCGTCCATATTCAACATTTTGCCGTCAATGGCACTAAAGCGTTGAAGGTGAGGAATATGAGCATTATTGCGAAGGAATTCTTCACGGCGGCCCGTGTCACAATCCCTGTTGATATAAATGTATTTCATAAACAACTCTTCGTAATCGGTGAGTGATGTTACGAAAATAGATGCGTGTTGGTTAAGATGATGTGTCGACAGCCTGACGATAGTCGCTCTGGGTAATGATGTGTGCGATACGGCTTTCTCGACTCTGCACGCTATGCGTTCTCTAAACACGAGGGTTGGAAAGCGACATACCGTAGCGGGAATGTCCCGCGATCACACAGGGGCCGTAAGCGTATTAGCGGAACTTAGTCTGTCCGAATGCGCCCGATCGTGGCCGTCGTTGAATGGCCGTCTTGAAGATCGGCCAGAAATAGACGTCCGCCTGCGGCGATCACATCGGTCGCTCCCACCACGTCTTCCGGCGCATAATCCGCGCCCTTTATCAGAACATCGGGCAGGAGCGCGCGGATCGTTTCCAATGGCGTGTCCTCGGCAAAAGACACCAGCGCATCGACATGCCGGATGGCCGTCATGACGGTTGCGCGTGACGCCAGCGTGTTGACGGGGCGTGTCGGGCCTTTGAGGCGTCGGATGCTGTCGTCGTCGTTCAGCGCCACGATCAGCCGGTCACATTCCGCGCGCGCTGCGGCCAGCAGACTGACATGGCCGGGATGTAGGATATCGAAGCAGCCATTGGTGAAGCCAACTTTAAGCCCTTGTGATTTCCAGGCTTCGACCTGCCGGAGCGCGGCATCGCGGGTGAGCAAATGGGGGGAGACTACTGGTGCGTCCTCGGCGGCCAGTTCACGCATCACCTCGTGAATGTCGGCGGTCGCCGTGCCCAGCTTGGCCACGACAACGCCCGCAGCGGCGTTGGCGACACGCATGGCTTCAGGCCACGGCATGCCTGACGCCACGCCAAGGGCCATGGTGGCGATCACCGTGTCGCCTGCGCCGGATACATCGAACACTTCCCGCGCCCGCGCGGGGATGGCGACGGCCTCTCCACTGGCGGGAATGAGCATCATGCCTTTTTCCGAACGGGTGGCGAGGATCACGTCCGCTTCGGCTTCTTTCATCACCTTCCGAGCTGCGCCCTCGACCTCCGCATCGGTGCTGACGGGCAGGGCGGCCGCGGTGGCCAGTTCGCGGGCATTGGGGGTGATGCAGGTTGCCCCCCGGTAGTGCCGGAAATGCGACGTTTTGGGATCGACAAAAATGGGAATACCCCGCAGGCGCGCTTCCCCGATCAGGTGATGGACGACCATGGCGTCACACACGCCCTTGCCGTAGTCAGAAAGGATCACGACATTGGCTTCGTCCAGTCGTGCGTCGATAGCGCGGCAGAGAAGCTCCGCCTCCTCGGGCTGGAGCTTGAGTCGGCTCTCTTCGTCGGCGCGGACCACCTGCTGATGGGAGGCGATGTAGCGCGTCTTGCAGATGGTCGGGCGGCGGCGGCTTGTCACCAGCATGTCGGTCACACCCACACGCTGACGCAGTGTTTCGCGCAAGGTGAGGGCCGCGTCGTCGTCTCCCACAAGACCGATCAGGATGGCGCGCGCACCGAGGGAGAGAATGTTGCTCGCGACGTTTCCCGCCCCACCGGGCATTTCCCGCCGGTCGCGCAGGAGCAGTACCGGAACGGGGGCTTCGGGCGAAATGCGCTCCATTTCGCCGTAGAGGAATCGGTCCAGCATGACGTCACCGACGCACAGGACCGTGAGAGTCGAGAAATCCATTCCCCGATTAGGCATCGAAACCGGTTACGAAATCGGCAAGACCGGTTTGGCGCACGGTACGCAGGCGCGCGGCGGTGAGCACGGCGCGCGCTTCCTGAATGGCGCGGTCAAGGTCCGAGTTGACGATCACATGGTCGAATTCATGCCAGTGGGAAATCTCGGCGCGGGCGGCATCCATGCGGCGTGCGATCTCTTCGGGCGCATCGGAGGCGCGGCTGTTCAGACGACGCGCCAGTTCGGGCAGGGAAGGGGGCAGCACGAACAGGCTCACTACATCCGCAGGCAGCGCCTCGCGGAACTGGCGATGCCCCTGCCAGTCGATATCGAACACCATGTCATGGCCGGAGGCGAGAGCCTCTTCCACAGGGGCGCGGGGCGTGCCGTAACCGCGTCCGAACACGGTGGCCCATTCGAGCAGTTCGCCGCGCTCGGCCATTTCGCGGAACTGGTCCATGGTGCGGAAATGATAGTGCACGCCTTCGGTCTCGCCCGGACGAGGGGCGCGGGTGGTGATGGAGACGGAATGCTTCAGCCGGGGTTCGGCGGCGCGAAGGGCGTTGGCGATGGTGGATTTTCCAGCCCCCGAGGGCGCGGAAATGATGAAACACACGCCGCGGCGTGCGATGGACGGGGGAGTGGTCGCGGCTGTGCGGGTCATGGCGGTGCGGTCGGTCTCCCTGCCGGGTCTGCTGGATGTGCTGTTTCGTCCAAGGCTGGACGGTTCATCGGTTGCGACGTTCTAGCAGGCAGGCTTTGATAGGGCGACCATGAAAGCCAATACTCTCCTTATCACCGGCGCCGCCTCCGGCCTCGGTCGGGCTCTTGCCCTTCGCCACGCCCGTCCCGGCGTGACTCTCACTCTCATAGATTGCAATGCCACTGGCCTTGAGGACACCGCAGCACTCGCGGTCGAGGCCGGGGCAAAGGCCGTCACGCATGTTCTGGACGTGAGCGAGGCGGCCCCTATGGAGGCCGCCGTGCGCGGGGCGGGGCCGCTCGATCTGGTGATAGCCTGCGCGGGCATTACGGGCGGCACGCATCGGCGCGGTTCGGAGGTAGCGGCGACGGAATCCGCCTTTCAGGTCCGGCGGATGGTGGCGGTGAATCTCGATGGCGTGCTCAACACCGTCCTTCCGGCCATTGACGTCATGCGGGCGCAGACTCCGGATGCAAAGGGTGTGCGCGGACGAATCGCGGCCATTGCCTCCGTTGCGGGTGTGGTGTCCTTTCCCGGCACGCCTTCCTATTGCGCGACCAAGGCAGCGGTGGACCGCTTCATGGTGGCGACCGGCGGCAACCTGAAACAGGAAGGCGTGCTGCTGTCGTCTGTGGTGTGCAGCTTCATCGACACGCCCATGGTGGCGGGCAACACGTTTCACATGCCGGGGCTGACGCGCACGGAAAAGGCTGTGGACCGGATTGTGACCGGGCTTGCGCGCAACGAGCGTCGCATCGTCTTTCCCCGCTGGATCGTGGCGGGATCGCGTTTCATGGATCTGCTGCCGCCCTCGTTGGCGGAACTGTATTACCTGCGCCAGTCGGCCGGTCAGGCCGGGACCATGCCGGAAGTCACTCCGTGACGACTGGCCGTCATGGCCTGATGGAGGACCTCTCGGCGGCCTCCGTGTGCGAGCCGGTCCCGGCCGCGCGCAAGACGATGAAGATGGACCGGGTGTTCTGGAGCCATTTCGCGCCCAATCTCGGTCCGGGCGGCTGGGTGACGGGCGCGCTGCTCGTCAGTCTCGGTCTTGATTTCCGTACCGGTGTTCTGGCGATTCTGATCGGCAATCTGGTGGGCGCTCTGCCTGTCGCGCTGGCGGCGGCCATCGGGCCGTTCACAGGGCTGACGCAGATGGAGGCGTCCCGCATGGCGCTGGGCACGCTGGGCGTGCGGCCACCGGCCTTTCTCAACTGGATCTATTGCGTGGGTTGGGACGCGGTGAACAATGTGCCGGCCGCCGCCGCTCTGGTGGCGTTTCTGGCGCTCATGGGAGCGCCGCTTCCGTTCTGGGCGGCGCTTGGAGTTCTTGTTTCCATTCAGATGGTGGCGTCGATCTATGGGCACCATGTCGTGCAGGCGCTCCAGAAATATCTCGGCGCTCTGCTGCTGGTGGTTTTTGCGCTGATCGGTGTGACGTTTGCCCTGCGTGGAGGGAGCGTCATTCACGCCGCCCATCCAGTGGGTGTGTCAACCTTTCTGCTCGCAGTGGGGATTCTTGTAAGCTTCAACCTGTCTTGGGCCACCTATTCCTCGGACTACACGCGCTATCTTCCGGCGCGCTCGGACCCGAAAGCGGTGGTGTTTCTGGCGCTGGCCGGATTGTTGCTGTCCGCCGTGCCGTTTCAGATTCTTGGATTGCTTACGGCGTCGAGCATTGCCGAGCCGTCCCCCATGGCGGTGATCGCCAGTCTCCAGCACGCGATGGGCGCGCTCGGACCGCTGGCGCTGGCGGCGATCGCGCTGTCCTCCATCACCGGCAACTCTTTCAACGACAACACGGCGAGCTACAGTCTGATTTCAGCGGGCATTCATGTTCCGCGCGTGGCGGCGGCGATTCTCACGGCCACGTTGGGCTATGTCCTTGCGGTCGTCGGGGCGGGGCGGTATGCCGCGCTGTACACGGACTATCTTCTCGTGACGATGTACTGGATCGCGCCGTGGTGTGGGATTGTGCTGGCCGATTGGTATCTCACGGGCGGCCATTCGGCGGTGCGTGCGGATGAAGGCCATGTGCTGCGCCCGCCCGTCGGGTGGACACGCGGGGCCACGATCTTCGTGGTGACGTCCGTGCTGACGGTTGTGCTGTTCTCCACGAGTTCACTCTACACCGGGCCGGTCGCGCGGTGGCTGGGCGGCGCGGATGTTGGTTATTACGTTGGCTTTGTCGTGGCGGCGCTGTGGTATGCTGCAGGTCGCCGGTAAAACCATGTTGCTGACAGAAACTGTTCCCAGTGTGCTGACTTCCGCCTCTCTGGCGACACGACTGTCCTTTTTCACAAGCGGTTTTGCCTTTGCCTGCTGGGCGCCTCTCGTGCCGTTTGCCCGGGCGCGACTGGGTGTGGACACCGGGGCAATGGGGCTGTTGCTGCTGTGTCTGGGACTGGGATCGGTTCTGGCCATGCTGCTGGCAGGGTGGCTGTGCGCCCGACATGGCGCGCGTCCCGTCATCGTGGTGGGCGGTCTGTCTCTGATGCTCATTCTTCCGTTTCTGGCCGTTGCCTCGACACCGCTGACACTGGGGGCATCTCTGCTTCTGTTTGGCGGAGCGCTGGGCAGCATGGATGTGGCCATGAACATTCATGGGGTGGAGGTCGAGCGTGGTCTGAACCGACCCTTGATGTCGGGATTTCATGCCCAGTTCAGTCTGGGGGGCTGCATCGGGGCCGGGTTGATGACCTTTCTGCTGTCGCTGTGGCCTCATCCTTTCGTGGGCACGCTCCTTTGTGCGGGCGTCATCCTGACCGCGATGGGGATGACCGCTCCGCGCCTGCTGCGGGCCGCAGCGGGGGAAGTGGGAGCCGCGTTCGCATGGCCGCGCGGGATCGTTCTTCTTCTTGCGGGTCTTGCGGGTCTCCTTTTTCTCGTGGAAGGCGCGGTGCTCGACTGGGGAGCGTTGCTGATCACGAGTTCCGGACTCGTTCCGGTTGCGCGCGGCGGTCTGGCGTACATGCTTTTCGCTGTCGCCATGACGGTGGGGCGTCTGGGTGGAGACGCGTTGACAACTCGCATCGGGGACGTGGCGGTGCTTGCAGGGGGTGGCCTGTTGTCGGTGGCAGGTTTTGTCGTGCTCCTTACGGTGTCGGTTCCTGCAGTGGCACTGGCGGGCTTCGGTCTGATCGGCCTTGGCGCGTCCAATATCGTGCCGCTGCTCTACCGTCAGGCCGGTCTTCAAGCCGTGATGCCGACCGGGGCCGCCGTCACCGCTCTCACGCTGGTGGGGTATGCTGGTATTCTGCTCGGACCCGCAGTGATCGGGTTCGTGGCCCAGTTCGTCGGATTGCGGACGGCCTTCTGGGGTTTGGGGGCTTTGATGGGGCTGCTTCCTTTCTGTGCCCGCTTTGCGACGGCACGGAAGCGCGTCACCTGATCCGAGAGGTGCGGCACTTTCACAACAGCGTGAAGATAAAGTGTTTCGCCCCCTGAAGCGGAGCACAGCAGTGGGCTATGGTGGTGGGTCTTATGAAGACCGCTGCATCCGCTCCCTTCCGTCATGTTGTCCGTCTGCTTCTGTCTTTCAGAAGCAGCGTGATGCCGTCCGCCCTCACGCACTGGCTGGGCGTGCGTGCCATTCCGCTGGCATCTGAGCAGATTGCGATACGGGAGGGGCTGCGGGCGGGCGTGGCGGTCGGAGCGGTGATGGTTGTGGCCATGTGGTTGCACGCGCCGCTGATGGCCTGGTCCGCCTTTGCCGCGTTCTGGACCTGTCTGGTCGATCCGGGTGGACTTCTGGCGGCACGATTGCGGGCGATGTTGACCTTCGGTGCAGCGGGCACCGTCATCACGGGGCTTGTGGCCATGCTGGCCGGGTGGGGACTCTGGCCCTCGCTCGTGGGGCTGGGAGCGATCAGCTTTCTGTGCGGGCTTGCGCGTGTGCGGGGGGCTGTGGCCACACAGATCAGCGTTCTTGCCGCTATCGTGGGCGTGGTGGCGGTGTGTTATCCGCAAACACCCATGGGCGCGCTGGATCTTTCCGGTCTGTTCGTTCTGGGGACTGTGTGGGCGACCGTGGTGTGCGTGCTGGCGTGGCCGGTCGATCCTTATGCCCCGCAACGACAGGCCTGTGCGGCCATCTTCCGCGAGCAGGCGCGGATGCTGGAACGGCTTTTGCACATAGGCAGTGAGGAAATCGGGACGCCGACCGCGATCAGCGCGTGGCGACGCGACATCCGCCTGCGTATCGAGCAGACACGCGGGCGGGTGGAAGCGCTGGGGATTGGTCCCGCTCCCACGACCAGCCGCACGTGGGCCACTCTTCTGCCCGCTGTGGAGGCGAGCGACCGCATTTTCGTGGCCGCGATGGCGTTCGAACACGCCGCTTTCACCTGCGCGCCTTCGCCCGTGGCGGCCCGCACGATCCGTCTGATGGTCGCGACCCTGCAACGGGTGGCGCGCGAATTGCAACGTGTCGAACCGCGTGCGGAAAGCCTTGATCAGTCCATCAGATTTCTTCGCACGGCTGGAGAGCGGGATACGGATCTGTTCACCCGTGGAGCCCATCTGTGCGCAGACGCACTGACGGACCTGCAGACAGCATGGCGCAAGGCGGATGTCTCGCCGGTCCGTGGTTCTTCTGTCGGCGCTCCTTCTGTTGTAACGTCATGGACACATCCGGTTTTTCTTCGACACGCCGCGCGTCTTTCGCTTGGGGTCATGGTGGCCTATCTGCTCGCGCTGTGGCTGGCGCTGCCATACGCCTACTGGGCCATGATGGCGGTCGTGGTGGTGACACAGCCCTCGCGTGACACGACGCTTCTTCGCACTATCGAGCGTGTGGCCGGCAGCATTGCCGGTGGTGTCCTGGCGGCGCTGATGGGTGTGCTGTTGCCGATCTGGGCCATTCTTGCGCTTGTTTTTCCGTTGGCGGCCCTGACGATCGCTCTGCGCAGTGTGAACTACACGTTGTGCGTGATGTTCATGACCCAGCTTTTCGTGCTGGTGACCGATCTCGTCAGCCCGGCACATGGATGGGATGTGGGGCTGGCGCGTGCGCTCAACAACATCATGGGCAGCTTTGTCGGGCTTGGAGCCTGTTTGCTGCTGTGGCCGGCACGGTCTGCCGCGCCGCTTGCGGTGCAGGTGATGGAGGCCTGCCGGGCCAATCTGCATTATGCCGTGTTGGCAAGCGATGTTCGGAAAGTGGGGTGGCCCGAGATCGAGCGGGCGCGGAGAGAGGCGGGAGTGTTTTCTACACGCGCGGAAATCCTGTGCCAGCAGGGCAGAATGGAGGGGTTGCGCCGTTCGGAGCAGCTTGTGCTCTGCGCTGATGTTTTGTTCCAGATTCGGCAACTGGCCGGGGCGGCCACTATCTGGTGGATGGAACACACGGAACCGCCGACGGAGGCGGCCCGTACACGCGCGATAAACTGTGCCGTTCTGGAAAAGGACGTTGCAGAATCGGAGCAGAATGAAAACCTCTCAATGGAAAGGTTGCGCGCCCTGCATGGGCAATTGGAGAGCCTTATGCTGGGCGCGCAATGACAGAGAGGGTGGAAAGAATAAGGCGCAGATGTGAGGAAAGCCGATACGGTGTCGTGCATCGAGATTACGTGTTCGATACGTTTTTATCGGTTTGTGGAAAATCATGATCTCTGCATGACGTTTCATTTTGTTGCTGGGGCGTCAGGATAATCCAGCCCCCTGTGTTTCCAGAAGCAACCGATACAATTCATGGCCGCAGCACATATAGAGTTCGTTGCGCTTCACTCCGCCGAATGTCAGGTTGGAGCAGCCATAGGGCAGGCGGATATGTCCGATCAGCTCGCCTGCCGGATTGAAGCAGAACACGCCTGCCAGTCCGAATGGGCCGGATGCTCCGCACCAGAGGTTGCCGAAGACATCCGCCCGCATTCCGTCTGGCATCATCTGGTGGTTTTCGAATTTCATGTCAGTGAAGACACGTCCGTTGCGCGGGCGTCCGTCCACCATGTCGAAAGCGTGGATCATGGGTGAACCTTTTGTGCCGGTCTGGCCGGGGTCGGGCATGGTCGAGATCACGTAAAGGGTTTTCAGATCCGGGGAGAAACACAGACCGTTCGGGCTTGGTACCTGATCCTGCGTCAGAACCGCTTCGATTTTTCCGCTGTCTCCATCGACACGAAAGACATGGTCGTCCTGTCGCGTGTGACCGGCGAACTGCACGGGCAGTTCGGAGCCGATCTGCCAGCGCAGCTTGCCATCGCGGTTGGCGCGTCCCCCCGGTGCATCGGGGTGTCCTTCGATCAGCGTGTCGCCATAGGCCGGATCGGTAAACCAGATGCTGCCGTCTTGCGGAAGCACGATCACATCGTTGGGGGAGTTGAGTGGTTTTCCTTCGAAAGCGTCTGCGACGACGTGACAGCTTCCATCGTGTTCCCATCGTATGACACGACGCATGTCGTGCTCGCAGGTGATGATGCGGCCTTGTGTGTCCAGTGTATTGCCGTTGCTGTGATAGCTTTCGGCGCGATAGAGCGACAGACTGCCCTCTTCCCCCATGCGTGCGGCGGGGATGAAGCGATACTGCTCACTGCGGATCGTGTCGCTGAGCAGCAGAAGCCGTGCTTCGCTCAACCATGTCGGTCCTTCCAGCCAGCCGCCACCGGTCAGCACCCGTTCGAGGCTGGTACCGGAGAAAACCAGATCCTTGAAGGAAGGATCAAGCGCGATGACGTCCGGATCTGGTAGATAGCCGGTGGGCGCGTGGTTGCCCCATTGGCGGGCCGGATGGGTGGTGACGTCCGGTGGAGCCGAGACGGCCGCTCGTGCTTGGGTGCACAGGAGTGCGCCAAGGGTGCCTCCCAGAAATGCGCGCCGGCCTGATGTCGGTGTCATCCTCATCCTCCCTGATACATGATCCGTAACATGAAATAACGCCGATTGGCCGTGTGTGACACGTGGCATCTCGTTTTTCTTATGAAGGAAGCGGATGCTTGATCTTGTTCTGATATGGCAACATGATCGGGCGTGATGAGGATGTCTGCGCGGGTGGCGGGTAGTCCGGCTTTTCAGGATAGGTGCATGACGGGGACAACGGCCGAAGGCCGGATTTACGATGTTGCGATCATCGGCGCAGGCGTGGTGGGCTGTGCTGTCTTTCGGGCCTGCGTGCTCGCGGGCGCGCAGACGGTGTTGCTGGAGAAGGGCGGAGACCTGCTGGAAGGCGCCAGCAAAGCCAACAGCGCCATTTTGCACACGGGTTTTGACGCGACCCCCGACACATTGGAGGCGGCCTGCGTACAGCAGGGCTATGCCCTGTATCGCGAGATCTGCGAGAGCATGAACCTGTCCGTCCTGAAGACGGGCGCCATGGTCGTGGCGTGGACGGACGAGGATCTCGCACGCTTTCCGGCCATCGTGGACAAGGCGTCCCGCAACGGTGTGCCGGTCCGGGTGCTGGACGCACAGCAGGCGCGGCAGCGTGAACCGGCGCTTTCGGAGGACGTGCGCGGCGCGGTGCTGGTGGAGGGGGAGGATCTCATCGACCCTTGGACGGCGCCCATGGCCTATGCCCATCAGGCGATCGCCAACGGTGGGATGTTGATGCGCAAGGCCCGTGTGGAAGGTGGCGCGCGGCAGGGGGATGTGTGGCGGCTGGATGTGGCGGGAAAGCCGGCCGTTTCCGCCCGTGTCGTTATTAACTGCGCCGGTAATTACGGGGATCTGGTCGAAGCGATTGCGCGGCCCTCTCCATTCACGATCACGCCGCGCAAGGGGCAGTTCGTGGTCTTCGACAAGACCGCTTACGAGTTGTTCCGCACCATCATCCTGCCAGTGCCGACGGCTCTTACCAAAGGTGTGGTGGTGACGCGCACCGTCTTTGGCAATGTGCTCGTGGGGCCGACCGCCGAGCCGCAGGACGCACGGGAGTTTCCCACGGTCGATCATGACCATCTGACGAAGCTGCGTGAAGCGGCATTTCGCATCATCCCCGCTCTGATCGAGCACGATGTGACGACCACCTATGCCGGTCTGCGGCCCGCCACACAGTTCAGCGATTATCAGATCGAAGCGCTGGATGGGCTGGGATGGATCACGGTGGGAGGCATCCGCTCCACGGGTCTGACGGGGGCGTTGGGCATTGCCGAGCATGTGGTGGGGCTGTATCGCGCGCATTTCGCCGATCCCACGCCGCTGGCGGATGTCGTGGTGCCGCATATGCCCAATCTGGTGGAGGATCTGCCGCGTCCATGGATGCAGGAGGGACGCGGGCCGATTGCCTGCCATTGCGAGCGGGTGACGGAGCGCGAGATCGAAACGGCGCTGACAGATGCGGTGTTGCCCGTAGGCACGCTTGGGGGGCTGCGGCGTCGGACGCGGTGCATGATGGGGCGCTGTCAGGGATTTTATTGCACACGGCGCGTCATGGAACTGGCGCAGACGCATCTGCCGGGGCTTGTGAGTCCGATCGGGGAGGGCCGCCACGATGCATGATGTGCTGATCGTCGGCGCCGGTCCGGCGGGGGTGAATGCCGCGCGCGTGTTGCGCAAAGCGGGTGTGCGCAACATTGCGGTGCTGGAGCGCACGCGCGAGGTGGGTGGCCTGCCGCGGTATTGCGGGCATACCGGCTTCGGGATGATGGATTTCGGGCGCGTGTGGCGCGGTCCGCGCTACGCACGCGCTCTGGCGGCCTCCGTGGCGGATGTGCCGGTTCTGACCGACACCACCGTAACGGCCATTGAGCCGGGGGGCGTGGTGCATGTCGCCACCGAGCGCGGGCTGGAGACATGGCGGGCGCGGACGGTCCTGCTTGCGACCGGCACCCGTGAGACGCCGCGTGGACCGCGTCTCGTATCGGGCACGCGGCCGTGGGGCGTGACCACGACGGGCGCGTTTCAGGAAATGGTGATGAAGGGACTGCGTCCGTTCGAGCGTCCTGTGATCGTGGGCACCGAACTGGTGGCATTTTCCGCCTTGATGACGGCGCGTCATGGTGGCGTGCGACCTGTGGCGATGATTGAGGAAAACGCCCGTATCACGGCCCAGCGACCGGCGGATGTTCTGGCGCGGCTGGTCTATGGCACGGCTGTTCATCTGGAAACGCGGCTGGTGTCCATCCTCGGCGGCGAGAAGGTCGAGGGCGTGGAGATCGAACATGCAGGTGTGCGCCGTGTGCTGCCCTGCGATGGCGTGGTGTTTACCGGTCGGTTCGTGCCGGACGCGATTCTGGCACGTCTCTCGGGCATTACGCTGGACAATGGAACGCATGGACCCTTGGTGGATTCGACTTTCCGCACGCTGGACCCGCGGGTGTTTGCGGCGGGAAACGTGCTGCGCGCGGTGGAACATTCCGGCATGGCGGCCCGGGAGGGACAGCGTGCGGCCCGAATGATGCTGCGCGCGCTCTCGGGCCGTCTGCCGGATGTGCGTAAGGCCGTGCCGGTCGAGCGTGGAGAGGGAGTGGCGAGTGTGTTGCCCCAGCGTCTGTACCCGGCGCCAAAGGGGAATGTGACGCTGCATGCCCGTGTGGCGCAGGCGCGAAAGGGGATGCTGCGTCTGGTCGATGAGCGTGGGCGCGTGCTGGCGGAGCGGCGCGTGCATGCCTTGCCGGAGCGGCGGTTGGAACTGCCTCTGCCCGCTTCCCTACTGGAAGGTGTGGCGGCTCTTCGGGTGGAGGTGGTCTGATGAAAACCTGTCTCGCCATCGATCAGGGTACGACCGGCACCAAGGCATATCGCATCGGTGCCGACGGTCGCATGGAACTGGTGGGGCGGCGTACGCATCGCCAGATATTGCCAGCGCCCGGCTGGGTGGAGCACGACGCGGAGGAGATCCTTCGCCACATCGAGGAACTCATCGCTGACGCCGGACCTGTGAACGCCGTGACGCTGGCCAATCAGGGGGAGACGGTGGTGGCGTGGGACGCGCGGACGGGCACGCCCATCGGTCCGGCCATCGTGTGGCAGGACACGCGCACGCGCGACGTGGTGACACGGATGAAAGACGAGGGGCTGGAGCCGGAGGTCATGGCGCGCTCCGGTCTGCCCTTGGACTGTTACTTTTCCGCGTCCCGCCTGCGCTGGTATCTCGATCATGTTCCGCAGGCCCGCGATCTGCACGCGCAGGGATGGCTGCGTCTGGGAACGAGCGACGCCTTCTTTCTCGACCGGCTGTGCGGCGTGTTCGCCACCGACATCACGACCGCCTCGCGCACGTCGCTGATGAACCTGCGCACGGGGGAATGGGATGAAACATTGTGTCGTCTCTTCGGCGTTCCCGTGGACTGTCTGCCCGCCATTCGGCCCACGGTGGGGGATTTCGGACAGCTTCGTGCCTCCGGCGTGCCGGTGCGGGTCAGCGTCGTGGATCAGCAGGCGGCGCTGTATGGCCACGGATTGCAAAAGCCCGGCGATGTGAAGATCACCTTCGGCACGGGGGCGTTCGCGCTGGCATTGGCGGGCACGGAGGCGTGTCTGGAGGCAGGCGCTGGAATCCTTCCCACGGTGGCGTGGCAGTTTGCCGGACAACCGGCGATTTACGCGCTGGAAGGCGGAGTGTTGACGGCGGGAGCGGCGGTCAACTGGGTGGAGGGGCTTGGTCCCGCGTTCTCCTGTGCCGATCCTGCTTTGCTGGCTGCGTCATCGGCTGCGGAGAAGGGTGTGTTTTTCCTGCCGGCCTTGCAGGGGTTGGGATGTCCGTGGTGGGAGCGGGAAGCGCGCGGCAGTTGGGCGGGACTGGGGCTGGATACGCGACCGCAGGATATGGCGCGCGCCGTTTTGGAGGGGATCGCGTTTCGTTCGGTTCAGCTTGTCCAAGCCTTTGTGAGTGCCACTGGGCAGGCGGCGTCACGGGTGTCGGTGGACGGCGGACTGGCGAACAATGCGTGGTTCACCCAGTTTCTTGCGAATTGTCTGGGCATGCCGGTGCATGTGCCGGAGCAGGTGGACGTCACGGCGGCGGGGCTCGGTCGATTCTGGCGGGAGAGCGAAGGACTCATGCAGGCCGACACGGGAGATGCTGGGTGGAGCGTGGTTTCCCCTCGTCCGGTGGGCAAAGAAGCCCGCTGGCAAGGGCGATTCGATCATCTCACACGACAGGCTGTGGAGTGGGCTGCAAAAAGCTGATTGCAACGTTGCGGTTTCGACATGATAATGACGTCCATCAGGGTCATCATGCCCCGACGTCGGCGCATGCAGCCGGGACATGAACAGTAGGGGATCTCTCGATGGAGACCAAAAACCATAACGACGAGGACGCCGGCGTCCTCGCCTCCATGGGTTATGCCCAGGAACTTTCGCGAAGCATGAAGGGCTTCTCGAACTTTGCCATTTCCTTCTCCATCATCTGCATTCTGGCGGGTGGCATCACCTCGTTCCAGCTCGGCTTTTCGTCTCTGGGCGGATTCGGCGTGGCGGTCGGCTGGATCGTGGGAACGATCTTCGCAGCCATCGTGGCCTGTTCCATGGGACAGATCGCCTCCGCCTATCCCACGGCGGGCGGTCTGTATCACTGGTCGTCCATTCTTGGTGGACGCGGCTGGGGCTGGGCCACGGCGTGGGTGAACCTGCTGGGACTGGTCTTCGTACTCGCCTCGGTGAATGTGGGCGCCTACACGCTGTTCGTGCAGCTCATTCTGGGCAAGATCTTCGGGATGGACGTATCCGGCTGGGGCTATGGCCATCAGTTGATCGGTGTGGCGATCATCGCGGCCTCGCAGGCGCTGTTCAATCATGTGGGCATCAAGATCACCAAGGTTCTGACGGACTTTTCCGGTTATCTGATCCTGTTTGCCGCCATTCTGCTGACGATCATGATGCTGTACTGCGCCCCCGGATTTCATTGGGAGCGGCTGGTCACCATCGTGAACAACACGGGCGCGCCCGGTGGCGATGTGTTCCCGCATTCCGACAGTCTGATCTATGCTTTCTGCCTGTCCCTGATTCTGCCGGCCTATACCATCACCGGTTTCGATGCCTCCGCGCATGTGGCGGAAGAGACCATCGATGCCCGCAATGTCGTGCCGCGCGGCATGATCAACGCCGTGCTGATCTCCGGTATTTTCGGCTTCATCATGGTGTGTTCTTTCGTGCTTGCCATGCCGGACCCGAAGGCCGCCGCCGCACAAGGTGGAGACGTGTTTTTCAACCTGCTGGGTGAACTCCCTGTGCCGAGCTGGCTGCGCAGTTGCATGTATGTGATGATCGTTGTGGCCAACTATCTGTGCGCGCTGGCAGGCATGACCTCCACCTCGCGCATGGTGTTCGCTTTCGGACGTGACGGCGGACTGCCCGGCTCCAAGCTGTGGCGCTATGTCAGCCCCACCTACCGCACGCCGGTTCCGGCCATCTGGCTGGTGGCGTTCCTGTCCTGTGCCGTGACGCTTTACTCCTCCGCCTTCGCGGCGCTGGCGGCAGGCTGCGCCATTTTCCTCTATGTCTCCTACGCCATGCCGATCGGTGCGGGGATTCTGGCCGAGCGCAAACGGGACGTGATGACGGGACCGTTCCGTCTGGGTGCGCTGTCCACGCCGTTTGCGGTCATCACCGTTCTGGGTTCGCTCGGATTGGTGTGGATTGGCGTGCAGCCGCCCAACGACATTCTCATCAGCTACGTGGTGGGAATTGTCGTGGTGCTGCTGGCGGGCTGGTTCCTTGTCGAGAAGAAGCGCTTCAAGGGGCCGCCGTTGGGCGGTATGGCGCCGATTGCGACCGACAAGATGATTGATGAGGAGATTGCGCAGGAGACCGCTGCGGGGGCTTGAGAGCCTGAACCAAGTGGTGCTTCAAGCGCCCTGCCGTTCTTGTGGACGGCAGGGCGTTCTTTTTTCAGGTGCGTAAATGCTGCAGAGTGCTGCGGACGAGGGTAAACCACGCATCGGAGATTTGATCGGCTTGTGCATAATCCGCAAAGCGATCGATATGTCCGATGAGATAGCCATTCGCCTGCGTTATGGTTCCAACCTGCGCAGGCTGATCGGTGGTCCGCACCACAAGGAGTGATGCAGGGCCGAGAGCGCGTAAGGCGGTTAGAATGCCTTCTTCCTGCTGTACAGTAAGCCCCGCATTTGTCTTGTAGACACAAATAGTTCTCGGATCGGCGATGCGCTTCAGAAACTTCCCAACAAGATAATGGATTTTCTCGAGTTCTTCTCGATGGAGGCGTTCTCTTTCCACCCCGTCATGCACCCATTGCTTGTCTCGCGATTTCATGTGCGTGTGAAAGCCGATGCCGTACGCCGTGTCGGTCAGCATGTTATCCCAAGCGGGCGTGAGGTTTTCAAAGCGATACAGGGATTGAAAACGGTCTTTCAGGGCAGCAATCAAGGCGTGCGGCGGCGTTGAGGCCCAACGCAGAAGACCGCCATCCTCATTGCCGAGATGTCGTTTTACAAATCCGAATTCGCAGTTGTCGCCGATATTCTCGAAGCGGCCGATCTCGTGTTCAAGGGGCATGGTCGATCCAGTAATTCCATTTCATGTCACGATTGGGCCCAGCCACAGTCCATGATCGTGAAGCGAAAGGGTTTTACCCGCTTTGCTTTGCAACGGCGACTGCAAACGCCGGTGAAAGCGGCAACAGTGGCGTCAGTGTCGCCTGCCACGCGTGATAAAGATCGGCCTTGCCGGCATAGACGCGCGCGGAAGAGCGGTTGGCCGCGTCCAGTTCCTGTATCCATCCACCTCGGCGACGGTCGATCATATGCAGATCGATGAAATCCCAGATCCGGCGATACCATGTCTCGTAACGTGTGTGGCCGGTGCGTTTGAGCAGGGCTGCGGCCGCGGTAAGGGCTTCAGCCTGACACCAGTGCGGTTTGTTCTCCACAATGGGCGCGAGTGTATCGTCCACGGTGTAGAGCAGACCACCGGTTCCGTTGCGTGACCACCCGGCATGGATACCGGCCTCGAACAGGCCGATGGCATCCTCAAGCAGCCAGTTGGGGGCATGGCCCTCGGTGCGCAGAAGAGCGGCTTCGAGTTTGAGCAGAAGATGCGCCCATTCCACGAAATGTCCCGGTGTCAGGCCGCAGGGACGCAGTTCATCCGTGGGGCGGTCCCGGTTGAAGTCGGGCAGGTAGGTCCACTCGCAGTCGAAATGCTCGCGGACAGCATAGGCGTTCGCACGGGCAAGCTGGTGAATGAAGCGTTCCGCAATGCGAAGTGCCCGGTTGCGCCATTCGGGCGCGTCAAGCGCATCCGCGACCGCCATGCAGGTTTCAACCGCGTGCATGTTGGAATTCGCGCCACGATAGTTCTCTTCATCGGTCCAGTCGGCAGCGAAGCTTTCACGAAAAACACCTTCGTCCTCGCTCCAGAAACGGCCCTCCCATATGGCGAGAGCCTCCGTCAGCAGGTCCGCAGCACCCCGGATATTGGCGACTGTGGCGGATGAGGCCGCCAGCACGACGAATGTGTGGAGATAGTTCTGTTTGCGTGGGCTTGTGTCCGAAGAAGAGGGTTTTGCTTCAAACCAGCCGCCATGCCGCGCATCGTGAAAGCCTTCCCGCAGGGCCGTTACGCCATGTTCAGCCAGTGGCAGACATCCCGGCAACCCACGCATGGAAGCAATGGCGTAAACATGGGTGTGACGAGCCGTCAGCGTGGCGTCAGGTTGCGCACCTTCCGACAGGTCTCCGTCATCGTCAAGCGGTCCGAAGCCGAGTTTCATGCGCGAGGGCTTGGCGAAGTCCAGCAGTCGCAGCCCCTGATGATCGAGCCAGCGGTAATGGGTTGTGCTGCGCAACCAGCTTGCGGTCGGCACCATCAGGGAGGGCAGCGGTTCGGTCATGTGGCTCATGCTTTCCGTTTGGGAAGAACATGAGGGAAACGGAAGCTTTTCCCGAAGGTTGCTTCGCCCTTCTTTTCGTGAAGAAGGGGTTAGACTGTCTTCGCAAGCGCGTCGAAGCGTTGAAGGTTGCGGATGAGCGCGGGCATTTCGCGCAGGGGGATCATGTTCGGTCCGTCGCTGGGCGCGCGATCCGGTTCCTCATGTGTCTCAATGAAGACGGCCGCCACGCCAATGGACACCGCCGCACGAGCGAGAATGGGCGCGAACTCGCGCTGTCCGCCCGATGACGTGCCGTGCCCGCCCGGCTGCTGCACGGAATGGGTGGCGTCATAAACCACCGGATAGCCGGTGCTGCCCATGATCGGCAGGGCGCGCATGTCGTTGACGAGCGTGTTGTAGCCAAAGCTGGTGCCGCGCTCGCACAGCATGATGCGGTCGTTGCCGGTGGAGGCAATCTTGGCCGCAACGTGCTGCATGTCCCATGGGGCGAGGAACTGCCCCTTTTTCACATTGATGACGGCTCCTGTTTTTCCTGCCGCCAAGAGAAGGTCGGTCTGGCGGCACAGGAACGCTGGAATCTGGAGCACATCCACGGCTTGTGCGGCGGCGGCGCACTGGTCCGGGGCATGGACGTCCGTCAACACGGGCACACAAAGTTGCTCGCGGATATCGGAGAGGATCTGAAGACCCTTATCCATGCCGATGCCGCGCTGCGAGCCGATGCTGCTGCGGTTCGCCTTGTCATAGGAGCTTTTGTAGATCAGCCCGATCCCGGCCTCTCCACAGATTTCGGCCAGAGCCGAGGCCGTGTCCATCGCGTGAGCGGCGGATTCGATCTGGCACGGACCGGCAATCAGGACGAGGGGCAGGGCGTTGCCGATCTCCAGATCGCCCAGCAGGACCGTGTGGGGCGGTTCATTCGCCATGTTCGGCAGCTCTTTTTACTGCAGCGCCGATGAAGCCGGCGAACAGCGGATGCGGCGCGAAGGGGCGCGAGATCAGCTCGGGATGATACTGCACGGCCACGAACCATGGATGGTCGGGATATTCCACGATCTCGGGCAGGATGCTGTCGGGCGACATGCCGGAGAACTTCAGGCCCGCCGCCTCGATCTTTTCACGGTAATGCACGTTCACTTCATAGCGGTGGCGGTGCCGCTCGCGGATGGTCGTGGTGCCATAAATCTCGGCGGCGCGGGAGCCTTCCGCCAGCTTGGCGGGGTAACCGCCCAGACGCATGGTGCCGCCCAGTTCGCCGCCTTCACGGCGGCGCAGCATCTCGTTGCCGCGTGCCCATTCCGTCATCAGGCCGATCAGCGGTTCGTTGGTGGGACCGAATTCGGTGGAGGAGGCGTCAGGAAGACCGGCCAGATTGCGGGCGCATTCGATGACGGCCATCTGCATGCCGAAACAGATTCCAAGGAACGGAATGCCGTTTTCGCGGGCATAGCGCACGGCTTCGATCTTGCCGCCCGAACCGCGCTCACCGAAGCCGCCGGGCACGAGAATGCCGTCCACGTTCTTGAGGCGCTCCAGAGAAGCGGGATTCTTCTCAAAGGCCTCGGCCTCCACCCATTCCAGCTTTACGCGCACATGGTTGGCGATGCCGCCGTGCAGCAATGCCTCGATCAGCGATTTGTAGCTGTCGAGCATGGCTGTGTACTTGCCGACCACGGCGATGCGCACTTCGCTGTCGGGCTCCCGGATGCCGCGCACGATGGCCTTCCACGCGGAGAGATCCGGCTCCTTGTCGTGAGGCAGTTCGAAATAGTGCAGAACTTCCGTGTCCATGCCTTCCGCATGATAGGACAGCGGGCATTCATAGATCGTGTCCACGTCACGCGCGGCAATGACCGCCTGCGGGCGCACGTTGCAGAAATTGGCGATCTTGCGTCGCTCGTTTTCCGGGATCGGACGGTCGCAACGGCACAGCAGGATCTGCGGCTGGAGGCCGACGTTCTGGAGTTCCTTGACGGAATGCTGCGTGGGCTTGGTTTTCAGCTCTCCCGCAGAGGGAATCCACGGCAGCAGCGTGAGATGCACCACCATGGTGTTCTCAAAGCCGAGATCGTTGCGGAGCTGGCGGATGGATTCGAGGAAGGGCAGGCTTTCGATATCGCCCACCGTGCCGCCGATTTCCACGAGGCAGAAATCCAGCCCCTCGGTGTCGGCCACCACGCGTTCCTTGATGGCGTCGGTGATGTGCGGAATGACCTGCACGGTCCCGCCCAGATAGTCGCCACGACGTTCGCGGGCGAGAACCTCGGAATAGACGCGCCCTGTGGTGGTGTTGTCCGCGCGCGTGGCGTTGACGCCGGTGAAGCGTTCGTAATGGCCGAGGTCGAGATCGGTCTCGGCACCGTCGTCGGTGACGAAGACTTCACCGTGCTGATACGGGCTCATCGTGCCCGGATCGACGTTGAGATACGGGTCGAGCTTGCGCAGCCTGACCTTGTATCCACGCGCTTGAAGGAGGGCAGCAAGAGCCGCAGATGCGATTCCCTTGCCAAGTGAGGACACCACGCCACCGGTGATGAAAACGAACCGCGTCATGGAAGGGCTACCTACACCGAGGGTAAGGGGAGAGGGAAGGGCAAAATCCCGCGAGAGGAATTTTCACCGGCTGAGTCAGGAGCGCTATGAAAAACCCCGGCGCGAAGGCCGGGGTTGGAGGAGTGTTCAGGGCTGCGATGCTGGCGCGGGAGCGGCAGGTGGAGCCGCGGGCGCCGGTGTTGTCGCGACCGGAGGAGGTGCCGCCAGAATGTCGTGGTTGGCGCCGCTCACAGCGCCCTTGTTGAGCATGGCCAGAGCCAGAGACAGCAGCATGAACGCGGTCGCGAGCACGGCCGTGGTGCGGGTGAGGAGATTGGCCGTGCCACGCCCGGACATGAACGCGCCCATGCCCTGCGACGAGCCGATTCCGAGGCCACCGCCTTCGCTGCGCTGGATCAGCACGACTCCGATCAGGGCCATGGTCACGAGAAGATGGAGGATCAGCAGGACGGTGGTCATGGACTATCCGGTCAAAGGTCGATCAGACCCGCATCCGAACCCGGAAGGGCTCAGGCGGCGGGAACGGCGTGAATGATGGAGAGGAACGCATCCGGCTTGAGGCTTGCGCCACCGACCAGAGCGCCAGCCACATTCTCGATATCGAGAATGGAAGCGGCGTTGTTCGCATCCACGGAGCCACCATACAGGATGCGCAGCGATTTGCCAGCGTCCCCGAACTGGCGCTCCAGTTCGGCGCGGATGAAAGCCACCGTGGTGCGGATGTCCTCGGCGGTCGCGGCAAGGCCGGTGCCGATGGCCCAGACCGGCTCATAGGCCACAACACCCGTGAAGCCGTCGGGCAGGGAGCCCTTGATCTGCCAGCCCAGCGTGTCTTCGGTCTCGCCGCTCTGGCGCTGGTCTTCCGTCTCACCGATGCACACGATGGGCGTGAGGCCAGCTTTCGTTGCAGCGAGCACCTTCTCGCGCACCGTCTCGTCCACTTCGTTGTAGTCGCGGCGCCGCTCGGAATGACCGAGGATGACGTGCGTGGCTCCAACATCGGCCAGCATGGCAGCCGAGATGTCGCCCGTATGCGCGCCCTTGTCGTCCTTGTGGCAATCCTGCGCGCCGAGAGCGATGGGTGTGCCTTTGAGAGACGGAGCCAGCAGCGCAAGCTGCGTGAAGGGCGGGCAGACCACCACTTCCACGCCGGGCGCGGGGCTGGTGGTCAGGCCCGCGAGAAGCTGCTTCACGCGGTCTGCGGAATCGGCGGTCAGACCGTTCATCTTCCAGTTGCCGACGATGATGGGCTTGCTCATGGCGTCCGTCTCTCCCCTCGTGATGCGGCCTCATGACCGGGACCGGTCAGGGCGCGGTCCCCGAATGTCGGAAACACCGCTACTCCATGCAGGCGAGCGGGCGCAAGCACCGCAACGCGCGCCTTCTGGTCAAGCGGGTGCATCGGGAATATGGTGCCGCGCCCGGAACATGGCCCTGCGCGCGTGCTCCGGCTGTCCTTTTTTCTGCTCGCGGACCCGTGCCTGCATGATCTCCTTCCTGCGTCATTTCGTCGTCGATTCCTGGGTGGGACGCATCCTTGCTTTCGTCATCTTCCTCGCATTCGTGGGGTGGGGCGTGGGCGACGTCATCACCAACATGGCCGATGACCCTGCGACCGTGGCGACGGTGGGCGCGCAAAAGGTCAGCACCCGCGACTTCGCGGCCGCTCTCCAGCGCGAGATGCCGGCCATGGCGCAGCAGATGGGCGCGCCGGATGTGGCCCATATTCCCGCCATCCTGCGTCAGCAGATGGGCCGCGAGGTGCTTCAGCGGCTGATCGGGCAGGCCGAAGTGCTGGAGGCCGCCAAGACCTACGGCATCGACGTGTCGGATGAGGCCGTGCGCGACGAGGTGTTCTCCATGTCTTACTTCAAGGGCAAGGATGGCAACTTCGACCGCCAGAAGCTCAACGCCATCCTGTCGGCCAACGGTATGACCGAGAAACGCTTCCTCGGGTTGGTGCATGACGACATCGCCGGACGCGCCATTCTCGAGCCGCTCGCCATGGGTGTGCACACGCCTGATTTCGTGGTCCGGCGTACCTATGCGCACGAGACCGAAACCCGTGTGATCGATCTGCTGCGTGTGCCGTTTGCCGAACAGGCCGATCCGGGCACACCTGATGACGCCACGCTGCGGCGCTATTACGCCAATCATCCGTGGCTGTTCCAAAGCCCGGAATACCGTCATGC
Source organism: Acetobacter estunensis (assembly GCF_011516945.1). GTDB lineage: Bacteria > Pseudomonadota > Alphaproteobacteria > Acetobacterales > Acetobacteraceae > Acetobacter > Acetobacter estunensis. The sequence goes on from NZ_WOTH01000004.1 coordinate 155,256, forward strand.
CCGCATCGTGGTGCTTTCGCCCGACACGGTGGCGAAGATGGTGCCCGCGAGCGATGAGGAACTGCACCGGCTCTATGACAGCCAGCGCGAGCGTTTTCATCAGCCGGAACTGCGGAGCGTGGAAGTTGTGACCGCGTCCGATGAGATGGCGGCCAATGCCATTGCCACATTGTGGAAGGGCGGCGCGGACTGGAAGCAGGTGCAGGTTGCGGCCAAGGATGCGGCGGCCGTGGCGTTCGATGACGCCCGTCCCAGTTCTTTCCCGTCCGATGCGCTGCGCAAGGCCGTGTTCGACGCCGCGCCCGATGTCGTGTCCGGTCCGGTGAAGACGGAAATGGGTGTGGCCGTTTTCCGGGTGACGAAGGTGACGCCGCCGCGTGAAATCAGCTTCGAGGCGGCACAACCGACCCTGCGTGACGAAATCACGCAGGTGCGGGGACCGTCCATGGTCAGCGCCAACGTGCCCAAGTTGCAGGACGCGCTGGCGGGCGCGGGGCTGGAGTCCATTCCCACCGACCTTGGTGCTGCTGCCGCGGCAGGCTTCCTCGACGCACAAGGAATGACAAAGGAAGGCGAGCCTGCCCCGTTGCCAGCCACGGGTGAGTTGCGCGACGCCATCGTCAAGCGCGTGTTCGCTCAGGACAAGGGCGCGCCCCCTCAGTTGATGGAAGCGAAAGGGCCGGGTCCGAAGGGCCAGCCGCCCGTATCTCTCGGCTGGTATGCCGTATCGGTGGACGAGATCACGCCTGCGCAGCCGATGTCGTTCGAGACGGCGCATGGGAAAGTGCTGGCGGCGTGGCAGAACGAGATGCGCCATCAGGCGGCGAACCAGCACGCGACACAGTTCTATGTCGCCGCGCAAAACAAAGGTGGGCTGGCGGCTGTCGTGCCTGAGGGCGCGCCCCTGCAGAAAGGTCTGATGGTTTCGCGGGCGCGTCCGCTCGACGCGCTGCCGCGCGATCTGGGCGCGGTGGTGATGCACATGCCGGTCGGGCGGAGCGTGATGGGTGAGGATGACAAGGGATTCGTGGTGCTCACCGTGACCGCCATCGAGCATCCGGACCCAAAGTCGGACAGTCTTGGCATGGCCCGGGTGCGTGACGGTCTGTCGGAGTCCATGGCCTCCGATGTGACGTCCGCCTACATCCATGGGCTGGGCAAGCGCTTCAAGGTGAAGATCCTGCCCGGTGGTGTGAAGGCCGCCATGCAGGACGCTGGCTATGGAGACGATTCATGATGCGGCTCGATACGCTCGATTCTCCATCGCGTGCGGATTGCGCAGCACTCTGGGAACGAGGTGAAGGGGCGGTTGTCTTCGCCGTGGAGGCGGCCGATCTGCTGACGCCGGTTGCGGCTTATATGCGGCTGGCGGCGATGGAAGGCCGGGACGGACGCGACACACTTCTGCTGGAATCGGTGGAAGGCGGCGCGAGCCGGGGACGTTATTCCGTCATTGCGCTGTGTCCCGATCTCGTGTGGCGCTGTCATGACGGCAAGGCTTCGATCAACCGCCATGCCGCCACGCAGGAAGATGCGTTCGAACCGGTGACGGAGACGCCGCTGGAGAGTCTGCGCAGCCTGATCCGCACAAGCCGACTGGCGCTTCCCGATGGTCTTCCTCCCATGACCGCAGGTGTGTTCGGCTATCTGGGCTATGACATGGTGCGGCAGATGGAGCGTCTGCCAGACGCGCCGGCGGACGATCTGGGTCTGCCGGAATCCATTCTCATGCGGCCCGGCCTGTTCGCCATCTTCGATACGGTGACGGATGAGCTGATCCTTGCCGCCCCCCTCCGCCCCCGTGCGGATCAGACGGCGAACGCAGCGTTCGATGCGGCACAGGCGCTCATCGCGCGGGCGCGGGCCTGTCTTGCAGCTCCTCTGCATGTCGCTCCGGAGCCGCATGTCGGCGCGCTGGCCGCGCCACATTCCACTTACACCGAAGCGGAGTTCGAGGATGTGGTGCGCCGCATTCAGGACTACATCGCGGCGGGGGATGCCTTTCAGGTGGTGCCGAGCCAGCGGTTCTCCACGCCGTTCGGCCTTTCATCCCTCGCACTTTACCGCTCCCTGCGTCGGATCAATCCGGCGCCCTTCCTGTTTCATCTGAACTTCGGTGGATTTTCGCTCGTAGGATCGTCGCCCGAGATTCTCGTGCGTCTGCGCGAAGGGATGATGACGGTGCGCCCGTTGGCCGGAACGCGCCCTCGGGGTGCGGATGCGGAAGAAGATCGGCGACTGGAAGAGGAACTTCTGGCCGACGAGAAAGAGCGGGCCGAGCATCTGATGCTCATCGACCTTGGCCGCAACGATGTCGGGCGCGTGTGCGTGACGGGTTCGGTGAAGGTGACGGAGCGTTTTGTCATCGAGCGGTTCAGTCACGTGATGCACATTTCTTCCAATGTGGAAGGCGTGCTTAAGCCCGAGTTGGAGACACTGGACGCTTTGGTGGCGGCCTTTCCTGCTGGCACCCTGACGGGGGCGCCCAAGATCCGCGCGATGGAGATCATCGACGAGGTGGAACGTACCCGTCGCGCCACCTATGCCGGGTGCATCGGCTATTTTGGCGCGGGCGGAGACATGGACACCTGCATCGGGCTGCGCATGGCCGTGGTGAAGGATGGCATGATGCATGTGCAGGCGGGCTGTGGTGTGGTGTCGGACAGTGTGCCCGCGCTGGAATGTGCCGAAACACGGCACAAGGCACGCGCGCTGTTTCGGGCGGCGGAAGATGCCGTGCAGCGGGCAGCACGCACCGCCGAGGGCTGAATTGAAGGGCTAAGGAGAAGCAGCGATGCTATCGAAAAGCGATCTTCGTTTGTGGAAAGACGCGGCGAAGAGCCTGTTTTATGGCATTGCCTCCAAGGAGCGTACCGCGCCTTCCTTCATGGGCTGGACAGACACTCTCGCGACGGGAACGCAGACGCGAAGTGAAAGCGCCATTCCGCGTATCGTGTGGATGTATTGGGACGGCGACACGAAGCCGCCGCTGGTCGAGGCGACGATTGCGCGTGTGCGGGCACTCAACCCCGATCACGATGTCCGGCTGCTCGATAATCGTAGTGTGCGTGAGCATATCGAGGCGCCCTTTCTGGAGCGTTCCGATCTTGCCGCAGCCCTCAAGAGCGATCTGATCCGTCTGGAACTGCTGGCGCAGTATGGCGGCATCTGGGTCGATGCAACCTGCATCTTTCATGAGAGTCTGCAATGGGTGCATGACGCCAGTTGCAGCGATTCCGCCGATCTGGTGGCCTATTACCGGGCGCAGGACACACAGGATCGGCGGTTTCCCATCATCGAGAGCTGGTTTCTTGCCTGTCCGCCGCAGACGACGTTGGTTCAGGTGTGGCGCGATGAATTGCGTAAGGTGCTGACGCTGGGACGCGATGCGTATTTCCGCTCGCTTGTGGCGCGGCCGGATTATGACACGATCCGTCAGGGGATCGAGCGTCCGGAGTATCTGCTGGTCTATCTGGCCGAGCAGATTGCGCTCAGGGAGGCCGAGGCCTCCGCTCTGTTCCTGCGCAAGGCGGAAGATGGCCCTTTTCTTTACCAGATGGCCGTGCGCTGGGACCGTGAACGTATCGCCACACTCCTGTGCCGGCTGGATGCGCCAGTCACGCCGCCGCCCGTCATCAAGCTGACGCACAGCAACCGTTATCTCTTGCCGTTGCTGATCCGTCTGCGTCTCGTGCGCGGCTCCAGCGTTCTGGGACGGTTTCTGGAATCGCTGGCGCGATAATTCGTAACAAACAGGGATATGGCGGTGGTTCCCTGATTTTAGCGTCTGTCATAAAACCGTCACTGTGGATTTGCCCGGGCTGGTGCCTAGAAGAGCGCCGGTTTTCATTGCTGGGTGGTTAATCCATGTCAGACACTACAGCGGACAGCGCACCCATCGGGCGTCCGGACATGCGCGGCGGCGTTCAGGCTGTTCTTCTTTGGCGTCATCATGGCGGCGCTTGCGTTCGTGGGCTACAGCGTTATTTCCGATGTCCGCGCCGCGGGCGGTCAGGATGTAGCGATTGGTGCATTCGTTCTTCTCGGACTGGCGTTGCTGATCGCGCTGGGCTTCGAGTTCGTCAACGGCTTTCATGACACGGCCAATGCCGTGGCGACGGTCATCTACACCAACAGCCTGCCGCCGCTTGTCGCTGTCGTGTGGTCCGGCATGTGGAATCTGGCTGGCGTGCTCATCTCTTCCGGAGCGGTGGCGTACAGCATCGTCACGCTGCTGCCGGTGGAACTGATTCTTCAGGTGGGAAGCGGCGCGGGACACGCGATGATCTTCGCGCTGCTTCTGGCGGCCATCATCTGGAATCTTGCTACCTGGGCGTTGGGTATTCCCAATTCATCGTCGCATGCGCTGGTCGGTTCGATCATGGGCGTGGGGTTGGCCAACCAGCTTCTCGCGCCGCACGGCGTGGCGACGCAGGGCGTGGACTGGACTCAGGTGACGAAGGTGTTCGAATCCCTGCTGTTCAGCCCGATCTGCGGCTTTGCACTTTCAGCCGCGCTGCTGGTGCTGATGAAGCTCTTCATCCGTAATCGCAAGCTCTACGAAGCGCCCAAAGGCGATCAGCCGCCGCCGTGGTGGATTCGTGGTCTGCTGATCACCACCTGCACCGGTGTATCGTTCTTCCATGGCGGCAACGACGGCCAGAAGGGCATGGGTCTGATCATGCTCATCCTCATCGGCGCGGCGCCGACGGCGTATGCGCTGAACCGCGCCATGCCCGAAGACATGACGCCGGGCTTTGTGCAGGCCGCCGATCAGGCCACGTCGATCTTTCAGTCCCATGCGGGATCACACGGGACGGCCCCGGATCTGGTCACGGCACGGCAGATCGTTGGCGATGCCCTGCGCACACGCAGTGTGACAGGTCCGGAAGTCTATAGTGCTTTGGCCGTAATTTCCGATGCCGTGTCGCGTGACGTGAAGGATTACGGCTCCATCCATTCCGTGCCGTCCGCTGTCGTGCCCAACGTGCGTACCGACATGTATCTGGCCTCCGATGCCATCCGTACCATGAAGTCGGATCCTTCCTTCTCCGCGCAGGATGTGGCCGGTTTGAAGACTTTCATGAAGGATCTCAATGAGGGTACCCGCTTCATCCCGATCTGGGTGAAGGTTGCGGTCGCCGTGGCGCTGGGTCTGGGCACGATGGTGGGTTGGAAGCGCATCGTCATCACCGTGGGCGAGAAGATCGGCAAGACGCATCTGACCTACGCTCAAGGGGCTGCGGCCGAGATCGTCGCCATGGGCACGATCGGTCTGGCGGAAGGCTATGGCATGCCGGTTTCCACCACTCACATCCTTTCAGGCGGTGTGGCAGGAACGATGGCGGCCAATGGTTCCGGGCTGCAATGGTCCACCCTGCGCACCATGGGGCTGGCATGGGTCATTACGCTGCCGGCTGCCATGATGATCAGCGGCGTGCTCTACGTTCTGCTGCGTCAGGTGTTCTGACACTCTCTTTCATAATCTTCTCTGATGACAGCATCATCGGAGAAGAGAGCGTAAAGGCGTGACGGCTGTCATTGGGCATCCGTCACGCTTTTTTGTGCCATCATCATGGTTTCATGTCGGTTTTGTGAAACATGCCGACAAAAGCGCTTTGTCTCGTGACGATGTCCTGAACATTCTGGCAGAAAGTGGGGGGCGCATGGCCCCTGTGACCGTTTCGCAGAACGGTGCACGGGGTGCCGTGCGCCTTGCGTGTTTCCCGGCGTCGTCGTGATGCCGGGCGGATCGGGAGAGCGCCGTGAACGACCAGTCGTTGCAAAGCCGTGCGGAAATGGACCGTCAGAGTGTGCGCGAGGAAATCCTCGACGATATCGACGAGGAGTTTGAACTCGAACTCGACGATCGTCGTCTTGAAGGAGAAAACGCGGGAGAGGCTTCGTTCCGACGCACCTATTTCCGTGAACTTCTTCGTCTTCAGGGCGAACTTGTGAAGTTGCAGGACTGGGTACAGGACACCGGCGAGAAGGTTGTCATCCTGTTCGAGGGACGCGACGCGGCGGGTAAGGGCGGCGTCATCAAACGCATCACCCAACGCCTCAATCCACGCACCTGTCGGGTGGCGGCGCTCCCCGCCCCAAGCGAGCGCGAGCGCACGCAGTGGTATTTCCAGCGCTATGTCAGCCATCTTCCGGCAGCGGGCGAGATCGTGCTGTTTGATCGAAGCTGGTACAACCGTGCCGGCGTCGAGCGCGTGATGGGTTTCTGCACGGACGACCAGTACGAAGAGTTTTTCCGCTCCGTGCCCGAATTTGAGCGCATGTTGGTACGCAGCGGCATCCGCCTTGTGAAATACTGGTTCTCCATCACGGATGATGAGCAGGAGCGGCGTTTCCGCGCCCGTATCGAGGATCCGCTGAAGCAGTGGAAACTCAGCCCGATGGATCTCCAGAGCCGTATTCGCTGGGAAGACTACACCAAGGCCAAGGAAGTCATGCTGGAGCGTTCCAGCATCCCCGAAGCGCCGTGGTGGGTCGTGCAGGCTGTGGACAAGAAAAAGGCGCGTCTGAACTGCATCGCGCATCTTCTCTTGCAAATGCCGTATCAGGCGGTGGAGAAGCCATTGGTGGAACTGCCGCCGCGTGTCTATCACCCGGAATATGAGCGCCAGCCGACGCCGCAGGATATGATCGTTCCTGAAATCTGGTAAAAACAAGGCTCTCCAACAATGTGTATCGGAGAGCCTTTCTTTTTCATCGGAAAGTAGAACCGCTTCCCAACTGTTCGTGGGAAGCGGTTTTCTTATTTCCTCAGAAATTGATGGAGGAATGGAGTCCGAAGATGGCCTCGTCGCGGACGCGGCGGAGGTGCGAGGAACCGTAATCCTGCACGCCGCCGCCGGGACGCCAGACGTATTGGAAGTCCGGCTGGATGACCCACCAGGGCATGACCTGCGCCTGCTAGGTCAGCTCGATATGGTTCTCGTTACGCTGGACGATGGAGCCGGAGTTGCGGTCATAGCGGCGCTGACCATAGGTGGGGCGGCCGATGCCCCAGCCCAGACCCAGCGTGTCGTTGTCGCGTCCCTTGAACGGCGCCTTGAGGTTGACGCCAGCATCGACCGCGAAACTGATCAGATTGCGGTCGCCGCCATTGCCCGTGACACGGGCGAATACGCCCAGAGATTGCGGTGAATCGGGCGAAGGCCGCCAGACCATCTGATCGATGATTCCGTAAACCATCCAGTTGCCACGCTTCCATTTCGGAATGCCTGTGGTGTCGGAGGAACTTCCCAGAGGCTGGCCCATGTTGTTGCGCAGATAGCTGGGGAAGCGTGCGGTGTCGTAATAGCCGCCGAGCTTGTAGACGCCGGGCAGTCCTTCGGTCTTGTGGCCGTGCCCGTCATCGGAGCCACCGATGGAGGTGGCGTATTGCAGTTCGGTGATGAGCAGCGCACCGGTGCCCATGTTGAAGTTGGCGCCGTTCTCGTTGTTCGTATTCTGGTTGGTGGGATCGGCCGAGTTGCCGCCGTTCTGGATGCCGAACGAGTTGTTCTTGTTGCCCGGC
>NZ_WOTH01000005.1 GCF_011516945.1 Acetobacter estunensis
CCTCAATCAGAGGTTCCCAGATCGCCCATGTCTCGTCCGTAAAGGTGCCTGTTCTGTCTCCTTCTTCCATCCCTACAATATGGGAAGAAATTCAAGATCTAACAGGCCCTAGAACGTGTTTAGGTGGTATTTTTTTCCACCCAGACACTGTGCTGTGCGAAAGACCGATTGCTTTGGCCACTACTACGCAGCCTCCCGCCCGGCGAACTATCTCTCGTGTGTCCATGCATTAAATGTCGGACATTCCAACATTATTGTCAAACGGAAATGTCGGCACAACCGGCACACGCAGAGAAACCGCCTGCCATGATGGCGACGCTATGACAGATACCACATTAGGGAACAGATTGAGAACACTGCGCAAAGAGCGTAGGATCACTCAATCAGAGGTCGCGTCAGCGGTGGGGGTTTCAAGATCTCATCTCGCTACCATTGAACGGGGGCTCGACAATCCAGGGCGGGAGACCCTAATGGCGTTGGCTGACTTCTATGGAGTATCTATGGACTGGCTGGCCGCCACACCAGGGCGAGCAGTCTCGTCGGTAGATATTAGGGCTCAAACACATGAAGAGGCTCTGCTCTTGTCGGCCTTTCGCAAATTGCCGAAAGACGAAGCTGAGCCTCTTCTTAGAATGCTTATCAGCAGATCAAAATCTGCCGACAAGTCATCGTGATCAATGTAAGATATTGGAATTAATGACTTTGTAGACGAAGTCAGTGCCGAGGCGGCGAATGGCTTTGTCGCCAGCCAAGTGGATTGCGGTTTCTGCATTGAAGCACCCACCGTCGGCGCTTTCTGTGCCTTCACCGTAAATCATCGCACGTGCCGCTGGCGTTCCTTGGGCGTCTCTCACATCCACGCGGCCAGTTATTTCGACATGAGCTTCTACTCTACTCGAAAACATCCGAGGTATCACGGAAATGCGGGCAGAAATGTCTTCCGCGTCAATTCGCATGTTGTAAGGGGCTGTCATTACTTCGCCATCGTGAGTTTCTGTTGCTTTAGCAAATCCCGCAGAAATCGCAGCATCCAAGGTTTCTTTGATTCCCGGTCCAATGCTTAATTTATATGTATGCGCCGCGCATGAAGCGCTTTCCGGCTCTATTGACTTGCTCGCGTTTGTTAAATCTTGGGTATATGAATACTGCGTCGGAGTCTGAATAATTCTATTTGGCATTACTTCTGACGCAGATGCTCCGGTTCCCGACAGTGTTATCGAGTGTGAGCAGGCACTCAGCATTACCATGCTACCTAAAGCGAATACGATATTGAGTCTCATTTGTTTGTCCCACATAAATTTCACCGGTCCCATACATGGAATTTTCCTAATAAGAAGTCGTAAAAATGCATTTCTAAGAGCCTGTTTGGAAAATCGGTCTGATGTGATTCAAGCTCTGGATGTGGACGCCAGAGCAGAGGGGCCGGATGGCCAGGATCACCCGCAAGACGAAACGCTACCCGTCTGACATGACGGACGAGGAATGGGAGCGGATCGCGCCATTGATGCCAGGCCCAGGGCGTCGTGGCCGCCCACGGGAGGTCGAATTCCGTGAGGTGATTAACGCGGTGCGCTATCTTGTTCGTTCAGGCTGCGGTTGGCGCATGCTGCCGATCCACTTCGGGCACTGGCGCACGGTCTATGGCTGGTTCCGGGAACTGGCGCGACGGTTCCTGTTCCAGACCATCCATGACGTTGAACTGATGCTCGACCGGGAGCAGGCAGGCCGCGAGGCCAGTCCGACAGCGGCGGTGATCGACAGCCAGAGCATCAAGGCGCCTCATGCAAAGACAAGAGGTTACGATGCCGGCAAGAAAGTCGTCGGACGCAAGCGCCATATTGCCGTCGATACGGACGGGCGCCTCCTGATGGTCAATCTGACCCCGGCCGATATCTCCGACAGTGCCGGCGCCCAGATGATCCTGGATGCGATCCGCAAGCGTTGGCCATGGGTGAAGCATCTGTTCGCCGATGGCGCCTATGACCGCCTGAAGTTGATGGACAAGGCGACTTATCTGGATTTCATCGTCGAGATCATCCGCCGCCGCGACGCAGCAAAGGGTTTCGAGTTACTGCCGCGACGTTGGGTGGTCGAGAGGACTTTCGGCTGGATGACCCGCTGGCGGCGGCTCGTACGTGATTATGAGCATCGTGTCGACGTGTCACAGGCCATGATCTTCGTCGCCATCGGCGCCAATCTCATGCGCAGAAATGCACACCCGTGATTTTCCAAACAGGCTCTAACCTGATGTCGGAAAGCCCGACGTTTTTTGTTGACGAAAATGTTGGGATATCCGACATTAGCCCATCACCCACTCGGGCGATGGAGAACGAGATGCACCACATACGACCTGAGCGGCACGCAGTTGACGTAGCCCTACAGGATCTGATGGCACACGCTGGCGACGCTGATGCAGCCGGCCCGTGATGCAGAAGCCATCACCTCAATTCAGAACGCAGCGCGGCGTGCCGTTAGCGCGCTGGAACGCGAAACCGGAACTGGCACGGGATCTGCGGCCGCACATGCTTGCCTCATTCCTCATCTGGGAGCGGTATCGTGACTGCCCCGGCACCGGAAATGGTCCGGACGCTTCAGGCGTCGGTGCGTCGTCTGGAAGCGCAGGCCGAGCTTGCTTTGGTTCTGGCGCAGCACATTCGCGACGGCCGTTGCAACAAGGATGCGCGGAACCAGCTTCTTGTTCTGTCTGGCGAATGCGTCAGTGCGATGCGCGAGGAAGAGAAGGCTGTCGCGCTCCAGCGGGGAGAGGCGGCGTGAACAGTTTACCAATGCTAAACACAACTTGTTACGTCCCCATGGCGGAGAGACCCAATGCCGGAAGAGTTAACGGTTGTAGACGCAGACCAAGAAACGGCGTGGGGTGCTATCGGTACAGAGTTTCCTTTATGGCAAGCCAAAGAGGCGATGTCACAAATAGAAAAGCGAATTACCGCACAGACGACCACCTTAGGGGTCTACGAAACGCGCGCCACAACTCTTCTGGGATGGTTGAGCGCGGAAATCATAGCTACAGCGACAGCTGCCATATCCAGTTTATTGAAGGCCCCAAGTCCGGTTATGGATACAGGGACGACACTTATTTTGGCTGCGAGCGTATTGATTCCTGCAATGACCTCAGCCTTTTGTTTGGCGAAGGTCTTTTCCTCGAAAGATTGGTCTCTTGGTGGCGTGGATATCAGATGGCTGATGGACGCCGACCACGCAGATCCAAGCGAACTCGAAGTTTTGCAGGAATTCGCGAAAAAAGGACTGGCAGGGGTGTCTGCCAACCACAGTATTCTTTTGTCCGCCTACAAATGGCTGACGCTGGGATGGAAGATATTTCTTGTCGTCCCAGTATCAGCCCTGATTGTCAGCCTTTTCGTGGCGTTGGTGAAGTAGGAGGTCTCGGTGGTGGAGCAGAAGGCGGAGTCTGCTTTGTGTCAGGTGTCCTTGGCACCACCGGTGCCGTACTAGGGCCACTTGGCCGCATCGGAGCTTTTACCACAGGTTTCCTCATTGCTGGAGTTCACACCGCAATGATGGAAGCGGCCGGGGCGGCTGACAATTGTCGCTCCGGCATGCGGGGTGCGTCATGAGCCCGCTTGAAGCAATTCGGCCCTGCCCGTGCCGGGACCAGGTTTTGGTCAATCTGACGGGGCAGTTTTTATCCTTCGCAGACGCTTTCGAAGAGGCCGCGCAGGACTGTCGAACACGCAATTTCATTCCGGCGTCTGAGGCTTGGCTGAACGTCGCGCGGTGCTTCCGTGATCAGGCCGCCATCCTCAAACGCCACATCAGCCCCGTCGATGCCGACGTGCGGGCGGAGTAACGTACATGCAGATTTCCCCTGGCTTTGAATTCGCTTCTCATACGCGCATCGAAAAGCGCAATCGTCCCGTGACGGTTCGCGATCCGTCCGGACGCCGCAACGCTTTTGCCGAACCGATGCATGGCCGTGAAGTCGCCATCAAGACGATCTCGGGCCGCACGATTGAGCACGTGATCATGCTGGAGAATGGCGTGGAACTGACATGCCCGCCGACATGGGTCAGCGCTGCTCCTCATATGCCGGTTCCAAGCCGCGCTTGGCATCCGTACTGCATCACGGGAGGCGCTGTGTCATGAGATCGCCTCATCTGATGCCGAGATCCGGAATTGATCCGCTCCTGATTGGCGTGTGGGCTTCGATTTTGCTTCTCAGTGCGATGGTCTGGGGACTTGCCTTTGAGATGGGTCGGGATCTGGGCGCAATTATCTGGGGCTATGTGCTTGGACTGCATTTCAACGCGATCGCTGTTGTTCTGATGGCGCTTATGGTTGTGGTGCTGGTCGAGAAGGGGCGCGGCTGACGATGCCGCGCTACCATCTCTCGCTGACGCCGATCGACAACGGCCTTTACAGCGCAATGCTCATGGACACGGCCATGAGATGGCCGATTGGCTTCCGCACTTGTCGCCGCACGCGCATTGAGGGACGAGCCGCCATCGTCGGATCCAGCACGGACGGGTTGCCGGGTTGGGAACTGACAGTTCGGCCGACATCTGACGGAATGTTCCAGGCCGATGCAACTGACGGCCGCGACTGGGAAATCCGGTTCCCGGAATGCGTTCTGGAGCAGGATGGCGCCGGCAAGCGGATCGATGGATGGGCTGAAGAGGCCGAGATAATCGAAGAGAAGAAAGGAGAAGCGGCGTGATTGATCACATGCTCACTCGGCGCGAAGTGGAAAGCCGGATCGGCCTGAGCCGGAGTTCCATCTATCAGCGCCTTAAAGACGGATCATTCCCCCAGCCGGTGCGGTATGGAAGCCGCACCGTGCGCTGGAAAGAGAGCCAGATCGCTGCATGGCTCAAGGAACAGGAGGATAAATACCTTCGTAAGAACTGTAATCTAGTCGACCCATAAAGGGATTGAGATGATAGGAGCTACTAAAAAAGTCGATAGTTCCTATCATCTGTGCCAGTTTTTTTGACTGGAGCCGATACTTCGTCGAGGATTCGAAGCCAGTCATCATAAACACTAAGAAGCAGATTGTTTATTTCAGTTATATCTAGGAAATCATTTCCTTCATAAATATGCTCTTCGAGATAAAATCCCTTCTTTTTGCTCCCAAGTATATTTATAATGCACGGAAGAACACTATCTAAGTCAGGATCTTGACTTAGTACAAATGCCTTTTGGATGCTGAAAACAATCTTTCTGGTTATGCTGCTGTCGATTCCTGACTGGGACCGAAAGTCAAGAAAGAGAGAAAACGCAACTCCACTTTTAATGCCAATTCTATCATGCCAAAATTTTATGTTTTTATCATCTGGAAGCGTTGGCCCGAAAGGCATAGGAAATTCTCTAAATAAAACATTATTTTTTCTTATATAATCAAAAAGAATCCTTCCCTTTATTATATTAAATTGCTGAGCTCTTTCAGGGTCTTTTTGTTTCTGACAATCTCTACGAATTTTCTTTTCGATGTTTTCCCATGGAACATCAGGCAAAAGTAAACCTAGCTCATTCTTCACATTTAAAATGTAGCGCGAAAGCCATGAGGCACATGGCGACCATGATACCCGGCTCGGTTGAGCAGATATCCGATTGCATTTTCACACAGAGGGACACGCGGACGGCGGCTGTTCGGAAAGAGGTGTGGCCAGCGATCTGAAAACGGGCGAAGGGCCTCAATGACCTCGACAGCAGCCGGCGCCAGAGGAACGACATGTTCGCGATCCATCTTCATGCGTTCGGCAACGATCACCCAGATAGGCTCCGATCCTGAAAGATCGTGAAACTCGTCCCAACGAGCACCTCGAACTTCACCTGGGCGCACGGCCGTCAGGTAAAGCAGTCGCATTGCCAGCAGAGTGACGGGATGGGCCGCCATATCTTCGGTCTTCCGGATCATTTCGCGCGCTTCATCCAGATCAGTGATCGCGGGCTGCCGCCCACGCTTCACCGGTCGCAGTGCCGGCTTCACGACAGCAGCCGGATCGGAATCCGCTCGATCAGTTGCGATGGCATGCACGAAGATTTCGCTGATGCGCTGCCTGATCCTATGGGCTGTCTCGATCGCTCCACGGTCTTCGACGTGCCTCAGGACATGCAGGACAGTGCGAGGCGTGATCTGTGAGGGCGGAAGCTTCCCAATCAGCGGAAAGACATCACGCTCAAGACTGGTGATGACATCATGGGCATGGCGCGGCCGCCATAGATCTCGGCGCTGGCCATACCATTCCCGCGCGATAGCTTCGAACACCTCTTCATGGGCTGGGCGCAGTAGCGCAGGAGCGATCTTTTTGTGCGCCACGGGATCAATACCTTGGCGCTTGATATCCTTGGCTGCATCGCGGGCGCGCCTAGCATCCTGCAGCGACATTGCAGGGTAGGGGGCAAGAGTAAGTGTTTGCTCTTTGCCTTCAGGAGAGCGGTAACGCATTCGCCAGATCTTGCTTCCAGACGCCATGACGTGGAGAAAAAGACCACCGCTATCTGCCAGACGGTAGGCTTTCTCGGCGGGTTTGGCCGTCCGGATCTTCGTATCTGTCAGCATTAGCGTTTACCCACACTCCACAAATTGTTTGCCCACTCCATACCCACATTCCTTGTGGCCTGGTTAGAACAAAACTGGAACACTGTGGATGCAAGAAAATGCCAAAAACCCTGGAAGATCAAGGGTTTTGGAACAATCAGAATTTACGAGGAAAACCTTTTGGCGGATGGGGTGGGATTCGAACCCACGGTACGGTTACCCGCACGCCAGTTTTCAAGACTGGAGCCTTCAACCGCTCGGCCACCCATCCGGTAGCAGGCTTATGCGTCAAAAAGCCTGATTTCGCAACAGCAACTCAAGACCATTAGGTCTTGGAACGATGCGTTGAATGTGTAGCCGCCTTGGCTTTGTGCGATCCTGTTACTTTAAGACGACGATTCAATGGCGCACGTGCCAGCACATAATGGATCATGCCCAGTTTCTTCAGGTGTTGGCGAGAGGCCGCCGACAGATTGCCCGTTCGCCCGCTTGCCGCCATCATGCGAAAACCTTGTCGTCGTGCGGACGCGCTGCCTGCCCGAGCGATGATGAGGGGAACCTGTGGCCGTGAAACGGGCGCCACACCTTCGTCCTGAAAGCCCTGATCCAGAAGGGCCGCCATTGTGCGGGTGCGCTCCGCATTGGAGCGCGCGCCCATCACTACGCCCACTAATCGCACATTGTCGCGCGCGGCGGAGCTTACGAGGTTGAGGCCAGCCTGCGCCGTATATCCCGTCTTCATGCCATCCGCTCCGGGATAAAAGCGCAGCATGGGGTTATGATTGGGAATTTCGCGTCCATGGAAATAGAACAACGGCACGGAAAAATAGTGATAATCTTCCGGAAAATCGTTGATGAGATGCCGTCCGAGCGTCGCCAAATCTCGCGCTGTGGTCACCTGATCAGGGTTGGGAAGTCCGGACGCATTGCGGAATGTCGTGGAACTCATTCCCAGCGCATGTGCCTGAGCGGTCATCATGGCTGCGAATCGATCTTCATCGCCGCCCACAAGTTCACCCAGTGCGCAGGCCGCGTCATTAGCCGATTTGGTGACCAGCCCCAGAATGGCCTGTTCGACAGTGATGTAGGAGCCGGGCACCAGTCCAAGTTTCGATGGCTCGCGGGTTGCGGCGCGGACGGAGACGGGAACCGCCTGATCAAGGGAAATCTGACCCGAACGTAGGGCGTTGAACGTCATATAGAGCGTCATCAGCTTGGTAAGACTCGCTGGATAACGCTGCAGATCCGGATTGATCTGGGCCATCACGGCGCCGCTACGGGCATCGGTCACGAAAGCGCTGATGCGGCCTACATACTGGGCGTGTGCGGCCGGAACGCTGAGAAGAGCGGACAGAAAAGCTGTTCCGACAGCCAGTCGCCGCATGAAACGATTGCTGAAGGAGGGCCGACCGGTCTCGATCCCGTCGCGTTTACCGAATGCTGACGGTGTAGGGGGCAGATCATTCATCATGGCGATCAGTACGAGAATCCTGTGAGCCGGGCACTCGAACCTTAGCAGTGCCGATTCGACCGTCTAGGCTAAAAGTGGCTAACAAGATGACAAAAATACGGATGGGAGGGGTGAGAAATGCGGGAAGCGTCTTCACGACTTCTCAACTGTGGGGAATTGGAGACACAATGACGCCCAAGACGCATGGGGCTGTGCCCGAATTCCTGTTCCCTTGACCGGGTCGGGGGTTTACAGAGACCTCATGAAGTCACGCGATTGGACAGAAGCAATGGGCGGCTCGGCTGGCTTTTGGCCAGCGAGCCACAGAGATGTCAGGCGGGTTGTCATGACGGAAAAGCCCGAAGACGGCGGCGATGACGTTGGTGTTCTGGTAAGGACAACGACGAAGACGCGCAAACCGTCGATGTACAAAGTGCTTATGCTCAACGACGATTATACGCCGATGGAGTTTGTCGTGCATGTGCTGGAGCGGTTCTTCAACAAGACCCGCGAAGAGGCGACCAGCATCATGCTGCATGTGCACAAGAAGGGGGTAGGGGTCTGCGGCGTGTTCACCTATGAGGTGGCCGAGAGCAAGGTCGCGCTCGTCATGGATTTGGCACGACAGAACCAGCATCCGCTGCAATGCACCATTGAGCGGGACTGACACCGGGAATAATTTTTTTCCCGGTAAAACCAGTAAAATGAGAAAACCCGCAAAGACGCGGGGATCAGAGATCCCCGCAGCATAGTTCCTCAGGAGTCGTGCTCGTCCTTTTCGGACGGAACGTCGATGTCCGAACTGATGTCGTCGGCATCGTCGTCCAGATCGGCGGTGTCCTCGATGGCGTCGTCGTCATCGTCATCACCGGTGTCGAGATCGATGTCATCATCGCTCTCTTCGGTCGGCTTGGGCGCCTTTACGGGCACAGGCGCGGGGATGTCCCCCGCGCGTTTGAGACGGGGAACCTCGGCAGGCTGGTCGGCGCCGCATTTCGGGCAGACGGCCGGCTCCTTGTTGAGGTCATAGAAACGCGCACCGCAGGAGACGCAGACGCGCTTGGAACCGAGTTCAGGCTGGGCCATGTTGAACCTGTCGATCGTGGTCGAGGGCGGGAGAAGATTTCCCGCAGGGATGCACAGTATGTGGGCGCAAACGACCGCACGCATCCCGAGGGCAGGGCACATGCCAGTTCAGGCCCATGGCGTCAACCGGACGTTGGGGAAAAGTGGCGAAACTGCCTTGTGTGCCGTTTTTCTGCCGTGATTTTTTCATGCCATGGCAGAAACGGCAGTCTGGCTCCTGAGTCTGGGTGCCTTGATGGAGAGCAATGCAAGATGTGTCGCAACGGGGAGCGTCGTATCCTTCGGATTCTGAGTGTTGGGGGGCTGCTGGCACTGGCCGCATGCAGCGCGACATCCCGACCCGGAGGTGACCCTTCCCAATGGGGACGTGGGAATTATACGCCCCCGGGCACGACCAGCGATCCGTGGGGGCCTTATGTCCGGGAAGCCTCTGGGCGGTTCCAGTTGCCGGAACAGTGGATTCGGGCCGTGATGAATCAGGAATCGGGCGGCAAGGAATATCGTAACGGTCGCCTGACCCGCTCGGGCGCGGGGGCAATCGGGCTGATGCAGCTCATGCCGTCCACATGGTCCTCTCTGGCGGCGCAGTATGGACTGGGCAACGATCCGTACGAACCGCATGACAATATTACAGCAGGATCTGGTTATATCCGGCAGCTCTACGATCGTTTTGGCTCGCCGGGTTTTCTGGCGGCCTATAACGCCGGACCGGGGCGGCTGGAGCAGTATCTTCAGGCAGGAACGCCGCTGCCGGATGAGACGGTCAATTATGTCGCGTCCATCTCCCCGCATCTTGGCGATACGGTCCCGGCTGTGGGGGCTACGCCTGTCATGGTGGCTAGTGCGTCGCAGCGCGTTCCGACTGTCCCGACGGCTTCTGTCGTGCCTGTCGAGACCGCAACTCTTTCCCGGACAGCGGATGGGTGCCTGAGAAACGTGGACGCTGCCTATGATCCGTCCGACTGTCTGGTGGATCGCGATGTTCCACATGCGGATCCGGCTCCTTTGCCGCCACCTCAGCCTACGATTACGGTGGCGTCCACTCAGCCTTTGCCGGCGCCGCAGCCAGCGCCTCTTCCCACTGAACTGGCGAGTTATGTGGAGCCGGTTGGTCATCGCGCCCCGGTCATGCAAGCGTCTTATGCTCCTGTGCGGGGGATGGGAGGTTCGTGGGCCGTGCAGGTCGGAGCCTTTTCGTCTGGCGGAGAGGCCCGTATGGCGCTTGCTCAGGCGCGCGCCATCATAGGTCCGCTGAGCGCCAGTCCGTTGGTGATGCGTGTGCCGTCCAGTGCGGCGCCTCTTTATCGTGCGCGGCTTGTAGGGCTTGGGGCGGAGGATGCGGCTGCGGCCTGTCGCGCCTTGCGCAGTCACGCCATGGCCTGCTTCCGGGTGCCCATCGCCACCTGATGCGATTGGCCCTTCCCGTGCGGATGAGCATTGCCCGACGCCGCCCCGTTCGCTAGACCGCCGCCTTCGCACGGGCATCCGTCCGCGCATCGGGTTCAGGGGCTGGGGGTGAAATGGCGCGCAATCGGGTTCGGAAGGGACGGCCACTGGATGGGTGGCTCGTCATCGACAAGCCGACAGGCATCACCTCCACGGCTGTCGTGGCCATCGTCAAACGGGCATTCAACGCGCAGAAGGTGGGACATGGGGGGACGCTGGACCCCTTGGCGACCGGTCTTCTGCCGATCGCTCTGGGGGCGGCCACCAAGACCGTGCCTTATATCATGGACGGCACGAAACGGTATCGCTTCACCCTGCGGATGGGAGAGGCGCGCGATAGTGATGATGCCGATGGCGCGGTGACGGCCACCTCCGATGTGCGCCCGACGGATGAGCAATTGCGCGCGGCAGCTGCGGCGTTGACGGGTGATATCATGCAGGTGCCCCCCGTCTTTTCCGCTCTCAAGGTGGCGGGCGAGCGGGCCTATGACATGGCGCGTGATGGTCGTCCTCCCGAACTGCCGCCGCGTCCCGCACGGGTGGATCGGTTCGAACTGATCGAGCGCCCGGATGCGGATCACGCCGTGTTCGAAGTCGAGTCCGGCAAGGGCGTTTATATGCGCTCGCTGGCGCGCGATGTGGCGCTGGCCTGCGGGACGCTCGGGCATATCGCCGTGCTGCGACGGCTCAGGGTGGGACCTTTCACGGAAACGGATGCGATTTCGCTGGACAAGCTGGCCGCAAGCGCCGAAGAAGGCCCCGCTTCACCGGAACTTCTGCGTCCGGTCGCGACCGCGCTGGCCGACATCCCGGCGCTGGCCCTGACTTCGGACGAAGTGGTTCTCCTGCAGCACGGGCAGGCTCTTGGCCTGCTGGATTTTGTCGGTCGTATCCCTCAAACGGGCGCTGATGGAATTGTCCGTGCGATGGACGGGGAGCGTGTGCTGGGGCTCTGCCGTCTTGAAGAAGGATGGCTGAGGCCCGTTCGTTTGCTTTGAATTCTGGGAGACGATGATGTCGATCACAGCTGAGCGCCGTACGGCGCTGATTGAGGAATACCGCACGAATCCGACCGATACGGGTTCGCCGGAAGTGCAGGTTGCCATCCTTACGGAGCGCATCAACAACCTGACCGAGCATCTGAAGACGCACGCGAAGGATTTCCACTCGCGTCGTGGCCTGCTGGTGATGGTGGGTAACCGCCGTGGCCTGCTCGACTACCTCAAGCGCAAGAGTCAGCAGCGCTACGAGACGCTGATCGGGCGTCTGGGTCTGCGTCGCTGAGCATGACAGGTCGGGTGTAGGGTGGCGTATCCGCTGTTTTACCTGCGCCGATAATCCTGTATGGGATCGCCCGAGGCACCGCTTTGCGGGGTCTCGGGTTTTTCATGCCCGGATTCCGGGTTCATCTGCGCCGAACCGGCCGTCGCAAGGGTTCGATCCGTTACGGCGTTTCAGGCCACATGGCGTCCTGGCGTTTTGCGCCAGCCACCATGCCGTCCGAGACGCTGTCCGCATTCGGGTCGTCCACTCTCCTGAACGGATTTGTCTGTTTCTGAGGGAAGGCGAGGCTCCTCCGTTCGGCCTGAAGTAAGGTTCGACTGAATGTTCAACTACTTCCGCAAGGAAATCGAATGGGGCGGCCGCCCGCTGATTCTGGAGACGGGTAAGATCGCTCGTCAGGCGGATGGCGCGGTTGTTGTGACCTATGGCGAGACGGTGGTGCTTTGCACCGCGGTTGGCGCCAAGACCGTCAAGCCGGGGCAGGACTTCTTCCCGCTGACCGTCAACTATCAGGAAAAAGCCTATGCTGCGGGGAAAATCCCCGGCGGCTTCTTCAAGCGTGAAGGACGTCCTTCCGAAATCGAGACGCTCAACTCGCGTCTGATCGATCGTCCGATCCGGCCGCTGTTCCCCGAAGGTTTCCGCAATGAGGTTCAGGTCATCACGACCGTTCTGAGCCACGACATGGAAAACGATCCGGCGGTTCCGGCTCTGATCGGTGCTTCGGCGGCTCTGACGCTCTCCGGCATTCCGTTCTTCGGTCCCGTCGGCGCGGCGCGTGTCGGTTATAAGGACGGCGAATACATCCTGAACCCGACCATCGACGAGGTGAAGGAAAGCGAGCTTGACCTCGTGGTCGCCGGCACGGCGGAAGGCGTGCTGATGGTGGAATCGGAGGCGTCCGAGCTTTCCGAAGCCACCATGCTTGGTGCTGTGAACTTCGGGCACAAGACGTTCCAGCCGGTTCTCGACGCCATCATCGCGCTGGCCGAGCATGCGGCGAAAGCGCCGTGGGAACTCGAAGGTCCAAGCAAGGAGGCCATCGCGCTTCGCAAGAAGGTCGATACGCTTGGCCGCAAGCTGTTCACAGCAGCTTATAAGGAAAAGGCCAAGCAGGCGCGTTACGAAAAGCTCGCTGCTGCCAAGAAGACGGTTCTCGACAAGCTGACGGCTGCTGATCTGGATGCCGAGGCGGCCAAGCCGATGCTCAAGGAGCTTGAGGCCGATATCGTGCGTGGCGCGATCCTCGACACGGGTCTGCGCATCGACGGGCGTGACCTGACGACGGTTCGTCCCATCGTGTCCGAGGTCGGTATCCTGCCGCGTGCGCATGGCTCGGCCCTGTTTACGCGCGGTGAGACACAGGCGCTGGTGATCGCGACGCTCGGCACCGGTCAGGACGAGCAGGTGATCGATGCGCTGGAAGGCGAGTATCGCACCAACTTCCTGCTGCACTACAACTTCCCTCCGTTCTCGGTGGGCGAGTGCGGTCGCACGGGTTCGCCGGGTCGTCGTGAGATCGGCCATGGCAAGCTGGCATGGCGCGCCATTCATCCGCTTCTGCCGACAAAGGCCGAGTTCCCCTACACCATGCGCGTGGTCTCCGAGATCACGGAGAGCAACGGCTCGTCTTCCATGGCGACGGTCTGCGGTTCTTCGCTGGCGCTGATGGATGCGGGTGTTCCGCTGAAGCGCCCGGTGGCGGGCATCGCCATGGGACTCATCAAGGAAGACCGCGGCTACGCTGTGCTGTCCGATATCCTTGGTGACGAGGATCACCTCGGCGACATGGACTTCAAGGTGGCGGGAACCGAAAAGGGTGTCACTGCGTTGCAGATGGACATCAAGATCACGTCCATCACGCCGGAGATCATGGAAATCGCGCTTGAGCAGGCGCGTGGTGGCCGTCTGCACATTCTCGGTGAGATGAGCAAGGCGCTGACGGAAGGACGTTCGGACGTGTCGGCGACGGCACCGAAGATCACAACCATGAGCGTGCCCAAGGAGAAGATCCGCGATGTGATCGGTTCCGGCGGCAAGGTTATCCGTGAGATCGTGGAATATTCCGGCGCCAAAGTGGACATCGGGGACGATGGCACGATCACGATCGCTGCGATGTCCGACGACCAGGCGCAGAAGGCCATCTCGCGCATCAACGGGATCGTGGCGGAGCCGGAGATCGGCCGTATCTATGACGGCAAGGTCGTCAAGACGGCGGATTTCGGGGCATTCGTGAACTTCCTCGGTGCGCGTGACGGACTGGTTCACATCTCGGAACTGGCGCAGGGCCGCGTCGGTCGCACGACGGACGTGGTCAAGCAGGGCGATGCCGTGAAGGTCAAGGTCATCGGTTTCGATGATCGCGGCAAGGTGAAGCTCTCCATGCGGGTTGTGGATCAGGCTACGGGTGCCGACATCACCTCCGAGGTGGGAGAGAAGCCCGCTCGCGCTCCGCGCCGCGAGGACTGACATCGTTTGACGACGGGCAGTTGGTGGGGCGGGCGCCGTGACGGAGTGGTCACGGCGCCCGCCTGCGTATGGCGCAGCCTCTGGCAATGATCCCGGTGCGGATGACCGCATCTGGTATGAACAGAAACGACGATGAGACAGGCATGAAGGCGATCAACGCAGTTAGGTTGGGCGGAGCGGAGATTCTGCCACTGGTCGAGGGCGGGAAGGGTGTGTCCGTCTCCACCGGTGAGTCGGCCGGCGCCTGGGCCGAGGCTGGTGGTGCGGGCACTATCTCCATCGTCAACGCCGACAGCTACGATGAGAACGGCAATGTCGTGCCGCAGATTTACAGGGGCAAGACCCGGCGGGAACGACACGAAGAACTGATCGACTACGCGATCCGGGGCGGCATCGCTCAGGCGCGTATCGCGCATGAGCGTGCAGGCGGCAAGGGACGTATCCACGCCAACATCCTGTGGGAAATGGGCGGTGCCGAGCAGGTCATCACGGGTGTTCTGGAAGGGGCCAAGGGGCTGATCCAGGGACTGACCTGTGGCGCGGGTATGCCTTACCGCCTGTCCGAGATCGCAACCCGTTTCGGTGTTCACTATTATCCGATCATATCTTCGGCACGCGCGTTCAATGCGCTGTGGAAGCGCGCCTACAGCAAGAGCTCCGAGTTGCTGGGGGGCGTGGTGTATGAAGACCCGTGGCGCGCGGGCGGACATAACGGTCTGTCCAACACCGAAAATCCGCTGGCTCCGGAAGATCCGTATCCCCGTGTGGCCGCTCTGCGTAAGCTGATGCGGACCTTCGGGCTGGGCGATACACCGATCATCATGGCCGGTGGTGTGTGGTGGCTGGAAGAATGGCAGGACTGGATCGATAACCCTGAACTGGGGCCAATCGTTTTCCAGTTTGGAACGCGTCCTCTTCTCACGACGGAAAGCCCTATCCCCGAGGCATGGAAGGCGCGTCTGCGCACGTTGAAAAAGGGCGATGTCTATCTGAACCGCTTCTCACCGACGGGCTTTTATTCTTCTGCTGTGAACAACAGTTTTCTGCAGGAACTGCGTGAGCGTTCGGAGCGGCAGGTGGCGTTCTCGCCAGAGCCTCTCGGCGAACTGGTGGCGAGCTATGGTGTGGGCGCACGTAAGCGCGAAGTCTTCGTGACGGAAGCGGATCTGCTGCGTATTCGTGCGTGGGAGGCCGATGGTTTCACGGACGCCATGCGCACACAGGATTCCACGCTGATCTTCGTGACGCCGGAGCGCGCGCGCGAGATCGTGGCGGATCAGGTTGCCTGCATGGGCTGCCTCTCGGAATGTCGGTTTTCCAACTGGAGCCAGAAGCCTCCCGAATACAGCAACGGCCACAGGGCTGATCCCAGGTCGTTCTGCATTCAGAAAACGTTGCAGAACATCGCACACGCGCATGGTCCGGACGAGGAAGAGATCGCGGACCATAATCTGATGTTTGGCGGCACGAATGCGTGGCGTTTCGCGACCGACCCGTTCTATTCGAACGGCTTTGTGCCCACGGTCAAACAACTTGTGGAACGGATCATGACGGGCCGCTGAGGTCGTCTGGCGTTACGTTTTGTCAGCAGGTGAAAGCATGTTCTTGCGTTCGTTCGTCGTTATGAGTGGCCTGTTCCTGACGGGTGTGACGATGTCTGTCGCCAGTCACGCGGAAACCGTGCTGACGCCGGCCGATCAGGGATGGATCGCGCGGGTGCAGGATGCCATGAATGGCGTTACGACGCTTGAGGGACGTTTCCAGCAGGTTGCTCCCGATGGGCAGCGCACGACGGGGCGTGTCTGGTTGGCGCGGCCCGGTCGCATGCGCTTTGAATATGACAAGCCAAGCCCGCTTCTTCTTGTGGCCAATGATGGAAAGGTTGTCTTTCGGGATTCGCAACTCGACCAGACCACCGAAATGCCACTTGAACGGACGCCGCTTGGGCTATTGCTCGCGGAACATCTCTCTCTGTCGAGGGATGTGACCGTAACCGATTTCCGGCATGAAGACGGTATATTACGTGTTGCCGTTGTACGCACGGCGTCACCGGGAGAAGGGACGCTTGAGATGATCTTCTCTGCCCAGCCTGTGGCCTTGCAAGGATGGATCGTCACCGATGCTCAGGGGCACCGTACGCAGGTAATGCTGACCGATCTGAAGGCCGGAAGACCGTTGTCACCCGATCTGTTTGTTCTGCCGCAAGGCGGTTGATCTCAAGCGGAGGGGTATTGTCGCAACTAAGATTTGATTTTGTAAATAATTTCAGTGAGTGCTTGGTGGATTCTATCGCGAATATGGGGTGGAGCTAAGAATTTGTGTTGTGTCGAACGGAAGCAGCGTTTTGTTGGAGATATCCACACTCATTGATTGAACGGTGGTGTCTGTCGGATTAAGACCAAAGCATCATGCAGAACGTGGACACGACAAAGATATCTTCCTCAAAGCTGGCTCCCATCGACCTCGGTGGTGTGGTGCTCGACACCCCAGTGATCCTTGCGCCCATGGCCGGTGTGACGGATCTGCCGTTCCGCAGGCTTGCGCGCAAGCTGGGTGCGGGGCTGGTCGTTTCGGAGATGATCGCATCGTGGGCGATGGTACGTGAGAACGCCGCCACGCTCCGCATGGCGGAGGTGGCGGACGGCGAGGGACCGAACTCCATCCAGCTTGCTGGATGCGAACCCGCAGCGATGGCTGAGGCTGCCCGCATTGCCGTCGCGCATGGCGCAAATATCGTGGATATCAACTTCGGTTGCCCTGTGCGCAAGGTGGCGGTGGGCCAGCAGGCCGGCTCCGCTCTCATGCGAGATGAGGCGATGGCCGCGCGGTTGCTTGAAGCGACTGTCAAAGCTGTGGACGTGCCAGTCACGCTCAAAATGCGCATGGGTTGGGATCATGAGCATCTCAACGCGCCTTCACTTGCTCGCATCGCGCAGGACTGTGGAATCCGTATGGTGACAGTGCATGGCCGCACCCGTCAGCAATTCTACAATGGCGTCGCCGACTGGCGCTTCGTGCGGCGGGTGAAAGAGGCTGTGGACATTCCTGTCATCGTCAATGGTGACATCATCACCAAGGAAGACGCGCGCACGGCGCTTGAGCAGTCGGGTGCAAACGGGGTGATGATCGGGCGCGGGTGCTATGGGCGGCCGTGGTTTCTCGGTCATGTGGCAACCTATCTTCGGACAGGGATTGCCCTGCCGGAGCCCGATCTGGAGACAGAACGCGGCATTGTGCTTGAGCATTACGACATGATGCTGCGCCATTTCGGTGAACAGCCGGGCCTGCGGCTCGCCCGCAAGCATGTTGCGTGGTACTCGGCTGGACTGCCGGATTCGGCGGGTTTCCGTGCCTCCATCACGCGAATGGACGATGCGAAGACCGTCATTGCGTCCATCAATACGTTTTATGATGAGCAGATCGCCCGGGGCGCCAGTCATACGCCCCGCCGTTCCCGTGAGGGGCAGATGCCGTCGTCCGAGGGCGTGGTGACAGATTGCTGCGCGGATGGTCTTCAGGCGGCATGAGCAGGCAGTGGCGGGCGCAGGCCGGATGAAAGACCGGCCAGCCAATGAAGCTACTGCCCCTGATGCGGCATTGCTGCTGGACACCTTGCCGGTTCCCATCATGGTAATGGGCAAAGACGACGCCATTCTGGCGGTCAACAATGCCGCCGAGATGTTCTTTGCCCGCTCGCGGGCCCTTCTTTGTCAGGAGCATCTGGGGGCACTGCTCTCTGCGGATCATCCGCTTTTTCCCTTGATTGCGCAGGTCCGTCGCAGCGGTGTCATGGTGACGGAGCATGACGTAGAGCTGACCGCGCCCCGTTTTCATCACGAAGATATCTGCGTTCATGCCTGCGCGATCCCAGAATGGCCCGATCGGGTGATGCTGGTTTTTCAGGATTCTTCGTCCACTCGTGCGCTCGACCGGCAACTGACGTTCCGCTCGGCAGCCCGGAGCGTGTCAGGAATGGCGGCCGTGCTGGCGCATGAAGTGAAGAACCCGCTGTCGGGCATACGCGGTGCGGCCCAGCTTCTGGAAAGCTCCGTCAGTGAGGCGGACCGGGAACTGGCGGTTCTCATTCGAGATGAAGCCGACCGTATTCGTGCTCTGGTCGAGCGAATGGAAATGTTCGGGGAAAAACCGGTCGGACGGCGGCCGGTCAACATCCACCAGATTCTTGAGCACGTGCGAAAGCTCGCGGAAAAAGGCTTTGCTGCAGGCATCCCGATTGTCGAGCGGTATGACCCGTCCTTGCCCCATGTGTGGGTCAATCGCGACGAACTCGTGCAGGTGCTTCTCAATCTGGTGAAAAACGCGGCCGAGGCCATTGTGGAATCCGGGCGACCGGGGACCATCACTCTCCAGACCGCCTACAGGCAGGGCGTGCGACTGGCTCTTCCCGGTTCCACAGAGCGTCGGCATCTGCCTCTGGTGGTTACGGTGAGGGATACGGGACCGGGTATTCCCGAGGCCATCCGGCCCCATCTGTTCGAGCCATTCCTAACCACCAAGACCTCGGGTTCGGGGCTCGGGCTTGCTCTGGCCGGCAAGATCATCAACGATCATGGGGGAATAATTGAAGTCGAAAGTCGTCGCGGATGCACCGAGGTGAGCCTTCTTCTTCCCGTGGTGACGGATGCTGGGCGGCGTGAGCGTGAACATGGCGAGTAAACGGGCGAGAGCGAGCGGGCGGGATGTGCAGGCGCCATGAGCGCGCCTGTTGTTCTGGTTGCCGATGATGATCGGTCCATCCGCACGGTTCTCGGACAGGCGCTAGGTCGAAATGGATACGAGGTGCGGACCACGCCCAGCGCTTCCACGTTGTGGCAGTGGGTGGAGGCGGGAGAGGGCGATCTGGTCATCACCGATGTGGTGATGCCCGAGGAAAACGGGCTCGATCTGCTCCAGCGCATCCGGGCGTTCCGTCCCGATCTGCGTGTGATCGTGATGAGCGCCCAGTCCACACTTGTGACGGCCGTAAAGGCCACCCAGCGCGGCGCGTTCGAATATCTGCCAAAGCCCTTCGATCTTACTGAACTGCTGGCCGTGGTGGAACGGGCGCTTGAGGAGCCAGCTTTTACCTTTGAAGAAGGCGGTGAGCCCGCGCCCGAGGAGCGCATGCCGCTTCTGGGCCGTTCGGTGCCCATGCAGGATATCTATCGCATCATCGCCCGCCTCACGACGTCCGATCTGACCGTGATGATTACGGGTGAAAGTGGAACGGGCAAGGAACTGGTGGCGCGCGCGCTGCACGATTACGGGCATCGTCGCACCGGGCCTTTCGTGGCCGTCAATCTGGCCGCCATTCCAAAGGATCGCATCGAGACGGAACTGTTTGGACAGGAAAGCGGGGGCGGCCGCGTTTCCGGTCGCTTCGAGCAGGCGGCGGGTGGCACCCTGTTTCTTGATGAGGTGGGCGATATGCCGCCTGAGGCGCAGATACGGCTTCTGCGCGTGCTTCAGGATGGCGAATTTACGGTCACGGGCGGTCGTCGGGCGATTCGCGCCAATGTGCGGATCATTGCCGCCACTCAGAAGGATTTGCGTCAGGCGATTGCCGCCGGGACGTTCCGTGAAGATCTGTTCTATCGGCTCGATGTCGTGCCCATCCGTGTTCCGCCCCTGCGCGATCGGGTGGAGGATATTCCCTTGCTCGCCCGTCATTTCCTCGATGAAGCGCAGGAGGAGGGACACACTCCCAAGACCCTGACACAGGATGCCCTCGACCAGCTTCAGTCGTGGCGCTGGCCGGGCAATGTGCGCGAACTTGCCAATCTCATGCAGCGCATTGTGGCACTTCATCCCCAAGAGAGTGTGACGGCCGCACTGATCGAGGCGGAACTGGCCGGTGCGCAGCCAGAAACGACGGGAACGAGTGGCCCCCGGGAGGAGGAATCGTTCGCGGACGTGGTGGCACGCCATATCCGGCGCTATCTTGCCATGGGGGATGAGCATGGTGATGGGCTGCACACGGCCCTGCATGAGCACATCATTGCGGAAGTGGAGCGTCCTTTATTGCGGGTGGTGCTGGAGGCCACGCGGGGCAACCAGATCCGGGCCGCTGCCATTCTGGGACTGAACCGCAACACGTTGCGCAAGAAGATCCGTGAGTTGGACATTCCTTTGAGCAAGGGGCCATGAACTCCTCGGATCAGCCTGTGGAAAAGAAGGGAAGCGTGAAGCACTTCCTTGAGTTGCGCGGTGTGTGGGTCACGCTCGCGGCGCTGGCGCTCATGCTGGTGTTCGCAATGTTCGTCGTGCTGTCAGGAGGCGCGGCGCTGGCCCATCATCCTCACATTCAAAACGCCGTCTTCGTGCTGGGTGGGCTGGCGCTGGCGCTGCTGGCGCTGACAAGCGGCCTGCGTGTGCGGCGGCTCATCAATGAGCGGCAGTCGGGAGAGGGAGCGGGTGCGCGGCTGCATGTGCGGCTTGTGCGTCTCTTTGGCCTTGTCGCGGTGGCGCCAACCATTGTGGTGGGCATCTTCGCCACTCTGTTTTTCGATTATGGCATCCAGATATGGTTCTCGGATCGTGTGAACACAGCGCTGAACGAGGCGCTGGAAGCATCGCGCGGGTATCTGAGCGAGCACAACGCCAACATCCGCACCGAGGCCTTCTCCCTGTCGAACTATCTGGTCAGCGCGGAGAACGAGCTTCAGGTCAACGGCACCGATCTGCTGCACGATCCGGACACACTCGGGCAGATGCTCGACAGTCAGGCCACGATCCGCGGCCTGACGGAAGCTGTGGTGTACGATCCCATCACCAACCGCGTGATCGCCACGGGTGGCCTGCTCAGCCGTTCAGGCTATGAACAGCCCCTGCCGCCGCCTGCCGCCACGATGATGGCGCGGACCAATGACGTGGCGATCTATGACAGTCCCGACGAGAAGGTGGTGCGCGCTGTCGTGGCGCTGGGGGAGACGCCGGAGATGATGCTGGTCATCACCCGTCCGGTCGATCCCGAGATTCTGGGGCATATGCGTAAGACCGAGAAGGTCGTTGCAGATTACAGGCGCCTCAATCACAATCGTACGAAGATCCAGACCACCTTCGTGATGATTTTCGCGCTTGTGGCCTTGCTGGTGTTGCTCGCCGCCGTGCTGATGGGGCTGGCGCTCGCTACCCAGATCGCTCGCCCGCTGGGACTGCTC
The DNA here is from genome assembly GCF_011516945.1 of Acetobacter estunensis. Taxonomy (GTDB): domain Bacteria; phylum Pseudomonadota; class Alphaproteobacteria; order Acetobacterales; family Acetobacteraceae; genus Acetobacter; species Acetobacter estunensis. The sequence continues at coordinate 21,416 of NZ_WOTH01000005.1, forward strand.
ATGGACGCATCGCGCCGCGTCAGTGAGGGCGACCTTGCCGTGCGCGTGCCCGAGGTCGGGCGCGACGATGAGATTCGCAATCTCTCGCATGCCTTCAATCTGATGACGGATGAACTGGCCACTCAGCGCACCAAGCTGATGGAGGCGTATGCGCAGATCAACGAGCGGCGACGGTTCACGGAGGCCGTGCTCTCGGGTGTTTCGGCCGGTGTGATCGGGCTGGATTCACTGGCGCGCATTGAGCTTCCCAATCGGGCAGCGTGTGAGCTTCTGGGGAAAGATCTTACTCTGGAGGTCGGGGTGCCGCTGGCTGAGGTGATCCCCGAGTTTGCCCCCATGCTTGCGCCATTGTGCGACGGGACGGATCGGGCTCTGACCCGGGAGGTGCAGATCGGTGAGCCGGGCAGCCGCCGTGTGCTGTTCGTGCGGGCGGCGGTCGAACTTCGCAATAATGTGACGGAGGGCTACGTCGTCACGTTCGATGACATCACCGCTCTTCAGGCGGCCCAGCGCAAGGCGGCGTGGGCAGATGTGGCACGGCGTATTGCGCACGAGATCAAAAATCCCCTCACACCCATCCAGCTCGCCGCCGAGCGGCTCAAGCGGCGGTTCCTGCGTGAGATCACCACCGATCCGGACACGTTCAGGCAGTGCGCGGACACCATTGTCCGGCAGGTGGGCGATATCGGTCGCATGGTGGACGAGTTCTCCGCGTTTGCCCGCATGCCGCAGCCGCGCATGGCGGAGGAAAACCTCAACGAGATCGTGCGTGACGCGCTGGTGCTCCAGAAAGGCGCGCACCCGGATATTTTCTACGATGTGGTTCTGCCCGAAGAGGGACTCCGGCTGTCGTGCGATCGTCGTCAGTTGGGGCAGGCTCTGACCAATCTTTTGCAGAATGCCGCGGATGCCATCGCCATGACCGGGCGACTGGGGCAGGGGAACGGTGAGGAAGAGAATGGCAAGGCGGGTGGACATATCCGCGTGGAAGTGCGGCATGACGGCGCGCGCGCGTGGATTATCGTCACAGATGATGGGGTTGGACTGCCCGGAGAAGACCGCGACAGGTTGACCGAGCCCTACGTTACGCACAAACCTCGGGGGACGGGTCTGGGGCTGGCCATTGTCAGGAAAATCATGGAAGACCATGAAGGGACAGTGGAACTCAGGGATCGTCCCGACGGAACAGGCACCGAGGTGATCCTCAGCCTGTCGATCAAGGCCGGAGTGCAGAAGGAAGACGATGGCGTATGAAATCCTGATCGTCGATGACGAACCGGATATCCGCATGCTGATCGAAGGCATCCTTCACGACGAAGGATACGAGACACGCGTTGCGGGCGATTCCGAAGCGGCATTGGCGGCTTTTCGCGCGCGCCGGCCTTCGCTGGTCATTCAGGATATCTGGTTGCAGGGCTCGAAGCTTGACGGGCTGGATGTGCTCAAGACCATGCAGGTCGAGGATCCGACCGTCCCGGTTGTGATGATTTCGGGGCATGGTACGATCGAAACCGCCGTGAGCGCGTTGCAGCATGGCGCTTACGACTTCATCGAGAAGCCTTTTCAGTCCGATCGTCTGCTGGTCGTGGTCCGTCGCGCGCTGGAAGCGTCGCGTCTGGAGCGTGAGAACGCGGAACTGCGGCTGCGCGCCGGCCCCGAGAGCACCCTGTTCGGTGAGAGCGGCACGATTGCCAATGTCCGCGCCCAGATCGAGCGCGTGGCGCCCACCGGTTCGCGTGTGCTCATCACCGGCGCGCCGGGGGCAGGCAAGGAAGTCGCGGCCCGCATGATCCATGCGCGTTCGCGCCGTGCGGATGGTCCCTTTATCGCCCTGAACTGCGCGACGCTGGCACCGGGGCGGTTCGAGGAGGAACTGTTCGGACTGGAAGGGGCGGAGGGCATTCCGCGCCGCATTGGCGTGCTGGAACGCGCTCATGGCGGCACATTGCTGCTCGATGAGGTCTCGGACATGCCTCTGGAGACTCAGGGCAAGATTGTTCGCGCGCTTCAGGATCAGAGCTTCGAGCGGATCGGTGGGTCCACACGGGTGAAGGTGGATATTCGCGTCATCTCCACGACCAATCAGGATCTTCAGGCCGAGATCGCAGCGGGCCGTTTCCGTGAGGATCTTTATTATCGGCTGGCTGTCGTGCCTCTGCGGATTCCCAGTCTGCGCGAGCGGCGCGAAGACATTCCCGAACTGGCCCGTATGTTCCTGCGCCGGGCCGCCGAGACGGCGGGGTTGCCGGTGCGTGAACTCAGCGCCGACGCGATGGCAGCACTTCAGGCTTATGACTGGCCGGGCAATGCGCGCGAACTGCGTAACCTGATGGAGCGTCTGCTCATCATGATGCCCGGCAGCGGCACCGATCCGATCCGCGCCGACATGCTGCCGCCCCAGATCAGCGAAGGCGCTCCGGCGCTCCTGAAGTTTGACTCCAATGCCGACATCATGAGCCTGCCGCTTCGCGAAGCGCGGGATCTGTTCGAGACGCAGTATCTACAGGCGCAGCTTCTGCGGTTTGGCGGCAATATCAGCCGTACGGCGGGATTTGTCGGCATGGAACGCAGTGCGCTGCACCGCAAGCTCAAGCAGCTTGGCGTCACGTCGGAAGATCGTGCCACAACGTGAAAAGGCGTTCTGTTTCTGCTGTCATCTGGTATGCGTGACGCACAGCCTGAAATTGATACGCGCGCCTGTATTCCTTACATGCGCGATTGTGGCATGATCGCCAAAACCTGTTCCGAACCGGGGCATGGGCGGTCTGCCGCCCTGACGCACCTTTGATTACGGGCGGAAGAACAAGAACGAACAAGAAACAGGACTGCATCGTGGCAAAGACACCGACCCAGAACGTCCAGGACGTCTTCCTTGGCCATGTGAGGCGCGGGAAGGCGCCGGTCACGATTTTCCTCGTCAACGGCGTCAAACTTCAGGGCGTCATAAGCTGGTTCGACGACGAAACCGTCCTTCTGCGACGCGACGGTCACACCCAGCTTGTCTACAAACACGCCATCAGCACTGTCATGCCCCTCGTGCCCGTCAACGTCTTCGAAGCTCCCAACGGGAGTGCGAGCGTGACGTCCGGCACGGAGCGCGAGGCGACCCTTCAAGCGGAGAGCGACGAAACTCTTGCCGACGACATCTACTGAAACAGCCACCCCGGCCACCCGCGCCGCTGTCATCCTCCCATGGGAAAAGCCTGATCGCGATCAGGACGCCCGCGCCGCTGACGCCCGGCTGGAGGAAGCGATCGGGCTGACCTCTTCCATCGGGCTGGTTGTGGTTCTCAATGCCGTGCTGCTGCTGCGTTCCCGCCGTCCCGCGACCCTGCTTGGAGCTGGACAGGTCGATTCCCTGCGTGAAGCGGTGGCGCGGGAAGAGGTCAAAGTCGTGGTCATTGACGCCCGGCTGTCTCCCGGCCAGCAGCGCAATCTGGAAAAAGCTCTCGGCTGCAAGGTGATCGACCGGACGGGGTTGATTCTCGACATCTTCGGCGCGCGCGCCGCAACCCGTGAGGGCTCACTTCAGGTCGAACTGGCGCATCTGGAATACCAGCGTTCCCGTCTGGTGCGCCTGTGGACCCATCTGGAACGTCAGCGCGGTGGCTTCGGCTTCCTCGGCGGCCCGGGCGAGACGCAGATCGAGGCGGATCGCCGGATGATCGGTGATCGTATTGTTCGGCTGAAAAAAGAGCTTGAGCAGGTCCGTCGCACGCGCGGACTGCATCGCAGCGCCCGCAAGCGGGTGCCGTTCCCCATTGTGGCGCTTGTGGGCTACACGAACGCGGGCAAATCAACACTGTTCAATGCACTGACAGGTGCAACCGTCTATGCGCAGGATCAGTTGTTCGCCACGCTCGATCCCACCATGCGGGCGATTGAACTTCCATCCGGACGAAAGGTGATCCTGTCCGATACGGTGGGGTTCATCAGCGATCTGCCGACGGAACTGATTGCGGCCTTCCGGGCAACGCTGGAGGAAGTGGCGGAAGCAGACATCATCCTGCATGTGCGTGACGTGGCGCATCCCGACACGGCGGCACAGAGGACCGATGTGTTGTCCGTTCTGGGTGATATGGAACGCGATCACATGCTGGACGCCCATTGGCGCGACCGGGTGATCGAGGTTCTCAACAAGGCCGACCTGCTCGGTGGTCCGGAAAATGTGCCGGTGCGTGAAAACACGGTGGCCATCTCAGCGATCACGGGAGATGGGTTGCCGGAACTTCTGGCGGCGATTGATGCCCACCTGACTGAATCCATGGTGACAGCCCGGTATGACATCCCTGTGGAGAAAGGGGATGCCATGGCGTGGCTGTATGAGCATGGGGAAGTGCTGGAGCGTCAGGATGACGAGATGCGTATCGTCGTCACTGTGCGGATGCGTGCCGAGGATCAGGCCCGGTTCGACCGGCTGTTCCCAAAACTTCTGTCGCCAGAGTCCTGATACACAGAGAGCGCGGAAACCATCGTGGTTTTCGCGCTTTGGGGCGTTTATATGCGCAATTTCTGCGGGATCAACGAACAGATCTCGCAAGTAATCTTACGGTCTGATATGGCGCTACTTTTTAAGGGAAAGTGGCGCGAGTGACGGGGCTCGAACCCGCGACCTCCGGCGTGACAGGCCGGCGCTCTAACCAACTGAGCTACACCCGCTTTTTTCAGTGACCCGGTGTTCCGTGCCGCTGTTGAGGGGCTTTATACTCGGGTTTTCGCAGCTTGCAACACCGTCTGGCGAAAAAAACGCACGTTTTGGTCCGAAGGCGTGAAATTTGACGGAAAGATTAGGAAGATCAACATGTTGCCAGAAATGTGGAAGGCGCTTGTGCACGGCGTCGCTTCAACGATTGTGTGAGAAGTTAAGGGCAGCCCGATTTCACCTTGGCGTTCTGAGCGTTCTCACAAGATGATTTCTGCGAAAACAACCCCGTGGTCTGAGCGGCTAGCCTGTCGTGCCGCCAGACCACAGGGGGGCTTTTAAGGCTCAGTTCGCAGGAGCGGCTTCCAGCGCTGCAGCAACACCATGAAGTGTCGCAGCGATGCGCACGGCAGTCTGGACCTGTTCGCTCGACAGACCGCCTTCACGAACCGCGCGCTCGTGGCTTTGCACGCACATCTCACAGCCGTTGATGGCGGAGACGGCAAGCGACCAAAGTTCGAAGTCCACCTTGTCCACGCCGGGACGGGCGATCACGCTCATGCGAAGCTTTGCAGGCATTTGCGTGTAGTCGCCACCCACCATATGCGTGAAGCGATAATAGATGTTGTTCATGCCCATGATCGCGGCTGCGGCCTTGGCGGCGTTGAGCGCTTCGGGCGAGAGCTTGCCGCCGAATTCGTCGAGAATATCGCGGGTCATTTCCGCGTTGCGGCAGGCGATGGCGCTGGCGACGAATGTTCCGGCCAGCTTCTGTTCATCGAGCGTGATGTCGGAGGCGAGGCTGCTCAGATTGAGGCGCAGATCCTTTGCGAAATCGGGAATGCGGTCCTTGAGTGCGTCAATCGACATCGTGTTTGGCCTCGGTGGAAATTTCGGTGGGTAAGGGGTTGAGGGAAGGGACGTGGCGTCCGCGCAAAGGCGGACACCACGATTCCCGGTCGTGCGATCAGCCCTGAAGGAAGGCGTCGCCCTTCTTCCAGTTGCACGGGCACAGCTCGTCGCTCTGCAGACCGTCAAGGATACGCACGATTTCCTGCGGGTTACGGCCCACCGAGAGATCGTTGACCGACACGTGACGGATGATGCCGTGCGGATCGACCACGAACGTGGCGCGCAGATCGACGCCTGCGTCCTTGGCAATGATGCCCAGAGCCTCGGACAGCTCGCGCTTGATGTCGGACAGCATGGGAATCTCAAGCTTCTTGAGGTCCTCATGGTGCAGACGCCAGTTCAGGTGAACGAACTCGCTGTCGATGGACGCGCCGTAGACCACGGCATCACGGTCGGCGAAGTCCTTGGCCAGCTTGCCGAACGCCACGATCTCGGTCGGGCAGACGAAGGTGAAGTCCTTCGGCCAGAAGAACACGATCTTCCACTTGCCGGCATTGGACGTGTCGGAAATCTGGACAAACTTGCCCTCCAGACCTTCCGGGCCACCCGGAACGGCGGTCAGATCGAAGCTTGGAAACTTGTCGCCTACTGTCAGCATCGGAATGCTCCTTGTATGTAGCGGTAATTGAGACAGGAAACCGGTTCCGGCCCCCTGCGGACCCTATCCATGACAGCAGGAAGAGGGAGGTGCCAATGAATAATTCAGCATGGCATGATCGACGCGGTCGATGGTCGGATTTGCTTTTTTAATAAGATATTCGATCATACTCCCGTACAACCGACGTGGCGGAGAGAATACGACATGGTGGCGTTTCCATCGCCTCAACAGTTGAGATACCTGCTAGCACTAGCGGAACTGCGCCATTTCGGGCGGGCGGCGACGGCCTGCTCGGTGACGCAATCCACGCTTTCCGCCGGCATTCTCGCGCTGGAGCGGCAGCTTGACGTTCAGCTTCTTGACCGGGAAGTGGGCAAACGCGTGGTCTTCACGCCGCTGGGTGAGGAGATTCTGCGACGGGGCAGAGTCGCGCTGGAAGCGTTGGAGGCAATCTGCCAGGTGGCGGAAGCATCGCGCGATCCGATGACGGGACCAATGCGGCTGGGCATAATCCCCACCATCGGGCCGTTTATTCTCTCTCGTCTCGTGCCGTTGGTGAGCGATCTCTTTCCGCGAGTCCGGCTTTTCATTTCCGAGGACATGACCGAGCGCCTTCAGGAACGGTTGATGACGGGGCGACTGGATGTTCTTCTGCTGGGCATGCCGTGTGACTGTGACGGGCTTGAGACAACACCCTTATGGCGCGATCCGTTCGTGCTGATCGTTCCGCCGGGACATCCGCTGGAAGCATTGCCGGTCGTTCCGCTCGACCGGTTGGCGGGCGAGCGGATGGTTCTGCTTGAGGACGGTCATTGCCTGCGGGATCAGACGGTGGATGTGTGCCGACAGGGAAACAACTGGGCGGATAGCGAGCCGGAAGCGATGCACACGGCGTCCTCCCTGCATACGCTGGTCCGTATGGTGGGGCAGGGACTGGGAATCGGTCTCGTGCCGCAGCTTGCGGTCGATCATGGTCTTCTGGACGGGGCAGGTGTGATGGCGCGACCGCTGACGGGTGGACCGGTCTGGCGGACCATCGGACTGGGATGGCGGCTCCGCTCGCCGCGCGCCGAGGACTTTCGGACCCTTGCAAATGGTTTGCGGCGGTTGGGGCCTGAGGGGGCCGTGATTGCGGGAAACGCGCTGGAGACAAGGGTCGGTTCTTGAAGAAAAGCGGCCACAAGGCACGGTTTTCCTAGGTTGAGTGGGTGTTGTGCGTTGACTTTCCCGGTCTGGCTTCGTATGTCGCAGCACCTTTTGTTGCAGGTTTCCTGCAGCCGCATGAATGAAAGAAACGGGTCATGAAGATCAGAAACAGCCTCAAGTCCGCTAAGGTGCGTGACAAGGACTGCCGCGTCGTTCGTCGTCGTGGCCGCGTCTACGTCATCAACAAGAAGAACCCGCGCATGAAGGCGCGTCAGGGCTGAAACCTGACCGTCATGTCCTCTGACATGCAGCGTAAGGCCCGCCCGTCAGCCCCTCACGGAGGCTCACGAGGCGGGCTTTTTCGTATGCTCGCGGTGCTCACTGTATGGGGGGCGATCCCGTCGGTGCTGTGCCATGCAGCACCCCCAACGACAGCCACTCCCGCTCCCGCCCCGAAAGACTCCAAGACGGATCTGGTGGCACGGTTGGCTCACGCCCAATCCGCTCAGGAAGCAGCACTGATCCGTCAGGCGCTCGAAGGATTGCGGCTCAAGCCCATTCGCCCGGCCACGCAGCTTCTCGTGCGCCGCGCCACGCGGGAACTGGGCGAAGAGAAGCCTGCGGAGGCGATTGAGGATATGGGAGCGGCTCTTGCTCTACAGAGCGATGTCGCGGCCTTGTGGCGGATGAGGGCGCAGACACGTCTGTCCGGCGGTGACGCACGGGGCGCCATCAGCGATCTGGGTGAGGCGCTTCAGCGTGACCCAGAGGATGCCCAGTCATGGCAGACACTGACATCGGCTGAAGAAGCGGCTGGAGCCAACGATGCTGCGCTGAAAGCGTGGGAGCATGTCATGGCGCTCGACCCACTTACGCCGGGAGCGGTGAAGACATACGACAAGCTGAAGCTCAAGGCGTACGGTCAGCCGACCTGACGTTGAAGGAAAACTGTTTCTCCCGCCCGTGCTATAGGGGCGGGAGAAACGTGCGTAATGCTCAGCTATTGGCGCCGAAGGTCGTGCGCGTGATTTCGAAGAGGAACCACGTGCGCTTTTCGCTCTGATCGATCCAGTTTTCGAGCAGGCTTGTCGTCGCACAGTCCCCCACGTCGCTGGTAAGGCCGTGCAGCGACCGCATGGAGGCGACAAGCTGTTTGTTGTCTTCGCACAGTTCCGCAATCATGTCCGGCGCATCGACATATTCGGCGTTGTTGTCCTTGATGCGCTGGTGCGTGCTGATTTCACCGATGGAATGCAGCGTCAGGCCGCCGATGCGACGGGCGCGCTCGGCCACCGGGTCTGTCATGGCGAACAGCTCGGCGCTCTGGTCATCGAGCATCAGATGCAGGTCACGGAAGTGACGGCCGCTCATGTGCCAGTGGAAGTTTTTCGTTTTCAGGTAAAGAGCGAAAACGTCGGCCAGAAGAGCGCGCAGACCGGCTGAAATCTGCTCCACGCCTTCGCGCGGGAGGTCCGAAGGTGTGCCGAGAAAATGCTGAACCTCGGCTGCATAGGCCGCTTTGGCTTTGGTCTTGTCGGTCGTTTTCGTCGTGCTCATGACAACATTCCTCTGATCGTTCCGGCCGTTCCCACGTGGACGTGCATATACCGCCACTGAGAGGCCGCGCATGTGAGACAACGGTTTTCGATACCGTCGGTTCATGCACGATCTGTTTGAGGACACTGTCAAGGCATGGGAGCCGTGTGATATTTACGCTCCCGCAGCCGTGATCCGGTGGAGGTGCCGGTGCGGTGATTTTCCGAAGGAGTCGGGAAAGAAAGCATGTCCATCACGCAGGATGGATTCAGCTTCCTCCGTGAAATGCCGGTCCGCTCGATGCAGCGTGAGCCCCGGCAGCATGCGCGCTCCTCCGCGTCCCAGATGGCGACCGCGCACAAGAACGATACGGGCCTCCCGTGCTCCGCCGGGCCAGAGAGGGACGATTTCCGTGCTTCCGATGCGATGACGCTCACAGGCTGCCAATGTGCGGGCAAGCAAAGCAGCGGGTATCGCTAGAGTGAGTGAGCCGCCCGATGTGAGAAATCCAGCCAGCGCCCGGATCCAGTCTTCCGGCGTGCGGGCGCGTGCGCGGCGGGCAAGGTCACGGCGCGCGTCCGGACACGGGGTGCCGGTGGGAGGATGCCATGGCGGGTTGGCCATCACGTGATCGAATCGTTCCGTCAGACGGAGCGTGCGGATGTCGGCCTGCAGGATCTGGAGGTTCGTTCTGTGATTGAGGGCGAGATTTTTTCGTGCGAGTTCCGCCATCGCAGGGTCGAGTTCCACCCCCGTGCCAACGAGATCATGTACGCGCTCGGTCAGGCAGAGCAGGCCCGCTCCGGCCCCGCAACCGGCCTCCAGAACCCGCTGGCCCGGACGTGCGGGGACGAGGGCCGCCATGAACACGGGTTCAAGCCCGGTGCGGTAGCCATTGTGGAACTGATGGTACATGACACGTCCTCCGAGCAGCGTGTCGTGGGTGATCGCGACATCGGGAACAGAGAGCGGAATTGCAGGTGGGGCAGGGGTCACAGCTTGACCGCCTTCGGAGCGCCGCTCATATGCTGAAAAGAACAGGGTAACCTGTGGCGGGAGAAAGTCATTTGCGCGTTGCAGTCAATCGGCCGGAAACGGAGGGCTCAGGCCCGGAAACGGAGAGCCCCATCGGTGTGGTGGATGCCGGTGCGCGTGACGAGGCGCGCGGTCGGGATGGCGAGACGGCCCTGAGAGGGCTTGCCGACTATCTTGCCGATGATATGGCGGCCTGCAATCGGGAAATCGTCGCGCGGATGCAAAGTGACGTGCCGCTGATCCCCCAGTTGGCCGCGCATCTGGTGGCGGCAGGTGGCAAGAGGCTCCGTCCACTCCTTGTGCTCGCGGCGGCTCGGCTGGCAGGCTATGACAAATATGGCGAGGACATGCGGCATGTTGGGGTCGCAGCCTGCGTCGAATTCATTCACACCGCTACATTGCTGCATGACGATGTCGTGGATAACAGCCAGTTGCGGCGCGGGCTGGCGAGCGCCAACGCCGTGTTCGGCAACAAAGCCTCCGTCCTCGTCGGGGATTTCCTTTTCGCACGCGCCTTCCAGATTCTTACGGCGGACGGATCGCTGCCCGTGATGGCGATCCTTTCCGCCGCCTCCGCGACGCTGGCGGAAGGTGAGGTCATGCAGATGACCACACAGAACGATCTGTCCACGTCCGTCGAGCAGTATCTCAAGGTGATCTATGGCAAGACGGCGGCCCTGTTCGCCGCAGCCTGTGAAACTGGGGCCGTCGTAGCGGAAGCGCCGGACAGTGTGCGTGAGGCGCTTCGTCTGTATGGCGCCAATCTCGGCATGGCTTTTCAGCTCGTCGATGATGCTTTGGACTACGCCGCCGATCAGGCCGTGCTCGGCAAGACGGTTGGCGATGACTTTCAGGAAGGCAAGGTGACGCTTCCCGTGCTGGCCGCTTATCACGCGGGCAACGAGGAAGAGCGGGCTTTCTGGGTGCGCACGATCGAGAATAATGAGGAGCAGCGGGAGGGCGACCTCCAGCGCGCCCTCGATCTCATTGCGCAGACCGATGCGATCGGCGTGACGATGGCTCGTGCGCAGGAATATGCGGAAGACGCCGTAAAGGCGCTGGCCCGTATCCCTCAGGCAGCACCCGGTTCAGCCCGTCATCGTCATGAGCCGCTTCGCGAGCTTCTAGTCGACGTTGCGCTCTACACGGCCAATCGTGCGCGCTGATATTATTCGGAGTTTTTCGGATAGGTTCAGGTTGAGGCCCAAAGTTCGGGCTGGTCGTATCTGAGCTTCTTCAGTCCATTTTCCAGACGCGCCGGGTTATAGGGCGGTGCTGTGAACCAGATGTGTTCCGGTTCGCTCCTTACTCCTGTTGAGAGACCGGTCGTTTCCAGCACATGCCGGGTCTGACGTGCCACGGCGTCTGCCGGGTCCAGCCATGCAACATCTGGCGGCGAGGCGGCACGCAGGGCGTCTGCTACGAAAGTGTAGTGTGTGCAGCCAAGCGCCACAGCATCGATGCGTGATCCTGAAGGTTGCTCGAACAGTCCCGCCACATCCTGTCGGATGCAGGTGGCATCGGGCGGAACACCCCGGAACGCACTCTCGGCAAGAGCGGCCAAATCTCGTGCGCCGTAGGCGATCACTGTGCAGTCAGGCGCGTAATGGTTTCGAAGATCCGTGATGTAGGCGCGGCGCACGGTAGCCGGGGTGGCCAGTAGCCCGATCACCTTGCTGCGTGTGATCCGGGCGGCCCAGCGAATGGGTGGCACGCACCCCACAAAGGGCACGCCACAGATCTCACGCAACGCGGCGAGAGCGAGTGTGCTGGCGGTGTTGCAGGCAATGACGACGACATCGGGGGCAAGGCGCAGGATGGCGTTCTCAAGCAGCGACACGATGTGCCGTTTGAGAATATCGTCGTCTTGCCCGCCGTAAGGAAAAAACGCGGTGTCGGCGAGATAGTCGATATGGGCGTGGGGGAGATGGCGGCGCAGGGCGGCGACGATGCTCAGCCCCCCGATTCCGGAATCGAAGGCAAGGATACGGGGAGAGGCGGACAGCGTGAAGCTGCCCGCCCTCATGTTGTCGCCTGCCGTTTCGTCCATCGTGACGTGTCGTTAGGAATCGCGCGCGGTCTTGAGCGCGAGAGCCTCTTCGAGGCTGCCCACGCCACCATGCTTTTTTGACCAGCCGCATGGATCTTCGAGGAAGCGGCGCACTTCCGCAGCCGCGCCTTCTGCGAAGTAAGGCCGTTCGGCAGAGGCTTCCAGAACATCCCACCATGTGCACAGTGAATGCAGGGTGATGCCCATATCGGCCAGCGTCTTATGAGCGCCGGGAAACACGCCATAGAAGAAGACGACGAATGTGTGTTCCAAGATGGCACCGGCATCACGCAGGGCCTTGGCAAAGCCGATTTTGGAGGCGCCATCCGTCGTGAGATCTTCCACCAGCAGCGTGCGCATGCCCTCCGGCACATCGCCCTCGATCTGGGCGTTGCGGCCAAAGCCTTTGGGCTTTTTGCGCACATAGGCCATGGGCGTCATCATCCGGTCTGCGAACCAGGCGGCAAAGGGAATGCCCGCCGTCTCGCCGCCGACCACGGCGTCGATGCTTTCGTAGCCAACGTGACGACCGATCTTTTCCACACCGAGTTCCATGATCTTCGCACGGGCGCGGGGAAAGAAGATGATACGGCGGCAGTCGATATAGACCGGGGATTTCCAGCCGGAGGTGAGGGTGTAGGGCTCTTCGGGACGGAAATTGACGGCTTTGATTTCAAGCAGAATGCGCGCGGTTGTGAGTGCTGCATCCCGGTCCCACGCCGAAGCGTCATTGCCGAGAACCGATTCCTGTTCGATCATGCGTGTCATGTCCCTTCTTCCTTGCGCGCGTTCTTCGGCGTTGTGGTGGCATAGCCGCAGATCGCTGGAAAATCCATCGGGAGTCGCCCGGTGCTGGCATATGGGCGTGATGATGGAAGAAAGGCGGGACGCATGATCCGTGAAGAAAGGACATGCAACACACCTTTGTGGATTATCGAATCGGGTTTGTCGAAGGGTGAGGCCGGGCCGGCTCATGCACTGGCCAGCCGGTTTGATCTGTCGTTCCGTCGATTGCGCGATTTGGCTTCCATGGAGCCGGGATGCGTGCCCCCGCGTCTGGTGATGACATCCGGGTCTTCTGCTGCGTTTGCCGGATTGTCGTTGCGCCGTCGTTTTGGCGTGCCCGTTGTGCACTGTACCCATCATGGCACGACTGGTTTTTTCGGGCAGCGGCTGTTCGATGAACTAATCCTGTCCGCGACGCATCCGGTGCGAACACACGGCACGCATGTTATCCCCGTGCTTGGGCCTCTCAGTATCGTCTCCCCCACGCTCTACGAACGGGCGCGGCATGTATGGGGTGAACGTCTGGAGCATCTGCCCAGCCCGAGAGTGGCCGCTATTCTCGATGCCGGAGGCGCAATCGATCCCCGGCGGGCGAGTGTTCTGGGACGGCAATTGGGAGAGATGGTGCGGGCGGAAGGTGGCTCGGTCATGGTGTCCGTCGCGCGTGGTGTGGCGCGGGAGGTTGCCGAGAGTTTCATCGCGGGTCTGGATGAGTGTTTCAGTCTTGTCTGGCGGCATGGTGAACCCGATGACGATCCGACATTGGGCTTTATGGCCTGTGCTGACGCCATCGTGCTCTATGGGTGTCGAGTGGAAACGGTGATCGAGGCGGCAGCCAGCGATCTTCCTTTGTTCGTGGAGGCGGCTCCCGGCCGTTTCGGAACGTGGAATCGGCTCGTTCGCACGTTGATGGAACAGGGGATGCTCCGGCTTTTCGATCGGGATATTTCACCGTGGTTGCGGTCCCCGCTCGATGAAGCTGGCCGTGTGGCGCAGATGCTGCGTCGTCGTTTCGGTCTCTGACGCATCCGTGAGATGAAGAGGCGCGAATCATTGGCGCGAAAGGTCATCGCAGGCTTGCTTCCTGCACCATCAAACGCCTATAATACACGAGTTGAGAATGATTATCAATTCAAGGAAGCCTGCGGTGACTGATATCACCCGGATCAGCCGGAAATGCGAACGTGCCGTTATCACGGCTTACCAGGAGCTGCGGCTGGTGGGGACCAACGATGTCTCGGCCTTCAACGCCTGCACCACGCTCTATCGTATCCATCACCCGGAGGCTTCGGTGAACGAAGCGCGCCGACTGGTGTCGGAGTGGATTGACCACCACGTCGTTCGCAAGAGCGAGGCTCCAACGAAAGGATGCGCCTGCCCGTAAGGCTTTTGCATCTGGGATAAAAAAGGGGCGGCCTGATATGGCCGCCCCTTTTTTCTTTGCTGTGTGCGAGAGCCATTCCCCATTCTGTATACAGAATGGGGAATGGAAGACTTCAGCGTTTGTCGAGAGCCGTGAAGTCGCGGCGGTCCGAACCGGTATAGAGCTGGCGCGGACGGCTGATGCGCTGCCCCGGTTCCTCGATCATTTCCTTCCACTGGCTGGTCCAGCCGGTGGTGCGGGCGACGGCAAACAGCACGGTGAACATGCTGGTGGGAATCCCCATCGCCTTGAGGATGATGCCCGAGTAGAAATCCACGTTCGGGTAGAGCTTACGCTTGACGAAGTAATCGTCGCTCAGCGCGATTTTTTCCAGCTCCACGGCCAGATCGAGCAGCGGATCGTCCTTGATGCCAAGTTCCGTCAGCACCTCGTGGCAGGTGGCCTGCATGATCTTCGCCCGTGGGTCGAAGTTCTTGTAGACGCGGTGCCCGAAGCCCATCAGCTTCACGCCGCTGTTCTTGTCCTTCACCTTTTCAATGAAGGAAGGGATGTTCTCCTTGGAGCCGATCTGTCCCAGCATCTTGAGAACGGCTTCGTTCGCACCGCCATGAGCCGGTCCCCAGAGGGCCGCAATGCCGGCGGCAATACACGCGAAGGGATTGGCGCCCGTGGAACCGGCCAGCCGCACCGTTGAGGTGGAGGCGTTCTGCTCGTGATCGGCGTGCAGGATCAGGATACGGTTCATGGCGCGTGCCAGAACCGGATTGACCTTGTACGGCTCGGAGGGGCGGGCGAACATCATCGAGAGGAAATTCTCGGCGTAGTTCAGGTCGTTGCGCGGATACACGAACGGCTCGCCGATCGTGTATTTGTAAGCCCATGCCGCGATCGTGGGGATCTTGGCGATCAGGCGCATGGCCGAGAGTTCGCGGCTCTCGGGGCGTGAGATGTCGTTGGCATCGGGATAGAACGCCGACAGCGCGCCCACGGTCCCGCACAGGATGGCCATCGGATGGGCATCGCGGCGGTAGCCGTTGAAGAAATTGCGGATCTGTTCGTGCAGTAGAGTGTGATTCGTGAGCGTATTCACGAACGTCTCATGCTGCTGCTTGTTGGGCAGTTCGCCATTGAGCAGAAGATAGATCACCTCCGGATAGGAAGCATGCTCGGCAAGCTGATCGATGGGGTAGCCACGGTGGAGAAGAATGCCCTTCTCGCCGTCGATGAAGGTGATCTTGCTCTCGCACGAGGCCGTTTCACCGTAGCCGGGGTCAAAGGTGAAGACACCCAGATCAGCGGTCAGGCGACGGATGTCGACGACCTCTGGCCCGAGCGTCCCCTTGAGAATCGGCAGGTCAGCCGAGTTGGCCCCGATTTTGATGCTGGCGGTTGTTCCCGTCACTGCTTCCTCCGACGCGCTCAATGGCGCTGCTTCTGAAACGAACTGCCCACGCACCGGGAGGTCGTGGTGTCCCCACTTTTGTCCCTGATCGGACGCGAAACCGAAAGCCGCTGGACCGTCACCTTGTTGAGAGGCGGGACGATCCATCCCTATTTCCGCTCAATTTTGCGAGAACGACTCAAGCCAGGCCGTTCGTGGCCCGAGCGCTTTCCATGTCAGCGCAATCGACTCCCGCTCTTCCACTTCCACATGGAAGGTGGCGAGGGTGCCAAGCGCGAAATCGGAGTCGAGCGCGCGTTCCACACCGTTGAGATAGCGGGCGAGGGCGGGAAGCCCCGGATTGTGCCCCACAAGAAGGATGGTGTGGACCGAATCTGACGTTGCGCGCAGGCGCGCCAGCAATTCGTCTGGGGCGGCCAGATAGAGAGTGGGCTCAATGCGGATTTCGGGGCGTGCGCCTTCTCCGAAAGGCAGCAGACCGGCATAGGTCTGGCGTGTGCGCATCGCGGGGCTGCACAGGACGAGATCGGGCACGAGCCCGGCGCGACGCATGCTCTCGCCTCGGCGGCGCGCCATCATGTGGCCTGCCTGCGTGAGCGGGCGCGCCTGATCGGCCGCGCTTCCAAACTCATTGCCTCGTGCCGGTTCGGCCTCGCAGTGCCGCAGGAGAAGCAGGCGATGCGCGACCGGCCGGATCATGCGGCGGTGCCCGTTTTTCCGGCGATGGCTTCGTGATGACGAATGACTTCGCGGATGATGAAGTTGAGGAACTTTTCGGCAAAATCCGGATCGAGATGCGCGTCTGTCGCAAGCTGCCTCAGCCGCGCGATCTGCCGGGCTTCACGCGCGGGATCGGCGGGCGGCATGTGATGCCTGGCTTTGAGTTTGCCGACCTCCTGCGTACACCGGAAGCGTTCGGCCAGCATGGCGACAAGAGCCATGTCGATGTTGTCGATGCTCTGACGCAGTGACGCCAGTTCCGCGCGCGGATCCTTCTGATCGTCCGCGCCGTTGGTCGTCTCATGAGTCCGGTCTGCCGTCACGCTTCTTGGTCCTGTCTTCTTACGACGGGTTCATGCGGCCTTTGCCGACCCGCCTTTCATTCTGAAAGCGGATTCATTCACCACGCCGTGATGTCTCCTGTCAAAAGGAGTCGCGCACGCTGCGCCGGTCTCCCGGCATGGGAATGGGAGTCGGCTCGTAGGCGGGCGGTGCAGGGTAGTCGGGCTGATCGGTCTCATCGGGCAGGTCGATCCATGCCAGATGTCCCCCTTTGCCCGCTCCTGTGTCCACGAACACGGCCGTTCCTCCGGAGCGGCCATGCTTCACCCATGGGCGTCCATCGGTCGAGCGGCGGTCATGTCCGCAATAGACGGTATAGCCCGCCGGAATATGATCGACCCAGTTCAGACGACGTTCGGGATACCCGTCCGTCTGGGTGCGGCCCGTGACCTCACCGAACAGGGCGCGGGAGAGAAGGTGCGAAACACTGTCGAGGCCGGGAGGGCAGGACTCGCTTAGCATGCCGGTGTGGAACGCGGCATGAACGAAGATACGGCGCCCGAATTTCAGCCATGTGGGGGCGGATTCAAAGAGGGGCAGCGCGTGTTCCAGAACGTCCGAATTACCGGGCTCGAAAAGCTGGTGGATGGTGGCTTCCAACGTTTCGTCCCGACGGAGCTTGCGGCCCAGAAGAGCGCGGCCAAGCTTGCGATCGTGATTGCCCAGCAGAAAGAGACCGCGACCCTCTTCGAGGATCGAGTCCATCAGACGCAGCACGCCTGCGCTATCGGGGCCATAATCCACCAGATCGCCCAGTTGTACGATGAAGCGGTCTGTCGCCACCGCATGCCGGAAAGCTTCCAGATCGCCGTGGACATCTCCCACCACCCGGATGCGGCGACCGGCAACTCTGCGCTGGAACTCTCTTTCGTCGTGCATCGCCTGCTCACCATTCATCTTCTTGTCATATTGGCAGCCAAATCCCGCGAGCGAAGGGGGCCGCGTCATTTTTCCTGCATATGTAACACCATACGTCCGTGCTGTGGGGTGCCCATCTGAGGGAAATATGTGTTCACGAGCGCGTGGCAATGGGGCGATGCACAATCATGTGACAGGCTAAAGCCTGCGAATTCAGCCTAGAGTGCGCTGCAAACGGACCGCGTTTGTTGCGAAAGACGGTTGCCGCGCATGTGAAAAATGGCATCAGGCACGTCGGAACGCTCCATCGGATCGTTGCACGGAAAACCGATTTCAGGTCGGTGTCCGTGGAAAATCGAAACGTGAAGCTGAACAGGACCCTATTCTGATGACTGATCGCATTCGCAATCCGGCGCTACGCAGCAAAGAGAAGCCCGCTGCCGCTGCTGCCGCTCTTATTGGAAATGGCGCAACCCTGGGCACAAGCGGCTTCACGGGCGCGGGTTATCCCAAGGCTGTCCCGATGGCGCTGGCCGAGCGCATTGAAGAGCTGCGCGGGAAAGGCGAGGACCTGAAGGTCCGCCTCGTAACGGGCGCATCCACCGGGCCGCAGCTCGACGGTGCGCTGGCGAAGGTCCATGGCGTGTCCTACCGCTCTCCGTTCAACACGGATGCGGCGATGCGTAACAACATCAATTCGGGTGAGACCGAGTATTTCGACACGCATCTCGGATTGGTCGCGCCGCGCTCGGTGCAGGGCAACTACGGCAAGTTCGATTTCGCCATCGTGGAAGCCACGGCCATCCGTGAAGATGGCGGCATCGTTCCGTCCTCCTCGGTCGGCAATTCGCAGACCTTCCTTGATCTGGCCGAGAAGGTCATCATTGAGGTCAATTCCTGGCAGCCTGAGGGGCTGGAAGGTATGCACGACGTCTGGCGCGGCAATGCCAGCGGTATCCCTCCGCGTGACCTCATTCCCCTGCGCAGCGCCGATGACCGTATCGGTGAGACATTCCTGCGGGTCGATCCCGAGAAGATCGTGGCTGTGGTGCGCACGGACGACCCGGATCGCAATGCGCCGTTTGCCAAGCCGGATGAGGCGGCAAAGGACATCGCCGGTCACCTTCTGGAATTCTTCGAGCATGAGGTGAAGGTGGGCCGTCTGCCGCCCAACCTGCTGCCGCTTCAGTCCGGTGTGGGCAACGTGGCCAATGCGGTGCTCGACGGTCTGAACGAAGGTCCGTTCGAGAATCTGATGGGCTATTCCGAGGTCATTCAGGACGGCATGCTGCGGATGCTCGACAATGGCCGAATGAAGATCGCCTCCGCTACGTCCTTCTCCCTCAGCCCGGATGCCGTGGAAGAGATCAACAACCGTATCTCGTTCTTCCGCGAGAAGATCATCCTTCGCCAGCAGGACATCAGCAACAACGCCGAAGTCATCCGGCGGTTGGGCTGTATCGCCATGAACGGCATGCTGGAGGCCGACATTTACGGCAACGTCAATTCGACCCGTGTAATGGGATCGAAAATGATGAACGGCATTGGCGGTTCGGGCGATTTCGCGCGCAACTCCTTCCTGTCGATCTTCCTTACGCCTTCCACGGCGAAGGACGGCCATATCTCGGCCATCGTACCGATGGCGGCGCATGTCGATCACATCATGCAGGACAGCCAGATCATTGTAACGGAGCAGGGACTGGCCGACATGCGCGGTCTTGGCCCGGTGCAGCGCGCCGAGGTGGTGATCCGCAACTGCGCCCATCCGAGCTATCGCCCACTGCTGGAAGACTATCTGGAACGCGCCAAGAAAAGTTCGTTTGGCAAACACACGCCGCATCTGCTCACGGAAGCTCTTTCGTGGCATCAGCGTTTCATTGAAACCGGGTCGATGCTGCCGCGCTGAACAGCCGTCCAGAAAAGACTTCGACATCCGGGGCGTCCTTCACGGGGCGCCCCGTTTGTTTGTGAGGGATGGAAAAATGAAGGTCATGATCGCCTGCGATTCCTTCAAGGAAAGCCTCGATGCCGAGGACGTGGTCCGTGTGATTGCCGAGGCGTTCGAGGACGTCTTTCCCAATATCTCCTGTGTCCGCTGTCCCATGGCCGATGGTGGAGAAGGCACGGTTGCGGCTTTTGTCACGGCAACGGGTGCTCAACGGATCGAGGCAACGGTGACGGGCCCGCTTGGGGCGCCGGTAAAGGCTGGATTCGGTCTCTCTGCCGATGGTGAGCTTGCCGTGATCGAACTGGCGGAAGCGGCGGGACTGATGCTCGTACCGCCCGCTGAACGCGACCCATGCCGCGCTACGACTCGCGGTGTTGGTGAGCTGGTGAAGCTGGCGTTGGATCGTAACTGTCGTCGTGTCGTGCTGGCGGTAGGAGGGAGCGCCACGAACGACGGTGGGGCGGGACTCGCTCAGGCGCTGGGTGCGCGGCTGCTGGATGCTGGCGGTCGGGAGATTGGAGCCGGAGGACTGGCGCTGAGAGATCTGGCGCGAATCGATATCTCGGCGCTCGATCCGCATCTGAAGGACGTAACGGTCGATCTGGCATGCGATGTGGACAATCCATTGCTTGGGCCGGATGGCGCGTCCGCGATGTTCGGTCCGCAGAAAGGCGCGTCCCCCGCGATGGTGACGGCGCTGGATGAGGCGTTGGGGCGATACGCTCAACGCCTGCGTGACGATGTCGGACGCGATGTGGCTCACGTGTCGGGCGCGGGAGCGGCTGGCGGCACGGCGGCTGGCGCAATGGCCTTTCTGGACGCACGGATGCGCTCGGGCTTTGAATTGATGGCCGGTCTACTGGGCTTGGAAGAGAAAATCCGCGAGGTCGATCTCGTCATCACGGGTGAGGGGCGACTGGATGAGCAGACAGCACGCGGCAAGGTGCCGGCCGGTGTGGCGTCAATGGCACGTCGCCAAGGTAAGCCAGTGATCGCGCTGGGTGGGTCGCTGGGGAAGGGCGTGGACAGTCTGGGTGAGGTGGGAATCGACGCCGTGTTTGGCTCGGTTCCCGCACCGGCCTCGCTGGAGGAGGTACTGAAACACGCGCGGGAGAATCTGCGGCGCGCGGCGCGTAACGTCGCGCTTGCGCTGCAAATCGGTCAGAGACTGCCGCGCTGAGCGGTCAGCTTTCGCCCAGAACGTGAGCGAAATGGTCCGGCGCGCTGGTGACGACGATGTCCACCGGCTCGCGCAGCAGGGCGCGAATGGCTTTTGGATTATCTTGTGGATCGGGACTGTCGGCAATCACCACATCCGCTTCACGGTGAGCGGTGGCGAATAGAGTGGGGGAGGCGTTGGCCGGGAGATATTCGGCATAGGGATGCTGGCCAGCCAGTCGGTGGGCGGTAAGCTGGTCGCGTGTCGAGCGAACCGGAATGGCGACCATGAGCGATCGATCGACTTTCAGCGCGGTTCGGGTTTCGCTCTCATTGCTGGCCACGATCACGGCCTGATGTCTCATGCCACTGGAACGGATAAGGCGCGCTGCTGGCTGGATGTCAGCTTCCTGCAAGGACAGCATTACCAGTTGGTGCTTGCGATGCGAGGCGTGCAGAGCCTCCTCCAGCGGCACGGTCTGTCCCTCGTCCTTTACCGCCAGAGTGTTGTCGGGAGTCCGCACCACTTCGAACGCGACCATGGACGGTGGTTGCGTGGGGGCTTCCGTCTTGGGCTGATCCGCCTTTCGGGATGGGAGGACAGCGTCAGCCAGTTCGGAGAGCGCGGAAGGCGCGCTGGTGGGGAGTGTGTCGGTTGCGGCCTTGCCCGTCGCACAGATGACCAGCCCATGATGGATGCGCGTCAGTAGCGCGTCCGCGTGCGAATCACGCCACAGGACGACAGCGGCCAGACTTCCCAATATGCCCAACGCCATGATGGTGTTGCGACGGCACTGTTTCGTCAGACGTGAGGAACGACCGATCGTGGGAGGAGATGTCGGCATATGATCCATGTTCACGGAGGAATCAGACATGAGCGTCTTCCTTCTTTCCCGCGCCGGCCATGGCCGCGGCACGTTCGAGATCGACGGACAGCACGCGACTGACGCCGCGCTCCTGCATGGTCACGCCGTAAAGGCGATCCATATGCGCCATGGTGAGTTGATGATGCGTCACGACAAGAAAACGGGTTCCACCCTCATTGGCCATGTCGCCCAGAAGGGCGCAGAAGCGTCCGACATTGGCATCATCAAGCGGGGCGTCAACCTCGTCGAGGACGCAGATTGGCGCCGGGTTACACCGAAAGACCGCAAAAATAAGCGAAAGCGCGGTAAGAGCCTGTTCGCCACCGGACAGCAGAGACAACGTAGCGAGCTTCTTTCCCGGCGGCTGGGCATAGATTTCCAAGCCAGCCTGCAACGGATCGTCGCTGCCGACAAGTCCCAGATGAGCACGCCCTCCGCCGAACATGCGTGAGAACAGGGACTGGAAGTGGTGGTCCACCTGCGTGAACACCGCCATCAGGCGCTCGCGGCCTTCCTTGTTGAGCGAGCCGATGGAGCCGCGTAGGCGGGCGATGGCGGCTTCCAGTTCCGCGTGTTCGCGGCGGATGGTCTCGATCTGCTGTTCGGCTTCCTGTGCTTCCAGATCGGCGCGCAGATTGACGGGGCCGAGTTCCTCGCGCTCGCGCGTGAGACGGGAAATCTTGCGGCGCAGACCAGTCTCCGCCGATTCTGTGAGATCACCCACGGGGGCGAGGGGTGGCTCCGGCGTTTCGGCCAGAAGCTGTGCGAGGATAGCCTGCGCCTGTTCGTTCTTGCCTTCACTGCGCACGACTGTCTCGCGCGCTTGGGTCAACGCGGTTTCTGTCTGGCGCCGGCTTTCCTGTGCGTCTTTCAGCCGCACCTCGGCGGCTTCGCGGGCCGCGTTAGCCTCCTGATAGGCTTTTTCGGCATCGTCCAGCGCGGCGAGAGTGGTCGTGCGCAACCGCAGCGCTTCCTCGGGCCGGGTCGCGACGGTGCGATGTTCTTCCGCAACCCCCGCCAGTCTCTGCTCGGCTTGTACAAGCTGGGTGCGGGCCACGCTCTCACGCTCGGTCCATTCGGCCAGTGCCGCTTTCAGTGCGCTTTCGCGGCTGCTCAGGGTCTCGCGTTCCGCAAGGAGCGCTGCGCGGGTTTCACCTGCTGCCTGCTCATCCGCACGAAGGGCTGTGATGCGGGCGCGGAGCGTTTCGGGGAGGGCTTCCTGTTCTGGGTCGATGGCGGCGGCAGTTACGGCCTGACGGGCCGCCTCCAGCGCGGTCGTGGCGTCCGCCAGTTCCTCGTCGAGAGAGTCCCGACGCGGGAGCAACGCTGACAGTTGCGAGCGCAGTTCGAGCGCGCGGGTTTGCAGGATACGTGCGGCCTCGGTGGCGGCGGTTAGTGCCTGTTCGGCTTCAGCGCATGCGGAACGTGCGTGAGCCTCGGCCTGCGTGCTCTCAATGGCCTCGGCTTGCGCAGCTTGCAGGTGGTTCGTGGCGGCTGCCGGATCGGCGGTCTCATCCAGAGCCGCCTGCGCGGTTGTCAGCGCCTTGGCGGCCGTAGCGCAATCGGTCTCAAGTCGCGCCAGATCGGGCGTGATGGTGGCGAGTTTCGTCTCGGCGCTGGTGTGGCGGGACTCCGTCGCCTGCCGGGCACGTTGCGCCTGTTCCAGCACCTGTGCCGTGCGGCGACGGGTTTCCCGCGCCGCCGTTTCGGCCTGTTGGGCGTTCAGGTCGCGTGTCCGTGCCGCGTCATGTGCCTGTTTCAGCGCTGCCGGATCCGGCAGCGCTTCTTGCGCAGCCTGCGCTTCGGTAAGGGAAATACGGGCGGCGTCGAGAGCCTGTGCCGCGCGTTCGTGTTGGGGACGCACCGCGTCCAGCCGGGCGCGGGCTGCGCCATGACGGCGGGCTGTCTCGGCTTCGTGTGTCCGGGCTTGTCCCAGTGCCGTTTCAATGGTGGCGCGCAGTTCACGGGCTTGCCGCATGGCCGCTTCAGACTTTGTCTGAGCCTGCATCGCTGTGCGTGCGCGGGCTTCCGCTTCAGGCTGGTGATCTTCAAGTTCGGCCAGACGAGTGCGGGATTCGAGCAGGATACGGCGCTGGGTCAGACGTTGGGCGGCGGCGTTCGGCTGCCCAGCCGCAATCCGATAGCCATCCCAACGCCACAATGCGCCTTCGCGGGTGACGAGGCTCTGTCCGGGCTGCAACGATCTGGCCAGCGCGTCCCCATCCGCCGTGTCTTCGATCAGGCCGGACTGTGAGAGGGCACGGCGCAACGTGTCGGGAGCGCTCTCCACCATGTCCGAGAGGGCACACGCACTGGCGGGTAGCGCGGGAGACGTCGCCCATGCCCCAAGGGCAAGCCAGGCGCGTGGCGCGGCGGGAGAGGCGCTGGCTTCCGGCGCGTCCAGTCCGTCGGCCAGAACGGCGGCCACGGCCATTTCCAGTCCTGCAGGAATACGCAGCAGATCGGAAACGGGTGTAATGCCCTGTGTTGAGTCTTCTGGCTCTTCGCTCCCAAGCGCCTGCGCAAGACCATCGATGCGGGCGCGAAGCTGGGTCAACTCCGCGTTCAGCGTGCCAAGAGCCGCTTCGCATTCCCGGGTGGCGCTGGTGGTGCGCGTGAGGGTTTCTTCAGTCTGCGTCAGCGCGGTTTCGGCATCCTGAAGACGATGTTCCTCTTTGGCGCGTGCGGCTTGTGCTTGTTCCAGAACAGAGTCCGGTACAGCATCGCGTTGGGCCGTCTCCAGCTCTTTCACGAGGCTTCCGGCTTCCTGCTCGGCGCGTTTCAGCGCGGCTTCGGCCCGGCGAACAGTCTCACTCGTGGCGGCGCGAAGAGTGCTGTCTTCCTGTACGCGCGCCCGCGCTTCCAGCAGCGCACTTGCGGCTGCCGCGCGTTCGGTTTCAGCGGCTTCGAGCGCGCGGGCGGCTTCTGTCTGGGCTGCTTCGGCCTGTGCGAGGGCTGTCGCAAGGGCTGCACGCTCCGTCTCGGGGACAAGGCCGCGTTGCGCCTCGGCCTGTCGCGCCATCAGCGCGTCCCGGTCGCGGGTCAGGGCGGCGAGCGTGTCTTTGGCGGTGGCGTGCGCTTTGGCGCGTTCTGCATGACGGGTTCGCGTGGCTTCGGCAGCATTTTGGGCGATGGAGAGCGCCAGATGGGCATCGGATTTCCGCTGTGTGGCGGTCTCCATGGCCTCTCGACAGGCAGAGAGATGCGCGTTTGCCTGATGGACCGTGTCTTCCGCAGCTTTCAGGGCCGCGTCATCGGGCATTTCGGCGTGAAGCTGCGTGAGTTCCGCTTCCAATGCCACCCGTGCCTGCGTCAGGCGATCATGACGGAGGGATGTGGCCTCCAGTGCCGTGCGCGCCTGTTCGGTGCGGGTGCGTGCGGCCGAGACATCCGCTGTGGCGCGTTCCAATGCATCACCCGCGTGCGTGAGTTCCGTGCGCAGGTGGGTGATCGTGGTGTCCGCTTCCTCCTGCCGGGCGGGCAGTGTGGCGCGAACGGTTTCGATAGCGGCCACTTCCTCGCCAAGGCGCGTGAGGGTGGCTTGCGCGTCCTCCATACGGGAGAGAGCCGCGTCCCGGTCGGCTTCGCTCTGCTTCAGACGGGAGCTTGCGGCCTCCAGCGCCTGCGCGGCCTGTTCTTCCTCGCGCGCGATGCCTTCGGCGGCCACGCGCTGGCGTTCCAGTGCTGTTCGGCGCTGTTCGGCTGCCTCACGAATGGCAGGCAGGGCGCGATCGGCTTCGTATTCGCCAAGGACAGCGGTTTCTGCGGCCTCCTCGGCGGCGATCAGAGCGTTGCGGGCAGCGATGGCGGCCAGCCGTGCGCGTTCCACCTGCTGGCGCGCACGGGCATGCAGCAGGGCGAGCAGCGTCGTCTCCGCCTCGCGCAGATTGGCGGAGAGTTCGCGATATTTCGCGGCCTGTGTGGACTGCCCCGCCAGTCCCTGTAACCGGGTTTCAAGCTGGATCTTGAGGTCTTCCGCGCGGGTGAGGTTGGCTTCAGTCGCCCGTAGCTTCAGTTCCGCTTCGTGGCGCCGTGCGTGCAGGCCGGTGATCCCGGCGGCTTCTTCGAGGATGGTGCGGCGCTCTTCGGGGCGTGCGCCGACCAGCATGGCGACACGGCCCTGACTGACCATGGCCGAGGAGCGCGCCCCGGATGCCAGATCGGCAAACAGGGTCTGGATGTCGCGACCGCGCGTTGCCTTGCCATTGAGACGATAATCGCTGCCGGACCCGCGCTCGGCGCGGCGGGTAATTTCCAGATCGTCCTGTTCGGCAAAGGCGCCGGGACCGAGACCTTTGGCGTTCTCCAGAACCAGCGTGACTTCGGCAAGATTGCGTGCGGGGCGACTGGTGGTGCCAGCGAAGATGAGATCGTCCATCTCGCCGCCACGCAGGTTGCGCGCGGACGTCTCGCCCATGGCCCAGCGCAGACCCTCGACCACATTGGACTTGCCGCAGCCGTTCGGCCCCACGATGCCGGTTAGGCCCGGAAGGATGTCCACCGAGACCGGATCGGCAAAGCTTTTGAAGCCCGCGATCCGCAACTGCACGAAGCGCGCGCTCATGAGAGAGGCGCGGACCTGCGGTCAGATGGGGCGGCAGCCGGAGAGAAGAGGCCCGTCATGTTGGAAAGGAGGGCGCTGTTCAGCCGCCCGCCGCCACGACCTTTTTCTCGAAAGCGTCATAGGTCAACTCACCCTGACGATAGACTTCATCGTTGAAACGGAATGTCGGCGTGCTGTCGATGTGATACTGCGCTTCGGCCCGGTTCTGCTCCGCCATGATGGCATCGCGCAGTGCAACGTCATTGACGGTGCGGTCAAAATTATCTGCTGACATACCGGCGAGACCGGCCATCTTGCGGAGCTGGTCTTCGGGGTTCCCGTCCTGAATGAACGCCCAGCGGTCCTGATTGGAGAAGAGAGAGAGGATGAACGCCTCATAGCGTTCGGCGGGCAGGGCGCGGGCCACCTGTGCTGCCATCAGGGCGATGCGGTCGAGGGGGAAGTCACAGAACACATAGCGGATGCGACCGGTGTCGATCAGCTTCTTCTGCACCTCGGGGAACACGTCGATGGCAAAGCGCGCGCAATGGGTGCAGGTCAGGGAGAACCATTCCTCGACCGTCACCTTGGCGGACGGATTGCCCAGCGCGCGCGGCGCCATGCGCGGGTCGGCGCTCGTTCCCGCAGCGCGTGCGACGGAGAGGAATGCCGGTGCGAGGGCGGCGGGAAGCGTGGCCCCGAGAAGGGCGCGACGTGTAATCGACATGGCGTTTGGGCTCCGCGCTGGATGGGTCGTGGAGAAAGAACCGGGACGCTCATGACCGCACGGCGCGATGGGCGTCAAGACTGCAGTGCATGGAAATTCGCTCACGTGTTCTGGTTTTCGCCACCTTTGAGGTTCATATGTCTCGCTGTGCCCCTGTTCGGGGTAGATGTGCAGAAGCAGGACAACAACTTCATGAAGAAACTACTTTGCCTGACGGCCGCGACCATGATCGCAGCCAGCTCGGTCTCCGTGGCGCATGCCGAGCCGGGCGGTTGCATCAAATACGGTGCGGCAGGAGCGGTCGGCGGTCATGTGGCCAATCATCATGGCGTGCTGGGTGCCATGGGTGGCTGCGTGACGGGCATGTATGTGCGTCATCGTTACCGCAAGGAAGCGCGCGCGAAGGCGGCTCTGTACGATCAGGAGCATCCGGGCGCAAAAGGCACATATGCCGAGAAGGCCACGGCTTACGATGTGGAGCACTCCACACAGCCGGGCAAGATGAACTCTGACACTCCGAGCACGCCGGCGGCACCCGCTCAGGCGCAGCCCGCAAATGGCGCGCAGCTCTGACGTATAAACGGGGCGGCCTCCATGAGGAGGCTGTCCCGGTCAGTTTCCGGAATGCGTGTCAGGGGGGAGCAGCGTGTGGCGTTTGCCGGACGGGTCGCTCACGGTTCTCTTCTCTGTTTCCAGATAGTCCGGCCCCAGCGGCACTTTTCCATGACCGCCCGGGATGTCGAGCACATAGGTCGGCCACGCCAGACCGGTGACACGGCCACGTAGTCCCGCCAGCAGGCGCCGTCCCTCTGTGATGGGGACGTAAAAGCGCGACGTTCCCGGCGCTGGATCGAGTTGGTGGAGGTAATAGGGCTTCATCCGGTTTTCCACCATCGCACGGAACAATCCCTCCAGCGCGGATACGCTGTCGTTCACACCGCGCAGCAAAACGGATTGTCCCAGAACGGGAATACCACGTCGCACGATGCGTCGGAGTGCGGCGCGGCCCGTCTCCGTAAACTCCCGCTCGTGGTTGGCATGCACCACCAGCCACATGGCCTGACGCTCCAGTTCCATTGCGTCCATAAGATCGTCCGTAATCCGCTCCGGCGCGGCCAGCGGGACGCGCGAGTGGATGCGCACCGTTGTGATGTGCTCGATATTTTCCAGTTCTCGCAAGATATAACCGAGGCGCCGTGGGGAGAGCATCAGCGGATCGCCCCCTGTGAGGATTACCTCGCGTATGGCCTCGTGGCTGCGCAGCCATTCCAGCGCCCGTTCCAGCGCCGCTTCATCCAGCAGGCCGCCATCCGGCCCGACATGTTCCCGCCGAAAACAGAAGCGGCAGTAAAGTGGGCAGATCAGAAGGGGTTTGAGCAACGCCCGGTCGGCGTAGCGGTGCACGATCCCCGGAACAGGGGAGAGCGCGTCGTCCCCTATGGGATCTTCGCGCTCATATGGCGCCATCTCCAGTTCGTCCGGCGAGGGGATGACCTGAAGTCCGATCGGATCGTCCGGGCGTTCGATCAAATGAAGAAAGGTCGGGGGGATGGCGGTGGCGTAGTCTTGCGCCACACGTTCGAGCGCCGCGCGGTCGTCCGGACGGGCAAGACCGTGTTCGATCAGGGCGCCGGGGGTGCGCAGCGTTTCGTTCCGAGATGGAGAGGAGCGGGAGGGCATGACGCGGTTCTAGCGTCGGGCAAAGGATATGGGCAACTTGCGTTTCTCCGGGTGGCACGCCACCTCTGCGCGGCAGACGCCTGCGCGAAAGAGGATGAGCCATGAACAGGACAAGCGATCCGTCGGATATCGCCGAGCGATTGCCCATGTTGCGCCGTCGCAGCCTGATGCTGCGGGCCACACGGGCTTTTTTCAATGGGCGTGGTTATCTTGAGGTGGAGACGCCCTGTGCCGTGTCGGTGCCCGGAGAGGAAGTGCATCTGGAGGTCTTCGCCACACGGCGAACGATGCCGGATGGAAGGTCCGAGCCTCTTTTCCTGCACACGAGTCCCGAATTCGCCATGAAGCGCATTGTGGCGGCCACAGGGCTGCCGATTTTCCAGCTCGCGCGGGTCTGGCGCAATGGCGAGGCCAGCGCCTTGCATGCGCACGAGTTCACGATGCTGGAGTGGTATCGCCCCGGTGCCGATCTGGATGCGCTTATGGACGAGACGGAGACGCTGGTACGCACGCTTCTGCCGCCCGTTGTGCTGCGCGACGGGTGTGAAATTGCCGTCGATACACCTTTCGAGCGGCTGACGATGGCGGAGGCCTTTCGCCGGTATGTCGGAGCGGATGTGCTGGGGACAATGGAGGACGCGCAGGCTCTGGCGTGTCAGGCGGGCTGCACGTTGCGTGAGGGAGAGAGCTGGGAAGATCTGTTCTTTCGGCTGCTTCTGGAGCGCATCGAGCCTGTAATCGGCCGTGAAAGGCCAACATTTCTCACGCACTGGCCGATCAGTCAGGCGGCGCTGGCGCGGGCCTGTCCTCAGGATCCGCGCGCGGCCTTGCGGTTCGAGCTGTATCTGGGGGGCGTTGAACTCGCCAATGCCTTCGAGGAGTTGACGGATGGGACCGAGCAGCGCAGGCGGTTCGAGGCTGATCGTGCGCGCAGGCAGGAACTCTATCCTCAGCATCCACGCTGGGAAATGGATGAAGCACTGCTGGCCGCGCTGGACACCATGCCTCCCACGGCGGGGATTGCCATGGGGTTCGACCGGCTGGTCATGCTGGCAACGGGCGCTCCCCGGCTTGCGAATATCTTGTGGCTGGGATGATTTCGGGCCAGCATGCGCGGCCCCGCAATGGTGAAGGCAAGGACAGGATCATGGTCGCAAGGCGTATCTGGCCATTGATGGCCGTTCTGGCAGTCACAGCCTGCGCATCGGGGCCAACCCCCGAGCAGCGCAAGCGGCTTGACGCTCTGATCGGGCATACGGATGTGGATGTGGTCCGGGCATTCGGCGTGCCGACTCGCACCTATCAGGCAAGTGGACATCTTTTCCTCGCCTATATCGACAACCAGACTGAGTACTATCCCGGCAGCATGGGCTGGGGATGGGGTTGGGACGGCTGGGGTTGGGATGGTCCCGGCTGGGGAGGAGGTGGTTGGGGCGGCGGCTGGGGTGGTCCGGGCTGGGGATATGGATCGGGTTTCGGGCCGTCCTATTACAACTCCGTCTGTCAGACCGCCTTCGAACTTGCCAATGGGCGCGTGATTGGCTGGACCATGCGGGGAGACGGGTGCTGATCGTCCCGAGGATCGGCGCGCGATTTACGGATACGCAACCTGTGTAACATCAGGTATGACACGCACGGTGCTTCCGTTGGGAGGTGCGTGGACATTCGTGACGGGAGATCTGGATGCTGACGGGACGGTACGGTGCGGCGGGCGCCATGATGATGATGGCGCTGTCCCTGGGAGCCTGCCAGAGTCCGGCGCGACAGGATGCCTACAAGGTTGTCGGCAGCAGCAACTCCTTCATGGCGCCCACTGTGTCGGGCGCGCGTAACTACACCCCTGCGGGAGAAAAGGACGCGCCGAACAGCAATGTGGCGTATCCCGACCCCGAAACGCCGATTTACTATGATCGTCCTCTGTCGGAATCCATTCTCTCCGCCATCGAACTGGGAAACTACTCCCGCGCGCTTCAGGTCAGCGGATATGACCGGCTGCTACAGATGGCCGGACCCTATACGGTCTTCGCCATTCCCAATGAGCCGATGAAGCATGTCTCGGAACAATATCCCGGTGGACTTCTGGATCCGGCCAACGCACAGGCGCTGAAGAACCTCATGGGCTTCACCATCGTGCCTGGAAAATGGTCTGTGGATCGTTTGCGGCGGGTCATCGCCCGGATGCAGACACATGCTGTCGGTCTGCGCACGCTCTCTGGCGCTCTTCTGACTGTGTCGGTGGAGCCGGGAACGAACCAACTTGTCCTCAGCAATGCGGCGGGCACCATCAATCGGATTTGGGTGACTGGAATCCCGCAGTCGAACGGGGTGCTTTATTTTACCCAGTCCGCTCTGCCGCCAGTGTTTCCCGCGTTGCCCGTAGCCGGGCAGTCGCAAGTGGCGCTGGGTGTGAAAAGCGCGCCGCTGGCAGCCCCTGCCTCCACCACGCATTGAACATTTACGGCGGACGGCGATGGCCGCTCGTCGTGATGTCATGAAAAAAGGCTCCGACCGTTTCCGGTCCGGAGCCTTTTTTCTGGGTCATCCTGAAGGGGGCTGGGTTCAGCCTTCCATTGCTGCGATGATTCCGGCGCGCACAGCGTCCAGCGCCGCGTCCACCTTGTCCGCTTCGGGGCCGCCAGCCTGCGCCATATCGCGACGACCGCCGCCTCCTTTGCCCCCCAGGGCCACGCTGGCAGCCCGGACGAGCGTCACGGCATCCAGCTTCTCGGAAAGGGCCGGGTTGACGGCCACGACCACACTGCCTTTGCCGTCAGCCGTCGAGACGAGGGCGACCACACCTTCTCCGATCTGCTTGCCAATGGTTTCGGCCAGTCCCTTGAGTTCCCGCGCCGGGGTTTCTCCCAGATTGCGCCCAGAGAACGGGACACCGGCGATGGTCTCGACGGCGGTCGTCTCGGCTGATCCCATGGCCAGCTTGCGCTGAAGATCGGCGATACGCCGCTCCATGGCCTTGCGTTCGTCCAGCAGGGTGGCGAGACGCTCCGGCGCTTCGGCCACGGTGACTTTCATCATTGCGGCCATCTGGTTCAGGCGGTCTTCATTGGCATGTGCCGCAGTTTCGGCCGCCACACCGGCCACGGCTTCGATGCGGCGTACACCCGCCGAAACACCGCTTTCCGAGGCGATGCGGAACAGGCCGATATCACCCGTGCGGCCGACATGCGTGCCACCGCACAGTTCCACTGACCAGCCGGGCTTGTTACCGTCCTCGCCCCCCATGGAGACTACACGGACTTCATCGCCATACTTCTCACCGAACAGGGCCATGGCGCCTTCGGCCTGCGCCTGTTCAGGTGTCATGATGCGCGTGGTGACCGGTGTATTGGCGCGGATACGGGCGTTGACCTCTGTCTCGATCTCGTCGAGTTCCTCGCGCGTGATCGGACGTGGCTGGCTGACGTCAAAACGCAGTCGGTCCGGCGCGTTCAGGCTGCCTTTCTGGGTGACGTGCTCACCTAGACGACGACGCAGCGCCTCATGCAGAAGATGTGTGGCGGAGTGATGGGCGCGGATCGCGGCGCGTCGTGCGTGCTCGACCTCGGCTTTCACGGCCATACCCGGCTTGAGCGTGCCTTCTGTCACGGTGCCATAATGTACCAGCAGGTCGCCAAGCTTCTTCTGCGTATCGGAAATGGCCACGCGCAGGCCCGGAGCGGTCAGGGTGCCCGTGTCACCCACCTGACCGCCGCTTTCACCGTAGAAAGGAGTCTGGTTGAGCAGGACAGCCACTTCCGTACCGACGCCAGCACTCTCCACGTTCTGGCCTTTAGCGACCACGAACTGCACTTCGGCTTCCGAAGTCTCGGTTCCATACCCAAGGAACTCGGTGGGACCGAAGCGGTCGCGGGCTTCGAACCAGACCGTTTCCACGGCGGCATCTCCCGAGCCACTCCATGCGGCGCGGGCGCGATCGCGCTGCTCCTTCATGGCGGCCTCAAAGCCCGGTACGTCCACGATATGACCGCTTGAGCGCAGTGCGTCCTGCGTCAGATCCAGTGGGAAGCCGAAGGTGTCATACAGCTTGAAGGCGACATCACCGGGTAGAGGTGATTTAGCGGGAAGCTTGGCGGTTTCTTCGGCCAGCAGGCCCAGACCACGATCGAGCATCGCCTTGAAGCGTTCTTCCTCACTGCGCATGGTCTCGCGGATGAGAGCCTGTGCCTGCGCCAGTTCGGGATAGGCTGCGCCCATCTGCTGAATCAGTGCGGGAAGCAGTTTGTAGAACACCGGTTCGCGGGTGCCCATCATGTGCAGGTGGCGCATGGCGCGGCGCATGATGCGACGCAGGACGTAACCGCGACCGTCCTTGGACGGCAGTACGCCGTCGGCGATCAGGAATGCGGTCGAGCGCAAATGATCGGCCACGACACGGTGGCTGGCGTTGAACTCACCATCCGGATCGCGGGACGTGACTTCGGCCGACGCGAGGATGAGGGCGCGGAACGTGTCCGTGTCGTAATTGTCGCGCTTGCCCTGCATGATGGCGGCAAAGCGTTCCAGCCCCATGCCGGTGTCGATGGACGGACGGGGAAGCGGTGAGCGCGTTCCCGGTGGGTCCTCGAAGAACTGCATGAACACGAGGTTCCAGATCTCGACGAAGCGATCCCCGTCTTCGTCCGGGGAACCCGGAGGGCCGCCGAATACATCCGGTCCATGATCGTAGAAGATCTCGGAGCACGGTCCGCACGGCCCGACATCGCCCATTCGCCAGAAGTTGTCGGTGGTGGGGATGCGGATGATGCGGTCATCCGACAGCCCCGCGATCTTGCGCCACAGTGCCGCCGCTTCCTCGTCCTCGGAATAGACAGTGACGAGCAGCTTGTCCTTCGGCAGGCCGAAATTGGACGTCACGAGTTTCCATGCGAACTCGATGGCTTCAGGCTTGAAATAGTCCCCGAACGAGAAGTTGCCCATCATCTCGAAAAACGTGTGATGCCGCGCCGTATAGCCGACATTGTCGAGATCGTTGTGCTTACCGCCCGCTCTTACGACCTTTTGCGCGGTCGTCGCCCGGTTGTAGGGGCGTGTCTCCTGCCCGGTGAAGACGTTCTTGAATTGAACCATTCCTGCGTTGGTGAACAGCAGCGTTGGATCGTTGCTCGGCACCAGCGACGACGACGGCACGATCTGATGCCCGTTGGACGCAAAGTAGTCGAGGAAGGCAGAGCGGATTTCGTTAGTCGTTGACATGATGGGGAAAAACGTCCTGACGGCGGACAGGCGACGCAAATGTCGTCAGTCCTGGAGAATAAAGATGTCTTTGTGCTTTAGCGCAGTCGATACGGGCAGGCAAAGAGTGGCGATAAAGCCTGAAGACTAGGGGCGAGATACGGGGGCTACGCTCTCTTTGTTTGCGGTTGCAACGGCGCTTTCAGGACATTCCGGATCAATCATTCCCGTCGAGATTTCCGCCAGTTCCAGCAGAGAGTCCGGTGCCCGTTCGCGAAAGACCAGTTTCTGGCTGAGATTGAAATTTGCAAACAGGCCCGCAAGAGAGCCCGCGGCCAGCGCGAGGAACTTGTGCTCGATGAACATGGGATTCAGCCAGAACAGCAGATAGACGGTGCCACGATTGAGCAGGAAGCCGAGGCTGTTGGCGGAAAGAAAGCGCAACCATTGAAGAACGGGATGTTCCGAATTGCCGGCATCACGGAACGTCCACAGACGGTTGGTGATCCAGTTCATTGTCGCGGCCACGAGATAGGCCACAAGCGTGGCCGCGATCAGGCCGATGACCGGTGTCAGGGCGTAAACGATGGAAATATCCCAGAGCAGACCTGCCGTTCCGACGATCCCAAATCTGATGAAGCGTCCAAGCGTCTTTGTCCGGGAGGCTGAAACAGCAGGAGAGGAGGGCATGAACGGTCCGATGGGCTTGATACTGGGCAAGAAAAAGGGCGCCCCGTGGGACGCCCTTCTTTCGTAGTCATTCTGACTGGATTCGGCGAACCGAAAATCAGTGCAGGATGATTTCCACGCGACGGTTCTGCGGCTCGCGGGTGTTCGCGCCCGTCGGAACCAGCGGGTGCTCTTCACCGTAGCCGTGGATGTCGATGGCGGACGCCGGAACGCCGTCACGAACCAGTTCGGCCTTGACGCTGTCAGCACGACGGATCGAAAGACCCATGTTGTACTTCGCACCAGCCGCGCCGCCACGAGCCGACGAGTTGTCGGTGTAGCCGTTGACTTCAATGCGCGTCGTCTGGACGTGCGTGGAAGCCTGAGCAGCCTCAGCAACGATCTGACGAGCGCGGGCCGTAAGGGCCGACTTGTCCCAATCGAAGAACACGAGATACGTGCGGGCCGGGGTAACGGCCGGCGGCGGCGTGTAGGGCTGAGCCGGCGGCGGCGGGGGAGCCGTGTCGAAAGCGTAGCGCAGGCCAACCATGAACATGTTGTTGAAGCGATGGTTGGAACCGACGTGACCAGCGCTCTCGCTGTCGCTGTAGTTGTACGAACCGTTACGGAACGAACCCGGCTGGCCGATCATGCGGTACTGAGCCGTGACCTGGAAGCCCGGGATGCCCGTGTCGAACGCCGCACCAACGATGGCCTGATAGGCGAAGCCGCCACGGTTGCCGCGGACCTTGCCCGAGAAACCGTTGCCATTGCTGTAGTTGGCGTGCTGATCGGTCCACAGGTAACCGGCACCGGCACCGATGAACGGCGTGACAGGCGCATCAATGCCGAACTGCTTCAGATCGATGTCATACACCAGGTTCACGAAACCGCCGTAGGACGAGTCCTTACCGCTGTTGTGAGCACCGTTGTAGTGCGAGCTGCCGCTCAGGTTGCTGCGGATGTAGGTGCCTTCGACCTCAGCGCGCAGACCGTTGCCGAAGCCCCAGCCGAACGAGCCGTAGCCACCCCAGCCACTCTTGTGACCCATGTTCTGCTTGCGGCTGTTTGCACCACCGTTGGTGTAGTCACGCATGTGCATGCCCTGCGTGAGGGTCAGGTCATAGCCACCGCCAACATCAACGTAGGGGCCGGTGATCGTTGTGGCAGATGCAGCTACAGGGGCTGCCGCCATCAGTGTCGTTGCAAGTAAAACTTTGCGGAGACGCATGTTTTCGTCCTCATTCTTCATCTGCGGGGCCGGGCGCCTACCGTTGGCATCGCCGCCCCATCGAGATGTCTAAAAGCCCTATAAAACGTTGAGTTCCGGGATTGGAACCCATCGACACGCGCTCCTGTCATTCGAAGAGGAGAACGTGATTTATATGCAACAGTCCCTTTGACGGCGGAAAAAGTGTAGTCGTGTTGCGGACTTGATCTGGATCAAGACTGTGGCACGCATAAGGTGACATGCCGCATTTATTCCACAGCGTCCTTCCCTGACTGTCCCCTGTTCAGAAGGCGGAATGCGGAAGGTGGCGGTCCGTCTGGGTGTCCGGAACACATCCATCCTCGGCCAGCACCGCCTTTACAGCTTCTTCCGGCACGTCGCGGCAGGTGAAAGCCTGCCCGATCCCACGGACGAGCACGAAGGTCAGCTTACCGCCTTCCATCTTCTTGTCGCGTGTCATGTGATTGAGGAGTGTCCCAACGGAAAAAGTCTGTGGCAGATCGGAAATGCGTGCTGGCATGTCATTGGCTTGCAGATGCGCTGTGACGCGGTCGAGATCGGTCGCAGGACAATAACCGAGTCTGACCGAGAGCATGAAGGCGAGACGCAGACCGATGGAGACCGCTTCTCCATGCAGCAGGCGGCCGTCATATCCCATTTCCGCTTCCAGCGCGTGACCGAACGTGTGCCCCAGATTCAGGAGCGCCCGACCACCTTCGGCCTTCTTTTCCTTTTCGTCATCGGCAACGACGCGCGCTTTGAAAGAGCAGGCACGCTCGACGGCTTCGGCCAGCGTGTCTGGATCCTGACCCAGAATACGGGGGGCGTTGTTCTCACACCATGCGAAGAAACCGGCATCTCCGATCAGGGCCGACTTTACGATTTCCGCATAGCCAGCTTTGATTTCGCGGGGTGGCAGGGTGGCCAATGTGGAGATGTCGGCCAGCACGATGGCAGGTTGATGGAACGCTCCCAGCAGGTTCTTACCCCACGGCGTGTTGATTCCCGTCTTGCCGCCCACGGAGGAATCCACCTGAGAAAGAAGTGTGGTCGGAATCTGGACGAAGGGCAGGCCGCGCAGGGTCGTGGCGGCGACGAACCCGGCCAGATCGCCCACCACACCGCCGCCGAGGGCGATGATGGCGGTCTTGCGTTCGACTTTCTGTTCCAGAATTGCGTCAGTCAGTTCTCGGTAACGATCCAGTGATTTGGTCTGTTCACCCGGTGGAACGATCAGGGACTGGGTGACGAATCCCGAATCTCCGAGCGAGTCCAGCAGTGGCTTGAGATACAGCTCCGCCACGTTCGCATCGCTGATGACGATGGCTTTCTTCTGTGGGAGCACCGGGGCGAGCAACGCGCCCGCACGTTCGATCAATCCGGCCCCGATCACCACTTCGTAAGAAGCATGGGCCAGAGTGACGGGCAGGCGTCGAGGGCGGTGATTGAGCGCCAGAGCCTCAATGACGCGGGTGGTGGCGTGATCCACGTTGTCGTCTCCACATTGCACGATGATATCGGCCTGAGCGTAGACCGGATGGCGAACAACCATCAGTTGCGCCAGTACGTCCCGAGGACGGGCGTTGTTGAGCAGGGGGCGATGAGTGCGCCCGCTGACCCGACGGACGAGAACGGGCAGGGGGCAACGCAGCCATAACGAAATGGCCCGTTCGCGAATCAGGGCACGGGTTTCGCTGTTCATGAAGGCGCCGCCGCCTGTGGCGATGACGCGCGTGGGGCCGTCGAGCAGGCGTTTGATGACGCGACGTTCTCCGTCGCGGAAGGCGTCCTCGCCATACAGGCGGAACACATCGCTGATGGAACATCCTGCTGCGCGTTCGATCTCAGTGTCGGCGTCCACGAATCCGAGACCGAGTCTCTGGGCCAGTCTGCGCCCAATGGTGGATTTGCCCGCTCCCATCAGCCCGATGAGCACGATGCTGCGACCGCAGAGCGGCCCAAAGCCGGAAGGGTTGCGGACAGCATCCAGATTCAGGGGCAGGGCCGCGTGGTGAAGAGGCGCGACAGGACTGCCCGACATATCAGGTGGCCCATGGAGGGGCGAAGGCGGTGCTGGACAGTGATCGTCCGGGAAAAATGGGCGTGACATGGATCACATCGTAACATAGAGCCGGACGAACACCTTCATAATGAAGCGGCATTTCCTTTTCGGAATGTCTGATCGGGACAAGTGAGGACTCCATGAGCCGAATCGTCATCATTGCAGCGAGTGTTGCGGCAGTTATCGTGATTGGCGGCATCGTGGCTTTGGGGCTCCCTTCCGCACAGCCTGCCCGCCAGATGGTGCATCGCGATATTCCGGTGTCTCAGTTTGCGTCCAGCCAGCCGCCTGCGGCTCCGCTTGTGGCACCAGCAGGGCCGGTCGCGGCCCCCGCTGCTCCCGCGCCTGTTGCTGCGGCGCCGGTGCAGCCTGCTCACTGATCGGGATTGATCGAGGGAGTCGCAGGCATGACGGCGGCGCCTTGCATCGAGTCCTTTCTTGAGATGCTGGCCGCCGAACGGGCAGCCGCTCCGGCGACTCTTCTCGCCTATACGCGTGATCTCGATGACTGCGAGACGAGTCTTCGCGGGCAGGGGGAAACTCTCATGGAGGCCACCACCAGCGGTCTTCGGGAGTGGGTGGCGGGGATGAGCGCATCCGGTGCTGCCCGTCGCACAATCGCGCGGCGTATTTCCTGCATACGCCAGTTCTTTTTGTTCCTGCTTGGGGAAGGGCTGCGTTCCGACAACCCGGCGTCTTCTCTGGACGCGCCGCCGCCGGACAGGACATTGCCAAAATTTCTGACCGAAGCCGAAGTGGTTATGCTGCTTGATGCAGCAGAGCCTCCGGCCGAGGCCGATCCAGCGCTAAGGCGACGCCTGTTGATGGGACGAGCGGCGCTGGAACTGCTGTATGCCACCGGTCTGCGCATCTCCGAGCTTCTGGCGCTGAAACGCGACATGTTCCGTGAAGGTCTGCGTATGCTGATGGTGCGTGGCAAAGGCGGGCGGGAGCGACTCGTGCCGCTTTCGGACTCCGCGCGGGAGGCGGTCGCGGCCTTGGTGCATGAGGACACGGATCGCCCCTCTCCGTGGGTTTTCCCCGGACGCACACCGTTACGCCCTCTCACCCGGCAGGGGTTCGACAAGGTTCTGGCTTTCATCGGCGAGCGTGCAGGCATTGCAGCGGACCGGCTTTCTCCGCACGTTCTGCGCCATTCCTTCGCCACACATATGCTGGCGCATGGAGCGGATCTGCGGACGCTCCAAACCCTGCTCGGGCACGCGGACATCGCCACGACGCAGATCTACACTCATGTACAGGCCGAGCGACTGCGGGATATCGTTTCCGCTCATCATCCTTTGGGGCGCGGAGACGTCGCTGACGAGTGATCGCGGCGCGCGAGATGCTTGGCTTTGCGCGTGAGTGTGCTATCGGCACTCCCATGCGTCAGTTTCTGGATTTCGAGAAGCCGGTCGCCGAGCTTGAGACCAAGATCGATGACCTGCGTAAAACGGCCACCGCAGCCAGCGGGGATGCCGGTGGTGTCAGCATCTCCGATGAGGTTGGGCGTCTGTCCGACAAGGTGGAGAAGCAGCTTCGCGCGCTTTACGCGAAGCTGACACCTGTACAGAAAGTACAGGTCGCCCGCCACGCCCAGCGTCCTCACACGCTGGATTATATCGGCCAGCTCATCACGGATTTCACGCCTCTGGCCGGGGATCGTCAGTTTGCCGATGACAAGGCCATCATCGGTGGGCTGGGACGGTTCAACAATCAGGCGGTCGTGGTCATCGGCACCGAGCGTGGCTCGGACCTTGAGACCCGGCTTGCGCATAATTTCGGGATGGCGCGCCCGGAAGGCTATCGCAAGGCGATCCGCCTGATGGAGATGGCCGGGCGTTTCCGCCTGCCGATCCTGACATTCGTGGACACCTCGGGCGCGTGGCCGGGAATCGATGCTGAGGCTCGTGGACAGGCGGAAGCGATTGCGCGTTCCATTGAGACCTGCCTGACCGTGCCGGTGCCACTTATCGCCACCGTGATCGGTGAGGGCGGTTCGGGCGGTGCCGTGGCGCT
Source organism: Acetobacter estunensis (assembly GCF_011516945.1). GTDB lineage: Bacteria > Pseudomonadota > Alphaproteobacteria > Acetobacterales > Acetobacteraceae > Acetobacter > Acetobacter estunensis. The sequence goes on from NZ_WOTH01000005.1 coordinate 60,920, forward strand.
GGCGACGGCAGACCGCGTGCTGATGCTGGAAAACGCGATCTATTCCGTCATTTCGCCGGAAGCCTGCGCGTCGATTCTCTGGCGTGACCCGAAGCAGGCGCCCACAGCGGCCGACGCTCTGAAGCTGACGGCACAGGATCTTCGCAAGTTCGGATTGATCGACCGGATCGTGCCTGAGCCTGTCGGCGGCGCGCAGCGCGACCCCAAGACCATGGTCCAGACAACGGGGCAGGCCATTGCCGAGGAACTGATGCCGTTGCTGACGGTTCCGCCCACGACGCTGGTGGCCCAGCGGCGAGAGAAATTTCTCGCCATGGGACGCAGTTCCATCGCCTGACACATCCGGCCTCTTTCCGCTTACAGGAAAGAGGCCGGATGTTCTTTCAGTTTGCGGGTTCGCCTTCCAGAGGCGTGGCACCAGCGGCTTCGATCAGAGCGCGAATCTGCTCTGCGGCCTGCTTGACCTCATTCTCATCCGCCCCCTTGGCCACGAGTGCCACGCCGCGTCGTTCCTCGGACTCCTTGAACGGATACGAGCCGATATCGAGCCCCGGAAAGCGCGTCTGCACGGCTTCGAGCGGCGTCGCGATGGCGCTTTCATAAAGACCGAGAGCGTGCCACGTGCGTGAAGTGATGGGCGCGCCGTGCTTGAGTTTCGGTGCCACCGCCTTGAACATGGCCTGCATGATGGTGGGCACGCCAGCCAGAACATGCACATTGCCAATGGAAAAACCCGGCGCAATGGAGGCTGTGTTCTCGATGGGTGTGGCGCCTCTTGGAAGCATTGCCATGCGTTGACGCGCGTCGGTGAAGCGGTCGGTGCCGTAATGGGCTTTCAGCCGCGCCGCGCTCTCGGCGTGCAGTTCCAGCGGCACACCGAATGTCTCGGCCACACAGGCGGCGGTGATGTCATCATGTGTCGGCCCGATGCCACCCGTCGTGAATACCTGCTCGTAACGCGCCTTCATTTCCGTGAGGGTCGCAACGATGGTCTCGCGCACATCGGGGATGATGCGCACCTCGCGAAGCGGAGCGCCGATCTGGCCGAGTTCTTGCGCAAGGAAGCGGATATTCGCATCCTGTGTGCGTCCGGAGAGGATTTCGTTGCCGATCACCACAAGGGCGGAAGTGGGATTCATGGTCATGGGTCCGGTCTTGTCTGGCGGGTTGCGGGCAGCAGGAAGCCGTCCCTGCAAGGGATACGTCAGAGCAGGGCCCGAAGAAAGGGAAGGAGAGGCAGATCCGCAGGCGGCATGGGATAGGAGGCGAGGTCATCCGCATGCACCCATGCCAGCGCCTGTCCCTCACGCCCCTGTGGTGTGCCCTGCCACTGGCGGCACAGATAAAGCGGCATCAGCAGGTCGAACGTCTCATAAGCATGAGAGGCAAAGGTGAAGGGCGTGAGACAGGCTCGTCCCACGTCGATTCCCAGTTCTTCGTACAGCTCCCGCACAAGAGCGGTTTCGAGTTCCTCGCCGGGTTCCACCTTGCCGCCCGGAAACTCCCACAATCCCGCCAGTGCTTTTCCCTCGGGGCGCTGGGCCAGAAGAATGCGGTTGTCAGGATCGAGCAGGGCGGCTGCAACGACGAGAAGGAGCTTGCGCTGCACGGGGGAGGTCTGGGCTTCGGCTTCCGGGGTACCGGGACGTAGTGCTGCGTCCAATTCCGGTTGCGTCACGGTGAAGTGCTGCACCGGAACCTTGCCACCGCGTGCCATGAACGACTGCTCTCCCTTGCCCGTCTGACGGAAGCCAAGACGGCCGAGGAGAGCGCAGGAAGCGGCATTGTCCTCGGCCGCTGTCGCCGTGATCGTGTGCAGGCCAAGATGCGCGAAGGCCCAGCGACACACGCGGCAGGCCGCCTGTCGTGCCACGCCTTGTCCCCAATGGGAGTGGGCCACCCAATATCCCAGAGAAGCGGCGTTTTTCTGCGCTCCTTGCCCGAGTGTAAGCCCCACGCAGCCGATGAGTTGTCCGGAGCTATCGAGAATGGCGAAATGATAGGCACGTCCCTCACGCGCTTGTCGGAGTGTCTCCGCAATCCATTGCGCCGCCAGATCGGCAGGGTAGGGGAACGGCAACCGGCTGAGCATCCGGATGACGTTCCAGTCATTGACACGGGCGTGGATGGCGCTGGCGTCATCGGGCTTCAGGGCACGGAGGGTGAATGTGCCCACCGCCAGTGTGGGACTGGCGATGGGGAGACGAAGGGCGCTCATACGCCCTCCTCAGGACGGGGACTTGGTGCCGGAACCCAGCGGAGCCGTCGTGCGATGTTTGGAGCGGCTGCGAGAGCGTTTCTTTTTCGCGGGGGCACCCTCCGCTGCGGTTACGCGGGCAGTGGACGAGGCCGCCTTGGCCACGGTCTTGCGGGCGTTGGTGCGCGCTCTGGTGTTCTGCGGCTTGGATGCCGTGCTGGAGACCAGTGCTGCGGAGGAGGGCGGAGCGGCAGGCGCGGCGGTTACTATGTCGGTTTTCGGAGCCGGGGACGCCGTTGCTACTTTCTCTGTTGCCGCGACGCTGTTGGGATGAGGTGCGAACGTCGGCGCTTTCTTGTCCGTTGCGGGCTGCACACCGCATTCCACCAACAGGGCGCGGAGCGCATTGATAACGGGGAACACCTCAAGATTGTGGTCGCCGCCGAGGTCTTTCCATGCTTGTTGCTCAAGCTCCACGATCTCGCGGTCTTCGGCAAAGATACGCTCGGTGAAGGCGACGAGAAATGGCCATGCGAGGTCGAGCACACCCGGAATGTTGGGACGCTTGACGGACAGCAGGCCGAACGTGCGGTTGGTGAGTTGATCCTTGTCCTGCGGCGTGTAGGCAATCCACAGATCCATCACCGGATCCTGATCGCCCGTCTGGATGTGCAGCGTCTGGTAGGGATAGGTCGTGCGGATGGTCATCACGTCACGATCCTGATGCTGCGCGGAGGTATCGCGCCGCTCACCAAAGATCAGCGCCTCACCCAACGGCTGCTTGCCGCTGGTGCGGGCGAAGGAATAGCGGGCTTCAACCAGTCCCGGCTCACGACGCTGGCCAAGGAAACGCGGGCGCATCTGGCCCATCTGTTTCATGTGCATGAACTGATGGTTCATATCCATCAGGTTCTCATGCATGAAGCTGTAATGGCAGCCGACTTCCTGCCCGAAGCAGCGGGTCTTGTAGGCCGGCTCACCCACTCGTGCGAGGCGGGGGGGGAGGAAAGTCGTTTCCGCTTTTTCCGGATCGCCGGGGAAAATGAAGATCAGGCCGTCCTGTTCCATCACGGGGTAAGTGCGCACACCGTTAGGCAGCTTGCCCTTGCCGAGATAAGGCACGTCGATGCAGCGACCGGAGCGGCCATAAGCCCATCCGTGGTAGCAGCATTTCACGGACTGGCCGCAGACACGCCCCTTGCTGAGCGGCACCTGACGATGGGCGCAGCGATCTTCCAGCGCGAAGAGAGGCCCTTCTTCGGGGCGAACCAACGCGATGGGGTCTGCCCCGTAACGCACGCCGATGGTTTTGCCATGTTTGAGGTCACGCGACCATGCGACAGGGTACCAGAAATCGGGATCGCAGTGGACACGACGGATATCGACCCCGCTCGGCAGACGCTGGCGGGGTGTGGCGATGCTCTGACCATCGTCATGTAGCATGTCGTCCGCCTGCGTTGGGAATTCGGTCTCGATTGACTGGTCCATCGTGCCTCTGTCTGCGCTTTGACTCTGCCTTGAATCGTCTCTCCCAACGGTTGGAAAGACAGAAACTGCGCGGCGTTTATATCATCCCTGTCGTGCAGTCGAAGTGAGTCAGATCAAATGACCACACTTTGCAAGAAACATTCTTGCCGCCTTTGGGTTCTCCCCTCCGTATCGTTCGTCGGAAAGCGGAAGGGAAAGACAAAAACAAAAACGGGCGGCAACAACAATACTTGCGAAGCGTTCGCATGTGTGCCGCGTTGTGTCACGCCTTTTTCGTCGGTTCAGCAAGATCGGCTGTCAGATCGTCGATGAACTGCGCTGCCACGCGGCCCGAACGGTTGCCGCGTGTGGTGGCCCATTCCAGCGCCCGGGCGACGAGATCTTTGTCCGTGATGGGGAGGTGCCGTTCGTGCGCATAAGCGCGGACCATGTCGAGATAGGTGTCCTGCGAGCACAGATGAAAGCCGAGCCACAGGCCGAAACGATCCGAGAGAGAAATTTTTTCTTCCACGGCCTCGGACGGGTTGATCGCGGTGGACTGTTCGTTGTCGATCATGTCGCGCGGCATGAGGTGACGACGGTTGGACGTGGCGTAGAACAGCACGTTGGCCGGCCGACCGGCGATGCCGCCATCGAGCACGGATTTGAGCGCTTTGTAATCACGGTCCTCGCGCTCGAAAGAGAGGTCGTCACAAAAGACGATAAAGTGCCTGTCCGATGTGCGCAGGAGCGCAAGCAGGTCGGACAGGGAGGCCAGATCCTCGCGTTCGATTTCGATCAGCACGACATGTTTGTCTGCCGGCAGTTGCGCGTTGACGGCTGCATGACACGCCTTGACGAGGGAGGATTTGCCGGTGCCGCGTGAGCCCCAGAGCATGGCGTTGTTGGCGGGAAGGCCGTGCGCGAAATGGCGCGTGTTTTCCAGCAGGGCTGTCCGCTGGGACTCGATGCCCTGAAGAAGATCCAGAGGCACATGCGCCACCTGCTCAACCGGTGCGAGGCGGCTGCGTTCGGGCTGCCAGACGAAGGCATCCGTGCTGTCCAGCCCGTCAAGTGTGGCGGCGGGGGGAGCCAGACGTTCCAGTGCGGAAGCGATACGTTCGAGAACCGGCAGCAGATCCGTGGTCATGGCATGCTCCTTGAAAAGCGAAAGAGGTGCGTGGGAACAGTTGACGGGTGTTTCCCGAAATCTATGGTCCCGCCGTATCAGGAGGCCATGACGGCCTGCAACCTGCTGGCTGAAAGCGCCGGCTGAAAAGTGAGTGTGATGATCGATCTTCTGATTTCCCCTGCCCACGCCCAGACTGCGGGCGCGGCCGGAGCCACGAGTGGCCTTCTCGCTTTCTTGCCCTATATCGCCATTTTCGCGATCTTCTATTTCCTGATGATTCGTCCGCAACAGCAGAAGCAGAAGAAGCTCAAGGAAGAGCTCGCACAGTTGCGGCGTGGTGACCGGGTGCTGACCGCAGGCGGCATTATCGGAATCGTGCGCAAGGTTGTGCCTGAAGGCGACGAAGTGGATCTGGAAATCGCAAGCGGTGTGGTCGTGCGTGTACTGCGTTCAACGATCACAGCCGTTCTGACGGCGGCTGGAAAGCCTGCCAATGATCCGACACCGGCTGCAAAAAACTGAACGCTATCCATATATTCTGTGTCCTGAATATCCGTCAGGACACAGGATGACATTTCAGGCGTGTTTGCGGGCCGTTGCCGACAGAGCCAGCGCCACGAGCACGCCCGCAGGGCCAGCACTCGCAATCCATGCGACCAGACCTTCACCGCCCGCAAGCGCGACAGCCAGTATCAGCGCGAGCAGGGGAAGGAAAACACGTAGGCGTTTCATCCACTGCTGAAGGCTGATCGCGGGTTGAACTGTCTGGCGTCGCAGCCACGCGGGTTGCAGGGCACCATGACAGGCCAGTCCCACTCCCCAGAGCAACGATGATTCTGCCAGCACGATTGCGAACATACTCATTTCACGGCCTCGCGCTTTATGGAGCGACCGAGAAACACACAGCCGCGCAGAACCATCAGGCCAAGCATCAAGGTCGCCGCATCGACGCCCAGATAGTCCCACTGTTTCTGTTGGCCGAGCCATTGCCAGCGGGTCGCGATATCGAGTGCGGGCAGAAGGCAGAGCAGGACGGCTAGAAGCGCGGCCTGTTCGCGCCAGCCGTGCAGCACATGCTTTTGCAACGCACGGGCCAAGGCATGGACCACACAGATGCCCCATACGAGAAACAGACAGGCGCTCTCCGTCGTCATGCGATCTGTCAGGCTCGCGGGAACCAGTCGGTTCGCCCACAGCACGGCAGCGCAGGCAACAGGTAGCCCGATGACGGTGCCGAGTGTCAGCCCTTCCGCCAGCACGAGCGCGAGAAAATGACGTGATGTCGCAGTCCGGCGGCGTTTGAGCAGGAACATCACCAGCCCTGTGCCGAACATTACGGAGCCTGCGATGCCGGACAGAAAATACAGCCAGCGCATGGGCGTGGGCGCCCAGTGGGCCATATGAAGGCCCGTCATGACCTGTCGTGTCTGTGCCGGTCCGCTGCGCTGGCGTGTCACTTTCAGTCGCTTACCCGTCCGTCGATCGTATTCCGCTCGATCCCGGGTCTGGGGGAGCGTACTGGCATCCGAACGCATGACGGAGACTGAGCGTGGGGAGAATTGCAGAAATCCGGTGCCGCCTTCGCCGAACAGTTGCGTTGCGTCATCCAGAATCGGTCCAAGCGCTGGAATCGGGAGTGCGTCACGATGGTGCCCGTGCTGTCCGCGACCGGGCGGACCTCCTCCCCCTTCCTGACGGGTTTCCGCCGTGAAGGGAAAGATTCGGTCCGCGTGGATGACCACGCCCGTCCATGCGACCATGAACGTAAAGGGCAGAAACAGGACGGCGGCGATTACGTGCGCGTCCATCCATGCGCGAGGGCTGGCCCCATTCGGCCGAAACATCACGAGGTTCGGTACGAGCGCCCGTAAATGAATGACAAGTCCCGATCCGAGAGTAACGAGAAGCCCGATGCCCAGCGCTTCCACCAGCACCACCCCGAACATGCGGCCCATCCGCAACGTGTAATGGAAGCGGAAAAACAGCGTGCCGCCGACTGTCTTTCGCAGGTTCAGCACCTCGCCTGTTACGGGATCGATGGCTGTGGTGATGACGTCCATGCCTTCGGGTTGCACCACGCGGAGCACGGGATCACGTGCGGAGGGCAGCGTGACGCTCACCCGGTGGTGCTGCGCTTCCTGCTCGCTTACCAGAGCGGACGCTCGTGCAAGGGCCGCATCCGATGGACGTGCGAGTGAGCCGCCGGTGAACTCCGGTTGCATCCAGCGCGTGATTTCCGTGTCGAAAACCGCCAGCGTGCCGGTGATGAAAATGCACAGCAGCAGCAATCCGCATACGAAGCCGACCCATGCGTGCAGCCATCCCATACGTGTGCGCAGGGAAAGGCCGGATGTAACGGCGCGAGCAGTGTTCATGGGGAGCCGAAAGCAAGGAACATAAAGGCAAGAGGAAACGTGGCCAGAAACGCGGCCAGCGTGGCCAGAAGCCCGCGGGAGAGGGTGGACGAACCGCAAAGGAACAGGATTGCCAGCGGCATGATCAGGACAGCCTCGACCTGCGCTACGAAAAGGCCGTCTGCGTGGCTTGCGGGCAGGAGAGAGGGCACCGCTGCGGTGATGGCCAGACCGATCGGCCATGCCAGAAGCAGGGCGATCAGGAGGCGTGCGGGCAGCAGCGAGGGCGCGGACGTTCCCGGCTCTTGAGAAGGCATCCTGTTGCGGTCTTTCTTGCTACTGCGATGCATTTGCAACTTCATAAGTGGTCCGTATTTTTCCGTAAAGCATTTTCCTTGCGCAGGCGAACCATGAAGGCAGGTGCCGACGGCAATGCAACAGCCCCCCTTTCCGTTTGGTGCGAAAGGGTAAATGGTTGGCGCCTCACATTTTTGTTTGTGGAGACATACATTCATGACACCCCGTTTTTTCGTGGCGACAGGTTTTCTGATGGCCGGAATGGCAGGTGCTTCGCTGGCCCATGCCGCGCAGCCCACCGAACAGCAGGTCGAGCAGGATTTCGGTCACCTGTCGCAGGATGGACTGCGTTCCTTTGCTGACGTGGACATCGCGGGGCGAGCGATCGCGGTGGGAAACATTTCCACGGCCAAGGACGCTCTGAAGGACGCGAATCGTTATCTGCTCCATGCGCAGCGCGACAACCATCAGTTCATGTTGCAGGAATCGGAGCTGCATCCGGCCAGCCGCGTGCCCGATGGACATTCAGGCCGTCTGCCATCCGCCGATCAGTCATCGGGTCGCTTGGGCTGGCTGCCGATTCTCGGGGAATATATCGAGAAAGACCCGACCCAGTCGCAGCCTGATCACGCAAAGGCCTTGGCCGATGCGAACAGCAAGCTCAAATCCGGCAATACGAAAGAGGCCGCTGCCAGCCTGAGCAAGGCGGGTGAGAATGTGGAGTTCGTGCTCGCCGTGGCGCCACTGAAGGATTATCAGGCCGTCGTGCACCGTGCGTCCGAACTGCTGACGGCAGGCAAGACAGGTCCGGCGATGGATGCGCTGACGGAGGCGCAGGAGTCGGTCCGTTTCGTCAGTCAGGATTTCACGGTTGCGGCGGACGGCAAGACCCTTCAGCCGGTTCCGGCGACCTCTGCTCCGGCGACCTCTGCTCCGGCGACCTCTGCTCCGGCGACCTCTGCTCCGGCGATCTCTGGCTCCGCCGCTCCTGCCAGCGGCAACTGAGTTGCGCTTGATGTGACTTGAAAGGGCTGCCTGTTCTGCGGGCAGCCTTTTTTCGTTTTGGTTCAGTGTCGCTCGACATATCCATGGGTCTGTCGGCACGTTGAAACCGGGTCATGAGAGAAGAGGATTTCCCGATAGGAACATTCTTCCACGGCGCCGTGGTCTCATGACCGCATTATTTCCTCCGGAACACGGAGAGAAAGGAGATTTTCATTATGGATGAACAGGCCAGAAAAACCGCGCTGCGTATGATCCCCTATGGGCTGTACGTGCTAACGGCAGGAACGAAAGACGGCGACAAGGCCGCTGCCACCATCAACTGGGTAACCCAGACGAGTTTTGCGCCGCCGCTGCTCGCTCTTGGAATCAAGACGGATTCCGCCATTTATTCCCATGCTCGGGAAACAGGCGCTCTGGTCCTGAACATTCTGGGTAAAGGGCAGCAGGGAGCGGCTTTCGCCTTTTTCAAACCGGCCGAGTACGCCGATGGCAAGCTTTCGGGAGAGGCCGTGACATGGGCCGCGAACGGAGCGCCTGTTCTCGAAAGTGCTCCCGCCGCAGTGGAACTGAAGGTGCGGGAGGTCGTGGAACTGGGCGATCATCACACCTTTGTCGCTGAGGTGACGGGGTGCATCTGAACAAGACAATTACCGGCCGACCAGATGAGGCTGTGCTGGAGATGAAGGATCTGGGAGAAAAGGTCTTCTACGGAGGCTGAGATTTCTCCTGTCTTGCGGCACGGAGCGTTTCCACGCCGCAAGACGTTCTACGGGGCGGGAGGTTTACCCGCGCCGCCGGTTCAGCCGACGCTTGGCTCCTTCCAGCGCATTTGCCAGATCCAGCACTCCGAAAGCGTGCAGCAGCAGCAGATACACCACGCCGCCCGCTGGCACTTCAATGGCGAGAAGCATGGCAAGCCACAGCGTCCGTCCCGACGTGGGTGGGGCTGGCAGCATGGCATTCAGCCCATAAAGCCCCAGCGCCATTATGACGGAGCTGATCGCCATCAGTACCACGCGACCGGCGAGAGCCGCGTCGGGCCTGAGCGCATCGCGACGAATCAGTAGCAATGACAGGATGGTGGTGTTGAGCAGCGCGGCCAGACTACTGGCGAGTGGCGGTCCGACATGCGCCAGCGGCTTCATCAGCAGCAGGTTGAGGATCAGATTCACCAGCAACACGAGGAAACCCACACGCACTGGCGTCACTGTATCGCCGCGCGCGAAGAAGGCGGGGGACAGTACTTTGATGAGCACGAAGGCGGGCAATCCGATGGCGTAGGCCCGCAGCGACTGCGCTGACAACAGCGCGTCCTCCACCGTGAAAGACCCGTGTGCGAAGAGGAAGGTCATGATCGGGGCAGCTAGGGCGAGCAGGCCGGCCATAGCGGGCAGGGTCAGCAGCAGCACGTAATCCATCGCCCGGTTCTGTGCGGCATGGGCGGCTTCGTGATCTTCCGCAGCCAGATGACGCGTAAGGACGGGCAGCAGCGTGGTGCCCGCAGCAGCGCCGAGAACGCCGAGAGGGAGTTGATTCAGGCGGTCTGCGAAATACATCAGCGAGACGCTGCCGGCGGGCAGCAGGGTCGCGATGATGGTGTCGATGGTCAGATTGATCTGGGTGACGCCGCTGCCAATCAAGCCCGGCACCATACGGCGGATGACCGTGCGCACTTCCGGAGTGAGACGCGGGGGCAGCGGTGAGAGGGGGAAACCCGCCCGCCGAACGGCCCACATCAATAACCCCAGTTGCACCACGCCTGAGAGCGTCACGCCCCATGCCGCGGCATGGGCGACACTGGTCATATAGGGCGTGGCGAACAGGATGGCCGTGATGCCCACCACGTTGAAGGCAAGGTAGGCGGCGGCGGCCATACCGAAATGGTGCAGGCCGTTGAGCACGCCAGACACGAGGGCGGCGGCGCAGATGAGAACCAGATAAGGGAAGGTAATGCGGCTGAGGGTGACGGCCAGCGCGTGACGGTTGCCGTCTTCCGCGAATCCCGGTGCGATGACGCGGAGCACGCCGGGCATGAAAATCTCCCCCAGCACACAAAGGCCTATGAGCCATGTGAGAAGCACGCCGAACACTTCGCGTGCCAGCTTGCGCGCTTCCTCTTCGCCTCCCGTTGTCAGGGTGGCGGTAAACAGTGGCACGAAGGCGGCATTGAACGCGCCTTCTCCAAACAGGCGGCGGAACATGTTGGGAAGGCGGCAGGCCACCTGATAGGCGTCCTGCATCGGGCCTGCGCCCATCATGGCGGCCAGAAGCTGGTCCCGCACGAGACCGAGTATGCGGCTGAGCATGGTCCAGCCGCCGACCGTGAGGAGACCTTTGAGCATGCGCGCTTATAGGGAGGAGTGGGGGTGGCCGGAAAGCCTGTTTCGCAATGGTACGGACGTCATCATGCCGGGTGTGTCATCACGGGATATTGCCTGTAAGGGTATTGCTGATAAAGGCTTTGGCGAAAGGCGGTTTTCCGACCGTTTTCAAGGATGACGCCAGTCGGGAGTGCGCACCATGAAGCAGATCAGACGTTCGCCTCTGACCACCACGGTCATTGTCCGTATCATGGCGTGCGTCCTTGGCATCATGCTGCTTGTTTTTGCGGCTAAATTTGTAGCTATCCTGCCCGATGTCATGCCGGGCGTGGCGGCAGGGCGCCTGCTTATGGTGGTGCTGGGCACGATCCTGCTTCTAGGGTCGATTTGGATCGGGGTGTGAGGAAGGCGGATCGGTTTCGCAAACTATTGCGCTAATCGACGTTAATAAATTTTCCTGAAATTATCAAAATATTTGTAAATTATCTTATATAATCCGAATTATTATTTTCATTTTCTGGAGATTGATGGATTTCCTTGTATTGGGCAGAAATGACGCGAGCATAACTCGCGCCATTTAGAAAAGCCGTTACGACGGACGATGCGTCGTATTATGTGCGCGTTCATTTTCCGCTTGAGAAGCGACAAGAACGGCGACAAGGCCATTCGACAGGAAGCGTGCGATGCGCGTAACCATGGCAATGCTCCTCTACTTCAAGTGTTGTGTCTGCAGATTACGATTTTGTGTGCCTCAGGTAAACATAAATCGTCATCCTGACATGAAAGAATCACATATCTCGGTGTGACGGGGACATATCCGCCTGCATCAGCCATTGGGTGGTGGGAAGAACCTCGGACCGGAGGCTCCACATCTTCAGATCTTCATTCTTTGCAAGAATAAGCTCGTCATATTCCCGATTGCCGTGAGCGTCCCACCGTTCTTTCAGAAGGTGAAAGGGAAGAGACGTTTTCAGATCGATGCCGATATCGAGGATCAGCGTGTTTGCATGCATCGCGGCAAGACGCGGTGCACCTATCTTCACAACGTCGGGAGTAAGGCCGAGTTCCTCGAAAGTTTCGGCCATGAGTTGCGCGCCCAGATCGACGCTGTCGTCATTGGTGCGCGCTTCCACTGTGCCAGCGGGCGGAGACTGCCAGAAACCACCAAGATAAAGCGCCTTCGGATTGCGTCTGGCGAGTACGAACCCGTCCGCACAGCGCAGAGCGCCACATACGGCAAGCTGTCGCAGGGGACGATCCTCGAACACGGACGGTTCACGCATCTGGGCTAAAGCGTGCCGGTAATCCGTCCAGTGGCCTTCGATCCGATGCGGCGCAATGCGATCGGCGCAAAAGATACGGCCATTGAAGAGCTGCGGTCGCAGCGTTGTTTCAGCGTCCCAGATCGCATCGACCCGGGCTTCCACCTCTGGTGAATAGGGAGTGGACTGCGGATGGACACACACCTGTAAATCGGCGGCAATTGGAAAACGGCTCCATCCCTCGGCGGAGGGGCTATCTGGGGACGAGAAACCGGTCATTCATACGTCCTTGCGCGGAAGATTTTCATGGCAGGTCCAGATGGATCGAAACGGGACAGTGATCGGACGTCGTCTGAGGGGTGTCATCCGCGCCAGTATAAGTCATCACGCGCAGACTGTTGTTTTTGAGCCAGGAACGCGCAGGACCACCAAGCAGGATATGATCGATGAAATACTCTCCGCCCCAGCAGGGACTGGCATATCCCGCTGTGGTTAGGAGCAGCGGCGCATCATGGAGCAGAGTGAGGAAGAACGGATCGGTCGGGGTCAGGCGGCGGTTGAAGTCGCCCATGATGGCAAAAGCTTCCCCTTCGTCCTGCCGCTCCAGAATCCAGTCTTCCAGCGCGGTGAACTGACTGACGAGAGTAGGGCAGGCATGAGCGTGTTCCGTGGGGGGATTATCCCAGCAGCCGGTCTTGAGATGCACGACAAGGAGACGCAGAGAGGCGGTTCCGTCGGAGATGGTGACGTCCAGTCCGCTGCGCAGAGGATGTGGAGCGCCGGGAGGATAGACATTCAGGGCGGTGACATCATCGTGGCGTGTGATGGTAAGGTCCGGTTTTACAGCGATGCCCACGCGCTGCACGACCGGGTCGTTTGTGAGCAGGAGACGGTAGGTGGGTGATGGGAAAAGCCGGGCAGCGGCTGTTTCCCCATCGACTTCCTGAAATCCGATCACATCGGCATCCAGATGCGCGACATAGGCACGCAGATGCGCCAGATCGACGGCGCTACGTCGGGGAATGTCATCAGGAAGGGCAGGATCGCCCGCTGGGCGCAGGGTCAGCCAGCCGAGATTCCACGTGGCGAGCTTGAGGTCACGCGCCTGCGCCGGGAGAGGCAGTGACAGGAAGCAAAGAAAAAGCAGCACAAGAAAGATTTGCACTGCTTTTCTCGGGAGACCGGACAGGGGAAACCTCTCAGGCCGGGACGCCGCTTTTTTCGAGTTGTGCGATGGCGTCTTCGATCGAAATGGTCTTGCGCGCCTGCTCGTCCAGCACCAGCACCTCACCTGTGCCGATGTCGTAGAACCAGCCCTGCAGGGTTAGTTCGTTGCGCGCGAGGGCAGCGGCGACAGAGGGATGGGTGCGCAGATGCGAGATCTGAAGCAGCACGTTCTGTTCGGCGAGGTTGCGCACCGTGGGTGGGCCGGCATCGGAGCCAGCCAATGTGACGGCTCGCGCGGCTTCGGCGTTGCGCAGCCACGACTGCACGGTCGGCATTTTCGCAAGCTTGGAGGGGTCCGGATCGAGCAGTGCTGTCATGGCGCCGCAGTTCGAGTGACCGCAGACGATGATGTTGGAAACCCCCAGTCCGGCAACGGCGTATTCGATGGCCGAGGACACGCCTCCGAGCATTTCGCCATAGGCCGGCACGATGTTGCCGATGTTGCGCAGAATGAAGAGGTTGCCCGGATCGGTCTGGGTGATCAGGCCGGGGCTGACGCGACTGTCCGCGCACGCGATGAATAGCGTGCTTGGCGCCTGACCTTTCGCAAGTTCCCGAAACAGTTCCTGCTTCTCGGGAAAGATATGCGTGTTGAAGTGTTCGACTCCACGCAGAAGGGCGATCAGGCTTTCTTTCGCGTTTCTCTTCGCCATATGGCTCCCTTTCAGGTGAGACAGTCTCGTGAGAACAGCAGTAACACGCTGTCTTCACGTGAGGAAAGCGTGAGAAGAGGCGCGGTTGCTTGCGACAGGAAATGTTATGAGGCGGACATTCCCCGACATGACGGGTGTGTGCGTCTGAAGGAGAAGGGTGATTGTTCGGGCAGGATGGTTCTGCTTGTCCTGCCGTGCTTGTACCGCAATGTTTTTTGTGGGTTCATGCGGAGCCGGGGCCGAGTGCGCGCGGCTGATTGACAGCGCGGGTGGAAGGCGGGGGCCGAAAGAAGTGAGGAGAGGCGTCGGCCCGCCTGTACAGACCAGACGACATCTTGCCATGGAACCGGGCAGTTCTGAAGACACAGGTCCGGAGGCTTGGTTACGATGACCCGTCCGACATGAAGGGTGGGACACAGGTCATCGTGGCGGCTGTTCCCATAGCCCTTAACGCCGGGGAGCCGTACGTGCGGGTGACAGAAGAAGGCGAGTTGCCGCATGTGTGTCCCAAAGAAACGGAGACCAATGTGCGGGAGGTTCTCGAGAGCCTTCTGGTTCGGAGCAGACGCCTTCCCGATGCATGTGCCGAGCCTCTGCCTGTCTGTCTGCACTGCGATGAAGCCGGAACGCGCATCGTGGAACTTCCCTATCTCGTTTCGACACGCATGACGACAGACGAGCCCGGATGGGTGCCTTGTTACGATCTGCTTCCATGGGAGGACCACCGACGTGAAGAAGGTATGGGGCAAGCATCCGCCCTTGGAAAACTCCTGATCGCGCAGAATGAAGGGATGCCCCCATCCGAACGGTTGCTGGAGAAGCGGCGTCTCGATGCGTTGTTCGCGATGGGAAACTGCAACTGGAAACCACCGCTCGCCAAAGAAAGATGGGCCGCCATCCGGAACGGGGCGCAACAGAAAGAGGCTGTCGGCATGGCGTCTTGTCGCTTCCCACATGAGACGAACTATCGGTGGTTGTGCGCGGCTCTGGGGCATCTGCGTCTGTCCATCATAGCGCAGGCCATGCCGGTCAATCTGATGCCTGAACGTTTCACCATCCCCCAGCTACATGCGGCGGTGGAAGGTATTTTGGGAGAGGCCGTGGATCGGCCTACGTTCCGTCGTGGGCTGACCAACGGGCGCAGCGTGGAAGACACGGGCGCCTGCAGTGACGAGGTTTTCGGACGTCCCGCCCGTCTCATGAGGTTTCGCACTGATGTGGTGGTCGCCAACCAGACCCAGGGGATTCCTCTCGCCCTTTCGCTTGCCGATACGGTGAAACAGGCGGAGACGATTGATCGCCTCTTCCCGGATGGAACGCCGCGTCCCGGTGATCGGAACTGAGCGGTAACCCTTTCCTGAACTTTTGCGACCATAATGCGGCGCGTCTGCCTGTCAGCCGGAACGGGAGCCGCGGTCATGGTCCGAAATGTCAATATTGAGGCCTTGCGCGGCCAGCCTGTCATCGTAGGAGCGGGGATCGCCGGACTGCTGGTGGCGCTCCACATGGGAGAGGCTCCCTGTGTTCTTGTGTCGGCTGCGGCCATGTCGGCTGCGGGCGCGTTATCGTGTGATGTCGCGCGTCAGCTTGGTGTGGGTGAAACAACAGACACGCGCGCGGAACTCACCCTGCGAAAAGGGGAAGGATTGGCCTCTCCCGAGGTTGTGCAACTGATCGCCGGACGTATGGAACACGCCCGCATGACGTTGCAGTCCTTCGGTGTTTCTGTCGAAGATGCAGGCACTCCGGTTTCGAATGCGGGTCTTCATCTCGCCCTGCTGAAAGCCGTGGCGCGGCGACCGAATATCACGATCATCTCGCCCGCCCTTGCCCGGAGACTGGTGCTGGTGGACGAGCAGGTCCGTGGACTTGTCATTGCCAGTGGTGAACACAGCATCATACTCGGCACAGATGCCGTCATTATGGCGGGAGGTGGGGCCGGCGGACTGTATGGCGAACAACTGCTTCCGCCAACGTCGGTGGGAACCGGCCTTGCGCTGGCGGCGCGTGCCGGAGCCGTTCTGGCCGATCCGGAGCTTGTGTGGTTTCATCCGTTTGCCCTGTCCAGTCCGGCTACTGCTGGAACGGGAGATACGCTTCCGTTGGGTCTGTGCACGAATCGCGCAGTACTGTTTGACGAACAGGGACAACGTGTCGAAGTGGCGAGTAGTCCGGAAGCGCTGTCGCGGACTATTTTCCAGTATCAACAGCATAACCGTGCCGTGTTTCTGGACCTGCGGCGGACGCTGGCCAATGGTGTTCAGCTTGCAGGGTCCGAGATCGATGAACTGGCGGCGGCCTGTCGTCGGGCTGGGATCGATCCGCAGCAGGCGGCGATCCCTGTTCGTGCGGCTGCGGCCTTCCACATCGGCGGTGTCCGCGCCACACCGGAGGGTGTGACATCGCTTGCAGGCTTGTGGGCGTGTGGTGAAAGCGCGTGTACCGGCTTTCATGGAGCCGCCATTCATGAAGGCAATCCGCTTCTTGAGGCGGTGGTGTGCAGTGAACTCGTGGCGCAGTCCATAGGCCGACGTGTCAGGTTGCCCGACGTCGATGTTTCGGATGTCGAACCTCTCGCTTCGTTGCAGCACGGTTGCCTTGAGATGATCGGGAAAACGCTGAGGGCAGCCATGGGGCCGCTGCGTGATAAAGCGGGCCTCATGCGGGCGATCTCGCAAATATCGGCTTTTGCTGAGTATGACGATGGGGCGCTGGTGGCGCAGATGATGTTGTTGGGCGCTCTTGAGCGGGAGGAAAGCCGGGGCGTGCATGGGCGCACGGATTTCCCGTCGCGTGCGTCGGTCGCGCGTCACACGGGACTTACGGAAGAAGATGTCGGCAACGCGATAAAGAGCCTTCTGCTTCCCCAAGAGCTGGAAGATGTGGGGGCTTTTGGTATGTCATTTGGGCCTGCGCCACAGGCGAGTTGACGTGCTTCAGAAAAGCGAAGCGAAGGAGCGTGGATCGGCCCATAGAGCGGTGAGAGGCGCGTCATCGTGCAACGTGCCAAGCGCCAGAAAATCGCTGTGTGTGAGCAATTCCCGGGGAATGAGGTTCGAATCCTGCTCAGGCAGATAATCGGTGACCACAGGAAGTTCCATCATTTCACGCCACCATTTTGGTAAAGCGAGGTCACTGTCCTGTGGCTGGTCTCCGAACGGCCCAAACGCCACATAATCCGCCCCATGTTCGCCTGCCTGCATGGCGAGATCACGGCTGAAGCCACAGACGGCACCCAATTGCAGATCGTTTCCCAAGGCCGCACGGGCTGTCGCTACCTCTTCCGCTGGAACATGGGCACCGTCGCAGCCCGTTTTGCGGGCAAGTTCCGGGAGGCCATCCAGCATCAAGGCGACATCATGACGGTGCACGATGGCTCGCACGCGCTCGATCAACTGACTCTGCGGAGTGGGTGAGGCATCCTCCAGTCGCAGGCGGACGGCGGCGACCGGAAGGGCGGCCAACACGGTCTCGAAATCCGGCAGGGGCGTGTTCGGGCCTAGGCGCGGTGTGACGAGATAAAGTTCACAAGGCTCGGAGGCGGAAGGCGTGGAGGTCATGATCTGCCTGTCGTGAGCGATTGAAACGGAACGTATGGAGTGTGTGTCGTCGGCAGCTTTGCCTGTTACGTCAAGGTGCCGAGTGCTTTTCGGGCCTGTTCCAGCGTGACACACCCTGTCAGATCGCACGATGCCGGAAGAAAAGAGTGGACTTGCGCGTCAAGTGAAGCGGCCAGAAGGTGGACGGCTTTTGTCTGTGGCGAACGATCCGAAAACAGGATCTGTTTCTGACCATGGCCGAGAGCGGCCACGGCATGTCCCGCAGACGATCCGCAATCGAGGATATCGGCGAATGCAACGCCTTCGGTGCGCAGGCAGCGCATCATGGCGAGCCACCAAGGTGTGCCCATGAAAGCCGGGGTATTGGGTGGTGAGAGAAGGAGTGGAAAGAGGCCGCTTTCTTCTGCCGCATGGATTGCCATATGTGCTTGCGCAAGATTGGCCACCCGAAACAAAGTCTCACGGGGTTCTGTCTTCATTTCGGTAGGCTGAATGGAAAAACGGGTGCGGATCATGCTTGACGTTCAGTCCCGTGCGGGTGATCTGTGGCCTTGGATTCCGAAATGACAAGGCGGAGAAGGTGTCGCACAGCAGCGAGGAAACAGGAACGGTTTCTCCAGCCGTGGAAGCAGCGGACAGGCTGCGTGTGGCTCTTGGGCGCATTGCGTTCGCTCTGGAGAAACATAAGGCTGAAGCCGCGCGCGAGCCAGAACCTGTCGTTGTGACGACCGGTCCCGATCTTGAGGCCGTGGTGGTCAGTGTGGATGCATTGATGCTGGATGTGCGCGGTATTCTTGCAGAGGCTTCTTCTGAGGAACACACATCGTCGACCGACTCGCAGCCGGGTCCAGAAGAAGATCCGTATGGCGATGACGCTCAACAGGACACTGTCGTGGCGCATGACGCGGAAGGAGAGGGCTGACGCATGCCCCAGATGACCGTACGCATCAATGGCTATGCCTATCAGATCGGCTGTGAGCAGGGCGAAGAGCGCCATCTTCTGGCCATGGCGCAGGAAGTGGACAAGCGTGTGGCGCGTGTCCGGGCGCTCGGTTTCAGCGGTGAATCGAAGGTTTTGGTGCTGGCGGCTCTGCTGATGGCCGATGAACTGTCGGACATGGTGGCGGAGAAGCTGTCATCAGGAACACAGGATGCGCTGATCGCGGGTGAAAAGGCCGAACGGGAGAACCGTTATCTGCGCGAGCAGTTGGTCGTTCTGGCGGATCGTGCGGAAGTCATTGCGGACGCCATCGAAAACGCCTAGATTTGATGAGGGGCTGCCAGGTGCGTCAGGCAATTTCATCCCCTGGGCCGATAAGCACTTCCTCGGGAGCTGGCGCTGTCCTGACCGTGGTCAGGGTATTTCCGGCACCCACCTGCACTAGCAGGTCCTGGAGGTTGTAAAGACCAACGGCCATGGTGGCTCCATTTTTCTCTTTTTCTGTTCTTCGCGATGCATGACACGCCTGATATCGCGGCTGTGAAACAACGGCTGCGTCTGCGTCTTGCCGCTGCGCGTGGTGTGGAGGCCGATGTGTCGGGCATCCTCTGCGCGCGTCTTCTGGATGCGGTCGAATCGCAGGAAGGCGAGCGTGTGGCCTGTGTCTGGCCGCTTCCCGGTGAAGTGGATTTGCGGCCGCTCTGTGGATCTCTGCATGCGCGGGGCCGCGAGATACTTCTTCCCGAGACGACCCCAAAAGGAACGCCACTTGTTTTTCGACAGTGGATGCCGGGACAGCCGATGAAAGAGGGGCGTTTCGGGACATTGTATCCCGATGGGCCTGTCGAAAAGCCCGATCTGATTCTGGTGCCTCTTCTCGCGTTTGATCGACGAGGACACCGGCTGGGATATGGCGGGGGGTATTACGACCGCACATTGGCCGCCTTTCCTCACGCTCTGCCTGTCGGCTATGCCGCGTCATGGCAGGAGGTGGAAGAGGTGCCCACCGGCCCTCATGACGTGCCGCTTCCCATGATCGTTACGGAGCGTGAGACCGTCTTCTCCGGACAGGGATGAGAATGGGCGGCGTATTTTCACGGGAACACGGTGCCCGTTTCAGGAGAATGATGTGAGACTGTTGTTTCTGGGGGATATTGTCGGGCGTTCCGGTCGTGACGCCGTGACCGCCCGTGTGCCTGAACTGAGAAAGGCGCTCCGGCTGGATCTGGTCGTTGCCAATGCCGAGAATGCCTGCCACGGCTTCGGTCTTTCTCCCGGAATTGCCCGTGATCTGATGGAAGCTGGGGTCGATGTGATGACTCTGGGCAATCATGCTTGGGACCGGCGCGATCTGATTGGGGAAATCGATGGGCTGCCCTCCGTCGTCCGGCCGGTGAATTTTCCTCCGGGCACGCCGGGACAGGGAAGCACGGTCGTGGCGCTGGCGGATGGACGCAAGATTCTGATCGTCAACGTCATGGGGCGGCTGTTCATGGACGCGATGGACGATCCGTTTCGCCTCACGCTGGACGTTCTCTCACGGCATCGGCTGGGTACGACGGTTCAGGCCGCAGTTGTGGATGTACATGCCGAAGCCAGCAGCGAGAAATGGGCGATGGGCCATGTGCTGGATGGCAAAGTGTCGCTGGTCGTGGGAACGCACACCCACACCCCCACTGCCGATCACCGCATACTGCCGGGTGGCACGGCGTTCCAGAGCGATGCGGGTATGTGCGGCGACTACGACAGCATTATCGGGATGCAGAAAGATGCGGCCGTCAGCCGTTTCGTGCGCAAGATGCCGGGAGAGCGCCTGCAACCGGCTGAAGGACCGGCCACGGTGTGCGGCCTTCTGGTCGAGACGGACGATGCAACCGGCCTTGCCCGGCGTGTGGCGCCATTGCGTCAGGGCGGGATGCTCTCCCAGACGTTGCCGGATTTCTGAGGCGGCTTTAGCTGGGAGAAATGATACCCACGCGCAGTCCCGGCTCTCCGATGAAAGTGGAGGGACCGGTGTGGGAAAGTTCCAGCGCCGTATCGAGCCAGACCTCGCCCCCGATATCGCGCCAGCGTTTGCAGAACGTGAAGTCCTCGCTGAGATAGGTGCTGGTCTCGGGATCGATCATGCAGTCGAACAGGGCATAGGCATCGTTGGCGTGAACAGACGCTGAGTTTTCCTGCCCCACTGGCGCGTCGATCCGGCGATAGCGTGTTTGCGGATAGGCCTCGACCATGCGGGCAATGGCATTGCGACTGATCAGCATGAAGCCGGTCCCGGCATAACCGGCTTTTACGAGGCCCCGGTCAGTCGGAGCGGGCATTGCCTGTTCGTGCAGGGATTCGCTCTCGCCCACATAGCGCAGGGAGGCGGTGCGGGCGGGTTCACCCCGTCTGACCTGAGCATCCGTCAGCTTGTCCCAGTAACGGTCCTTGAGCGGATAAAGCCCGGCCACGACATCTTTTCCATGAGCCATGAGTTGAGGGAGCGCCTCCGATCCGAAACCGATGTCACTGTCCACAAACAGGATGTGGGAGGCGGTGCTCTGGGCAAAAAACTGATGCAGGAGCGTGTTGCGTGAGCGCGTGATAAGCGCGTCGTTCCCCACCATCGAAAGTGTAAGTTCGATGTCGTGCATTTGAGCCGTTCCCATGCATCCGATGATGGACTGCATGTAGGTCTGGGTCACCACGCCCCCGAAGCAGGGAGTGGCGATGAACACATGGGAGGATGGGGAAGAATCGTTCACACCGATGGCCTTGTCTGTTCGCGCCATTGTGGGAACACGGCATTGCTATTCGTTTAATGGGCCGCCCGGCAGAGACGTGTTCTCAATCGGTGATGGTGTCGAATCCGTTTTCCGGTGGCAGGGCACGGGGTTTGCGCTTGTCGTCGATAGCGACGAACGTGAACTTGCCCTGTGTCACCTTCCGGCGTTCGTTGGTGTTGCGTGCGCGGCGCCATGTCTCGACATGCACGATGATCGAGGAACGACCTGTTTGTGTGATCTTGGTGTAGATGCTCACTTCATCACCCACCACAACCGGCTCATGGAAGATGAAGCTGTCGATGGCGACCGTCACGCAGCGTCCCTTGGCGCGGAAAGCTGCGGCCGTTCCTGCTGCAAGATCCATCTGGGAGACCAGCCAACCGCCGAACACATCGCCCGCCGGGTTGGTGTCGGTCGGCATGGCCACCACGCGGATCGTGGGGATGACTTCGGGAGGATAGGGATTGGACATCGGCACGTGGATATTCCTGACAGGCGATCTCCGCTTTCCCGGCGGTGGGAGATCGGGGTGACCGGACCGTTCGTTCTCAGTCTAGCTTTCTTGTGGGGTGTACGACAGCCCCGCCACCTCACACGTCTCAGCGACGGATGAGGATATAGTTGATGGTGACATCCAGATCGAAGTGATCGCCGGGCACATTGGGTGGCACAGGCGGGAGTTGTGCCGCGCGGAACATGCCCGTTGTGGCAGCGTCCAGAAGATAGGATCCGGACTGGTTGGTCAGGCGCACGAAGCGGACACGGCCGCTGCGGTCGATCACCACATGCACCGAAGACGGCCCTTCTTCCCCGTTTTCCGCCGCTTCCTCGGGATAATACATATGACGGCGGATCCAGCGATCCACGTCTTCGCTGTAATCGTCGCTCACGCCGCGGGTGGTTGTGCGCGTGGCATAGGGTGCGTTCAGTTTGCCGTTGCTGACCATCGGACCGATGGAGAGATCAATCGGACCACCACTGCCGCCGGTGCGGCCCTGTCGCTTTGCGCGAGGTGGGGCGGAAGACTGATCGAGTGAAAGATTTGTCAGCGAGTCGAACGGCGAAGGCGCGTGCTGGGGGCGTTGTGCGTGCTGCATCGACTGGCGGTGCGGAGCCTGCTTGGTCGTCTTGCGGCTGCCCTGTCCGGTATGGTTGGCGGCGGGCGTGATGGGGGCGGCCTCATTCGTGGGTTTGGGAAAGTTCTCGTTGGATGAAGCTTCCGGAACGGGAGGAGCCGCTGGCGTTTCCGCCGTGGGGCGGGTGGCACCTTCCGAGTCTTCGGCCTGTTCGGGCTGGCTCTCGCTGCTTTGGGAGGACTGGGCGGCCTGATTGCCTCCGGCCGCATCATCCGAATGTTCGCCCTTCATGCCGCTTTCTGCCGGGGGGGTGACGAACATCATGTCCACGGCGCCGGTTGCCTCCGCCTGCGGATTGCCGCGCGGCTGGTGATGGGCGGCGAGCCATGCCGCGACGGCGAAAAGCAGCGCATGCAGTGCCACCGACACCAGTAGGACGCTCATGATGTCGGGATCGGCGATGATCTGACGTGGCGTCAGCGCGGTGCGTGCTGCTCGGAGACGGCGATATCCGGCACTGACCGGCACAAGAAGACCGGCACCGAGACGGGGGCGATCCGTGTCCATCTCGACGGGTTGCCGGGGCGGAGCCGTACGAGGTGTATCACGGGTGGGGAAGAGGACGGGGTCCTTGCGATTCCCCTGCCGGGCGGAAGGCCTGTTCTGCGCCGTCATGAGGTGGAATCGGTCTCCGTGCAGGGGAGGGCGAAATCATCGCGTTTCGCGACGCACACAACCTGCCACTCCGCAGGCGCGGAAGCCACCCGGCCAATGCTGTCCGAATGTAACAGGCAGAGCGGAAAACGAGTGTCGATCATGCGCCGCCATGATGGCGATGCCGAAATCCGGCGGCTTCCGCAACATGGTGACGCAGGATTGTGTCATTTCCTTCCAGATCGGCAATCGTTCGTGCCACACGCAGCAGACGGGTGAAAGCGCGGGCTGACAGACGCAGGCGTCGTGCGACATCGGTGAGGAGCGCACGCGCCGGGTCGTCCAGCGCAAAACCGTCTGGAGAGGCCTCGGCGTTACGGACAGTCTGGCCGCGCGCAGCCTGCCGGGCACGGGCCGCCGCCACGCGCGCGGCGATAGGGGCAGTAGGTTCGCCTTGCGGGGCCGTCATCATCTCGACGGGGGAGAGTGGCTGCACATCGACCCACAGATCGATACGGTCGAGCAGCGGTCCCGAAATGCGGCCTACATAATCCTCCCCGCAGCGAGGGGCTTTGCGACATGCACGGCTGGCGTCACCCAGATAACCGCAACGACAGGGATTCATGGCCGCGACAAACTGGAAGCGCGCGGGGTAGGTCACATGCACGGCGGCGCGCGCGATGGACGTCTGCCCGGTTTCCAGAGGCTGACGCAGGGATTCGAGCGTCTGGCGCGAGAATTCGGGCAGTTCGTCCAGAAAGAGGACGCCACGATGGGCAAGGCTGATCTCGCCCGGCTTGGCGCGTGCGCCGCCTCCGACCAGTGCCGGCTGGCTGGCGGAATGATGCGGATCGCGGAAAACGGGCCGCCGTCCCGGAGACATCAGCCCGGCAGCGCTGTAGATGCGTGTGACTTCAAGGAACTCAGCGGCGGTCAGGTCTGGCAGAAGGCCGGGAAGCCGGGCTGCGAGCATGGATTTGCCCGAACCGGGCGGTCCGCACAGCAGGATCGAGTGACCGCCCGCCGCTGCAATCTCCAGCGCACGGCGGCCAACCTCCATTCCTTTGACGTCGGCCATATCGAGACCGTCCGGTGCCGCCTCTGGCAATGCCGCCAGGTCCGGTGGAGAGAGAACCTGCTGGCCCCGGAAATGGCTGACAAGCGAGGACAGATCGGGGGCCGCGAGAATGTCGGGATTGCCGCCATAAAGGGCCTCGGTGGCCTGCACGGCAGGGCAGATCAGGCCAAGATTCATCGCGGCGGCCTCGAGAGAGGCGGACGTCACTCCCGGAACGCGGTTGATGCGGCCATCGAGGGAAAGTTCCCCAAGGGTGGCGTAGCGTCCAATCTCTTCGATGGGCAGTACATCCATGGCGCAGAGCAGGGCAAGCGCCATGGGAAGATCGAAATGCGAGCCTTCCTTGAGCAGGTCGGCCGGGACGAGATTGACGAGAATACGCTTTGGAGGAAGGCCGAGCCCCATGGACGTCAGCGCCGCCCGGACGCGCTCGCGGGCTTCGCCCACGGCTTTATCGGGCAGGCCGACGATCAGGAACGCGGGCAGACCGTTCGCGATCTGGACCTCGACCCAGACCGGCACGGCTTCGATGCCGGAAAACGCGAAGGCGCGGACTCGTGTGTTGATCATCGCCTTCGCGTCGGATTGTGGGCGTCAGTGCCCCTGATAGAGCAGGCGTGCGCGGATGGTTCCCGGCAGCTTACGCAGTTCTTCGAGCAGACGCTCGTCCTTGTCCGTGTTGTTGCCGCCTGTCTCGGCGTCAATCACCACGTAGCCGACCTCTCCATCCGTCTGGAGATACTGGGCCGTCACGTTGCAGTTTTCACGTGAGAAGATGTCGTTAAGCTTCGACATCGCCCCTGGAAGGTTGTGGTGGACGTGCATGAAACGGGTGCCGCGCGGGCTTTGCGGAAGCTGCACGCCGGGAAAGTTCGTCGCTCCCAGCGTTGCGCCCACATCGGAGTATTCCACCAGCTTGCGCGCCACTTCCACGCCGATGCGCTCTTGTGCTTCCGCCGTGGAGCCACCGATATGCGGGGAGAGGATGACGTTATCCAGACCCTGAAGCGGCGAGTTGAAGCGCTCGTTCGGACCCTTGGGCTCGACGGGGAACACGTCGATGGCGGCGCCGAGGAGATGCCCCGATTTCAGGGCATCGGCGGCGGCATCGAGGTCCACGACATTGCCACGGGCGTTGTTGATGAGGAACGAGCCGGGCTTCATCTGCGCGATCTGCTCGGCACCAATCATGTTCTTTGTGCTGGGGAGCTGTGGCACATGCAGGCTGACCACATCGCTCTCGCCCAGCAGCGTCTCAAGGCTGTCGCAGGCGGTCGCGTTGCCGTGGCCGAGCTTGTCCACCACATCGTAGTAGATCACGCGCATGCCGAAGGCTTCGGCCAGAACGGAAAGCTGGGAGCCAATGGAGCCATAGCCCACGATGCCCAGAGTCTTGCCGCGTACTTCCCAGCTATTGGTGGCGGACTTGTTCCACAGACCTTCGTGACAGCCGACCGAACGTGGGAAGATCCGGCGCAGCAGCATCACGATCTCGCCCATGACGAGTTCAGCCACCGAGCGGGTGTTGCTGTAGGGAGCATTGAACACCGGAATGCCATGCTCGCGCGCAGCTTTCAGATCCACCTGATTGGTGCCGATGCAAAAACAGCCGATGGCGAACAGACGATCCGCGCTTTCAATCACCTCACGGGTGAGCTGGGTGCGCGAGCGGATGCCCACAACATGCACACCTTCGAGGGCGTGGCGCAGGGCCTCGCCTTCGAGAGCGCCCTTGTGACGGGTGACATTCTCATAGCCGCTGGCCTTCAGAAGGGCGACTGCGCTGTCATGCACGCCCTCGAGGAGCAGGATGCGAATCTTGTCTTTCGAGAGAGAAAGATGAGGAGTCATGCGTTTTGCTCGTGACTGTTGCAGCGGCCCCTGCGCCAAAGGCCAGTCTGGTTGGCACGGCGCACCCGGATTTTATCCGGGACGGGCCTTAGCCGCTGAACGCGGCATGTCTCCAGGCTGCGATCGGTTCTGGCATCTCGACCGGCGGGAGCGGCTCCATAGCACGATTTCCCCAAAGCGGAAATTCAGGGGCCGCTTTTATTCTTTCAGGCAGCTAACGGCCGCATCCAGAAGTGCCGGGTTGCCCACAGCCAGAACGGTTCCGTCTCCATCGGCGCGGAGAATCTGGCCGTTCCAGTCGGTCACACGACCGCCCGCGCCTTCGATAACCGGTACGAGAGCCGCCCAGTCCCAGGGCTTCATGGTGCATTCGGCAATGACGTCGATCTGGCCCAGCGCCAGAAGGCCGTAGGCGTAGCAGTCACCGCCCCAGCTTACGCGGTGGACGGCGGCCTTGAGCTGTTTCCATGTGGGGCGCGGTGCGTCTTCCAGCATTTCGACGGCGGTGCAGGACAGATCGGCCTGTGCCAGACTCGCGCAGGCCCGGGTGCGAATGACGTGGGGGGCGGCAAGACTGCCAAAACCGGGACGAAACAGGGTTCCGCGTCCGGCTACACCAATCCAGCGCTCGCCTGTGATGGGCTGGTCGATCACGCCGATGACAGGTGTGCCTGCGTGCGAGAGGGAAATCAGCGTGCCGAATGTCGGGCGGCCTGTGATGAAAGCCCGTGTTCCATCGATAGGATCGAGCGTCCATTGCCAGTCGGAGTTGCCCGCGTGCAACCCGAATTCCTCACCCAGAATGGCGTGATCGGGATGCCGCTCGGCCAGCACAGCGCGCATGACACGCTCGGCTGTACGATCCGCGATGGTGACGGGGCTTTCGTCCGCCTTGTCATCGATGCCGACAGAGGTGCGAAACCACGGGCGGATAACGGTTCCCGCGACATCCGCCAGAGCGTTGGCCGTAGCAGCGAAGGTATCGAGATCGTGCGACATAACGAGGCTCCGCTCAGAAAGGAGAAAGAATCAGCTTCGGTCTTTCAGCCACGCGATGATATCGGCCCGATCTGCAGCGGAGGGCAAGCCGGGAAACGACATGCGGGTTCCGGGCGCAAAGGTGGCCGGATCACGAAGCCAGCGGTTGAGAGCCGCCTCATCCCATGTGCCGTTTTGCGAGTGAAGCGCCTGTGAGTAGGGATAGTCCGGGAGAGAGCCGATCTTGCGGCCGAACACTCCGCTCAGTTCGGGGCCTACACTGTCTTTTACGCCGGGCGTGAGCGAATGACAGGCCGCGCAGCTTTCGGTGGCGAGAGTCATGCCACGGTTGGGGTCACCCGCAGGGAGAGGTGTTGCGTCCTCTTTCTGTGAAGATGCGGCCTGTGCCGGAGCAGTGGCTGAGAGAGGCGGGATGGCCAGCGCTCCCCCCATCCAGGAGACGCCCATTGCGCAGGCGACAAGAAGAAGAGCGAATGCGCCGCGATTGGCAGTCGAAAAGTCCATTTTTCTCCGCATGTCCGCAAGAGAGCCGACAGGCGGCACGGCGGACGCTGTTGCGTAGGTGGGACGTCTTTTCTAGAGTGCGCTGCGCTTCCTGTGAAGCCGCCGGCGGTTTTGCGCTGTTTCCTGCCGGCTGACGGTGTTTCGCGACCTTTTCTCATGGCTTCTCCCCTTATCCTGATCCCGGCCCGCATGGCGTCCTCCCGGCTGCCCGGAAAGCCGCTGGCGGACATCGCCGGACGTCCGATGATCCTTCACGTTGTGGAACGGGCGCAGCGCGCGGGCGTCGGGCGTGTGGTCGTGGCGGCGGCCGAGGTCGAGATTGCGGATGCAGTGCGCAGCGCAGGAGGGGAGGTTGTGCTCACGCCACCCGATCTTCCTTCCGGTTCGGACCGTGTGCATCACGCGGCGCGCGCCCTCGACCCGCAGGGACAACACAACATCATTATCAACCTTCAGGGTGATCTGCCGGGACTTGATCCGGCAACTCTACAAGCCGCGCTTCGTCCATTGGATGACGCGGCCATAGATATAGGCACGTTGGTGTCGCCCATTCGGGACGCAGAGGAAGCAGGCGCCAACTCTGTGGTGAAAGTCGCTTGTGCCTTTGCTCCAGAGGCGCAGACGGCCCGTGCACTCTATTTTTCTCGTGCCGTCATTCCATGGGGCGCGGGAGAATTGTGGCACCATATCGGTGTCTATGCGTGGCGGCGCTCTGCGCTTGAGCAGTTCGTGGCCTTGCCCGAAGGGTTGCTCGAACGACGGGAAAAACTGGAGCAGTTGCGCGCGCTTGAAGCTGGTATGGTCATTGGTTGCGCGCGGGTGGCGCAGGCGCCGTTCGGTGTGGACACTCCAGCCGATCTGGAGCGCGCGCGGCGCATGTTGGGAGGTGTGTCGTGACCGGCACCGTAATCGGCCCCGTTCCGGGGCGCATTGCGTTTCAGGGGCGTCCGGGCGCCTATTCCGATCTTTCGTGTCGGACAGCCTATCCGGGATGGGAAACCGTGCCGTGCGCAACCTTTGCGGACGCTATTGCCGCCGTGCATGACGGACGCGCGGATCTGGCCATGCTCGCCTGCGAGAATAATCTTGCGGGACGGGTGCCGGACATCCATGCGTTGCTGCCCGAGTCGGGGTTGCACATCGTGGCGGAGCATTTCCAGCGTGTGGAACACTGTCTGATGGGGGTGCCCGGCACGACCATTGAGCAGGCAAAGCGCCTGCATACGCATCCGGTGGCGTTGGCGCAGGTGCGGGATCTGATCCGCGATCTGGATCTGACCCCCGTTGCGGAGTTCGACACGGCTGGGGCTGCGGAGATGGTGGCCCAGTGGGGACGCCCCGAGGATGTGGCTGTGGCCTCAGAACTGGCGGCCGAACTGAACGGATTGGAAATCCTGCGTCGCAATGTGGAAGACGCCACGCACAACACCACGCGGTTTTATGTGGCGGCCCGGGAGCCTTTGGCCGTTTTCGACGCAGGCCCCGTCATGACCACGGTGCTGTTCAGCGTCCGCAACGAGCCCGGTGCTCTCTACAAGGTGCTGGGTGGTTTCGCGACGAACGGGGTGAACATGACGCGGCTTGAAAGCTACATGCTTGACGGATCGTTCGCGGCCACCCAGTTCCTGCTGGACGTGGAAGGGCGGCCTGACCGTCCGGGCCTGAAGCAGGCTCTGGCGGAACTGGAATTCTTTTCCGCGCGTTTCAGCATCCTCGGTGTCTATCCCCAGTCTCCTTTCCGGTTGCGCGCGCAAAAAGCCGCGGCCTGACAGGGCCTCGCTTTCGTGGCATACCAACGCCACATTCAGGACGTCGCAGCGTCGGATCACAAGAAGAAGAGCCTCATGACCGAAGCCATGTTCACGGGGGCGATCACGGCCCTCATCACACCGATGAACCGCGATGGCTCCCTCGATCTTTCGTCCTTCGACCGTCTTGTCGAGTGGCAGATTGCTGAGGGAATCTCGGGTCTGGTGCCTGTTGGTACCACGGGCGAAAGCCCCACGCTTTCCCATGCCGAGCATCACGAGATCGTCGAGCGTACGGTGAAAGTCGCCTCCGGTCGTGTGCCGGTGATTGCTGGCGCTGGTTCTAACAGCACGGCGGAGGCCATTGATCTGGCGAAGCACGCCGAAAAGGCGGGGGCATCGGCGGTGCTGGTTGTGGCGCCCTATTACAACAAGCCGACGCAGGAAGGACTCTACCAGCATTTTGCCGCCGTGGCCGATGCGATCAGTATCCCTGTCGTGCTCTACAACATTCCCGGCCGCTCGGTGGTGGATATCTCTGTCGAGACGATGGCGCGACTGGCCAGGATCGGCAACATTGTGGGCGTGAAGGATGCGACCGCCAACCTGCTGCGCCCGTTGCAGGTGCGGCATGCCATCAAAGGGCGGCATTTCAACCAGATTTCGGGCGAAGACGGCACGGCAGTCTCGTTTCTTGCGGCAGGTGGCGACGGCTGCATCAGTGTGTCGTCCAATGTCGCGCCTGCGTTGTGTTCCCAGATGCAGACAGCATGGCGGGAAGGCCGCACGAAGGATTCCGTGGCGCTGCAAGATCGGCTGCTACCGCTGCATGACGCGATGTTCTGTGAAACGAGTCCGGGTCCGGTGAAGTTCGCGGCATCGCTTCTTGGTCTGTGTGGCGAACACACCCGTCTTCCTCTGGTGCCGCTTTCCGAGCCCGCGCGTCAGGTTGTGCGTCTGGCCCTGACGGATGTCGGGCTTCTGGGCTGATCCATGGCAAAAGGAAGCAAGAAAGCGTCCGGCATGATTTCGCATGGCATTGCCGCGCAGAATCGGAAGGGACGTTTCAACTATACGATTCTGGAAACCGTCGAGGCCGGTATTGTGCTCAAGGGACCGGAGGTGAAGAGCCTCCGCCTTGGACGGGCGACGATTACGGAAGCGTACGCGGCCGAACGCAATGGAGAAATCTGGCTCTTCAACAGCTTCATCCCTGAATATCAGGGGGGAGTCCTCTCACGTTTCGACACCAAGGCACCGCGCAAACTGCTTCTGCACGCCCGACAGGTGACGCATCTTCTCAATGCCGTGGCGCGTGAAGGGGCATCGCTCGTGCCACTCGATATTCACTTCAACGAACGCGGGATGGCGAAAGTGACGCTCGGGCTGGGTGAAGGGCGCAAAAAGGAAGACAAGCGCCACGCGATTGCCGAGCGAGACTGGCAACGCGACAAGGCGCGCCTGCTGCGTAACAAGGGAAAGGGCGACTACTAAGTCGCTTTTTTCTTTTGTGTGAATGACAAAAAACGCCGCGAGCCTGAAAAGGCTGGCGGCGTTTTCCGTTCATGAACACATCCCGAAAGGAACGTGTTCATGACAGGAGTATCGGGATCAGTCAACCGAAACGGCAGCGGCTTCCGGACCCTTCTGGCCCTGCACCACCTTCACGTTGGTCACCTGACCTTCGTTCAGCCCCTGAATGCCGGAACGCTCAAGAGCGGAGGCGTGGACGAAAATGTCCTTGCCGCCATGATCCGGCGTGATGAAGCCGAAACCCTTGGTGGCGTTGTACCACTTCACGGTGCCACGGACTTCCTCGGCTGACGACATGTCAGGCGCGGGACGGGGGGCGCGACCACCACCGAAACCGCCCGCACGCGGGCCAGCACCGAACTGGGCGCGGGGACGCTCCGGCTGCGCCGTGCTCTCATCGACGGAGATCACTTCTGCGACCTGACGGCCCTTCGGACCCTGTCCGATGCGGACCATGAGAGTGGCGCCGGGGCTCACGCTGTCGTGGCCTGCCTGCGAAAGGGCGTTGGCGTGAAGGAACACGTCTCCGCTACCATCGGCGAGTTCGACGAAGCCGAAGCCCTTTTCGCTATTGAACCACTTTACAGTGGCTTCAATTTCCGGACCCGTAGCGACGACCTGAAGGCCACCACCGCCAGCCGGGCGACGCGGAGCAAAGCCCCCACGGTCTCCACCGAAGGGGGCGCTGTTCCCGCGGTCATACTGCGAGGGGCCGCCGCCCATAAAATCATCGTCAAATCCGCCGCGGCGGGGAGAGCGGGAGCTGCGGTCGGTTCTGTTACTTCTCAAGGGTCTTGATCCCGAAGTCTGGCGGCGCCATGTGCCACCTGTGAAAGCAATTCCGGGTCGGGAAAACTGAGCCTCTGGTGAAGCCCTGTCGAGACATACGATGTCTCGTCCTGGTGGCCGGTATCCTGAAAGCCAGTTGGCGTTCCAGAACGTTCCTACAAAAGCATAAGCGATCGGCTGAAAGCTACAGTCTTTTTGGTATTTCGGCTGTCCGCGAGATGAATTTAATGAAAGATCGGGCCAAAAAAGGAGCGTGGAGAGACTTTCTTGAGCTTTTCCCATCACAGGATGCGTCCCTGAGGACGATGTGGGGGCGGATGAACGAAACGGCAGTTGACGCGCCCTCCGAGACAAGACCACACCGGATGTCAGAGGATGTGGGACGGGGAGTGTGAGTGTGCAGACAGCCAGTCAATCATCGGAAGTGAGAAACAGCCGGACGCTTGTGATGGCTGCCATGCTCGTGGGAACGGTCCTCGCCCCGACAGCGCGCGCCACGCCCTTGCAGGACGATCAGAACACATGGACCCTTCAGGGTGAGAACGATGCGGTCACGACGCTGAAAGGCACGTCGGATCAGTATTATACCAGTGGATTGCGCTTCAATTGGACCTCCCGAACCGATCATCTTCCCGGACCGCTGGCGGCCGTGAATCGTTTTGTGCTTGGTCGCGGCATGCAGCGTGTGAGTGCGGGAGTGCAGCAACTCATCTTCACACCTTCTGATACCCAGACCGCGACTCCATCTTCGCGCGACCGGCCTTATGCTGGCGTTCTGCTGGGCACGCTTAACCTCATCAATGACACGGATCTTTCACGCAGCGTCTTTGGAATCCAGATGGGCGTGATGGGACCGGCTTCGGGCGCGCGTCAGCTTCAGAACGGCTTTCATGGCGCGATCGGCGACACGCAGAATCTCGGCTGGCACCATCAGCTCAAAAACCAAGTGATCTTTCAGGTGCAGATGGGGCGCACATGGCGTCTGCCGCTGGGAAACATCGGGGGCGCCAATGGCATTTTCTTCGATATGTTGCCGTCGGCCTCCGCGCGTGCGGGCGATTACCGGATTGCTGGTACCTTGGGGGATACGTTTCGTATCGGGCAAGGATTGGACAGTGATTTCGGGGTTCCCACGATCGGGGCGGGAACTGATGGAACGGATGCCTACAAGGCCACCCGCATGGTGCCGTGGTATATTTTTGGCGGCGTGAGTGGGGACGCGGTGGCCTATGATGCCACGTTGCAGGGCAACACCACTCTGAAAAACTCCCCCCATGTGGACAAGAAGCCGGTGGTGGGCGAGATTCACGCGGGTGTGGCCGTCATGTTCTACGGCGTGCGTATTTCCTACAGCCAAGTCTGGCAGACACAGGAATTTACAACCGCACGCTCGGGGCTTTTCAACTACGGCTCCCTCAACGCATCCGCGAAATTCTGATCCTGACGGAAGGCACCCGTCAGGAGGGCAGGCGAGAGCGTCTTACCGGGGCGGTTGCACGCTGGGTCGGCCGATGAGGTATCCTTGGATTTCCTCGCATCCGTGAGCGTCGAGGAAACCGAGTTGTTCTTCCGTTTCCACGCCTTCGGCGCAGCAACTCATGTTCAGCGCGTGGATCATGTAGATGGTGGAGCGGAGGATGGTTTCCACTCGGCTGTCGCGCCCAAGCCTGCGAATGAACACTCGGTCGAGTTTGACCTGATCGAACGGATAATTCGTCAGCTTTTCCAGCGCCCCGAAGCCCGTGCCGAAATCATCCAGCACCAGCCGCACGCCCATGGCCCGGATGCGAGCCAGTTCCTTGCGAGCGATATCGGGTCTGTCGAACCCACTTCGTTCTGACAGTTCGATTTGAAGCCGTGCCGGTTCAAGTCCACTCTTTTCGAGCGCGCTTCCGATGCTGGCGGCCACCCGCTCCGTTTCCAGCCAGCTTGGCGAGACGTTGATGCTCAGACCGAGGGGTTGAGTCCATGTGGTGGCCTGCTGGCAGGCGTGATGCAACACCCATGTGTCGATGTCCTCAATAAGGCCGGTACTCTCGGCGCAGTCGAGGAAGACAAGCGGATTGACCTCTCCGTGGCCATTACGGTCCCACCGAACCAGCGCCTCAAACGCAATGACATGTTCCGTGGCCGTTTCCAGGACTGGCAGCCAGTTGAGGCGAAAATGTCCTTCCGCGATGGCGTGCCGCAAATCACCTTCCAGCCCGACCCGTTCGGCATGCACTTTTCCAATTTCAGGAGCCACACGATTGACCCGCGTGCCACCGCGTTGTCCGCGAATGCCAGCCAGCGCGGCGTTGGCAAAGCCGATCAGTGTGTCGGTATCGGGTGCATCGAAAGGAAAGGCGGCCCACCCGATATGAGGTTCCAGCGGAAAGCTGTTTTCCGGGCGGCTGTGTGCCGCTTCCATGCGTGCCACGATGGTGGTGGCCAATTCGTTGGCGGCTTCCACGTTCTGCTGTTCGAGCGGGACGACAACGGCGAAACTCCCGCCGCCGAGATGAACGGTAAAGCAGGAATCGGGCGTGGTTGCGTGCAGGATATCGTGCGCCTGCCCGATCAGGGCGTCAGAGACAGGCCAGCCGTCGCTGTCGTTGATCGGACCGATCCGGGCAAGGTCGATGCGCAGGAGAGCCAGAGGTGTGGCTGTGGAGATGCCGGGGTTCGTGATGCGCGTGTCGAGATAGCGCATGAGATCGGCTATGCCGGAACTGCCTGGCACAGGTGGCCGAAGACCGCTGACGGCCGGAAGAGAGAGGCTGGCCAACCGCGTCAGGGCGGAAGAAGGAAAGGGCTGTTCTGAGCGGTTGAGGCAGAGCAGAAACGGAGAAGAGTCGTCTTTCCCGTCCCGTAGGGGTTTGCAGACCCATGCGCTGAATTCCCCGACTTTTTCAGCGAACTGTCCCGCTTTTACACCATTGCCCGCAGCTAACTGGTCAACGGATGCGTCCATCGCCTCTTTCAGTTGTGCGAAGGGAGGCAGGCGCACAGGTTTTGAGTGAGACAGAACGATCGGCTGTTCATCCTGCTCCACTGAGCCGAGCACACACGCCACATCACAGGGGAGAAGTTGTGCTGCGCAGCGGACAAGCAGGGTGAGCAGCGGCCCTTCATCGGTGGGAAGAGAAGATGTGTCGTTCATGCCGCGCCAGCCGTTCTATGGTCATGGGAGACGTCACGGAAAGGGAACTCGTCCTGCGCGGCGTCATACGCACAGGTGGTAGCAGGCGGCTGTAAATGGGGCCTTAATTGAACCGCGTACATCAAAGCGTCGCATGATTGCGACGGGTTTGTGCAGGCAATCACGATTGAATGGCAAGCGTGGAATTGTCCTTGCCGAACAGGCAGAGCAGCATGATCAGACGTTCTGGCGGAGTGCCATCAGTCGGAAAAGTCTGCAATTCCAGTTCTGCGGTCTGGCGCGCCAGCACAATGAGATCGGAGAAATCCGCGTCCTCATCATCCGATATGGCCAGTCGGAAACCCGGAAGCCCGGATTGCCTGCGGCCGGTGGCGTCGCCTCCTCCGCGCATACGGAAGTCCTCGTCCGCGATCAGAAACCCGTCTTCAGTCTCCCGCAAAAGCGCCAGACGCTGTTTAGCGACAGCGCCTTTCTCGCTGCCATGGAGAAGCAGGCAGTAAGATTGATCCGCACCGCGCCCGACGCGCCCTCGCAACTGGTGCAACTGGGCCAGTCCGAAGCGTTCCGCGTGCTCGATCACCATCACGGTGGCCTGTGGCACATCCACGCCCACTTCGATCACGGTGGTGGCCACAAGCACACGGCTTCGGCCAGCGGCAAACTCGGCCAGTGCAGTCTCGCGCACAGCAATGTCCTGTTGCCCATGCGCTAACGCCACGTTCACTCGGGGGCCGAAATGTTCCGCAAGAGCCGCATGTCGTGCTTCGGCAGCGGCGATGTCGAGCGTCTCGCTCTCACTGACGAGCGGGCACACCCAATATATGAGCGCGCCGGAGGCCAGCGCCCGGTCCAGCCCTGCCAACACGGCTTCGAAAGCGTCCAGCCCATGAACGGAAGTGTGAATCGGCTTGCGACCGGCAGGTTTGGCGTCCAGACGGCTCACGTCCATTTCGCCCCAATGAGCCAGAAGCAGCGTGCGAGGAATCGGTGTCGCGGTCATGACGAGCATGTCCACGCATTTTCCTTTTTGGCCCAGTGTCTGGCGCTGTCCCACGCCGAAGCGGTGCTGCTCGTCCACCACGGCGAGCGCGAGGTCGTGATATTCCACTGCGTCCTGCACCAGTGCGTGCGTGCCCACGATCAGGGAGGCCGAGCCATCCGTAATGGCTGCCAACGCTTCCTTACGCGCCTTGCCACGTACAGAGCCGGAAAGGAACACGACGGGCACGGGCGAAAGGCGCTCGAAGGTGGCGAAGTGCTGGCGGGCGAGGATTTCCGTGGGGGCCATGATCGCGGCCTGATCGCCAGCCTCGGCGGCCCGCAGCATGGCGAGCAGCGCCACCATTGTCTTGCCTGCGCCGACATCGCCCTGAAGCAGCCGCACCATGCGGCGTGGAGCGGCGAGATCCCTATCGATTTCATGCAGGGCGCGTTTCTGGGCATCGGTCAGGGTATGACCGAATCGGCGCAGGGCTTCGCGTTGGAGGTGGCCGTCGCCTTTGAGAGAGCGGCCCGGCCGTGAGCGGTTGGCGCGGCGGGCGAGCAGGAGCGCAAGCTGGGATGCCAGAAGTTCGTCAGCGGCCAGCCGTTCGCGTGCGCGACGGCGTGCGGCGTGCCACTCATTGCCCTGCAGAAACTCCGGCACATCGCCCGGAAAATGGGTCCACAAAAGGGTTGTGCGGAAGTCTGGCCATTGGCGGCGTCTGACCGCGCTCTCGTCCTGCCATTCGGGCAGATCGGTGGGCAGCAGCGCGAACGCCTTACGCATGGCGGCCCGGACCTGTCCGGCAAACAGGCCTGCGGTCAGCGGCCAGACCGGATCGAGGAGTGGGATTTTTTCTCCCGGAGCGGCAAAGAAATCAGGCGTGCCGATGACGGGATGACCGCCAAACATGTCCACCCGTCCCGACACCAGAACCTTGCTGCCCACCACGGCTTTGCGGGCCTGCCAACGCGAGAAAAAGGCCACTTCAAGCGCGCCGGTGTCATCTTCCAGCATCACGCGCCATGGCTGGCGACTGTTGGGAGCGGGTGAGACGACACGGGTGATGGTGGCGTCCACCGTGGCGATGGTGCCGGGTACCACATCGGCCAGTTTCGGTCGGCGCCTGCGGTCCGTCACGTTTTCGGGCATGTGAAACAGCAGGTCGATGATGGCCCGCCCGCCTGTCACTTTTGCCAGCAGTTTTGCGGTAGCGGGGCCCACACCGGGAAGAGTGTCCAACGGGGCGAGAAGAGGGGCGATGACGGGCGGGACCGGAAAAGGCCGAGGCTCAACTTCCAGACGCGCAGAACCGTCCTGCGATCCCGATTGCGGGAGCGGTCTGGACACGGAGGGCGCAACGGCCTTTCTTGTCGGGCTGGCAGGCATCGGCCACAAGGCTTACAGGACAGGCGCGCCATGGAACAGAATGAAAACGCATCTTCCGCCCAGACAGGGAACGATCACGCGGAATCGCTGGAGGCGCGCCGCCGTCGGCTCATCTTCCGCGCCCAGCATCGTGGCACGTTCGAGACCGATATCCTGATTGGCGGTTTTGTGGACCGGCATGTGAACGGCATGAATGCGGAGCAGGTGGCGGACATGGAACACGTGCTCCAACTGCCCGACCCGGATCTGACGGACTGGTTGTTCGGACGGCTGTCCATTCCCGAAGAGAAAAAAACGCCCATGCTCGTGGCGCTGGTGGATGACGCGCTGACACGCATGGGCAAGAAAGAGGCGACGGCCTGAGCGCTTTTCCACGCTCTCGCCGTAGTGAATCAGGACGAACGGACACATCATTGATGGACGCAGACGTACGCACCGCCACACGCGCCACCACCATCTGGGGCGCGCCTGAAGGATTCGACGGACTGCTGCTGGCGCGGCGTGCGCGGGAACACAAAGGCCCGCTGCTGCATGTCGCGCGTGATGACGCCGCCCTCTCTCGTCTGGGTGACGTGCTGGACTATGTGGGGGAGGGCGTGCAGGTTCTGCGTTTTCCCGCGTGGGATTGTCTGCCGTACGACCGCGTTTCACCTAACCCGGTCATCATTGCCGAACGTGTCGCCACCCTGACGCGGTTGCTTGAGCCTGTGCCGCCTGCGGGCCGTATTGTGCTCACCACTCCGTCCGCGCTCATACAGCGTGTGCCGCCACGCGAAGCGTTTCGCGGTCAGTCGCTCGACATCGTGCAGGGAGAAAGTCTCGATCAGGCGTTTCTGATCGAATTGCTGATCGCCAATGGCTATACCCGCACAGACACGGTGATGGAGCCGGGCGAGTTCGCTACGCGCGGCGGCATTTTCGATCTTTTCCCAGCCGGTCAGGCAGAGCCTGTCCGGCTCGACCTTTTCGGGGACGAAGTGGAGAACATCCGCAACTTCGACCCCGGCACACAGCGTTCCACTGGGCACGTGAAATCTCTCACCATGCGGCCCGTCTCGGAGTTTTCGCTCGACCCGGACAGTGTGTCGCGATTCCGCAGCGCATGGCGCGATCAGTTCGGTCCCGCTGCGGCCAGCGACGCGCTGTATGAACACGTCAGCGATGGCCGTCGCTACACCGGCATCGAACACTGGCTGCCGCTGTTTCACACCGAGATGGAAACGCTGTTCGACTACATGCCGGACGCGGCCCTCTCGCTCGATCATCAGGTGGACGAGTCTCTTGCCGCCCGGTTCGAGATGATCGCGGATCACTATCAGGCGCGCCGCGAACCGACCCGCGAGGGCGAGACACCGTATCGCGCGCTGCCGCCACACCTGCTTTATCTCGATCGCAAGGGATGGGACGCGGCGACGTCTCGGCTGCCGGTCATGCGGTTTAGCCCGTTCGCTAAACCTGACGGCGCGGAGGGGATCGACGCGGGCGGTCGTCCCGGCATCCTGTTCGCCAAGCTGACGCCGCAGGGCGAGCGTGAAAAAGTCTTCGCGCTGGTCGAGGATTACGCCCGCCAGTGGGCTGAAACCAAGCGCCGCTGTTACATTGCCGCGTGGACGAAAGGTTCGCGCGAGCGCATCCGCACGTTGTTCATGGAGCACGGCATTCCGGTCGAGACGTTTGACGACTGGAAGACCGCGCGCCGCATGAAGCCGGGGCCGGTCGGCCTGCTGGTGTTTGGCATCGACCGTGGTTTTGTGGGCGACGATCTGGCGCTGGTCTCCGAGCAGGATCTGCTGGGCGAGCGCATCGGTCGGCCAGCGCGCAAGCGCCGACGCGCCGATGAGTTGATCGCGGAGGCGGGCGAGATCACGGAAGGCGATCTCGTGGTGCATCAGGATTACGGCATCGGGCGCTATGACGGGCTTGAGACCGTCAGTGTCGGCGTGGCGCCGCATGACTGTCTGCGCCTCCTCTATGATGGCGGCCAGAAGCTCTACCTCCCCGTGGAGAACATTGAGCTTCTGAGCCGTTTCGGCTCCGATCAGGCCGGTGTGGCGCTCGACAAGCTGGGCGGTGTTGCGTGGCAGAGCCGTAAAGCGAAGATGAAGGAGCGCATCCG
The DNA here is from genome assembly GCF_011516945.1 of Acetobacter estunensis. GTDB lineage: Bacteria > Pseudomonadota > Alphaproteobacteria > Acetobacterales > Acetobacteraceae > Acetobacter > Acetobacter estunensis. Next base: position 99,964 of record NZ_WOTH01000005.1, read on the forward strand.
CGATATGGCGGGTGCGTTGATCCGCACAGCCGCCGCTCGCGCGCTTCTTGAGGCACCGGCTTTCATGACTCCGGAGGGCATGTGGGAAGAGTTCTGCGCCCGTTTCCCCTTCGTGGAGACGGACGATCAGGCCCGCGCCATTGCCGATGTGGTGGAAGACCTTTCCTCCGGCCGGCCGATGGACCGTCTGGTGTGTGGCGATGTGGGCTTTGGCAAGACCGAGGTGGCGCTCAGGGCTGCATTCATCGCCGCGATGTCAGGCGTGCAGGTGGCCGTCGTGGTGCCGACCACGCTGCTGGCACGGCAGCATTTCCGTACATTCGAGACACGCTTCGAGGGTTTCCCCATTCATGTGGTGCAGCTTTCACGCATGGTCACGCCCAAACAGGCGACCGAGGTGCGTAAGGGCCTCACGGATGGCAGCGTCAACATCGTGATCGGCACACACGCGCTGCTTGCCAAGACGGTGAAGTTTGCCGATCTGGGGCTGCTCATCATCGATGAGGAGCAGCATTTTGGCGTTTCCCACAAGGAGAAGCTCAAGGCGTTGCGTGAAGGCGTGCATGTGTTGACGCTCTCCGCCACACCGCTGCCGCGCACGCTTCAGCTTTCGCTCTCCGGTGTGCGTGAGATGAGCCTGATAGCCACGCCCCCAACCGACCGTCTGGCCGTGCGGACCTTCATCATGCCGTTCGACAGCGTGGTGATTCGCGAAGCCATCCAGCGCGAGCGCTTCCGGGGCGGTCAGACGTTCTGTGTGGCGCCACGCATCGAGGATCTGGACCGCTTGGCCGAGCGTCTGGCGGATATCGTGCCGGATGCGAAAGTGGTGAAAGCGCACGGGCAGTTGTCCGCGACCGAGCTTGAGCGCGTGATGACGGAGTTCGCGGACGGGAAATACGACATCCTGCTCTCCACCAATATTGTGGAGAGCGGGCTGGATATGCCCACCGTCAACACGCTCATCATCCACCGGGCCGACATGTTCGGGCTGGGACAACTCTATCAGCTTCGTGGGCGCGTCGGGCGCGGCAAGCAGCGTGGCTATGCCTATCTCACGTGGCCGCAGACGCATGTGCTGTCGGCTTCGGCCCAGAAGCGGCTGGAGATCATGCAGACGCTCGACACGCTGGGCGCAGGCTTCACGCTGGCATCCCACGATCTGGACTTGCGTGGCGCGGGCAATCTGTTGGGTGAGGAGCAGTCGGGCCATATCCGCGAGGTTGGCATCGAATTGTATCAGCAGATGTTGCAGGATGCCGTGGCTGATCTGCGCGCGGAGAAAGGCCGCGCGAAATCGCAGGATCGCGACTGGACACCTACTATCGTGCTTGGCCTGCCGGTGCTGATTCCTGACACGTATGTCACGGATCTTCCGGTGCGGCTGGGCCTGTATCGTCGCATCAGTGCGCTTGCGTCCGAGGCGGAAGATGAGGCGATGGAAGCCGAACTGGTGGATCGCTTTGGTGAGGTGCCACCAGAACTCAAGAACCTGCTCGATGTTGTGGCGCTCAAGCGCTTCTGTCGTGAGGCCGGGATTGAGCGACTGGAAGCCGGGCCGAAGGGTATGGTGCTTCAGTTCCGCGGCAACAGCTTCGCCAATCCGGAGGGCCTTATCCGCTGGATCACGAACTGGAAGGACGGTGCAGCCCGTCTCCGTCCCGACCACAAGCTGGCTGTGGTGCGGGAACTGACGAATGCGCAGCGGATCAAACTGGCGCGCAAGGTTGTGGGAGGGTTGGCGAAGCTGGTGAGGTGAGGGAGGCCGGCATTTGCTAGAGTGACGGCCGCAACGGTAGCCCGATGCGTCGATACTGGGGATTTGCTGGCTGTCGATAGTGCTTAAAATATTCATTCACTCGGAATTTAAGAATAAGCGTTTTTAATTTTCCTGAAGAGCTGAAGTGTTTGTTGGGTATCTGCTAAGATAACGCCCTGTATCTTATATGGGTTTTTCGTTTTATTTGTTGATTTGCCGAAGAGCGCTTTTTTGCGGTGTGTTGCTGGCACGTTACAGTGCGGAGCCATGCAGTGAGTGCGATATTTTTTCCGGTTGCGGGCACCCGTAACACCTGCTTCGGTTTCGGTCGGTGGGGACGACAGAGGTCATTCTGCAGGTTTAGTTTCGTAGTCTTCCTGATGCCTGTGACCTATGGTGTAGCCAGTCCGGCACCTTATTTCATTCCTCCCTCAAGTTCGGGAGGTGCGAACCTCTCTTCCTCTACTGCTCACGCAGGCATGGCTTTACCGAGCGGCACGAAACTGACTTCGCCTGAAAAAGACTATTACGTCACGGCTCCGGCATTGTCCCTGAAGCCGCAAGAAAAAGACGGCATACGCCATATCGGGCCGTTCAACATCGAACAGAGCAACAGCAGCCCCGTCCCGATGGAAACCGGCCGGACCATTACGGCGGCCTATCCCGTCAAAGGGGTGCCGGGAATGGATCTGACCATCAATATGTTCGCGGGACATCGTGAAACCAATACTGGAAGCAATGTTGGAACGGCTGCGCTGACGGCTGGCATGCGGATCAAATGGTGAGCGCAATCGCGAGACGTACTTGCTGAACGCATAACCTTCAAATGCATTCGACCGTGTTTCGTGCGATCAGAATGGTTGATGACACAGTGGGTTTCACACATCGCGCGAAGGATTCCGGGGTTGTTTCTGTCTGGCTCCTGTCTCGTCGGACTGTCTTTTGCGCTGCCTGTTCGTGCTGCCAATCCGGATGCCCTATGGCACATCGTGCATGAGCGCTGTGCTTCTCAGGATATTTCTCATGGCCCGGGAGCCTGCGCGGTTCTCGACAGTCCTCATCGGGTTGCGGTTCTGAAAAGTATTGAGGGACGATCGCAATATCTCCTGATTCCAACCGACCGTAATTCCGGCATGGAATCACCTGCTCTGCGCGATCCTGCGACGCCGGATTACTTTGCCCATGCCTGGGCACAGGCTTTCCGTGTTGGTGAAGGGTATGGCGTTCGCCTGCCGCGTGAAGATGTCGCACTTGCCATCAATTCACAGGACGGTCGCTCCCAGAATCAGTTCCATATTCATGTGGAGTGCATCAGACCCGAAATAAAAGTCGCTCTCTATTATATGCGCGAAGCTGTTTCCTCACAGTGGGCGTTCCTTCCGGCTTTGCTGCGAGGTCATCCCTATCGGGCCATGCGTGTGAATGGCATGAACCTTGCTGGCGTGAAGCCCTTTCTTCGTCTGGCGCAATCCCTGCGGCATCCTGAGTTTGAAATGGGGCACCACACGCTTGCCGTTGTTCCTGAAACCTTTGAGGACAACCAACCCGGTTTCCTGATCCTCAATGACGTGGCGGATCTTGCGCACAAAAACCGTGGCTCAGCCGAAGAATTGCAGGATCATAGCTGTGCTATTGTCGCGCTCGATCCTCTTGTCCGGCCAATCGGCAAGCCATCCAGTCGGTGACGGCCATCATATCGGCGGCAGTCATGATGGTTTAAAAGAGCGACATGAAACTTTATTCCGCCGCTGAAACGCAGCGCCTCCTGCCGTTTTCTGCCCTACTCGATGCGTTGGAACGCACGGTGCTGGATTATGCGCAGGGGCGTCTCATCTGTCCCGAGCGTGTGGTGACGCAGGCCCCCGGCAGTTCAACGCTACTGATGGCCATGCCCTGCGCAAGCCCGGACCTGCTTGTCACCAAATTGCTGACCATCTGCCCCGCTAATGCAGGCTCGGAGCGACCGATCATTCAGGGACAGGTGACGTGCGCGGATGCGGGCACGGGCGAACTGCTTTTTGGGTTGGACGGTCCCACCGTGACCATGCGGCGTACGGCGGCCATCAGCATGCTGGGCATCCGTATCTTCCGACGTGAACCTGTTCGGCGTGTGCTGCTCGTGGGCACAGGCGCGCAGGCCGTGGCGCATTGTGACGCGCTGGCAGCGCTTTATCCGGGCGTTACGATCTTCATCAGAGCGCGCTCGCCCGAGAAGGCGCGAGGGTTCTGTCTCAGGCATGTCACGCCTGAATGCGACCTGCGGCCTGAAACCGGCGATGAGGGACGGTTCGACGCGGTTATCACCGTCACGTCCAGTCGGGAGGTCATTTATGACGCTGCGCCTCACCCGGACACACTCGTCATTGGGGTTGGAGCGTTTCGCCCGGACATGATCGAGGTTGGGCCAAGGATCGTTCGGGAAAGCAGCCTCTATGTGGACGATCCGCAAGGCGCTCCTTCGGAGGCAGGCGATCTCATTCAGGCGGATGTGGACTGGGCGAGCGTGAGATCGCTTGCCGATGCGCTGAAAGAGCCGCCATCGACGGATGAACCGGTGTTCTTCAAATCCGTGGGATGCGCGGCGTGGGATCTGGCGGCTTGCCGCGTCGTGGTGGAGGAGAAGGAGGACGCGGTCTGAACGTGCCCTTCACAGGCCAGTGATGTTATTTCGATATTGAAACGTATTTCCGCTTCTGTATGGTGATCGGAAGATTGCCATGAGGAAGCGGACAGACGCATGCGCATTGCCGGACTTCAGACGGCCGGAACACCGGGAAACATCGCGGCCAACCTTGCGGAACTCGACCGGGCGGCAGCCGATGCACGTGCGCAGGGAGCGGACATCCTTGTCACGCCGGAACTGTTCGTCACAGGCTATGACATCGGCCCGCAGCTTTTCGATCTGGCGCGCGTCGATGCGCTCGCTGCGGTGCGACAGATGGCGGTCATGCACGGTCTCGCCATTCTCGTGGGGCTGGCCGAGAGCGCGGAAGAACTGGGACCACGCAAGCTCTATAACAGTGCGATCCTGATCGATGCCGATGGGCGCGAACTGACGCGCTACCGAAAGCAGCATCTGTTCGGGGAACTGGACCGCGCATTCTTCGTGCCGGGGGATGCCCTGCCCGAGATCGTGCCGTTTCATGGTGTGAAGATCGCCACCATGATCTGTTACGACGTTGAGTTTCCTGAATATGTCCGCGCTGTTGCCCTTGGTGGGTGCGAGGCGCTTTTGGTGCCCACAGCGCAGATGGAGCCGTTCACCTTCGTGGCCCGGGAGGTCATCCGCACCCGCGCGTGGGAGAACCAGATCTATGTTGCCTATATCGACCACGACGGTCGGGAAGGCAGTACGGTTTATGTCGGCAACAGTCAGATCGTGGCGCCTGACGCCACCGTCCTTGCCCGTATCGAGCGCGGCAACGGATTGATTCTGGCCGATGTCGAGCCCGGCGCGGTGGTGCGGGCACAGACCGAAAATCCGTATCTTCTGGACAGGCGGCCTGCGGCTTATCGTCGGCTTGCCGTCGAACCTGTGGGGAATGTCGCATGAAGGAAACCAGTAGCCCACTTACTCTGCCCGGTGAGGGACCATCCGCGCGTCTTTCGGGAAATCTGGGCGTGACGGAGATTATTTTCATGGTCGTGGCGGCTGCGGCACCGTTGACCGTCATCAGCGGTAACGTGCCACTGGCCATTGCACAGGGTAATGGCGCGCAGGCATGGACCGGGTTTGTGGCGGCCGCCATCGTGCTGCTGCTGTTCTCGGTCGGCTTCGTGACCATGGCGCCTTACATGAAGGATGCAGGAGCGTTCTTCTCCTATATCCGCGCGGGTCTCGGTGGTCGTGTCGGGCGGGGCAGCGCTTTTCTCGCGCTTCTGACGTACACGGCGATCCAGCTTGGTGTGTATGGTTTCTTCGGCTGGGCAGTGGACGATACCGTTCGGCAGTGGGGCGGTCCTCATCTCCCATGGTGGGGCTATGCCGGGGGGGCGCTCGCGTTGGTGGCGTTTCTGGGATACCGTCACATCGATCTCAGTTCACGGCTGCTGGGAACGGCGCTGGTGTTGGAAATCGGTGTGGTGCTGGTCATGAACGCGGCCATTCTGATCCATCCATCGCCCGTCATGCCGCCGCCCAGCGCGACACCACCGGTCACTGGACCGTTTGCTGTGGCTCTTCTTTTTGCCATTACAGGCTTCATCGGATTTGAGGCGACGGCCATTTTCCGTGATGAGGCACGTGATCCGGAACGCACCATTCCGCGTGCGACCTATGGCGCGGTCATCATTATCGGCGTGTTTTATGCCTTCTCCTGCTGGTGCATCATCATGGCGTGGGGGCCGGATGCGGTGACGGGCGTGGCGCAGCGCTATCTGGCGGATGGCGGCAACATGGTGCTGGAAACGGCAGGCCGTTACGCCGGCAATGTGGTGAAGCAGATCATGGCGGTGCTGCTGCTGACCAGTCTGTTTGCCTGTGTGCTGTCTTTTCACAACATCATCGCGCGGTATCAGCTCGTGCTGGGACGCGAAGGGGTGCTGCCGAGCTTCCTTGCCCGCACGCATGACCATCATGAGTCGCCGCACGCCGCTTCGGTCGTGCAGACGCTCACGGCGCTCGTGCTGATGGTACTTGCGGCATTGTCGGGGGCCGACCCGCTGGTGACGGTCTACGGTTCGATGGCGGGCATTTCCACGGTCGGCATCGTGCTGCTGATGATCCTGACATCGTGCGCTGTGGTGGCATTTTTTCGTGCGCGTCCGACGCTGGTGAAGGAGCGTAAGTTCAAGACGGCTCTGTTGCCTATGCTGACGACGTTCCTGATGGCGCTGGTGTTGTTCGTTATTCTGGAGAATTTCACCACGATCACCGGTTTGTCGCTTGTGATCAGTACATGTCTTGGAGCTCTGCCGTTTGTGGCGCTGGGACTTGGTATGTGCCGCGACATGTCGGTTGAAGGCATTCTGGAAGAGGGTGTGGCGGTCAGATCCTGAATTGGGGAAGTGTGGGGAGGCAGGTGAAGTGGCTCCCCACCGTTTTTATTTGATGAAAATCATCTATATTTGAATTTTATTCTGCTTTGTCGTGTGGTTTCGTGATCGTATATAAATAAAATATTTGTATATATCCCATATGATTTTCGATACCCTCAGTGGGGTAAGTTCAAAAAAACAAACGGCCTTCTCATGCCCTCCACGTCCGACGTGCTCCGTCATCTCCCTATCGAAGGCATGACCTGTGCGTCCTGCGTTGGGCGTGTGGAAAAGGTGCTTCGACGTGTCGAAGGCGTGAAAGATGTAAGCGCTAACCTTGCCACCGAAAGTGCCGATGTGACGGCTGACGCCTCCGTCACACTTCCAACACTCGTTCGCGCCATTACAGCCGCAGGCTACGGAGTGCCTGCTCAGACGGTCGATCTCGCCATTGACGGCATGACCTGTGCCTCCTGCGTCGGCCGTGTAGAGAAAGTTCTGCGCGCTGTGCCGGGCGTGCAGGATGTTTCCGTCAATCTCGCAACAGAACAGGCCATTGTGACAGGACAGGCGGACGCCTCAGACCTGATCGCAGCAGTGGAGAGGGCCGGGTATGATGCCCGGATTACAGAGGATGGAGGGCGCGACATCGGCGAGGCAGCCGAACGTCGTCAGGCGGAAACCGTCTCTCTCACCCGCGCTTTTATCCTAGCACTGGTCTTCACTCTTCCCGTTTTTCTGATGGAAATGGGCGGTCATATGATCCCCGGTTTTCATCACCTGCTGGACCACGTCATAGGCATGAGAACGAACTGGATCCTCCAGTTCATCCTGACTTCGATTGTTCTGTTCGTGCCCGGTTGGCGCTTCCTTCGCACCGGGTTCGTCGCTCTGGTGCATCTGGCGCCGGAAATGAATTCGCTTGTGGCCATCGGTTCGCTGGCGGCGTGGGGATATTCGGTAATCGCCACATTCGCTCCCCGGTTGCTGCCTGCTGGCGCCGTGCAGGTTTATTATGAAGCTGCCGCGGTTATCGTGACGCTCATTCTGTTGGGCCGACTTCTGGAAGCCCGCGCGAAAGGGCGCACATCGGACGCTATTCGTAAATTGGCGGGATTGCAGGCCCGTGCAGCCGTGGTTCTTCGTAATGGCACACCTGCCGAAGTGCCGGTTGGAGAGGTGAAAAGTGGCGATCTGGTTCTGATCCGGCCGGGAGAACGTATTCCCGTCGATGGAGTGGTGGCGGAGGGCGAAAGTTACGTCGATCAGTCGATGATTACAGGCGAACCCGTGCCGGTGGCGCGTCATTCTGGGGAAAGCGTTGTCGGTGGAACCGTGAACCAGAACGGCACGCTGACTGTCAGGGCGACTTCAGTGGAGGAGGCGTCCACACTCGCGCAGATCATCCGCATGGTGCAGGACGCGCAGGCCTCGAAGCTGCCGATTCAGGGGTTGGTGGACCGTGTGACGATGTGGTTCGTGCCGATCATTCTTCTCATCGCCGCTGTGACTTTCGTGATCTGGCTTGTCTTCGGGCCGACACCGGCACTGGGCGTCGCTCTGGTGCGGGCTGTATCGGTACTGATTGTTGCCTGTCCCTGCGCGATGGGACTGGCGACGCCCACCTCCGTGATGGTCGGCACAGGGCGTGGCGCTGAACTTGGCGTGCTGTTTCGTAAAGGAGAAGCGCTTCAGACGTTGAAGGACACAAAAGTCGTGGCGTTCGACAAGACCGGAACGCTCACACAGGGGCACCCTGAACTGACGGATATGACCGTGGCGGAGGGCTTCGAGCGGGAGGAGGTTCTGCGTCTGGCCGCAGCGGTGGAAGCGCGCTCCGAACACCCGATCGCACGAGCCATTGTAGCAGCAGTCGGAAACACCGTTCTGCCAGATGTTTCGGCGTTTGAGAGTGTAACGGGCGGAGGCGTGCGGGCCTCGGTGGAAGGGCGAACGGTTGCGGTGGGCGCGGATCGCTACATGCGCGATCTCGGCTTGGATGTAGCGGCGTTTGCCTCTCAGGCCGTGCATCTGGGAGAACTGGGTCGCACGCCCCTTTATGTGGCTCTCGATGGGCGGCTGACGGCCATTCTTGCCGTGGCCGATGCATTGCGACCTACCACGGTTGCGACCATCACCCATCTTCACGCCATGGGACTGCGGACGGCCATGGTGACAGGCGACAATGCGCACACCGCAAGCGCCATCGCCCGTCAGGCTGGAATCGATACGGTGGTGGCCGAGGTGCTGCCGGCCGGAAAGGTGGAGGCCATTCGCAAACTGAAGGTAGCGGACGGCCTGCTGGCTTATGTGGGTGACGGCATCAACGACGCACCGGCTCTGGCGGAAGCGGATGTGGGGATGGCAATGGGGTCGGGCACCGACATTGCGATGGAGGCAGCGGATGTCGTGCTGATGTCCGGCAATCCCGAGACTGTCTGCACGGCCATCGCGCTTTCCAGAGCGGTGATTGCCAATATCCGGCAAAATCTGTTCTGGGCGTTTGCCTATAACACGGCGCTCGTTCCCTTGGCCGCGGGCGTGTTCGAGCCTCTGTTCGGCTGGCAGATGTCTCCTGTTTTTTCAGCGGGGGCGATGGCGTTTTCCAGCGTGTTTGTGGTGGGCAACGCGCTTCGGTTGCGACGGTTCTCGCCACGCTGACATGCGCACGTTCAGGTGCTGGGGTGTCAAACCTGTGGCGACATCGTGCGTTGAGAGGCCGTCTTTCGCCTCGAACATCCTGATCTCTTTGCGAAAACGGTCAGAAGGGCGATTATGTGCCTTCTGTTGTTCGGTGGCCTGTCCATCTTCCATAATTCGAAAGTCAGCATGAACACGACGTCTCATTGCACTTCCAGCCAATCTTCCGATGAGCAGGAAATGCGCCGTTCATTTCGTCCCGGCCGTGGCCCCTTCCAGTTCTGGGCGCAAGGTGTTCTTGTGGCGGTTGTGGCCGCGCTGGCGCTCTACACTCTGGGGCGGTTTCGGGTCTCTCTTGTGTGGGGCGGCGTGCTGGCGATCGTCTGCTGGCCTCTTCTGGGATGGCTGCAACGGAAGTGGTCACCCCGCCATGCGGATATTGTTCTGCCGGCCATTATCGTTCTGGGCATTGCCCTGATTTTTGGTGTACCGACGATGGTTATTGGCGGGATCGCGGCCAGTCAGGCGCGCGATGCGGCAGCGTGGGTGCGCGACATCCATGAGTATGGCTTGCCGGAACCGGCGTGGCTCTCCTCCGTGCCATGGGGGCGGGCGCAGTTGGAGCATTGGTGGCAGGCCAATCTGGCCGATCCGTCAGGTGTGCAGCAGCTTCTGCATCGTCTTCATCCGGGGCAGCCTCTGCGGACGATCGATCATGTCGGGCAGGGTGTGGCCAACACGCTGGTTCTGTTCGGTTTTACCCTGCTTGTACTGTTCTTCTTCCTCAAAGCAGGCCCGGCTGTGGTCCGGCATATGAATGTCGTGCTCTGGCGCCTGTTCGGTCCGCGGGGTGAGTTGCTCCGTTCTCAGGTCGTGGGGGCCGTGCGTGGTGCCATGGCGGGGTTGGTGCTGGTGGGTCTGGGTGAGGGCGCGCTGATTACGGTGGCCTATATCATTGCTGGAGCGCCACAGGCTCTGCTGCTTGGCGTGTTCACGGCTTTGATGTCCATGATTCCGATGCTCGGCGGCTTGGCTGTGGCGCTGGCTGTGGTGGTTATCCTTGTCAAAGGAACAGTGGGAGCCGCCGTTGGAGTGGGTGTATTTGGCATGATCGTGCTGTTTCTTGCCGATCATTTTATTCGCCCTGTCCTGATCGGCGGATCGATCAGGTTGCCCTTCGTGTGGGTGCTGCTTGGGATTTTGGGCGGTCTTGAGGGCTGGGGGCTTTTGGGTCTGTTTATCGGGCCAGTGTTGATGGCGTTGGCGCATCTGATGTGGCGGTTCGGCTCTATGAGCGCGGCGGGGGCGCATGCGTTGCCCGTTGAAAAGTGAGGCGATGATTTCCCCGAAATGGCTGTCTGGAAGGAAAGTGAGGGAACGCAAAACTTTCGCTTATCGTTTCCCGTTCAATATGCCATGCGTGATCTGTCCAGAAGGAAAGAGACATCCATGAACGACGAAGAAGAAGTCATTGTCGGCTATCTGATCCAGCGCGAGTCCGAAGACGGTGAACTCGACTTCTGGAACCCGGAGACAAAGTGGTCGGACGATCCAAACGACGCCAAGCTCTATGAAAGCGAGGACGAAGCGGATGCGGACGCCACGGCGCTTCAGGCACAGGGCGGCGGTGAGATCAGCGTGGCCGTCGTGATTGAAGATGACGGTGAAGACGAGGATGAAGAAGACGAAGAAGTCTGAATCTTTCCGCGTTACGAGTTTCCCAGCCCACGTTCTGCTTTCTGGCGGGGCGTGGGTTTTTTGTTTGTGGAAGAAAACTCACGCTGGTCGGACAGAACGGTAACTGCGAAGCACTATGTCGCATGGTAGACGGTGTGTGACCGAATACTGCGGTTATCTTGGAACTCCGTCATTCCGATGGCGAAAATCTGTCCAAATGTTGATTTTGTTACATTTCGATATTTTTTGACTTGCTTTGAAAATTTTGTAAACGAATTATTGACAATTGTTGCTGTCTGCGTTTTTTACGTTTCGTCCATTTCATGTGACGGAGATAGAAAAATGCGTGAATTAAACACAGCTGAAATCAACGAAGTTTCAGGTGGCTGCAGCTTTGGTGGCGGCTGGGTTGCGCCCGCTTGGGGCGGCTGCGGTGGCGGCGCGTCTTGGTCTTGGGGTGGATGTGGCAGCTGGGCCCCGGCTTGGGGCGGTGGTTCATGTGATGGCTGGGGGCCGGCTCCGTCATGGCACACAGGCGGTTCCTGCGGTGGCAACACCACGCCGGTTGCTCCGACCCCGGGCACGGGTGGTTCCTGCCAGAATGAGTCGTTCCAGCAGATCCTCAACGGGATCATCCATGGCTCGAACTACACGGGTGTGCCTGCGTGCAGCACAACGACGTCCAGCTGCACGACGACGGCCTGATTTCTGAATTTTAGAAATCTGTAGAAGCCGCCCGGTTTATGCCGGGCGGTTTTTTGTGACGTATTAAGATCAGGCGTAGGAATCGACGGAGTTCGCTGCGTCTGAGTCCGAGTCCGAAGAACTGGCGGTGCGCGGTGTGCCCTCGGTGGTCGTGGAGACCACATTGCCCTGTGCGTCCGTCACAGTGATGGTGAGGGTGCCATCGCTGTTCAGGGTCTGGGTCGTGGTGTCGGAAGAAGAGGAAGACGCCGAAGACGAGTCAGACGAAACCGAGGAAGATCCCGAAGACGTGTCACCGAACAGACTCGATACGGCGCTCGTGCCGAGGGAGGAAATGGAAGACGACATGACGTTACTCCTTGCGTAAGAGGTACGTCGAATTGTTCGCTCTCATTTCCTAACTGATAGTGAAAATGCACGTAACAGAAAGAAATGCTCCGTAACAGGCGCTTTTCTCCTTTGGCTCTGCTCTTCCACGCCGTGATGATTAGCAGCCCAGTGCAGGCAACACCGTTTCCACAATGTTGCGGTCCAACGCTTCGTATTCATGGTAGCGCAACGTGCGGTAAAGTTCTTCCCGCGTCTGCATCCGCGGCACCATGGTCTGCGTGCTGCCGTCGCGTTTGAGTGTGGCGTAAAGATCCGCCTGTGCCCTGTTGGCGACGCGCAGTGAACTGACGGGCCAGATGATCATCCGATATCCCATATTCTCAAACTCTTCGGCCGTGAAAAAGGGGGTGCGCCCAAACTCCGTCATATTGGCCAGCAGGCGTACGCCGGGCATCCTGCGTGCGAATTCGCGGAACATATCCGCAGTGGTCAGTGCTTCGGGAAAGATTGCATCCGCTCCGGCTGCTACATACCGTTTTGCCCGTGCCACGGCTCCGTCCATGCCTTCGCTGGCCACGGCGTCCGTACGGGCAACGATCACGATGTCACGGGCGGCGCGGCGGGCGGCATCGACCTTCATGACCATCTCGTCCAAGGACGCGAGTTTCTTGTCATTGAGATGCCCGCATTTCTTGGGCAGCAACTGGTCTTCCAGATGTACAGCCCCCGCGCCCGCTTCCTCAAACGCGCGCACCATGTTCATGACATTGAGCGTTTCGCCATATCCTGTGTCACCATCGACCAGAATGGGAAGACCGGAAGCGCGGACGATCTGGCGGATAAAAAACGTCACTTCATTGATGGTGATGATCCCCAGATCCGGCAGGCCCATGCTCGCGGTCATGGCGGCACCGGAGAGATACAGCGCTTCAAAACCCGCATCTTTCGCCTGAAGCGCGGCCTGCCCGTTATGCGCGCCCGGAAGCTGAAGAATGCCGGATGCATCGAGAAGTTTGCGGAAGCGCACTCCTGCGGATTCACTCGGGTTTTCGGAACCGACCAGATAGGTCATGCTGCCTTCTCCATATGTCCGCGTTTGTTGATGTGAATGAATGGACGGTCTTCCGGCCCGATATACTCTGCGGAAGGACGGATGATCTTGCCGTTTTCGCGTTGTTCGAGGACATGGGCGCTCCAGCCCGCTGAACGCGCGATGACGAAGATCGGTGTGAACATGGCGGTCGGGATGCGCATCATGCTGTAGGAAACCGCGCTGAACCAATCGAGATTGGGAAACATTTTTTTGGTTTCGCGCATGACGGTCTCGATCCGCTCCGCCACGTTGTAAAGGCGCATCGCGCCACTGCGTTTTGAAAGTTCGAAGGCTGTGCGTTTGATGATCTCGTTGCGCGGATCGGCAACCGTATAAACCGGATGGCCGAAACCGATGATGACCTCACGGTTGTCGATGCGACGGCGGATATCGGCTTCCGCTTCATCCGGTGTGAGGTAACGCTGCTGAATTTCCAGTGCGACCTCGTTGGCACCCCCATGTTTCGGTCCACGGAGAGCGCCGATACCGCCGCATAATGCGGAATAGATGTCCGAACCGGTGCCAGCGATCACCCGGCCTGCGAAGGTGGAGGCATTGAATTCATGCTCGGCATAGAGAATGAGCGAGACATGCATGGCCTTCACCCATTCCGCAGGCGGTGCCTGACCATGCAGGAGATGGAGGAAATGACCGCCGATGCTGTCGTCGTCAGTTTCGACTTCGATGCGGCGACCATTGGTCGCGAAATGATACCAGTAGAGCAGGATCGATCCGAGCGAGGCGAGGCAACGATCCGCGATCTCACGCGCACCGACAGGGTTCTGGTCGCGGCGTTCGGGCAGGACGCATCCCAAAACAGACAGGCCGGTGCGCATCACGTCCATGGGATGCGCGGCAGCCGGGATTTGTTCCAGCACGCGCTTTACCTGCTCGGGCAGACCGCGCATGGAGCGAAGGTGTTCCTTGTAGACGGCCAGTTCCGCGACGTCGGGCAGATGACCGTGAATCAGGAGATGCGCGACTTCCTCATACTCGCAGTGTTCCGCAAGATCTTTGATGTCATAGCCGCGGTAATGCAGGTCATTGCCGCCGTGGCCGACTGTGCAGAGCGACGTGGTTCCGGCCGCAACACCGGAAAGCGCCACGGATTTTTTTGGACGATTTTCGTGAGAGGTCTGCGTCATGATGGCGGCTCCTCTTCGTTTCTCTTCTACTGTTCGTAAGCGAAGATTCCGATTTCTGGGTTTCTTTTCAGTTCGCCTGCGGGCAGGGTGATTTCGAGTTCACACAGTTCTTTGGCGGATAATTCCGGCAGGCGTTGCGCCACTTCAAGAAAGCGGTCGGCCTCCTGTGGTGTGATGATGCCCTCCGTCAGCGTGCGGAACTTGCGGAGGTAGTCCGGGCGCGTCCACGGGGTTGCGCCGAGAGGATGGGCATTAGCCACGGCCAGTTCATCGGAAATAATGGTGCCATCGTTCAGGGTGATGGTGATGCGGCCGCCGAAAGCCTTCACGTTCGGATCGGTGGAGTGATAGCGCTCCGTCCATTCGGGTCGTTCGACCGTGTGAATCTTCTGCCATAGCCTTATTGTGTCGGTACGGTTTGCGCGTTCTGATGCGTAGGAGTGGACGTGGTGCCACGCGCCATCCTGCAGGGCGACCGCAACGATATACATGATCGAATGATCCAGTGTTTCGCGGGAGGCTTTTGGATCGAACTTCTGCGGATCGTTGGAGCCGGTGCCGATGACGTAATGCGTGTGATGACTGGTTTCGATCAGAACGTCCTTTACATCGTCCCAGTTTTTCACCTGCTTACCCAGCCGGAAAGCTAGATCAATCAGAGCCTGACTCTGATATTCCGCCGAATGTTCCTTGGTGTAGCTGTCGAGGATCGCGCGTTTGGCCTCGCCTTTCTCGGGCAACCGGACGACGTAATGAGCGTCCTTGCCGTCGAGCATCCACGCGATGAAACCGTCCTCGCCCTCATAGATCGGGCTTGGTGAGGTCTCACCCAACATGGCGCGGTCCACGGCTTCCACGGCCATCTTGCCAGCGTGGGAAGGGGCATAGGCTTTCCATGAGGAAATCTCGCCCTTGCGGCTTTGACGGGTGGCGGTGGTTACATGCAGTGCGTGCTGGATGGACTGATAGATTGTCTCGGTCGGCAGACCGAGCAGCGTGCCGATGCCTGCGGCCACGGAGGGGCCGAGATGCGCCACATGGTCGATTTTGTGCGCATGAAGGCAGATGCCGCGCACAAGATTGATCTGGATTTCATAGCCCGTGGCAATGCCGCGGATCAGATCGTGGCCCGAGCGTTGGCATTGCTGCGCCACCGCAAGGATGCCGGGAATGTTGTCACCCGGATGCGAATATTCCGCCGCGAGAAATGTGTCGTGGAAATCCAGTTCGCGCACAGCCGTGCCATTGGCCCAGGCGGCCCATTCGGCATGCACGCGAATGTCCGGACCGGCGCCGAAAAGGGTGGCGCCACCGGGACGCGCATGCGCCAGCGCTTCTGCCCGGGCGCTCATGACGGAATGACGGTTTGCGGAGGCGATGGCGACAGAGGCGTTGTCGATCACGCGGTTGATGATCATATCGCTGACGGCAGGCTCGATCTCGACTGGATCGGCGGCCACCTCGGCAATGTGCCATGCGAGTTGCTTCTCGCGGGGAAGGCGGTCCTTTTCGGGATGAACCGCGACGTCGTATGTATGCATGGGGTGTTCCCGTTCCTTGCTGACAGGACGAGCGTGGCGGATCGCGTGTGCTGCGCGCTATGCACATGCGGTGAATTCGGGCAATGGGTAGGGCAGATCTTGCGAAGGATGCGAATATGACGGCTCGCCGGACGAAGATTTTCGCGGGATCGAAAATACGTGAATTGCGCGGCCGCATTCGGAAAACCCAACAGGCGATGGCGGCCGAACTGGGCCTTTCCGCGAGTTATCTCAATCAGATCGAGAACGATCAGCGTCCCGTTCCGCCCCCGCTGATGGCAAAACTTTGCACGCTCTTCGGTGTGTCGGAGGCCTATTTCGGTGACAGCGATGAAATCCGGCAGATGCAGGGCTTGCGCGAGATCCTTGGCGATCCGCTTTTCAAATCGGCCTCGCTTCGTCCAGCGGAACTTCAGACAGCGGTGAAAGGTGCGCCTGCGTTGGTGGATCGCTTCGTGACGCTCTACCGCGCCTACCGCACATTGGCTGAGCGTGGCGCGTCCGAGAGCCTGCATCCGGTAGCAGGAGAAGGGCTGGCGGCCCCACAGGTGGATACGGCCGGTGCACGTGTGGCTTCAGGCTCCGCAATGGATGTGGTGGGACCATATGACGCCGTGGGCGATTGGGTGCAGCGTGAGCGCAACTATTTCGATGAGATCGATCGCGCGGCGGAAGACCTGCACGAGAGGGAAGGTTTTTCGGACGGGATGCTGTCCGTCAATCTGGCGCGTTATCTTCAGGATCATCATGGTATCCGCGTCGTGATCGACAATGAACTCGACAGCCGCGCAATGCTCTGGCGTTTCGACAAGCGTGGACGGCGGCTTCTGCTGTCGGATGGTGTGCCATCGGAAAGCAGTGTGTTCTGGATGGCGCAGGTCATCGGGCGGCTGGGATATGGCAAATTGCTTGATCGCGTGGTGCGGCGCTCCGGCCTGTCCACGGAGGATGCGCGCGATCTGGCGCGAGTGGGCATGAGCAACTATTTCGCGGGAGCGTTGCTGCTACCTTATCGGCGCTTTCGTGACGCTACGCGGCTTAGACGGCATGATCTCGATCAGTTACAGCGACAGTTCGGCGTAAGTTTCGAGCAGGTCTGCCACCGCCTCTCGACGCTTCAGCGGCCGGGAGAAGAGGGTATTCCATTCTACTTCATCAAGACCGACATCGCTGGAAATATTCTTAAAGGATACAGCGCAACGCGATTCAATCTGCCAAGGTTCGGTGGATTGTGTTCATTGTGGAATGTCTTCCGTGCCTTTGCCACGCCGGGCGAGTTGCAGGTGCAGGTCTCACGCAACACGGATGACGCCGTGTTTCTCAACGTGGCGCGAACGGTCGGACATGCCGGGGTGTCATATTTCGACCGTCCGCGTCGGGTGGCGGTGGTGCTGGGTTGCTCCATCGCGCACGCTTCGGAACTGGTTTACGCGGCGGGACTGGATTTGTCGGACGAGCGCACGATCATCCCCATTGGGCCGGGGTGCCGCGCCTGTATTCGTACGGAATGCCGTCATCGCGCCATTCCGGCGTCCGGGTTCCAGATCGATGCAGGCGGTGAGGAAAGGGGGGTATTGCCCTATCACATGGTGCCGATGGATGAGGCGCCGACTATGTAATTATCAATCCTGATTGGCGATATGCGGGTTTTTGGACAGAGCCGTGCCATGCAGGGCGAGGTAGCGCGTCACGATCTTCTGGCGGATCCAGTTCACCAGCCCTGAAAGCGTGACGATGGTCACCCCCACGATCTCCCAGATATCGAGGGGTTGCCGGAACAGGGTGTAGCTGAGCGCCACGCCCCAGATCATCTGGCTGTATTGTGGCAGAGCCACGCGATTGGCCGGAGCGCTGGCGGTGGCCATCATCAGCAGAAGCTGGCCGAGAGCCGCAAGGAAGCCATAACCGAAGAGATATGCCCAATCCACGCCCTGCGGCATGGTGGCTCCATGGGCCATGAGAATGCCGT
Source organism: Acetobacter estunensis (assembly GCF_011516945.1). Lineage (GTDB taxonomy): Bacteria > Pseudomonadota > Alphaproteobacteria > Acetobacterales > Acetobacteraceae > Acetobacter > Acetobacter estunensis. The sequence goes on from NZ_WOTH01000005.1 coordinate 117,800, forward strand.
TACCGATCAGTGGGCCGAACAGACTGGATCCAAACAAGGAGAGGCGAGGTGTGTTGTTGCCAGCAAGACGGTAGGCGATCACGCCAACCGCATTGGCCACGGCGGCAACCAGAGCGCAGAGGTGTCCAAATCCGAGGGCGCGAAAGCCGGGTCTGAGTACGATCAGCACACCAATGAAGCCCAGCGCGACCGAAAGCCATGCCCAGCCATTGACCTTCTCACGCAGGAACGTCACCGAGAGGATGGTGACGAAGAACGGCATGAGGAACATCAGCGACAGGGCTTCGGGCATGGACAGCAGCATGAAGGCTTCCACGCTGGAAGCAGTGGCGAGAAACACGGCCAGAGCGCGAACACACCACATCCCGAAATGCGGCGTGTGCACCATATCGGCCCATGATTCATGCTTGAGCTTGATGAAGGGCAGAATCAGGAAGCCGAACACGCCACCGGAAAAGGCCACTTCAAACGGGTCGAGACGTCCAGCCAGCAGCTTGGAGAAGGCGTCGCTTATGGAAAAGGACGCATAGGCCAGAAAGGCCTGCAGCATTCCCGACATGGCATTGGTGTACATGACCCGTTCCGTTCTGTTCCGGGGCGGCGGATAGTGCCCGATGCCCTGTAAGAATGACTGCCTCGCTTACTCCTGCTCGATAGGTGGAGAGAAGCCGTTTCCATTTCCATGTCGTGCAAAGCAGCCTTGCGGCGTCCCGATAGGGAGGAATGCTCCGGGCGACCAGCGGAAATCACGCTTGCGTGTGCATTGAGTGGGCATGTGTTGCAGCAAAAGAACACTTCGTTTCCGATAAGTTACATTTCCGATCACGTTCACGGGAAAGGAAATGCGAAATCCTTGCTCGGTTTTCGCCCGTTTCCCTACGGTGAGCGCGCCTTGGCATGAATCGCCGGTGTGGACGCTGACAAAGGGAAAGAGCTTTCTGTGGATCAAAGGAAGACCGTTCCCCGACTGACGCGGGTTTCACCGCAATATCGCCGTGCCAGCGTGGCGCTGTTCCTTGCGGGATTTGCCACCTTTTCACTTCTTTACTGTGTGCAGCCGTTGCTTCCGGTCTTTGCGAGAGATTTTGGGGTCTCTCCGGCTTCCAGTTCACTGCCTCTTTCATGTTCCACTTTTGCGCTTGCTGTGGCCATTGTGCTGGCGGCGATCCTGTCCGAGCGGGCAGGGCGACGGGAGCTGATGTTTGCGTCCCTGCTCGCGTCCTCGTTGCTCAATATTGCCTGTGCAGTAGCTCCTACATGGTCCTTTTTGCTTGGCCTTCGATTGCTGGAAGGCTTTACCCTTGGTGGCGTGCCGGCAGTCGCCATGACGTGGCTGGCAGAAGAAGTTGAGCCTGCCGAGCTTGGACTGGCGATGGGTCTCTATGTGGCGGGCACGGCCTTTGGCGGCATGGTCGGCCGCGTGGGGGCCGGTGTGCTGGCGGAACACTACGGTTGGCGGGGTGCCTTGGGAAGCGTAGGGCTGCTCGATGTGGCTGCCGCTTTGGGTTTTGTGCGCCTTTTGCCGCTTTCACAGCATTTCGCGCCCCGCCGGAATCTCGGAGCGGCCTATCACCTGAAAGCGTGGCGCGGTCATATGGGCACTGCGGAGCTGAGGGCAATCTATTGGATCGGCGCTCTGGTGATGGGCTGTTTCATGGCTGTCTTCAATTATGCGGGTTACCGCCTGATGAGACCGCCTTACGGTTTTACCCAGACACAGCAGGGCTACCTGTTTCTGATCTATGTTTTCGGCATCGGCGCCTCGTCTCTCGCAGGGTTTCTGACGGACCGAATGGGACGTGGCAAAGTGCTGGTCGCAGGCATCGCCACGATGACGTTTGGCGTGCTGTTGAGTGTGTTCGCCCAGATCGGGTTCATCGTGGCAGGCGTGGCGCTGGTGACCATCGGTTTTTTTGCGGCTCATGCCGTGGCCAGTTCATGGGTAGGACGACTGGCGCGTACGGATCGGGGGCACGCAACCTCGCTTTATCTGCTGTCTTATTACCTTGGCGGTACAATAGCTGGAACGATGGGTGGATGGTTCTGGAGCCATGACGGCTGGAATGGTGTTGCGGGATTCAGTCTGCTGCTGATGGCGGCGGCCCTCGGTGCGGCTGGATGGATGCTGTGTCGTGAAAGGCACTCTACTTTGCTTGCTCCCGAAGCCGCCGAGTGATGATCCGCAAAGTCCTATACTGCCGCGATGTCCATGAGCAGCACGACGCCGCTCTCTTTAGCAATAACGACCAGATTGTCCTCATCTTCCACTGCGGCTCCGTCACCCGGCATGAGTACCTCATTCCCGATGCGCATCTGTCCTGACACTACGACCAGATAAAGATCGCGCCCACTGCTTGTCTGGTAAGCTGCTCCCTCACCGGCCGGGATCGTGGCCTGAAGAAAACGCGCCCGGGCGCGGAGCACGGCGGGGCTTCCGTCTTCCACCACTGTTCTGTCCTCAGGGTCATCTTCAGGGAAGCCGGAGGCGAGGATGTGGAAGCCTCCATCTGCCTGAGCCGGATCAGCGGCTCGGACGGTCTGCAGCGGCGTGTCGCCTTCCGTATCGTTCATGAGCCAGAACTGGAAGAACTCGGCTCCCTCTTTGTCCGCCGTCCATTGCAGGTGAACGCAGCCGGTTCCGGTGCTGGCAAGATGCAGATCACCCGCGGGCAGACTTTCGTGGGGAAACTCATCAATCTGCACATGCAGGCCACCACGTTTCACCCAACTCAGGATGTCCACATTGGCTTCCGGCCCAAGACGACAGGTTTCACCCGACATGAGAGTGGCCTGATTAACCACGCGCAGGCGTCCTTCATGCACATGCGCGGTGTCCTGCCAGTCCGCAAAAGCGAAGTGGCAGTGAAAAGTGACGCCCCCATCATGGGCAATGCCAAGTGTATCGGCGCGGCGGACGGTGATCATGCGTGGCTCCCGTGATGGGCGCGGACAGGATAGACCGTCTCCCAGCCACCCCCTAGCGCACGATAGAGATGGGTAACAGACTCTGCCACACGGGCCGTTGAGGCGACTAATGTACTCTGGGAGTTCAGCAGCGCGTTCTGCAAAGTCAGCACGTTCAGGAAGTCAGCCGAGCCTTGCACATATTGCGCCTTGGCCGTCTCCACCGCGATCTCGTTTTCATGCACGGCCTCGGCCAGACGATCGCGCTCGTTCTGGGCGGCGGTGAACGCGGCCATCGCGTCGTCGATTTCTTCCCATGCCTTGAGCACGGTGCGCTGAAACACGGTCGCGGCTTCCTGCTGCTGGGCCTTGCGCAGGTGAAGTTGACCGGTCAGGCGTCCGCCCTCGAAGAGAGGAAGGGTGGCTGTCGGACCGAAGCCATATTGCCGCGAGGCCCATGAGCCGAGACCACTGAACTGAAGCGCCTGTACGTCCAGACTGCCCGAGAGCGTGATGCGCGGGAAGAAGTCCGCAATCGCCACGCCGATGCTGGCAGTTGCGGCATGAAGGCGCTCGACCGCCATACGGACATCGGGGCGGCGTTCGGCCAGTTGGGAGGGCAGACCCACTGGAATGTCGGTCGGAACGGGTGGCACGGCGGCAGGTGTGCCAAGACGTGCATCCAGTTCGCCCGGTTGGCGGGCGACGAGAAAGCTCAGCGCGTTGAGAAGATGGATTTCCTCGCTCTTGAGTGGCGAGAGGCGGGATTCAAACCCATGCAACTGCCCGGTCGCTTCCGCGACATCCAGCCGCGTGGCCGCTCCCTGCTCGAAGCGCAGGGTGGTGAGTTTCACGCTGTTTCGCGCAATGTCGATGTTGTGGTTGAGGATGCCGATCTGCGACTGTGTGGCGCGTAGATCGATATAGTCCTGCGCTGTCTCAGCCATGAGAGAGACGAGGATACCGCGCCGCATCTCCTCCGTGCCGCGCATGGCGGCATTGGCCGCCTCCACCTGCCGGCGGACATGTCCCCACAGATCCACTTCCCATGAGGCGCTCATGCCGTATTGCGGCAGATTGAAGGAGGGGTTGCCCACACCGCCCGGCAGCGCGGCCGGTCCGAAGCCCTGCGTGCCGCTGGCGATATTGCCCGCCATCTCCTGTTCCATGGTGCCCATCAGGCCGAGGATGCCGTTGGTGCTGGCGCGCTCGCGGGCATAGGAGGCGTTGGCTTCCATATGCGGGAACTGCGCGGCGCTGGCGATACGCCGCTCCGCCGTGCTTTCCGCCAGACGGAAGGTAGCTGCCCGCAGGTCGAGGTTGGATGCCGCGACCTCGGTTTCCAGTTCCGTCAGCATCGGGTCGTTGAAGATTTTCCACCATGCCGGATCGGCGGCGGCTGTGGTGACGCGGCTTTCGGCGGCGGGAAGCGGGTCACGCCACGTAGCGGGAGCCTGCGCTTTCGGCTTGTGAAAATCCGGCCCCACCGTGCATCCGGCGAGGACGGCCAGAGAAAGAGGCAAAAGGAGCGCACGCTTCATGACGTCACTGCCAGATATAACGGGCGTCATTGGCGTGTGGTCCTTCCGGTTTTGAGGCCGTGTCGATGTTCACTTCCACGGACATGCCCACGCGCACCTTGGCGGCGAGAGGCTGGTCCGGGTCAAACGTCAGCTTGACGGGAATACGCTGCACGACCTTGGTGAAGTTGCCGGTCGCGTTGTCGGGCTGGATCGGGGCGAAGGTCACGCCGGTCGCGGGGGCGAGCGAGTCCACATGCGCTTTCAGTGGATGGTTGGGGAATGTGTCCACCCAGATGGTCGCGCGCTGCCCTGTCTGGACCTTGGTGAGCTGTGTTTCCTGAAAATTACCCAGCACATAGGCCGCCTGCGTCGGCACGACGGCAAGGATGCCGGTGCCCGGATGCACGTAATTGCCCACGCGCACGCCACGCTCGCCCACGATGCCGTCGATAGGCGCCGGAATGGTGCAGTAGGACAGGTTCAGTTCGGCCTGCTTTTCGTCGCCTTGAGCCCGCAGCAATACACCGCGTGCGCGTTGGAGCTGGGCTTTCAGCACAGCGACCTGGCGGATAGCGGCGTCCACGGCGGCCTGATCGCGGGCGATGGAAGCCTGCGCTTCTTTTTCCTGTGCTTCCGAGTGCTGCTTCTGTTCGATGGTGCCAGCCCCACCCGAGGATAGGTTGCGGTAACGGGTGGCGTTCTGGCGGGCGAACATCAGTTCGGCCTGATCGGACAGCACGGCGGCGCGGGCCTCCGCGATCATGGAATCCTGACGGGCCAGTTCGGCTTCCAGATTGGCGACATCGCCCTGCGCTGCCAGCACATTGCCTTTCGCGACCTCAAGTGCGGCGCGGTAATCATCGTCCTCGATGTGGGCAAGCTCTTCGCCTGCATGAACCTGCTCGTTGTCCTGCGCGATCACGCGGTCGATGCGGCCGGACACCTTGGGGGCGACGGTGGGGAAGTCAGCGGTGACATAGGCGTCGTTGGTGTATTGATTGACGCCATCTCCGTTGACGAGGCGTGCGCCGCCCCATGCGACAAGGGCCAGAACAGCGGCGGCGCATCCGGCGTAGAGAAGGGGTTTCTTGTAGATCATCGGGAGCGTTCCGGGTTCAGCGGGCAGGCGTGGTGGGAGAAGGCGCTTGGGGTGGATAGACCCGGTGCGGCAGGATGAGATTCATGACGGCGTAGCCAAGGCAGACCCAGATCAGCAGGTAGTAGATGTCGTTGAGCGCCAGCACGAGGGACTGCTCGTGCACATAGGTGTGGAACACCTGCAGCGAATTGCGCGCGACATGGGCACTGTCAGGCGATGTTGCGGAAAGCTGCTGGTTGATCGGGTCGCCCATGCCGGCAAAGGCGAGTTGGTGCGTGCCGTGGTGATCAAGCAGCATGGTGGAGTGATACTGCTCGCGACGGCGGCTCAGGGCTGAGAACAGGGCGAAGGCGACGGCATTGGCCAGTCCCTTGAGCATGTTCACCATGCCCGAGATGAACGGACCATCGGCGGGACCCATGGCCATTGTCGCCAGCATGAGTGTGGGGATGACGGTCATGGGTTGCCCGAAGACCTGCAGGATCTGGAGCGGATAGAAATTGTCGCGCACCCAGTCCACGGTCAGCCATGTGCCGAGCCATGCGGAGGCGGCCAGACACAGCATTCCGCCGGCCAGCACAAAGCGACAGTCCACGCGCCGCGAGTTGCAGATGGCGGCAATCAGGGGGAGCATGACGAGTTGCGGCAGCGCCACCACCAGCGACACGGGAGCCGCCTGAATGGGGCGGTAGCCACGCACGCCTTCGAGATATGTGGCGGGAATGTCGCCCATCATCGCACAGATGGCGAGGATGCCCACAAGCGACAGCAGGGATGCCTGAATATTGCGCGACCGCCAGTATTGAATGCGGAAATACGGGCTTGGGTGAAACGCCTCGTTGATGACGAAGACGATGAACGCAGCGCCTCCCCAAAAGGCGAGGTCTGTAATGACGGAGGAGCGGAACCAGTCCAGCCGGTCTCCCTGATACAGCACGATGACGAGCGAGCAGATGGCCGGCAGACCCACGAGAATACCCAGCCAGTTGAACTTCTCGAAGCGCTCGAAATGCATCGGATCGCGTGGCAGGCCGTAGGCCATCATCGCAATGGCGAGGGCCGCCGTGGGGATGATTTCCCAGTAAAGCCAGTGCCAGCCGACATGCTCGAACCAGAACGCTTCCAGTGGCAGGCCGAGATTGGGGCCGAAGGTCGCGCTCATGGCGTAGCCACCGATGCCGAACACGCGGATCTGGGGTGGCAGATATTTCAGCATGACCGTCATCAGCACGGGCGGAAGGCAGCCCCCCGCCAACCCCTGAAAGGCGCGCAGGATGCACAGGGAGGTCACGTCCGGCATGAAGGGCGCGGGGATGGAGAACAGCGCCAGCGCTGCCGTCATGAAGATGGAAAAGCGATAGATCGAGAACGTCATGTAGAACCACGGCGTGAAGGCCATGGCCGCGATGTTGAACGCCTCATAGATGGCGATCACCCATGTGCCTTCATCGTGCCCGATGTGCATGGCGCCCCGGATATCGGACAGACCGATCTCGGTGACGTGCTCGTTGAAGCCTGCGACATGCACCGCCAGCAACATGCCCAGACAGCCGATGACGGTCCGCAGGCCGAAAGGCGGAATATAGGAAGGCCGTGGCGGCGAGGCATGGATGACCGGCGCACCGACTGCCTGTGGAAGAGCGGCAGTTGTCATGCCGGACAATGAGCCGCAGGAAACAGGACCGGACAACCCCTGTTTCCGATAGGTAACGATTCCACTTTTCGGAATGGTTTGTGCTGGTTCCTGCGCTGGGTGGAGTATAAAATCGCAGCCATGCGTGGCTATGATCTGGACCTTCTGCGTTACCTTCAGGTGTTGATCGAGGAGGAAAGCGTCTCCGCCGCCGCCCGCAGACTCAAGACGAGCGAGCCTGCGATGAGTCGTCACCTCGCCAAGCTGCGTGTGGTGTTTGCCGATCCGATCCTTGTGCAGTCAGGACGGCGGATGACGGCTTCTTCCTTCGCCGCAGGCATTCTTGCTCGCGTGCAGGAGGTGGTGCGGGCCGCCGATGGGCTGATCGAGACGCAGGCTCTGGCCGATCTGGCCAATATGGAGCCGAGTTTCACCATCCGCGCGAACGATCTCATCGTGGCGTCACTCGGGCTGCCGTTACTGCTGGCGCTGCGCAAGGATTGTCCGAAATGCGAGGTGATTTTTGCGCCCGAAGTGGACGATCCGGCGTCCGATCCTCTGCGGCAGGACAGTATCGACCTTTATATCGGCGCGACCGATGTGATGAAGCCCGAGATCCGCCGTCAGACGCTGTTTCGGGACCGGATGCGCGGGTTGGTGCGTAAGGATCATCCGATCCTCGACCAGCCTGTCACGCCGGAAACCATGGTACGGTATGAATATATCAGCGTCTCGCGGCGGCGCAGGGCGCGGGGGCCGATCGACTGGGCGCTGCGCGACCATCATGGCCTGACGCGCCGGATCGCGATGGTGGTGCCGAACTATCACGCCATGGTCGAGAGCATGAAAGACACGGATCTGATCCTTGCCGTGCCGGGCGTCGTGCTGGAGCATATCTCGATGGAGGCGCTCGGTCTGGCCGCCTTCGAGTTTCCTCTTTCGCTGCCTTATGTCGAGGCGTTTCAGGCATGGCATCCGCGACGCGACACGGACCCGGTGCATCGCTGGCTGCGTGAGACGCTCTTTCGCGTTTCCCGACAGGTGTATCAGAGCGCGCGCGTGGTGTGCCCCTGAACGAAAAAGCCCGGCCACCATAGGATGCTGGGCTTTCGCAGGGGGAGCCGATACGATCAGGCGTTCAGATAGATCGTCTTGGTGTCCACATAGGCTTCCAGCCCATGTTGGCCGTCCTCACCACCGAGGCCGCTGTCGCCATAGCCATGATGGAAGCCCTGCGGTTCTTCACCGCCCTCACGGTTTACATAAACCTCACCGAAGTTCAGTTCCTTCGTCATCCGCAGGATGCGAGCGAGATCCTTGGTGAACAGATAGGCCGACAGCCCGTAATGGCAGTCGTTGGCGCGCTCCAGAGCTTCATCGAAGTCACGCACTTTCAGAAGCGAAAGCACAGGACCGAAGACTTCGTTGCGGGCGATGTTCATCTCATGCGTGACGCCTGTGATGAGGGTAGGGGCGTAGAAACTGCCCTTGTCATACAGGCCGCCCGTAAGCCGCTGCCCGCCGATTTCAACCTTGGCGCCTTGTGATGCTGCTTTCTTGACGATGTCATCGACTTTTTTCAGTTCATCCTCGCTCACCTTCGGGCCCATGTCGGTGGACGGGTCCATAGGATCGCCCACCTTCAGGGCGTTGATGCGTGAGCGGAGTTTTTCGGCAAAGCGGTCATAGATCGCTTCATGCACATAGGTCCGCTCGTTGCTGGTGCAGACCTGCCCGGCATTGCCAAAACGCGCCACGACAGCGGCTTCCACCGCTTTGTCCAGATCGGCGTCTTCCATGACGATGAAGGGCGCCTTGCCACCAAGTTCCAGCCGCACTTCCTTCAGATGCTCGGCTGCGGCGGCCATGATCTTTTTCCCAGCAGGCGTCGAACCCGTCATGGTGATGAGCTTCGTATCCGGATGCGCGACCAGTGGGACGCCCACCTCCGGTCCATCGCCCGTTACGATGTTGACCACACCTGCGGGGATCTCGGCCTCTGCCACCAGTTTTGCGAGTGCGAGACCGGAAAGCGGCGTGAGTTCGTGCGGCTTGAGGACGATGGTGTTGCCAGCCGCAATGGCGGGCGCAATCTTGCGGGCGCACAGGGCCAGCGGGAAGTTCCATGCGGCGATGGCCCCGATCACGCCATGCGGAACCCGATCGATGAGGATCTTTTCGTTCGGGCGTTCACCGGGAATGATCTCGCCCTGAAGACGCCAGGTGTTTTCGGCGGCAAAGCGCAGAAGGCCGATAGCGAAATCTACTTCCGCACGGGCTTCCTTCAGCGGTTTGCCCATTTCGGATGTGATGATCGTTGCGAGTTTTTCCTTGTCCCGTGCGACAAGGTCACGCAGGCGATAGAGAGCGTCGGCCCGCTTGGAGGCCGGTGTGTCACGCCATGCGGGAAATGCTTTCTTCGCGGCAGCCACGGCGATGTTGACATCTTCCTTGTCACCGCGCGCGGCTTCACCGAGCTTTTCGCCCGTGGCCGGGCTGCGGATTTCGATCCATTTGCCGCTGTCAGGCTTCTTCCATTCGCCATTGATGAACAGGTCGTGGCGGGTGGATGCTGTCATGAAGCAGTCTCCTTGGTGGAGTGTCAGTGAGGGTGGCGTCAGAGTGCCAATGGGAGAAAACCGCCTGCATGAAGACATGAGGTACATAAATCTCGTCGGCGCCCGATATGCACCGGTTACTCCCAATCACTGTCTCCAACACAGAAAATGCCGCGAGGTTTCACGCAGGGCTGCAACCCACAGGGCGCAGAACCATCCCATCGCTCCTTCAGACGACACCGTCCACGCACACCATGGGCATGCCGCTCGCATCGTCTTCTACCCGTGCCTGCACACCATAGGCTTGTGCCAGAATGGCGGACGTCACGACCTCGCGCACGGGGCCTGAGGCCAGAACACGTCCTTTTGCAAGCATCGTGGCCACGTCGGTGTGGCGCAGGGCCATGCTCAGATCGTGCAGGACAATGACACTCACCATGCGGCGCTTTTTCGTCTCGCGGCGCAGCAGATCCATCACTGTGAACTGATGCCGCAGGTCCAGCGCGCTGAGAGGTTCATCCAGAAGCAGCAGATCCGGGGAACGCACGAGAGCCTGTGCCAGACCGACAAGCTGCCGCTGCCCGCCCGAGAGTTCGTCCATGAAACGCAGCGCCATGTCCGCGATGCCGAGACGCGATAATGTCTCCATGGCCTGTGAGAACGCCTCATCATGCAGCGAGCCGCCTTGCACGCGAAGGGAGACGAGCACGGATTCCATGACCTGCATGCGGATTGGTGGGGGCAGGGCCTGTGGCATATACGCGCACAGACGCGCATGGGCAGGGCGGGAGAGGGAAGACAGCGCCTGTCCGTTCAGTGTGATTGGACCGTGCGCGGGCAGCAGCCCCGCCAATGCCCGCAGGAGCGTGGATTTGCCGCTGCCATTCGGGCCGAGCAGGGCTGTCACCGTTCCGCGTGCAAGAGGACCAAGCGTTACGTCATGCAGGATCGGGCGGCGTCCGATGTGCACGTTCAACGGCCCGGCGACAAGCCCATTCATGAGGTGCGGCCGTCCCGCAGAACGGTGGCGAGGAAAAAGGGGATGCCCACCAGAGCCGTCACGATCCCGACCGGTAACACCTCACCCGGCAGCAGACCGCGCGCGGCGAGGGATGCGCAGGACATGATGAGACACCCCACCACGGCGCTGCCGGAGAGATAAAACCGATGATCCTCGCCCAACAGGCGGCGTGCAATGTGCGGCGCCACCAGTCCGACAAATCCGATCGTGCCGGAAAACGCGACGGCAAGGGCGGCAAGAATACTGATCCGCATCAGGGACGCGAGCCGCACAGCCGGGACGTTGACCCCAAGACTGGCCGCGCGATCCTCTCCCATGCGCAGTGCTGTCAGGGACCACGCAGATCGTAACGACCACGGCGCTACCAGCAGGCAGGCGCCCCCCAGAACGGCGATCTTGGGCCAATTCGCGCGGGTCATGCTTCCCATCGTCCAGAACACGAGGTCTTGCAGCGCATCTTCGGACGCGACGAACTGTACGAGCGCCACCAGCGCCTGAAACGTGAAGACAAGAGCGATGCCAAACAGCACGACGGTTCCGCGCGTTCCTCCGCGCCACCGCGCTATGAGATCAAGCAGCAGAGCCGAGCCGATGGCAAAAATGAAGGCGTTGACGGCCACGATGCCTTCACCTCCCCATGCGGCGCCGAAGGGCAGGTGCCAGCCCATGACGATGGCAAGGGATGCGCCGAAAGCCGCAGCGGCGGACAGACCGAGCGTGAAGGGACTGGCCAGTGGGTTGTCGAGGATGGTCTGCATTTCCGCCCCCGCCAGCCCGAGCGCGAAACCGGTCAGGATCGCCATGACGGCAAAGGGCAGTCTCAGATGCCATACCACCGTGGCGGCAGCACTTCCGTCATTCCCGTGCAGCAGGGTGTGGAAGAGGGAAGACAAGGAGAGAGGCACCGGCCCTATGGAAAGATTGGCAAGGAAACAGCCGCACAGTGCCGCAGTCAGTCCGGCCAGCACGCCAAGGCGTCGATGGATGAGAGATGTCCATGCATGACGGGCGACGATGACATCGGAGGACTTCATCACCGACGCGATGCGTTCCTGCGCCGTAGAAGAACACGGACTGCGCCCCGGTTATTCTCATGGCTGTGGGTCGCGGCCAGTATGAGGCGGCGCAGATCGTCGCGCCCCAGCCAGAACGGCAGTTCCCGGCGGAGCACTCCGCCCTCCGGTCCGGAGCCGAGGCCCGTCACGATTTCCACGCAACGCAGTCCGTTTCGGTGTGCGCCGATCAGGAATTCATGCAGACGCAGGAAAGCCGCCTGTGCGGTCATGCCATGCAGGTCGAGGCGTCCTTCGACAGGCGTGTGGCCTTTGTGAAGCCGCTTCCAGCTTCCGCTGTCCAATCCCGCCTGAGGTGTGCCGATAAAGGTGTCGGCGTGCTTCGTTTTCTTCAGCGCTCGTCCACGCAAATGCGCGGCGACGGCCATTTCCCCTTGAGTCAGGAAGGTGAATACGCCGGAGCGGGGAATGACGACACGTTCGCGCGGAGGATCGCGAAGGGGTTCCGGGGCAACCGCTCCATTGGCCGGACCTTCGGCATTACGGCGAACGGTGTCATCGAGGCGGGGTGTCGAGGCCGTGGACGGCACAAGCGGCACGTCTCCCGGTCGGCCGAGCGGCTTTATCCCTCGGACGAAATGCGCCCAGAGTTCGCGTTCCTCTTCGCGCATCGTTCGTCTGCGCCGCACCGCCGGTTCCTCCGCTTCCTCGTGTCCGTCGCCTGTTGAGAGTTGACTATATCCCAACGCGCGGGAAGAGGCACGCCATTCTCCGGATGACATCAAAACGGGGACGGCCCGATGGACCGTCCCCGCTTCACAGACCGCGTATGCAGCGCCGTTTTATTCCGGAACCCTGCAGCCGATGCACAGCTTGTTGCCATCAGGATCGCGCAGATACGCCAGATAGAGCGAACCGATGCCCGTGTGACGCACGCCCGGCGGGTTTTCGATGGCTTCGCCACCGTTTTCCTTGCCGGCCTTGTACCACGCATCCGCCATGGCGGGCGTTTCGGCGGCAAAGCCGATCGTGCCACCATTGGCGCCTGTGGCGGGTTTGCCGTTGATGGGCTTGGTGACGACAAAGCGCACGCCGTGCTTGGCGTAGACCAAGCGACCGTTTTCGTGAATTTCCGACGGAGGAATGTCCATGGCGGCAAAGATGGCGTCATAGAATTTCTTGGAACGAGCGATGTCGTTGCTGCCAACGACAATGTGCGTGAACATCATTTCACGTCTCCGGTTGTTGAACCGGGCCGCACCTTATCGTGACTGCTCCCTCCCAGATAGGCGCGTGGTGCATGGCATGTGCGTGAGGGCGTTTATCAATGGATATGGAAGGATGGGGCGATCTTTTTCGCGTCCCTCTCACGGTCCATGGAAAAGCCGCCGCCGATGGCTCTGTACATGTCGAGTGAGGCATCGAGCCATGCGAGACGTGCGGACACCCGCGCCAGTTCCGTTTGCTGCAATGTGGCCTGCGCCGCCAGCACGTCGATCTGACTGGCAAAGCCTTCCTTGAGACGGAGTTCCGTCAGGTTCAGGTTCTCCTGTGACGAGGCCACGCGCTTTGCATCCGCCTCGTCGCGGGTAGCGCTGGTGTGTTCCTCGTTCAGCGCGTCGCGCACTTCGCGAAAAGCGGTGCGAATGCTCTGCTGATAGAGGATGGCCTGCTCTTCCTTCTGGGTCTTGGCCAGTTTCACACCGCTGCGGGTGCGTCCAAAGTCGAGCAGGGGCGTGGCCATGGCGGCTGCCAGTGTCCATGAGCGGGTGGTGGCGCGGTAGAGATTATCGATGTCCACGTTGTTCACGCCCGCCAGACTGGCCAGTGAAATGGTGGGGAAATAGGCCGCGCGGGCATAGCCGATGGCGTAGTTGCTGGCGATCAGCCCCTGTTCGCGCATGGCAATGTCAGGGCGACGCTCAATGAGCGTGGCGGGTAATTGCGGCGGGGTGGGAGAGGGAACCGTAATGGCGAGGATATCCCGCCCGCGCGGAAGATCCTGCCCGATGATGTCCTGCGGGGAGCGTCCGATCAGAACGGCCAGTGCGCTTTCAGCCTTGCCTCGCTGATCCTGCGCGGCGGGCAGGGCGGCCTGTGCCGTATCGAGCTGTTGATTGACGGTGTTGAGGGTCAGTGCATCGACCGCTCTCACTTCGTATTGTTTCTGCACCAGCGCCAGAAGCTGCGTCTGCGTGTTCACTTCGTCCTGCAGAATGGCGACTTCCGCGTCCAGCGCACGAATACTGAAATAGAGGCGTGTCGTGGCGGATTCCACCATGATCCGCGCCGCGGCCTGTGCGTAAACGCCGGCCTGCACGCCCGCTTTTGCGGCATCGCTCGCGCTTGCGTTCTTGCCCCACAGGTCCAGTTCATAAGTCAGCATGCCGCCTACAAACCCCAGATTGCTGGTTTTGTGGGGAATGGGGAGATTGTCGTTCATGTGAAAACGGCCGAACGCATCCGCGCCCACGCCCGAGATCATGGGAAGCTGGCTCGCGAAGGCGTAGTCATACTCCGCGCGGGCCTGCTGGAGATGGTTTTTTGCCAGTGCAAGGTCATCGCTATTGCGCAGGGCGTCTTCAACAAGTTGATCGAGGACCGGATCTCCATAGGAACGCCACCAGTCTATGTTATCGGCAGGAGCCGCAGTCGTGGCGGTGCCCCATGTCTGGGGTAGAGAGGGCGTCGGCCGCTTGTAGGTGGGGGAAAGCCAGGAGCATCCAGCGAGAGCCAGCGGCAGAAGGGCGAGCAGCCTTTTCCTCATGGCGTGGCCTCCATGCCGGTCGGTTCCTGCTTCTTTGGCTCCTTCACACGGAACCACAGGACATAGAGCGACGGCAGGAAGATCAGTGTCAGCAAGGTGGCCACGGCCAGACCGCCCATGATGACATCCGCCATCGGGCCCCAGAAGACGCTGGATGCAATGGGTAGCATGCCAAGGATGGCGGCGACGGCCGTAAGCATGATGGGACGGAAACGGATCATGGCGGCGTCCGCCACGGCGTCCCATTCGCTTTTGCCGGCTTCCAGTTCGATTTCGATCTGATGCACCAGAATGACCGAGTTGCGGATGATCATCCCCACCAGAGCCACCAGCCCGAGCATGGCGATGAAGCCCATCGGGTGATCCGTGAGCAGAAGGCCGCTTACCACGCCGATCAGGCCGAACGGGGCGACACTGATCACCAGGGCCAGGCGCTTGAAGTTCTGAAGCTGGATCATCAGCACGGACAGCATGATCAGCACCATGACCGGCATGACCGCAACCACCGATTTCTGCGATTTGTTGGCTTCTTCCACTGTGCCGCCAGCCACCACATGATAGCCGGGAGGAAGCGTGGTGGTGAAGCGACTGATCTGGGGGGCCAGTGCGGCAACGATGGTGTTGGCCTGCACGCCATCCCTCATCTGCGCCTGAATCGTCATGGTTGGCAGTCGGTCGCGCCGCCAGATCAGCGGATATTCCTCCGCATAGGAGACAGTCGCGACAGTGTTCAGTGGCACCGTCATGTCGTTGGGCAGGCGGATGTCGAGTGTGCGGAGGGTGTCGATGGACTGCCGTTCATTGGCGTTGGCGCGCAACACGACGTTGACGAGGTAGATGCTGTCGCGCACCTGCGTCACCGTCTCGCCCGTCACGGTCGCGTTGATGGCCTGCGCAATGGCGGCGGAGGAGAGGCCGAGCCGTCGCGCTTCTTCCTGCCGCACGTCGATGCGCAGCTTGCGCGCCGGATCGCCCCAGTCGAAATTGATGCGCAGCAGATCGCTGTCCGCGCCCATGATCTGCGCGACCTGATGGGCATAGTGCCACACCTTGTCCGGGTCGCGTCCGGTGATGCGATATTGCACAGGCCAGCCTACCGGCGGCCCGAGTTCCAGCGGGAACAGGCCATGCACGACATCGGGCATTTCACGCGCCAGCCGGTCGTTCAGTCGCTTGCGCAGGTTCTCGCGGGCTTTGGCGCTTTTTGCGACGATCACGGTCTGGGTGAAGAAGTCGTTGGGCAGTTGCTCATCCAGCGAGAGATAGAAGCGGACAGCGCCCTGTCCGACATAAGAACTCCAGTGATCGATGTCGGGATCGTTGCGGAGCATCGCGTCCAGACGACGCGACACGTCGCTCGTGGCCTTGATGGATGAACCCTGTCGGAGAGACAGGTTGACCAGAAGTTCGGGGCGGTCGGAGGCCGGGAAGAACTGCTGTGGCACCAGCGGTGCAGCCAGAAGGGCCACGATAAGAGCGCCAAGGCTGACGAATACCGTCATTTTCGGGCGACGCATGGTGGCCAGCAGCACACGCTCGAAGGTGGCCCGCAAACGAGTCTGCGGCGGTTCTCCCTTGGGGCCTGCCACTTTTTTGGGTTTGAGGAGGGCAACACCGATCAGCGGCGCGACCAGAACCGCCACGAACCACGAAATCACCAGCGCCAATGCCACGACGGCGAAAAGCGAGAAGGTGTATTCGCCCGCCACACTGTGGGCGAAACCGACAGGCACGAAACCCGCGACCGTGACCAGTGTACCGGTCAGCATGGGAAAGGCAGTGGAGGTATAGGCAAAGGTGGCGGCCTTCGTCAGAGGCCAGCCTTCCTCCAGTTTGCTCACCATGCTTTCGACCGTGATCATCGCATCGTCCACCAGCAGACCGAGTGCGATAATCAGCGCGCCGAGCGAGACGCGTTGGAGGTCGATGCCCATGATCTTCATGCACACGAACACGATGGCCAGAACGAAGGGAATGCAGAACGCCACCACTGTTCCCGCACGGGCACCCAAGCTGAGAAAACTCACGCCCAGCACGATGGCAATGGCTTCGAACAGGGCTTCGGTGAAGTCACCGACGGCGTCTTTCACCACCTTTGGCTGATTGGCCACGAGATGGGATTCGATGCCGATGGGCATGCGGGCATGAAGCTCCGTCATCTTGGCCGTGATGTTCTTTTCCAGTTGCAGCACATTGCCGCCGGTGCGCATGGAGAGCGCCAGTGCGATGGCGTCATGGCCGTTCACGCGGAACATGGTCTGTGGTGGATCGGAATAGGAGCGGGTAATGGTGGCGATGTCGCCCAGCCGCACCTTGCGGTTGCCCGCATAGACCGTGACGTTGGCGATGTCGTTCAGGGAGCCGAACGAACCGGTGGGCTGCACCACGATGCGTTCATGTCCCGTGTCGATGGCGCCCGAGGGAACGATGGCGTTCTGCGTGGCGAGGGCGGCCGCGATGGCCGCGCCGTTGATTCCCATCCGCGCCAGCCGGTGGGTGGAGAAATCAACGTGGATTTCCTCATCCTGCGCGCCCAGCGTGTTGACCTTGGCGACATCGGGGACGTGCAGCAACTCGTCGCGCACGGTCTCGACATAATCGCGCAGTTCCCGATGCGTGAAACCATCCGCCGTGAAGGCGTAGATGATGCCGTAGGTATCTCCGAACTCATCGTCGAAGAAGGGACCGACTGTGCCCGGTGGCAGCTCGATCTTGGCGTCACCGATCTTTTTGCGCACCTGATACCAGATGTCGGGCACCTCTGCTTTGGGCGCACCTGACAGCAGGTTGACGAAAATCGTGGTTTTGCCTGCCAGTGTGTAGCTTTTGATGTAGTCGAGGTCAGGCGTTTCCTGCAGCTTCTTTTCAATGCGTTCCGTCAGTTGATGGGTGGTTTCCTCCACCGAGGCGCCGGGCAGAAGCGCCTGCACCACCATCGTCTTGACGGTGAAGGGCGGATCCTCGTTCCGGCCAAGCTGGAAATAAGACAGGATGCCCGCAACACCTGCGAGAATCATGAAGAACAGCACGAGTGCGCGGTGACGGAGCGCCCATGCGGAGAGGTTCACGCCTCCCGGCGGCACGGGTTCAAGGTCTGACATCGGCCTCATCCAGAAGGCTGACCTTCTCATCGGGGTAGAGCGCTTGCACGCCCGCCGTCACCACACGGTCTCCGGCGTGAAGCCCCGAGGTGATGCTCACATCGTTCGTGGTGTAGCGCCCGACGTTCACCAGCCTCTGTGAAACGGTAAGGGCGTCTGGTGCCACGATCCATACGGCAGGTTTGCCGTCCTGCGTCGTCAATGCCGCAGGAGGAAGATGGAAGGTGGCGTCATGACCGGTTGCGGAGATGCGTCCCACCACCACGCTGCCGAGCGCCATGGTAGTGGGCGGCTGAAGCAGCAATGCCTTGGTGCGATAGGTGCGCGTGAGGGCGTCGGCATCGGGCGAGATTTCATACACCTGCGCGGGTGAGCAACTCTGGGGTTCGGCATCGAGACAGACGGAAAGCGGAGTGCCAACTGTCACGCGCGACTGGAGCAGGTCTTCAGGTATGTCGAACTGCGCATCGCGCCCCGCATTGGTGGCGAGGCGAAAGATGGCCTGTCCCGGTGCGATGACTTCTCCGGCTTCCGCCATACGGTCAGTGATGATGCCGTCCGCATCGGCCAGAAGACGTGTGCGATCCAGTTCTTCCTGAGCGATGCGGACCTGTGCCTGTGTGGCCAGCACCTGTTCCTGCGCGGAACGGTAACGGCGGACGATGTCATCGTATTCGTTGCGTGAAATGGCCTTGACGGGCAGCAGGACGTCGGCCCGTCGTTTCAAAGGTGTCATCTGCGCCAGAGCGGCGCGGGCTGTTCCGGCCTCTGCCGTGGCTGAGCGCAGGGCCTGACGGGGCACGGTGTCATCCAGGCGCGCCAGAAGCTGTCCGGCGTGAACAACGCTGCCTGCGGAGACCGTGCGCTCCACGATCTTGCCGGGCAGCCGGAATGAGAGCGTAAGGTAACGGTGGGCGGCTACCTGTCCCGTGAGGGAGAGTGTGTCGGTTCTCTGCTGCGGTTGCACCACAAGGGACCGGACCGGTCGTATTTCGGGAGCGGGTTTCTTCTTGTGGCAACCTGCGAGCGCCAAAGGCAGCAGACAGAAGATCAGTCGGGACTGTCTCATGATGCAGTCTTTTCTGGTACGACACATGAAATGTCAGGCTTGAGAACGCCGTGCATGAAGTTGTTCCAACATGCATTGAAGTAATGATCCCGATCATCGGGATGCGAGAGAACATGGCGGCCAAACAAGACCTGCTGGTGTGGCCATCCCAGAAGCAGGCCGACCAGTATGCGACTGGTTTCCTGCAGCTTGCAGTCTGTTTTCAATTGCCCGGCCATTTCGGCCTGTGTGAGAAAACGCAAGGCCAGTTTTTCGAGTGGATCGAAGATATGAGCGCCGGCATGGGTGATCAGATCAGGAAAGCGCCATCCTTCTCCGACGAATGTGCGACTCAGGGCGATCGTTTCCGGGTCCAGAACAAGATCCAGCAGTCTTCGCAGTGTGCGGTGCAAGGTGGGGAGTGGTTTGTCTGACGAGTAGCTTTCATCGGACGCCACGGCCTTGAGAAAGGTATGACCCAGTTCGGAAATGACCGTCTTGAAAAGGTCTTCCTTGGAGGCGTGCCGCCGATAGATTGTCTGCTTGCCGACCTGCGCCACGGCAGCAATCTGTTCAATGGAGGTTGCGGCATAGCCCTGTTCGCCAAACAGGCGTCCAGCGGTTTTCAGGATCAGCGCATCCAGTTCTTCGGACATTTTCGATCCCGGTCGTCCGGCTGATCGTCTGGTTGCCGCTGTCTTCATGGGGCCTGCTTGTTTCCGGCGGTTTGGGTCAACCGGAAAATAGACGAGACTGTCTCGTTTCGCAATCTTGGAATGGAGAGGCTTTATTGAAGGTGGAGGGATCGAAGAACCCTTGATTGATGTGCTTGGCCGGTAATTTCTGGGTTTTGGCGATTTGATTGACGGTTTTTGCGATGGCGTCCAGTCTGCGTTTTGAGCAGATTG
>NZ_WOTH01000006.1 GCF_011516945.1 Acetobacter estunensis
TACGCCCGATGAGGCGTATCATAACGTGCCGACGCCATCTGGTCCGGGGTTAACCCCGGACCAGATGGCCAACAGCAACGCCGTCAGAAGGGCGGCATAACAACAACCGGGTATAGCTTATCAAGCCCGCAAAACTGTCCGAACGGACGGGACCACCTCACTACAAGAGTAAGCCGATTCTCAAGATCAACGGAGCATGGCGTGCTGCTCGGGACGCAGCAGGCTTATCGTCAGAAATCGTGCCCTACACAATTCGTCATACCATGGCGACTGAACTGATTACGCGTGGCGTACCAGAGATAGAAGTTGCCTCGCTCATGGGGCATGCCATGCCAAATCTTCGCACCACAGGACGTTATGTACATGTGCGGCCAGACTTCCTCGCAAACGCCAGAAGGTCTATTGAAGAGGTCGCAAGCGCCATCGACCGGGTAGCAGCCCGATCGATGGTAAATTTCAATATGCGTGCTAACAGCGTGCTAGACTCAACTGCAAAGGATGGCACTCCGATGCATAAGTCTCGGAAAACCGTTGGTTTTCTGCCGGAACAGATGGTGGGCGCAACAGGGATTGAACCTGTGACCCCTACCATGTCAAGGTAGTGCTCTACCGCTGAGCTATGCGCCCATCTGCTCGGTGAGGTGGCTTCTACAGCGGCTTTTTGGAGAGTGCAAGCCCATTTGATGCAGGATGTGTATCCTGTATCCATGAGCGAGACGATTCTTTCTGCGCAGGGCGTAGAGCCGGCATTTTCCATCGATGTCCAAAGTGTGGAAAGGGGAGGACGACCGGCGGTTTTTGTCGTGTCTCCTCCTACAGACCGCGATCTGCCCCTCATTGTGTCCTCTCCTCATTCCGGGCGGGATTATGAGGCGGCTTTTCTTGAGCGGTGTCGTCTTCCTCTGAATGTTCTGCGGACGAGTGAAGATTTTCACGTCGATACCTTGGTGGCGTCAGCGCCATCTCATGGTGCGACGCTGCTGCACGCCAACTTTCCTCGTGTGGTCTGCGATGTGAACCGGGCATGTATGGACATCGACCCGCGTATGATTAGTGATGCGTCGAAATCGGGATGTGCGCCGACGTCTCGTGGGTTGGCGGGGCTGGGAAGTGTGCCCGGTGTCGTGTCGGGAGGGCAGTTGCTCTATGCGACGCGACTATCGATGAAAGAGGTCACCGAGCGCTTGCAGCGTTTCTGGCGACCCTATCATGAGACGCTTTCCGAACTTATTGAAAGCAAAAGGCAGCGTCACGGCTTTTGTGTCCTGCTGGATGTTCACTCCATGCCTCCCGGTGTGGAGGGATCACGTGCCGATTGTGTGATCGGGGACCGCTACGGAACGTCCTGCGACCGGGAAATGTCACGTGCCATTGCCGCAGTCTTGCGGGAGCAGAAGTTTCAGGTCGCGCGCAATCATCCGTTTGCCGGGGGATACATCACCACGCATTACGGTCGTCCGCGAGAAGGTGTGCAGGCCGTGCAGTTGGAAATCTGCCGTACGCTCTACATGCACCCACGCAATGGTGGCGGATTCGGGCTCAATACCCGCATCGTGGATAGTGTGGATCGGGTTATTGCCGCAACGGCGCAGGAAGTGCGCCGTCGCCTCAGCGATGTCTGATCAGAGGGTGTGGACCATGATGCGGAAAGCGGTCGCGAAATGCACGTCAGCCGCTTCCGTTGCGGCCTCATTGAGACGGATGTCCACGCTGGGTTGGGTCGTCAGATAAATCTGGCAGGTGCCATTCGTCACGTCGCTGAGATGCCCTGTCACGCATACAGCATGATGGGTGACGACGGCATGCTGGAGAACGGCGGTTCCTGTGCCCTCGGTCGCGATGACGACGGCAAATGGCGTGGCTTCGAGAACGGACAAACTGACGGAAGATGGCTGGAGGGACATCCCCGCAATCGAGAGGTCTCCGCCAAAAGCCTCCCTGATCTGTTCCGCTTCCTGACGGGACTGGGGCATATCGGGGTTGAAGGCAATAGCGACCTTAACCACACCGGAAGGTGGCGGCACGATGAAATGCAGCGTTTCTCCGAGGATGGTGAGATCGTGAGCGTTGAATGCACCTTCCGCGCGCGCTGCCCGTAGGTCTCCCGTCACGGCATAACCGACATATAAGGCAGCCAACAGCCGTGCTGCTCTCAAAATGACATGGACTGCCGACACCGAACCCCGATCCGATCACCTGCATTGGATGATCGGTGATAGCGATTGAAGAAGATTTAAATCCGGAACAAAAAATTCAGGAATGGGTTGCGGCAAGCCACTTCCGGACCTGCCCTTCGGGATCGGCGTGGCGGATAAAGTCCGAAATGGCGGAAACGGAATCGGCCCCAGCCGCGAGACACGCGGGAGCACGCTCCAGCGTAATGCCGCCAATGGCCACCAGCGGCATGTCGGGACCAATGCGTTCGCGCCATTCGGTCAGACGCTGCGTTCCCTGCGGACCGAACGCCATTTCCTTGGTCGTCGTGGGCCAGATCGGTCCAAGCGCTACGTACCACGGAGCGAAGGAAAGGGCGCGTTCCAGTTCAGGCACATCATGAGTGCTGATTCCTACGCCAATCCCGGCCGCGCGCAGAGCCTTCATGTCCGCCGTATCGAGATCTTCCTGACCGAGATGAACATGTGTTGCGCCACATTCGAGCGCTTCGCGCCAGAAATCATTGATGACAAGCGTGATGTCGTGCGCGTTCGCAGCTTTCAACCCTTCGCGGATTTCTTCCAGCAACTCGGGACCAGCTTTGTCCTTGATGCGAAGCTGGATGAAGCGTGCGCCCGCCTTTCCAAGACGGTCAATCCAGGATGCGCGATCGACAACCGGGTAGATGCGCTGCGGCAAATGGCGGGAAGAGGTCATGCCAGCATGGGCCTTCCAAGAAGAGGTGTTGAAGGAGCCGCCATGTCGCGCGCTTCCATCGGATCGGCTTCGAAGGCGGCTTTTCCGGCCTCCACAGCCAGACGGAAAGCCCGTGCCATGAGTGCCGGATCACCGGCTTTGGCAACGGCGGTGTTGATGAGCACCGCGTCATAGCCCAGTTCCATGGCCTGTGCGGCATGAGAGGGCACACCGATACCCGCATCGACCACCAGCGGAACATCGGGAAAATGAGCGCGCAAAGCCCGCAGCCCGAAGACGTTGTTCAGGCCGCGCCCCGAGCCGATGGGTGCGCCCCATGGCATCAGCACTTCGCATCCCGCCGCCAGAAGCCTTTCGGCCACGACGAGATCTTCCGTGGTGTAGGGAAAAACCTTGAATCCGTCTTCCGAGAGAATGCGAGCCGCTTCCACCAGTCCGAACACATCTGGCTGAAGCGTGTCGGAATCCCCGATCACTTCGAGTTTGATCCAGTCCGTCTCGAAGACTTCGCGCGCCATATGCGCCGTCGTTACGGCTTCCTTGACGGTATGGCAGCCAGCCGTGTTGGGCAAAACGGGCACGTTCAGTTCGCGGATGAGGGACCAGAATGCCTGCCCGGCTTTCTGTCCGGCCGATTCGCGGCGAAGCGAGACCGTGATGACGCCCGCCTGCGCCTCCCGCACGGCGGAGGCCAAAATCTCGGGAGAGGGATACTGGGCGGTGCCCAGCATCAGGGGAGAGGTGAGTGGGGTGCCATAAAAGAGCATCGAAGGATCAGCCTCCCTGCCTTGGCGCCACGATTTCGATCTTCATGCCGTCCGTCAGTGCCAGATTCTCCCGTCCGGAGGCAGGGACGAATGCGCCATCCACGGCCGTTGCAATCCGAGCATCGGCCAGACCGAGTTCACCGATCAGCGTCGCGAGCGTGCGGGCGGCTACGACCTTGGGTTCGTCATTAACCACAATGTTCATGCTGACCTCATCGCCCTTTGAAGGATTGGGTTCGTTCCCGCCACACTTGGGGTGTTCATGGTCGGGACGCAAGCTGGAGACATGTCACGCGAAGACGATGTGTTCCACCTGCTGGGCCAGCCAGGGCGAGAGCAGATAGCCGTGTCGATACATGCCGTTAACGAAGATGTGGCGTCCTTCCTGTGTCACCAGCGGCATGTTGTCAGGATAGGAGGGCCGCAGTCCGGTTCCCATGTCGAGGATTTCGGCTTCCGCAAAGCCCGGATGAAGAACCCACGCGGCGTTCAGAAGTTCACTCATGGAACGCAGGGTCATGGGACCGTCGTTCTCGCTCTCGATCATCGTGGCGCCCACCATGAAAAGATGGTTCCGGCGCGGGACGATGTAGATGGGAATGCGTGGATGCAGCAGGCGGACAGGACGATGCAGCGTTACATCAGGGCAGCGGAGCAGGATCATCTCTCCCCGCACGCCACGGAGATGGCTGAGATTTGCGCGGGCGTTGAGGCCGGTGCAGTCCACGTCCCAATCGAAACTCTCATCCGGCGGGGCGAGAGTGTCGGTCAGCAGCGTGCCGCCAAGGGCAACGAGACGGCGGGCGAGGGCTGGGAGAGCTTCGCGCGGGTCCAGATGGCCTTCCGTGGGAAAGAAGAGGGCTTTGGCGAACCGCCCTTGAAGATCGGGTTCAAGTCGGGCGATCTCGTCTGGACCGATGGTCTCGAAATGGCTGGTGCGTCGCCCGAAACGGGCAATCTCCGCCGTATCGCGGGGAGGGGCCAGAACAAGGCTGCCATTGGCCTGTACATCATGCACGTTGGCCTGCCACCAGCCGAGCGAATCGACGGAGCGTTCCGTGACTTCGGCGGGGGCGGATTCGGCTTCGCACCATGGGGTGAGCATGCCGCCCGCCATCCATGACGCTCCCGATCCCACTTTCGGTCCCGATTCGATAAGCGTGACCTTCGCACCCCGGAGTGCGAGAGTGACGGCCGACACCAGCCCGGCGACACCTGCGCCGCGCACCAGAACTTTCGGGGGGCTGGCCATCTCTTTCTCCCATCCTTCTTGAACGTGGCGCACGATGGCGGCAGGCGGACGTTTTGTTAAGAGTTACGTTCCACTGGCTCTCCTGTCAGATGGCAGGTTGTCATGACGGCAGGATTTGGTAGAGAAAACGTGAAAACATAGCGACTTCGGAGAGAATGGAATGTCCGACACGGTGCAGTCACCGCAACTGAGCCCCTCCGATCTCGCAAATAACGAGCGCGCCATAGCTTATTACAATGAGCACGGCTGCGGCACGGTGGAAGCGGCGTTTCATCTCGCCAATATCCTGCACACCGACCGCTGTGTGGCGGAAGCGGCGCGCGTGTACCACATCGGCTATGAACTTCATTCGAAGTCGCCCGATCAGCATCCCGGCGCTCATATTCTCCTGCATGTCAGTCTGCTCTGCCAGCTCAAGGCGGGCCTACCGCTGAGCGATGAGGATATGGAAGCGCTCAAAGGACTGTCCATTCCTCTCTACAACTACATCGCGGGCATTCGCACCGCATGGAACACGGGTGATCTCGTCAAGGCGACCCGCATGATGGGCAACTGCTACGACGAGTTCCATACGGGTGAGGAGTGCGACCGGCTCTATCTGGAGGTGGTGAACCGCCTCTATCAGGAGCAGATGCACAATGGCGTGGCGGATGCCCGCGTGCCGAGCACGCTGATCCCGCGCAAGATTTACATGTACTGGGATAACGAGACCCCAGAAGAGGTTGAGCGCAATTTCGAATATCACCGCTCTCTCAAGGGGCTGGAGGTCAAGACCTTCAATCAGGCCGAGGCTGCCCAGTGGCTTTACGAGGTGTATGGCGTCGAGGCACGGAACCTTTTCATGGGGATGCGCCATCCGGCGGAAGCAGCAGATTTCCTGCGCGTGCATGTGATCCAGGCGCTGGGCGGCTGGTGGCTGGACGCCGATATCCGCATTCGTTCGGAAGAGGTGTTCTTCGGGCGCCTCTCACAGCATCATTCGCATGTGTTCCTGCTCACGCATGATTGCGTGGTGCATAACGATTTCTTCGGCTCCGTGGCCAACAGCCCGATCCTTGGGGATGTGCTGCTGTCGCTGTATCGCAACTGCTACCTGTTCCCCAGCCTCTACATTCCCTACAAGACCGGCCCCGGTCCTTTTGAGCGTGGCCTGAATCGCACCTTCCATGCGGATTTCAACCGCACCCGCGCGCTTCCTTCCATGATTACCTACGACAACCATGTGTTCTCGGAAGTGATCGAAGAACTGCATGTGGAATACAAATTCCAGGGCAAGTCCTGGCACGGCGTCAGCAACTGATGCCCCAACAAGTCATCAGGACGAAACCGGAAGGTTTCCGTCCTGAGGCTGTAGTGTTTCCCTGAAACCGCAGCGTGTCAGCGCCGTCAGCATGTGAGCGGGTGGAGAAGCCGTCGCTGCGATCGGAGCCCCCAGAGGCAGTTCGAGCCGACGGCTGAAAAGATGCAGCATGCTGACGTTGGGCGTTCGGGTTCCATAGACCGGGTCGCCCAGAATCGGTGTGCCGAGCGCTGCGCAATGCACTCGGGCTTGATGGGTACGGCCGGTGTGCAGACTCAGTTCCAGCCATGAGATATGTCCATCCGTTCCCAGCCGCCGCCAGCTTGTGCGGGCGGCCTGCCCGGAAGGGTGTAATTCCATTTTCCAGCCCGCTGCCGGGGAACTGACCTTGCGCAGTGGCTGGTCGATCTCGCCGCTCTCATCCGGCACGCCTTCCACCACAGCCCAGTAGGTCTTGCGCGCCTGCCCGGAGGCAAAGCACGTTTGCATCGTGAGTAGTGCCTGTTTGCGCAGGGCAATGGCGAGGCAGCCTGCGGTGTCCGTGTCCAGTCGGTGCGCCAGCCAGGGCCCGTCCCGACGGCGACTCATGAGCGGAAACCAGTCCTCCACGCTTGGACCGCCTCGCGGCCCCGGATGCACGGGCAGTCCGGCGGGTTTGTCGATGACAAGCGCCTGCGGGCTTGAAAACAGGATGGGGAAGGGGAGGGAGGCACCGGGGGGCACAGCCCTCTCTTTCGGCTGAGCGCGGGGGAAGCGGGGTTTCATGCCCGCCTATTCCTCTCCCGCACCGCGTCCGATGAGGATCTTGCGGCGTCCCACATGGTCGGCAGCGCTGACGATGCCGCTTTTCTCCATCTGTTCGATCAGCTTGGCGGCGCGGTTGTACCCAATGGAGAGGTTGCGCTGCACGAAAGAGGTTGAGGCTTTGCCCTCTCGGATGACGATGGCCACGGCCTTGTCGTAGAGGCTCGAATCCCCGTCGCCGCTTCCCGTGTCGAAGGCGGCACCGGGACCTTCTTCCTCACGCTCGGAAATGACGTCTTCGTCATAGATCGGCTCACCCTGCTCGCGCAGGAATTCGGTGACGGCTTCCACTTCCGCGTCCGCCACGAAGGGACCGTGGACACGGGTGATGCGCCCACCGCCCTGCATGAACAGCATGTCGCCCTGACCCAGAAGCTGCTCCGCGCCCTGTTCGCCAAGGATGGTGCGGCTGTCGAACTTGCTGATGACCTGAAAGGAGATACGTGTCGGGAAGTTGGCCTTGATGGTGCCGGTGATGACATCCACCGATGGGCGCTGGGTGGCCATGATGACATGAATGCCTGCGGCACGGGCTTTCTGGGCCAGACGCTGGACAGCGGCGTCGATTTCCTTGCCCGCCGTCATCATCAGATCGGCCATCTCATCGATGATGACGACGATATAGGGCAGTGGCTCCAGCGTGAGAGACTGCTCCTCGAAGATCGGATTGCCCGTCTCGGGGTCGTAGCCGGTCTGGACGCGGCGGGTGATTTCTTCCCCCCGCTCGCGCACCTGTGCGGCGCGTTCGTTGTAGCCGCCAATGTTACGCACCTGAAGATGGGCCATCGCGCGGTAGCGACGGTCCATCTCGCGCACGACCCATTTGAGGGCGGTCACGGCCTTGTTGGGTTCCGTCACCACCGGCGTCAGCAGGTGCGGGATGCCGTCATAGATCGACAATTCCAGCACCTTCGGGTCGATCATGATCAGGCGGCATTCATCGGGTGAATGACGGAAGAGCAGCGAGAGGATCATGGCGTTGATGCCAACCGACTTACCCGAGCCGGTGGTGCCAGCCACGAGCAGATGCGGCATGCGGGCCAGGTCGCTGAACACGGCCTCGCCCGCGATGTCCTTGCCGAGAGCCAGTTCAAGCTTGCCGGTGGTGTTGATCCATTCCGGGCGATTGAACAGTTCCGAAAGATAGACTGTCTGGCGCGTGGCGTTCGGCACTTCGATACCGATCACGTTGCGACCGGGCACAGTTGCGATGCGGACACTGAGCACAGAGAGCGAGCGCGCGATGTCATCGGCAAGCCCGATCACCCGTGCGGAACGGATACCGGGCGCAGGTTCCAGTTCATACAGTGTCACGACAGGACCGGGATGGAGGTCCACGATGCGTCCCTGCACGCCGAAATCGGCCAGAACCGTTTCAAGAAGACGGGCATTGGCTTCCAGCAGTTCGCGCGTGGGCATCTGCTCGGCGCGTGAAGGTGGTGGTGCGCGCAGAAGGGAGATGGGGGGCAGAACCCACCCCTGCCCATTGCCGGAGGCATCCGCTCGGACGCTGGCACTTCCCTTGCCGGAAGCGGCGCTTTCGTCCTTACCGGGGAAAAGCCGCGAGAGAAAGGATTTGCGACCGGTGTCGGCCACAGGTTCGCGAGGCGCGTGGGGCGGTACGACGTCCTGTGGAGGGTGGGGTGCAGGATCGCTCTGCGGTGCAAGATGAACCTGCGCGGCTGGCTCTGGTTCGGGTGTCGATTCCACTCGCGATGGCGCCCCAGAGGAAGCCGGTGCCGTGTCCATCGCGGTCATGGCGCGCACGGGCTGATCCGGTGCTGGTCCCGGCAGGGAAATAACGGGCTTGTCTTCTTCTTCCTGCCCGGAGTGCGAGGGGCGACGGCCCATTGGTCGATTTGCCGGCAGCGACTGGGGGGAAGGAGCGGACAGGGCCACTTCCTGTCCCGTGGGCTGCGGATTGGGGTGCGTGGGCGACATGTTCGCAGGTGCGGCAGGGGCTTCATAGCGACGGGTGGCTATGGGGGGCTGCGCAGACGCCGGAGCTTTCGCCCTGCGTGGAATCCATGAGCGCCGGATTGCAGCGACCGGGCTGGAGAATGCGTTGTCCGAAGCGGATTCATAATTTTGCGGCGTGGTCGCAGTGCTGCCATCGGATGGCAGGCCGCGCCGCTGACGCGCGATGATGATGCGGGCGAGACGTCCGGGCTGACGTCCGACGATGAGCAGGCCGCGTCCGGTCGTGCGGCCGATCACATGCCATTCCCGGCGATCGAGACCGAAGGCGAGAGCGCCGAGAAGCAGGGCCAGAATCAGCCCCAGAACCCAGATAATGACACCACCTGCCGGCCCGATGGCTGACATGCCGGCCGCGACAGCTTCCCGCGCGATACTGGCGCCGATGCCGCCACCGATCCCGGCGTCGGATGGCCATGCGGGCGGATGGATGGCCGTGACAAGGATGGGGATGGCCGCCAGCAGAGCCGCCGCGACGAGCAGCAGGCAGATCAGTGCCACAGCGCGCAGAACGAACACGCTCAACCCGCGATGGCGGAAAATGCGCCATCCCCACGCTACCAGCGCTATGACCAGCAGACCCGTCGCGATGCCGATCCCCTGAATCAGCACATCCGCGACCCATGCGCCAGGCGCCCCCAGAAGGTTGGTGGCGGTCCGTGACGTGGATACGTCAGGCGATGGATCGAGAGGGTTGTAGCTCCCGAAGGCGAGAAGGAAGGTGAGCGCGAGGATCCACAGAAGGATGCCCCCAAGCTCATCTCCCCGTCGCCGCAGAGTGGAGCGGGTGTCGGGAGAGGACAGGGTGTCGGGAAGGAAGCGGCTGAGACGCGCCAAGTAACTGGTCCTGACGTTACGGTTTCGTGTTCGGGGAGTGCGGCGCGGGCCGCGATGCGCGACCATACCCCGAACCGCCCGCTCCTTGAAGGTCAGGAACGGCCCCGAAGCCTGTCAATAATGGCGGAAAGCAAAGATTTCCTGTCTGGATCCGAGGCGGCGGAGGCGAAGTGATGACGGCATCAGGGCGAAGATGGGGCAGGCGAGCGGTTTCCAAGAGCGACGGCCATCTCGTCGATCTGGGCGAGTTTCGCCTCCAATGCGCCCCAGTCGTCGTGTTCGGCCAGTTGCGTCCATAGGGTTTCTACCGTGTCGATCAGCATGGTGCAGGGCGTATTTCCGGCAAAATAGGGATGAGCCAGCGTGACGCCTGCGGCAGGGGTGCGCGTTTCGAGGAGCGTCCGAACGGGGGCGAAATCCGAACGCTGGTAAATGGGCGCGCGGGGGCTGGCCGCCGCCCGCTCCGCGCTTGAGCCGCCGCCGAACCAGTCGAACGGCAGCGCATCGAAGGGGATGCCGCTTTCCTCCATGAACAATGTGACGGCCTGCCGCAGAGCGCGATCGGAGTGCTCATCGCATGGAGCAACGCCCAGCCGACGTATCCATGCCGCATCGAGTTCCGCTTCGTAACGGGCTGGAAAACGTGAAAGAATCTCCGTCAGCCCGGTGTGGGGTGCGAATTCGAGCAGACATTCCGCAAGTCGGGCGAGATTCCATCCCAGCGCCGCTGGCTGGCGGCCATAGGCGTAAAGACCCTGATGATCGAAATAGGCGGCGGTGAAGCCCGGCTCGAAGCGCGGCAGAAAACGCCACGGACCGTAATCGAAACTTTCCCCCGTGATGGCGATGTTGTCCGTGTTCAGAACGCCGTGGACGAAGCCCGCGGCCATCCATTGCGCTCCGGTGCGCGCCACCCGTTCGCACACCGCCTCGAACAGTACGAGCGCCCCACTGTCGCCTTCCGGCACGGTCAGTTCAGGGTAATAGGTTTCCAGAACATAGGTGATGAGGCTGCCGATGGCCGCTGTTTCCGCATGGGCGGCGAGGCGCTGAAATGTGCCGATGCGGATGTGGGAATGCCCGAGTCGCACCAGTACGGCTGAGCGGGTGGGCGAGGGTTCATCGTGCCGGTCCAGTTTTTCGCCCGTCTCGATCAGGCTGAAGGCACGGGAAGTGTCCACGCCCAGAGCTTCCAGCATGGACGCCGCGAGGATTTCCCGAACGCCGCCCTTGAGGGTCAGCCGCCCGTCACCGCCGCGTGACCATGGTGTGCGACCGCTGCCTTTGGTGCCGAGGTCGAGCAGCCGTCCGTTCGTGTCACGCAGTTGTGCGAACAGGAAGCCGCGCCCGTCTCCGAGATCGGGGTTGTACTGGCGGAACTGGTGGCCGTGATAGCGCAGGGCCAGTGGATGAGGGAGCGAGCCGGGAAGGGGAGAGAACCGCCCGAAATGCTCGATCCATTCCTCATCCGTCAGCGTGTCCAATCCCACGGACGCGGCGGCGCGCTGGTTGCGATAACGCAGGATGTGCTGCGGGAACCGGGCGGGCTCCACGACGTCGTAGAACAGATCACCCAGACGGGTGTGATCGGTGGCGGGGCTGTACTGTGGCGAAAATGACATCAGACTCATTCCTCCCGCTCATGTGTTGTTGACTTCGTTGTGGTCATTTCACACTCTGGAGCTGTCCGCCAAACCAAAATAATAAAAACTGGGCGCTACATGAAAATCTTCAACGTGTTGCTGCTGGCGCCGTTCGTCGGCCTGCTATGGGTGCCGTTCTATAATTTCCGCACGCCTGTCCTGCTGGGCTTCCCGTTCTTCTACTGGTACCAGTTCGCCTGGGTTCCTGTGACGTCGGTGTTGATCTGGCTGGCTTGGAAGAAGGGGGCGCAGTCATGAACGGCGTTCCTTCGGCCGATACGGTTGCGCTGATTGTCTTCGTTCTCTTTTTCGGCGTGACGATTGTCGCGGGCACGACGGTCACGCACTGGAAAAAGTGGTTTTCCAGCAGCGCCAAAAAGAGTGCGGACGCGCATCACGGCACCGAGGACTGGGGCCTTGGTGGCCGTGGCTTCGGTGCGTGGGTGACGTGGTTCCTCGTGGGCGGCGACTTCTACACGGCCTATACCGTCATCGCCGTGCCAGCGCTGGTCTATGCCGTGGGGGCTTATGGCTTCTTTGCGCTGCCTTACACCATCATCGTTTATCCGTTCATCTTTTTGGTGATGCCCAAGCTGTGGAAAATCGCCAATGAGGGCGGTCATGCGACGGCGGCGGACATCATCCGCGCGCGGTTCAGCAGCCGCACGCTTGAACTGGCGGTGGCGTTTTCGGGGCTGATCGCGGTCATGCCCTATATCGCGCTTCAGCTGATCGGCATTCGCACGGTGGTGCAGGCGCTCGGCCTGCCCGGCGATGCTCCGCTCATCATCGCGTTCTTCTCGCTCGCGGCCTACACATGGCTCGGCGGTCTGCATGCCCCGGCGCTCACGGCCTTTATCAAGGACGTGATGATCTACATCGCTGTCATCGCCGCTGTAACACTGATCCCGATGCATCTTGGCGGTTATGGCCATATGTTCGAGGTCATGGACAGCTTCGTGCCTCTGCCCGACGCCACGCATGTGCTGCCGTCCGGTCAGATGGTGCCATATGCCACGCTGGCTCTGTCCTCGGCACTGGCGGCGTTTCTTTATCCGCACACGTTGACGGGCATTCTTGCCGCCAAGTCCGCCGATACGGTGAAACAGAACGCGGTCTTCCTGCCGATCTACACGATCGTGCTGGGTCTGATCGCCATGCTGGGCATGATGGCGCATGTGGCGGGGATCGACACCAAAGTCAGCTCGATGGTCGTGCCGTATCTCTTTCTCAAGCTGTTCCCAGACTGGTTCGCGGGTTTCGCGTTCGCGGCGATCGCCATCGGCGCGCTGGTGCCCGCAGCGGTCATGGCCATCGGTGCGGCCAATCTGCTCACGCACAACATTCTGCCCAAGCGGCTGGAATCGGTGCGGACATCTCAGATCGCGGCCTTCGGTGTGAAGCTGGGTGCGCTTTTGTGCGTGCTGTTTCTCAACGCGAAATTCGCCATTGATCTTCAGTTGCTTGGGGGTGTCATCATTCTCCAGACCTTCCCGGCGTTGATCCTTGGGTTGCTCAAGGTGCGTTTCTCATCAGCGGCCATGCTGGCGGGATGGGTGGTTGGCAATATCGTGGGGCTGAGCATGTGCTGGGCGGATGGCCTCAAGCCGGTGCATGCGCTGGGTATGGGTGAACATTCCATGCTGGTGTCCACGGGGTTGATCGCGTTGGCCGTGAATATTGCCGTAGTGTGCGCCTGTTCGGTGTTCGCCTTCGGTCGTTCCCGGACTGTTGCGGCAGAGTAAACCACTCTCATAGCGTCCGAGTGTGCTTGAGCGTCCGCCCTTAACTTTGGGGGCGGACGTTTTCGTGTGTCAGGACCGAAATCCTGCCTCATCTTCTTCCCCATGGCAGCCCTTCGGGCTCCGTGATATGGAGCCGTCCATGACCGTTCGTACGCGCTTTGCCCCTTCTCCGACCGGCTTGCTGCATATCGGCAACGCCCGGGCCGCCCTCTTCAATTTTCTCTATGCGCGCCATTGTGGCGGACAATTTGTCCTGCGCATCGAGGACACGGACAAGGAACGCTCCACGCAAAAAGCGGTGGACGTAATCTTTGACGGCCTGAAATGGATGGGCCTCACATGGGACGGAGAGCCCGTTTTCCAGTCCGCGCGGGAAGAGCGCCATCGTGAGGTCGCCCTTCAGCTTCTGGCCGAGGGCAAGGCTTACAAGTGCTTCTGCACTCCTGAAGAGCTGAAAGAGATGCGCGAGGCGGCGCAGGCTGAAGGCCGCCCGCCGCGCTATAACGGCATGTGGCGTGATCGCGACCCGTCCGAAGCGCCCGCTGGCGCTCCTTATGCCATTCGCATCAAGGCCCCGCGTGAGGGTGAGGCGGTGATTGAGGATCTGGTGCAGGGTGAAGTCCGTGTAGCCAACGCGGAGTTGGATGACATGATCATCCTGCGCTCCGACGGCACGCCGACCTATCAGCACGCCGTGGTGGTGGACGATCACGACATGGAGATCACGCATGTGATCCGTGGCGACGATCATCTGACCAACACCTTCCGTCAACTCATGATCTACCGTGCCATGGGCTGGGAAGCTCCGCGTTTCGCGCATCTGCCGCTCATTCATGGTCCCGATGGCGCGAAGCTCTCCAAGCGCCATGGCGCGCAGTCCGTCGTGGAGTTCCGCGAAATGGGCTACCTGCCGGAAGCGCTGTGCAACTATCTGCTGCGTCTTGGTTGGGGCCATGGCGATGCCGAGATTCTCTCGCGTGATGAGCAGATCCGTCTGTTCGATCTCTCGGGCGTCGGGCGTTCGGCCTCGCGGATGGATTACACCAAGCTTGAGCACGTCAATGCCGTCTATCTGCGTGAGGCGGACGATGACCGTCTGACCAACGATGTGATGGAGCGCCTGAGCGGGCGTGAAGGCGTGGATACGGGCGAGATCACCCGCGCTCGCGTCCGTGCGCTGATGCCGGGTCTGAAAGAGCGTGCCCGTACGCTGGTGGAACTGGCTGACAACGCCGCGTTCCTTGGGCGGCAGGTGCCGCTGTCCTTCGATGCCAAGGCTGAAAAACAGCTCACACCTGAGAATCGCGTCATGCTGGGTGAACTGGCGCGCGATCTTGCTGTGGTCGATCCGTTCGACGCCGAGCATGTGGATGCGGCGCTGCGCGTATTCGCGGAAAAGCATGAACTGAAGCTCGGTAAAGTGGCGCAGCCTCTTCGCGCGGTCCTGTGCGGTACAACGACATCGCCCGGTATCGATGCGACCGTGGCGGCTTTGGGACGTGATGAGGTTCTGGCGCGGATAGGAGCCGTTCAGAATGGCTGAAGGGCCGTCCGGGGGTTCCCGTTTCTTCGGTCCCTCGGACCGCCATCTTCTCGGGATTCAGGGCATGCACCCCTCCCGGATCGAGCCGATCCTCGATCTCGCGGAGAGCTATGTCCTGATGAACCGCTCGCGCAAGACGCCGCGCGACCTTCTGCGTGGGCGGACCATCATCAATCTGTTCTTTGAAGACAGCACGCGCACGCGCACGTCTTTTGAACTTGCGGGCAAGCGGCTTGGCGCGGACGTGGTGAACATGTCGGTCGCCCAATCCTCCGTGAACAAGGGCGAGACCCTGCTCGACACGGCCGCCACACTGAACGCCATGCGGACCGATCTTCTGGTGGTGCGCCACGCCCAGTCCGGTGCGCCCGCGTTGTTGGCGCAGAAGGTGGATGCGTCCGTCATCAATGCGGGTGACGGTACGCACGAGCATCCCACGCAGGCGCTGCTCGATGCGCTCACCATCCGTCGTCATCTCGGGCGGATCGAGGGACTGACAGTCGCGATCTGCGGTGACGTGGCCCATTCGCGCGTGGCCCGCTCCAATATTCATCTTCTGACCTCCATGGCCTGCCGCGTGCGCGTGGTCGGACCGCCGACGCTGGTGCCGCGCTCCCTCGCAAGCCTTGGGGTGGAGGTGCATCATCGCATGGAGGACGGTCTGCACGATGTCGATGTGGTGATGATGCTGCGTCTGCAACGCGAGCGCATGTCGGGCGGTCTTGTGCCCAGCGCACGTGAATATTTCCGTTTCTACGGCCTTGATCGCCGCCGTCTTGAACTGGCGAAACCCGGCGCATTGGTGATGCATCCGGGGCCGATGAATCGCGGTGTGGAGATCGATAGCCAGATTGCGGATTCCGACCAGAGCGTGATCCGTGAGCAGGTCGAGATGGGCGTGGCCGTCCGCATGGCGGTGCTGGACCTTCTTTCGCGCAGCAAACGGAGCAGCCGATCATGAGCGCGGACATTCTTTTCGAGAACGTGCGCCTGATCGATCCGGCGACCACGCTGGACCAGCCGGGTCGTTTGCTGGTGCGTGACGGCGTTATCGCGGGGCATGATCTGCCCGAAGCCGAAGGTGTGCCAGAGGGTGTCCGCGTTGTGGACGGACAGGGCTCTGTGCTGTGCCCCGGCCTTGTGGACATGCGTGTTGAGATCGGTGAACCGGGGCACGAATATCGTGAGACCGTGAAGTCCGCTTCCCGTGCGGCCTTTGCCGGTGGCGTGACGACGGTGGCCGTTCTCCCCACCGGTTCCCCCGCCATCGACGATCCCGCCATGGTGCGGATGCTGCGCTGGCGCGGTGAAGAGCCGGAGCATGTCTCGATTCTGCCCTATGGCGCGCTGACCAAGGGCTGTCAGGGCGGTGAACTGGCGGAGATTGGCCTGTTGGCGGAAGCGGGCGCCGTGGCGTTCACGGACGGCTCACGGGCGATTGCCACGGCCCGGTTGATGAAACAGGCTTTGACCTATGCCTTCGCGTTTGACGCGATGGTCGTGCAGCATCCCGAAGAGCCGACGCTGGCTGGGTCCGGTTGTGCTACAGAAGGGCAGCTTGCGCTGCGTCTGGGCCTGCCTGCCATTCCGACGGCGGCGGAAGCGATCATGATCGCGCGCGATGTCCGTATTGCCGAGATGACGGGTGGGCGGCTGCATTTCGGCCATGTCTCGACGGGTGAGGGCGTGGAACTGATCCGACAGGCCAAGGCGCGCGGTCTGCGTATCACCTGCGACACGGCACCGCAGTATTTCGACCTGAACGAGACCGCGATCGGAGATTTTCGCACCTACGCCAAGTTCTCTCCGCCGCTACGCCGTGAGGAAGACCGCTTGGCGATCTGTGCGGCGCTGGCGGATGGCACCATCGACGCCATCGCGTCCGATCATGCGCCGCGTGATGCTGACGACAAGCGCCTGCCGTTCGCGCAGGCTTCGGCGGGGGGCACGGGGCTGGCTACGCTGCTGGGCGTTACGCTCACACGCTATCACGATGGCACGCTGTCACTACTTGAAGCTCTGGCCTATCTCACCTGCCGCCCGGCCGCGTTGCTGGGCGTGAAAGGGGTGGGGACGCTGGCACAGGGGGCAGCCGCGGATCTTTGCCTGTTCAATCCCGATCGCGCGTGGCGTGTGGTGGCGGGCGAACTGCCCGGCCATGCGCAGAACACCCCGTTCGATGGTCGCGCGCTGGAAGGCAAGGTGCTCAGGACGTGGAAACGTGGGCGGCGCGTGTTCGGAGGCGTGGCGTGAATCTGATCGAATCGCCCGTCACGCTGCTGATCGGCGTTGCTTTCCTGTCCTATCTTCTTGGCAGCGTGCCGTTCGGGTTGGTGCTGACAGCTCTTTCCGGCCAAGGCGATATTCGTCAGATCGGGTCTGGCAATATTGGCGCGACCAATGTTTTGCGCACAGGCAACAAGAAACTCGCTGCGCTGACGCTGTTTCTAGACGGATTCAAAGGTGCATTCGCGGTGCTGGTGGCGTGGGTGATGACGCCGCCGGAACTGGGTGACCGTGCCATGGCGGTTGCGGCGATTTTTGCGGTGGTGGGCCACTGTTATCCGGTGTGGCTGGGGTTTCGCGGCGGCAAAGGTGTGGCGACGGGGTTGGGTGTGGTGCTGGCGATGTCCCCCGTGGTGGGGCTGGCCTGCTGCCTGATCTGGTTGGTCGGTGCGAAGATCACGCGCATTTCGTCCGCCGGGGCGTTGCTGGCGTTCGCGTGCATGCCGCTGATGCTGTTCTTTCTGTATGGGCACTCCTTCACTCAGTCCCAGAAACCTCTGGCGGGCCTGTTCATCGCGTTGGTCGTCATTCTGCGTCATGGCGCCAATATCGCGCGGCTTCTGAAGGGCACCGAGCCACGGATTGGGCAGTCCGGTAAATGATTGCCGCGCGCAAGACAGGTCTCGCGTGAATCCTGATCTGCCAGCGCTGCTGCGTCTGGCCCGCACAGAGAATGTCGGGCCGGTGACGTGGCGGCGGCTGATGGCCGAGCATGGCTGTCCGCAGCGCGCGCTGGATGCCGTGCCGGAACGGGCCCGGCGTGGTGGTCGGAAAGGGCCGCTGAAAATAGCGGACGAGGCCGAGATTCTGCGCGAGATCGAAGCAACGCAGGCTCTCGGTGGCCGGATACTCACGCTGCATGACCCGGATTACCCCGCGCTTCTGGCGGAAGTGCCGGATTCGCCGCCCATTATTTCCGTGCTTGGCGATGTGGCGTGCCTGAATGCCGAGCGCAGCATCGGCATGGTGGGCGCGCGAAACGCTTCGGCTGCCGGGATGCGTCTGGCCGAAAGTCTGGCGACCGAATTGTCTCATGCCGGAATTACAGTTGTCTCGGGACTGGCCCGTGGAATTGACGGTGCCGCGCACAAGGGGGCGCTGCATGGTGATTTTCCTCAGTGGGGCAGTACGGTGGCGGCCATCGCGGGCGGTCTGGACGTGGTGTATCCGCCTGAGCACGCGTCCCTGCAGGAACTGATTGCCCAAAAGGGTGCCATCGTCACGGAAGCGCCTTTGGGCACCCAGCCGCAGGCGCGGCATTTCCCCCGTCGCAACCGGCTGATCGCGGGACTGACGCTTGGCACGGTGGTGGTTGAAGCCGCGCTGCGTTCGGGCAGCCTCATCACGGCGGAACTGGCGGATCGCTACAGTCGGGCTGTGTTTGCTGTGCCGGGATCGCCGCTCGATCCGAGATGCCGGGGCAGCAATGACCTGTTGCGCAAGCACGCGCATCTGGTGGAGGACCTCAGCGATATCGTGCCCTATCTTCGGCGTGAAACGATGGGTGGGCATCTGTTCGGAAAAGGTTTTTCCGAGGAGCAGGCGGCATGGCGGGGACCGCCCGGCTTGGCGGCGCCGGACGTGGAAATCGTGCGGACACGAATGAAGGAGCTGTTGTCCTTCACACCCGTGCCGGTTGACGATCTGGTTCGGCGCTGCCAGTTCTCGGTCTCGGCGGTTCTTGCGGTGTTGACCGAGCTGGAGCTTGCCGGCCGGGTGGAGATGCTGCCCGGAGGAGCCGTTGTCCAGTTGCTGCCTGCCGAAATGGAGTGATCGTACGCTTCGGATCGACGCGGGCCCGGAGAGAACATGACTGACGTCGTCGTGGTTGAGTCGCCTGCCAAGGCAAAAACGATCAACAAGTACCTTGGTGATGGCTACACCGTGCTGGCCTCCTTCGGGCATGTGCGTGACCTGCCCCCCAAGGATGGTTCCGTGCTGCCCGACGAGGGCTTCGCCATGAAGTGGCAGTCCGACGAGCGCGGACAGAAGCAGGTGGCGGCCATAATAAAGGCGCTCAAGGGCGCGCACACGCTCTACCTCGCCACTGACCCGGATCGTGAGGGCGAGGCGATCTCGTGGCATGTCCGCGCCATGCTGGAAGAGAAGAAAGCGCTCAAAGGCGTCGAAGTCCGGCGTGTGACCTTCAATGAGATCACCAAGGGCGCGATCCGCGAGGCAATGGCGCATCCGCGCGATCTCGATATGCCGCTGATCGAGGCGTATCTCGCCCGTCGTGCGCTGGACTATCTGGTGGGGTTCACGCTCTCGCCGGTGCTGTGGCGCAAGCTGCCCGGCTCGAAGAGCGCGGGGCGCGTGCAGTCGGTGGCGCTGCGCCTGATCTGTGAGCGGGAAGCCGAGATTGAGGTTTTCAAGCCGCGTGAATACTGGACTGTCATCGCAACGTTCCTGACGCCAAGCAACGCGCCTTTTACCGCACGTCTGACGCATCTGGACGGCAAGAAGCTCGACCAGTTCGACCTGAACAACGAGGAACGGGCATACGCCGCACGCGACGCCGTGCTCGGTGGCACGTTCGCGGTCAAGTCGGTCGAGCGCAAGAAGGTCAAGCGCAATCCTCCGCCGCCGTTCACGACGTCCACCATGCAGCAGGAAGCCTCGCGCAAGCTGGGCATGGGCGCGCAGAACACGATGCGCACGGCGCAGCAGCTTTACGAAGGTATCGATCTGGGAGGCGAGACGGTCGGTCTCATCACCTATATGCGAACCGATGGCGTCACGATGGCGGGAGAGGCGATTACCGATATCCGCCGTCACATCGGCAAGGATTTCGGTACGAATTACGTGCCGCCACAGCCGCGAATCTACACCACCAAAGCCAAGAACGCGCAGGAAGCGCATGAAGCGATCCGGCCTACGGATGTCAGCCGCACGCCCGCATCTGTTGCGCGCCATCTGACGGACGATCAGCGTCGGCTTTATGAACTGGTGTGGAAGCGCGCAGTGGCCAGCCAGATGCAGTCGGCGGAGTTGGATCAGGTGGCGGTCGATGTCGCCGATCAGCCGGGGTGCACCGTGTTGCGGGCCAATGGGTCGATCATCGCATTCGACGGCTTTCTCAAGCTCTATTCCGAGGGGCGTGACGAAACCGACAAGGCGGCGGACGATGAGAGCCGCATGTTGCCGCCGATGAACGAGCGCGACCCGCTCAAGCGTGAGAAGGTGGACACGGAACAGCATTTCACCCAGCCGCCGCCGCGTTATTCGGAAGCCTCACTCGTCAAGAAAATGGAAGAGATCGGCATCGGTCGTCCTTCCACCTATGCCTCCATTCTCGGTGTGCTGCGGGATCGCAATTACGTGCGGCTCGAGAGCCGGCGTTTCGTTCCCGAGGATCGCGGACGGCTGGTGACGGCGTTCCTCGTCTCGTTCTTCGAGCGTTATGTGGACACGCAGTTTACGGCTGGCCTTGAAGAGCAGCTCGATGACATCTCGGGTGGCCGGGCCGACTGGCGCGCGGTGATGAGCGCGTTCTGGCAGGCATTCTCGGCTGCTGTCGCGCAGACAAAGGATCTGACGATCACGGAGGTGATCGACGCGCTGGATCAGGATCTCGGTTCGCACTTCTTCCCGCCGACCGATGACGGCTCCGATCCGCGTCGGTGTACGTCCTGCGGCACGGGCCGGCTCGGGCTGAAGCTCGGCCGGTTCGGCGCCTTCATTGGCTGCTCAAATTATCCAGAGTGCCAGTACACCCGCAAACTGGCCGTCGAAGGCGGTGAGGGCGATGGCGCGGATGGCCTCAAGGACGGCATGAAGCTGTTGGGCCAGCATCCGGTGACGGGCGAAGACATCACGCTCAAGCGTGGGCCGTGGGGGCTTTATGTCCAGCAGGGGGAACCCAACCCTGAGGACAAGAAAGCCAAGCCGAAGCGAGCCTCGCTGCCGCGTGGTCTCACCGCTGAGAGTTTGACGCTGGATCAGGCCGTGGGGCTGCTCAGCCTGCCGCGCATCGTGGGCATCCACCCCGAGTTCAAGGAGCCGATCGAGGCCGGTCTCGGGCGTTTCGGGCCGTATGTGAAGATGGGAGCAATCTATGGCTCCCTCGACAAGGACGACGACGTTCTGACCGTGGGCCTGAACCGCGCGGTCGATGCTCTGGCCAAGAAGATGGCCTCCATCCGCACGCTTGGGGCGCATCCCAAGGATGGCGAACCGGTGATGGTGCGCAAAGGGCGGTTCGGACCGTATGTGCAGCACGGTCAGGTGGTGGCCAACCTGCCGCGCGGCGAGAGCATGGACGATGTGACACTCGACGGCGCGCTCGCGCTGCTGGCCGAGAAGGGCAAGCCGCTCAAGGCAAAGGGTAAGGCTGCCGCCAAGAAAAAGACGACGACGAAAAAAGCGTCTTCCAAGAAGGCTGCGGCGGAAGGGGATGAGGAGAAGCCCGCGAAGAAAGCCGCACCGCGTAAGGCTCCTACAAAGAAAGCTGCCGCATCCACGACTGCCAAGAAGCCCGCGACCCGCAAGTCTCCGGCGAAGAAGAAGGCCGCTCCCGAGGTTGAATGACGGGATTGGACAGGAAGCGCATGTCTCTGGACCGGG
Source organism: Acetobacter estunensis (assembly GCF_011516945.1). Taxonomy (GTDB): domain Bacteria; phylum Pseudomonadota; class Alphaproteobacteria; order Acetobacterales; family Acetobacteraceae; genus Acetobacter; species Acetobacter estunensis. The sequence continues at coordinate 21,592 of NZ_WOTH01000006.1, forward strand.
ACGCGCTTCTTTGTCTTTTGCGTCAGGCTGAGGAACCCCTCACGCCTCCAGAAATCCTGCGCCGTCTGGGACTTGCGCCTTCCGCCAAGGGCGCATTGAAGGCGCTGCTGCGGGAGATGACGCTGGAGGGTGTGTTCTGCGATCCCGCACTGGCCGGGCGGTTGCGGGGTATGCGTGATCTTCCGCGCGTGGCGGAGTTGGTGGTGACGGGGCAGGACCGCTACGGTGGATTGATCGCGTGGTTTGCAAAAGGTCCACCCTTGGCAGGTGCGATCCCGCCAGTCGTCTTTTTGCGTGTGGATGCTGTGCAGTTTTTGCGCCCACGCCTGGCAAGCCGAGTGCTGGCCCGCCTTACTCCCTTGGGGCCGGGGCGCTTTGCAGGACGTGTTCTGCGCCTTCTGGAGGCAGATGCGGGTCAAACCGTCGGCGTCCTGCGCACGGTGGATGGTTGTTGCGCCGCAGAAGTGGTGGATTTGACCGATCCATCTGCAATGGAGCGCGCGCCCGATGGGCGCGTTCTGGGCACTCAGGACCAGCCCGCAACGCTTATGCTCGCATGCCAGCTTGAAGCCGGACTTCCCGAAGTTTTTCCCGATGAGGTGTTGCGGGAAGCCGCAGCCTGCCAGCCGATGGACGAGGCGACGGCCAGAAAACAGGGTCGTCTGGATGTGCGCGATCTGCCGCTGCTGACCATCGATGGCGTGCACGCTCGTGATTTTGACGATGCGATCTGGGCCGGAGAGGTGGAGACGGGATTGCGCCTCGTCGTCGCCATTGCCGATGTGGCGCATTATGTCACCAAAGGTTCGGCTCTCGATCACGAGGCACGGCGTCGCGGGCATTCGGTTTATCTGCCGGACCGGGTGGTGCCGATGTTGCCGCCACGACTGTCCGAAAATCTGTGTTCCCTGCGTCCGAATGAAGACCGGCCTTGTGTTCTCTTCGATCTACGCCTTTCCGCAGATGGAGAGCTGGAAAGCGCTGAACTGCGCCGTGGATTCATGCGCAGTCACGCGCGTCTGACCTATGAGCGGATGCAGGCCGTGCTCGACGGACAGGAGGAACCTCCGGAACGCATTCCGTCTGCCATGATCGGGGCATTACGTACGGTCGATCGGGCTCTTGCCGCAGCAGAGGCGCGGCGCGGCGCAACCCGTTGTGAGGACACGCAAGCGGTTGTGCAATTCCGTTGGGATAACGGGCAACCCATCCCTTACTGCGATGTGCCTTTGACCAGTCACCGGATGATCGAACGGTTCATGGTGATGGCCAATCATGCGGCGGCTCGGCTTATGCGCGATGCGTCTCATGCGGGGCTGTTCCGTGTCCACCCCAAAGGAATGGGAGTGAACCCCAGCCGCCTGCCTGCGTTTGCATCTCCATGCCCGGCTCCCCATCACGCACTGGCGCTGGATGTGTACACGCATGTCACCAGTCCCATCCGCCGGTATGCCGATCTCCTGTGTCATCGCAGCCTGCTCGATGGTGTGGAAGAGCCCGAAGAGGATCGCGCAGCGCTTGCCGTCCATCTGGCGGCAACGGAGGGGCGGGCAGCTTGCGTGGCAGCCGTGGCATCCGCGCGACTGCTGACATGGTGTGGCGAGGTTGCAGAACGTGGCGGCCATGTTACGAATGCGACCCCGTCCGGCAGCAGGTCGCGTTGACGGATGAGAGAACAACCGGTCTGCTGTTTTCCGAAAGTGGATCAACGGGGAATCGGGTGAGGGAGAGTGGGCGTGTTCGGCCGCAATAGCGTCTTCTCCCGAGAAGCTGACAGTACGACGTCGCCCGTTTTTCGGAGACGTCCGAGACGGCTTGATCCGTCTGCAAGGAATTGTCCGCTCCCCCGTCACACGTTGAGGATGGTGGAACGCCTTCGGCGGCAGAGTTTCATGTCTGCCTGCATCCGCTTACGGCGTGGTTATGCCCGATTGACCTCATCGGTTCTTCTTCTGGTGGTCTGGTTGCTGGTGACGGCTGCCTGCGCGCAAGCTGCTGTTCCGGTCGCCACGGAGAGCATTGCCCCCGCAACGCAGGGCTCCGCATCTGTCGCGACTGACCCGCATGCGGCGGTAGGTATGGGGCCGGACACGACACTTTTGCACTCTGTGTTCATGACGGCCATGGAGTTTCTCTCCCCCCGTACGCTTCAATCCCACACAGCCCGGCAGTTTTCGCTTTGGGGACTGGGGGGGATCGGTGCGCTGGACCCATCGCTGCATGTGGCGGAAGGACCGGATGGTCTTGTGCTTATGCAGGGGCAGGATGTCCTCATCCGTCGCCCTGTGCCGCTGGAGACGGATGTTGGGGCATGGGCGGATGTCGTGACCGATTTGCTTGCTGCGGCATGGCAACATTCGGACACTCTCAGGACGGCCGGACAAACAGGGCTTACGCAGAGTGTCTTCGATGAAATCTTCAATCATCTTGACCCCTATTCCCGGTATGTAGCGCCAGCACCAGCCGAAACGGATCGAACGCGGCGCAGCGGCGCCCAGGCTGGCCTCGGACTGGCGGTGACCGAGAGCACCGTAGAAACACCGTCTCATTCGAGGGGACGGACCCGAAGCGGGCGTGCGTTCGTGGTTAGTGCCGTCAACACCAACGGACCGGCATGGCCCGCAGGCGTGGATGTGGGGGACCATATCCTGGCGGTGAACGGACGCAGTGTGACAGGGCGCAGTGCGACGGAAGTGCGTGACATGCTGGAGGGAGAAGAAGGCAGCCGCGTGTCCGTGCGCTTCTTCTCTCCTGTGTCTCACAGAATGCGGACATTGACGTTTCAACGTGCCCGCGTGCCGCCCGAGACGGTTTTCGCGTTCAGTTCCGGCGCCATGGTCATCCTTCGCCTGACGTCCTTTTCGTCCGAAACGGCGGAGGAAATGAGCCAATATCTCGATCAGGCGACGCAGGATCGGCATTTGCGTGGCGTGGTGCTGGATCTGCGCGGCAATCGGGGGGGGGTGCTGCAACAGGCGGTTACGGCTGCGGCTCTTCTTCTCGACAATGGCGTGGCTGCCATCACGAAGGGGCGAGATCCGCAAGCCAATCATGTCTGGGCTGTACAAGGCGGTGACATGCTCAATCATCTGCCTGTCGTGGTGCTGGTGGACGGGCGGACCGCAAGTGCCGCCGAGATTCTGGCGGCAGCTCTGGCCGATCACCGGCGTGCGGTGGTGGTGGGGAGTTCCACTCTGGGCAAGGGGCTGGTGCAGACTGTGGCGCAGTTGCCCGATCGCGGAGAACTGTTCGTGACGTGGAGCCGGGTGATCGCGCCTTTGGGGTGGCCTTTGCAGGGATTGGGCGTGATGCCGCAATTGTGTACGAGTCGGGGGGCGCTGGACTCAGAGCGGCAGCTCAAGGCGCTGGAAGCAGGCAAGACAGCCGATTCTTCCGCTGTTCTCGCGTCCCGCAATGTGCGCTATCCGGTGGGGGTGTCGCGTATTCTGGACATCCGCAAGGCGTGTCCTGCGGCCCTTGGCAGCGATCTCGATCTCGAACTGGCGCGTTCCCTTATCGAAAATCACACGGCCTATTCTGCGGCGCTGGCCATGATGCCCGAAGACACCGGATTGGAAGAAGCTGCCGCAGAATGAGAGAGCATGACGAGCCACGTCTGAAGACAGCGCTGTGGGTGTCCGCTGTGTTACGTCAGGCGAACATGAGCGGGCGGGGAGCCGTGCGTCTGCGCAAGGGAGACGAGGACGCGGGCGGGGTGCTTGCGATCCTTGTGGACCGTGCGCGACAAGCCGTGGTGTTGACGCGCACGATCACGGGAGAGGGGCGCCGCGCATGGATAAGAGGCACGGGAATCGCCCCTGTTTCTGAAGAAGAAGCCGCAGCCTATGTGGACCGACAAGTGCGGCGCGATCCGGACTTGTGGGTGCTGGAGTTCGAGACGGATGATCTTGAACCGCCTTTTGAGGCGCAGGTGCTACAGGATTGACAATACATGTTGCGGAAAGGTTACACCTTGCGTGGCTTTGCTTTGGCGGAGCGGAACTGTCTGACCTTTCAAGGGCTGATTGTCACGTAACGGAGCGGCGTGCAGGTGTGAGTGCAGGGCGGATACATCTCTTTGCGAGTTGCACGAACAACGGGTTTCAGCAAAACAGGGCGGGACGAATGGGTATGGGTGCCGGTCGCGTCGCTTACGATCCGCGGGAAACGGATCGGCGAAGCGGACATGAGGAGAAGGTGATGAAGCTGCGTAAAGGGTTTCTTGCAGGATATGTCCTGTCGGCGCCGCTCGTCCTCGGTCTTCTTGCTTCCGCGGCCCATGCACAGCCTGTGCAGGGATGGTACATCGCAGGCGAAGGCGGTGCGACGTTCAATCAGGACCAGCAGGTTCGTATGAGTCGTTCTCTGCCCTATGGTCGTGACCGCTGGAAAACCGGCGCGGTCGGACTGGGTTCTGTGGGGTATGGTCTCGGCAACGGTTTTCGTGTCGAGATGGAAGGCAATTACCGCAATTCGGATTATCGCGATCTGGGCACGGCCACGATGAAAACCAAGGGCGACGGGCGACGTCAGACCTATGGTTTCATGGCCAATGCGCTGTTCGATCTCGATATCGGTAAGCCTTGGCTGTTTCCCTATTTCGGTGCTGGCATTGGCTATGGGTGGAGTCATATGGACGCGAGTTTCCGCTCCATGTCACCGGGACGGAACATTCAGGAGAGCATGCGCGGCACCTTTGGCGGCTTCACCTATCAGGGCATGTTCGGACTGTCGTTCCCGGTGCCGTGGGTTGTGGGGCTGTCCGCCACGGCGGAATATCGTTTCTGGACCATGCTTGCGCCGCAATCCTACAATGCCGTTGCGTATGGCAATGTCGGAGGAAGCACCAATCTGCCCAAGGAAGAAGGTCTGGCGGGTGGACATCACGACACCAAGACCGACTTCAACCATTCGCTGATGCTGGGCCTGCGTTACGAGTTCAATCCGGCTCCTCCCCCGCCACCGCCTCAAACGGAGCCGCTGGTGCCGGTGCCTGCCAGCGCCCGCACCTATCTCGTTTTCTTTGACTGGGATCATAGTGATCTGACCGATCGTGCGCGTGCGATCGTGGCCGTAGCCGCGCAGGCCACGTCCCATACGGCGCTCACGCGGATCGAGGTGTCAGGCTACACCGACACCTCCGCCGCTCATCCCGGCAAGCGGGGCGAGCGCTACAACATGGAACTGTCGCTGCGGCGTGCGAACGTGGTGAAGGCGGAATTGGTGCGCGACGGCGTGGCGGGGTCGCTGATTCAGGTTCAGGGCTTCGGACAGACGCATCCTCTGGTGCCGACGGGTGACAACACGAGGGAGCCACAGAACCGGCGTGTGGAAATCATACTGCGCTGAGAAGCGTTACGGTTTCGTTGATGAGGTGTGAGGCCCGACCGCAGTAATGCCGGTCGGGCCTTTCTTTTCTTACAGACCGTTGAACAGCGGCGTGGAGAGATAGCGCTCTGCAAATGACGGAGCGATGCTCACGATTGTCTTGCCGGCATTTTCGGGGCGTTTCGCTAACTGCGTGGCGGCATGCAGTGCAGCGCCCGAGGAAATGCCGATAGGGATGCCATCCATGCGGGCACAGCGGCGCGCGGCGGCAATGGCTTCACGTTCCGAAACGGCGATCACGCCGTCCAGCGCCTGCACGTCCAGCGTGGCGGGGCAGAACCCCGGCCCAATGCCCTGAATGCCGTGCGGTCCCGGCTCGTCGCCGTTGAGAACGGCGCTTTCGACCGGCTCGACCCCAAAGACTTCCACTCCTTTCTTCCGGCGTTTGAGCGCATGCGCCACACCCGACGCCGTGCCGCCAGTCCCGACCCCGGCGACGACGATGTCCACGCTGCCTGCCGTGTCCTGCCAGATTTCCTCGGCCGTGGTTTCCTCATGCACCAGAGGATTGGCCGGATTGTCGAACTGGCCCGGCATCCATGCGTCGGGCGTGGTGTCCAGAATCTCGCGCGCCCGGGCAATGGCGCCAGCCATACCGAGCCGCGAAGGAGTGAGTTCCACCTGTGCGTCCATCAGGCGCAGCATTTTGCGCCGTTCGATGGAAGCGCCTTCGGGCATCGTCACGATCAGGCGGTATCCCCGGGAGGCCGCCACAAAGGCGAGGGAGATACCTGTGTTGCCGGAGGTTGGCTCCACCAGAACGCTGCGTCCCGGCGTGATGATGCCTTCGCGTTCAGCCGCCAGAACCATGGCGGCACCGATACGATCCTTCACCGAGCCGAGCGGATTGAAAAACTCCAGCTTGAGCAGAACGCGGGCCGTAAGACCATCTTCCGCCGTCATGCGGGGAAGGGCGACAAGGGGTGTTCCTCCCACCACATCGACGATGGAGTCGAATACGCGTCCGCGTGGAGGGGCGAGAGAGAACGTCATGTCGGGGGAAAGGTCATGTGCGGCCATGCGGGAGCCTTCCTGTTTCTGGGTGGAAAAGGAAAATGGGGATTTCCCCCTCAAAGACAGGGACGATAGCACGGCGGATTGACGTGGATAATGTCTGGGAGGGGATTTTTCACTTTCTTGGCTGGCATATGTCGCAAGACATCATTTTGTCGGGTATCATCGTGAAAAAGACCGAGGGGGAGAGGCGGCATGCTGCTGCGACGTGATCGCGCGATGACCGGGATATTGATCATGCTGGATGTGGCATTTCATGCCGGTCGAAGCGGGACCGTGAATGCGGCAGATATCGCCACCCGGGCCGGGCTTGCGCGTCGTGGGATCGAGCCGCTGCTTCAAACTCTTTCGCGGTCCACCTTGCTGGAAAGTGTGCGCGGACCACGTGGCGGCTATCGGCTGGGCAGGCCCCGTCGGGACATCAGTCTTGCGGATATCGTTTCCACGATCATTGCTCCCGACAGTGAGGGGGAGGAAGGATCGACCGGTGATCTGTTCACCAAGGTTCTGGATCCTTTCTGGCGTGAGGAAGATCAGAAGATCGTGGAGCGCTTCAAAGATCTGACGCTGGATGATCTGGTGCGCAAGGCGGAAGCCGCAGGGCTGCGCCGCCCGATGGCCGAACCGATTATGTTTTCGATCTAAGAATACAAAACGGGAGGGCCTTAGGCCCTCCCGTTTGTCGTGACCATAAAATGTCCCGTCGCTGCGCTTTAGCGGCGACGGCGAGCGGCGCTCGTGACCCGGCGACGGGTGGTGGTCTTCGCCTTGGTTTCGACCTTCTTGGTCTCCGGCGCTGTGACGGCCGGCTTGGGAACGGCGACACCTGTGGCGTCCACCGTAGCGTTCACGACGAGGGTATCACGCTTCTGACCGGGGCCACGGATCAGGATGGTCGTGAAGGTGTCGTTGCCCGCATAGCCGAGTGTCGGCGTATAGGCGATCTGTGTGTGTCCATCGAGGGTGTACAGAAAAGCCTTGCCATGTTCCGGCTCGGGCGACACGCCGAAGGAAGCGTAAGCTCCTCCATCGGGCGGTGTGACCGAGAGCACGCAGCGTCCATCGTCACTGCGGACGGTCATGGTGCTGACCAGCGCACCATTCGGTCCCGCGACCGGAGGCGTGGTCTGACAAACGGCCGAATTGCGGACGTTGCGGTAAGGATCGGGCGTGCCGTGAACACCGACCGGAGCGGGACCATGAGTACATCCGGCCAGAAAGCCGGCGGCCATGACGGGCATGGCCAGAATTCGCAATCGCACGTCGGAGACTCCGCCTTGGTTGCCGAATATCGTTTCCTGCACGCTGTCTGGCGGCGACTCCGCCATCCAACGCTATCGCGACACGCTCTAGAGCATCCGCGCAGTGGTTGAAAGCCACCGTCCACACATGCAAGAGGCGCGTATTTCCGTGAGCACGCGGAAAGCAGGCACGAAAACGGCTTTCGGGCTGCATGACTGGCATGCTGGCCCCTTGTGTGTGGCCATTTCTCCGATAAAACAGCCATCTGACAGAATTACCTGATATCACACTTTCACAAAGACACTCGCCACCGGCGCGCCACGTGTGCATATCTCGGCCGCGCTCATTCTCTGGAGAGACTTCGATCATGGCCTCTGCCTTTCTTCGTCTTGCCGTTGCCGGAACGGTTTTTCTTGGCCTTTCGTTCGGTTCCGTAGCCTCGGCCGCCAGTTGCGGCCGCTCCCCGGCGCGCGAAGCCTTCGATGTGCAGGGACTCAAGAGCGAACTGATGGTGACGGCGCTCTCATGCAAGGTGCAGGACCGTTACAACGCTTTCGTGGGCAAGTTCCGCAGTGCGCTTCTGGCGGGAGAGTCCGAACTGAACAGCTATTTCCGCAAGACGTATGGAAAAAGCGCCCAGCGTGAGCATGACGATTACATCACCCAACTGGCCAATGTTCAGTCCGAGCGGGGATTGCAGTCGGGCACGATCTTCTGTGAGCAGCGTCTGGGCATGTTCGATGAAGTCGCGGCGCTCGATAATGCGCACGATCTGTCCAACTACGCGCAGGCCAAGGACATCATGCAGCCAGCGGTTTATGAGACCTGTGCGGCTCCCGCCGTCGAGAAAAGCACGCGGACACGTCGCACAACCCGCCGCGCGGTGCGCAAGATCTGATCGGGATTTCGTCGCTCCGGTCACGATCTGTGTGCGGGCGTTCTTGACGAATCAGACGTGAAGAGGGACAGACCCGGCATGAGCGATCTCTTCTCGAGTGCCGGTTCTTTCTCGCCCAAGAAGACCGAGCCGTCCGCTTCTCCTTCCCAGCCGCTGGCTTCGCCCGGTGGGAATTATGATGCCAGCGCCATTGAGGTGCTGGAAGGGCTGGAGCCTGTACGGCGCCGTCCGGGCATGTATATCGGTGGCACCGATGAAACGTCCCTACATCATCTTGTCGCCGAAGTTCTGGACAATTCGATGGATGAGGCCGTCGCAGGCCATGCGACGACCATCGACGTCACGCTTGAGCGCGATAACTGGCTGACCATTCGTGATAATGGACGCGGGATTCCCGTCGATGCGCACCCGCGTTTTCCCGATCGTTCGGCGCTAGAGGTCATTCTCACGACGCTTCATGCGGGCGGCAAGTTCTCCGGAAAGTCCTACGCCACATCGGGTGGTCTGCATGGCGTGGGGTCATCCGTGGTCAACGCATTGACCTCCGGCTTTGAGGTGGAGGTGGCGCGAGACCGGGTCTTGTGGCGTCAGACCTATGCACGCGGAATCCCGCAGACACCGTTGGAAAAGGTAGGAGCCGCACCCAATCGGCGAGGCACCCAGATTCGTTTTCGGCCGGACCCCGAGATCTTCGGTTCCCACGCTTTTCAACCGGCTCGCCTGTACCGTCTGTGTCGCTCCAAGGCGTTCCTGTTTCGTGGGGTGACGATCCGTTGGGCCTGCGATCCTGCGCTGATCAAGGCGGGAGACACGACGCCCGTCGAGGCTGTCCTTCATTTTCCGGGCGGTCTGGCGGACAGTCTCTCGGACGAGCTTGGTCCCAATGCGCCGCTTCTGGCACCGCTATGGGCCGGTGAGGCGGCGTTGCCGGATGACGGCGGTCGGGTGGAATGGGCTATTGCCTTCCTCGAATCCGGGACGTCCAGTTTCCTCTCATTCTGCAACACCATTCCCACGCCGCAGGGAGGAACGCACGAGGCAGGGTGCCGCACGGCTCTCGTAAAGGGTTTCCGTGTGTGGGGTGAGCAGCGCTCCAACAAGCGGGCGAGCATCGTCACGGCAGAGGACATTCTTGGCGTTGTCGCAGCACAGCTTTCCGTATTCATTCGTGACCCGCAGTTTCAGGGGCAGACCAAGGAAAAGCTGACCAGCGCGGGAGCGTCAAAACTGGTCGAGACCGCGTTGCGGGATCGTTTCGATCACTGGCTCTCGGCCAACCCGACGCAGGCTGATTCTCTACTGGCCTTCGTGGTCGAGCGAGCAGAAGACCGTCTGCGTCGTCGTGAGCAGAAAGAGACACCGCGCAAGAGCGCGACCCGGCGCCTGCGTTTGCCGGGCAAGCTGACGGATTGCACGCGCGAGAGGGCAGAGGAAACCGAGATATTTCTGGTGGAGGGCGATTCCGCTGGCGGCTCTGCCAAGCAGGCACGCAACCGCGAGACACAGGCGGTGCTGCCGCTGCGGGGCAAGATTCTGAACGTGGCCAGCGCGTCGGCAGAAAAGCTGCGGGGCAATCAGGAACTGAGCGATCTGGTCGAGGCTCTGGGGTGCGGAGTGGGAGATCGCTTCGAACTCACCAAGCTGCGCTACGGTCGCGTCATCATCATGACGGACGCCGATGTGGACGGTGCCCATATCGCGTCGTTGCTCATGACCTTTTTCTATCGTGAACTGCCTGAGTTGATCCGGGCCGGACGGCTCTACCTCGCGCAACCACCGCTCTATCGTCTCACGCAGGGAGCGAAGACGATCTATGCGATGGATGATGCCGATCGTGAGCGAAAGATACGCTCAGGATTCAAGGCCAACGCCAAGGTTGAGGTTTCGCGCTTCAAGGGGCTGGGTGAAATGCCGCCCAAGGATCTGAAGGAAACGACCATGGACCCGTCACGACGCACGCTTTTGCGTGTCGTGGCGCGGCCTGAAGACCGGATGGAAACGCGCGAGCGCGTGGAGAGTCTGATGGGGCGTAAACCCGAACTGCGGTTCGCGTTCATTCAGGAGCGCGCCCAGTCTCAGTCTGTGGACACGCTGGATATCTGACTTAGTCAGCTTGGGGGTGTGTGGTTTTGCGCGAATAGCTGCAAATCATGCGTCATACGTGCCAACGGTCCCGACCAGTCCAGCGGTCGATCCTGCTGATAGATTTTTACCGTGTCGTACCAAGGTGAGTCGGTTCGTCCGGAGAGCCAGCGCCAGCACTGGTCGTAGCGCGACAGGAGCCAGACGGGTTTACCGAGTCCCGCCGCCACATGGGCAGTGGAGGTGTCCACGGCGATCACGAGATCGAGGTTCGCGATCAGGGCCGCCGTGTCTTCAAAATCATGCAGATCGGCTGTGTGGTCGATAAGCCGCATGCCGATGGGTGGTGTTTTGGCCTGAAATGCCTGCTCACCGATCTGCAGGCTGTAAAACACGGCTTCCGGGGCGCTTCGGACCAGAGGCGCGAGCGTGGCGAGTGTGGTGGAGCGCCTGCGGTCTGCGATTTCTGCTTCACGAATTTCCCTGTGCGGCGCGCCGGCCCACACGAGACCGATGCGCAGGGGGCGTTGACCGGGCGTGTCCTGTGTCAGCCGCTCTGCCCAGAAACGCACCTTCTCTGGATCGGGATGAAGAAAACCCTGCGGCGAAGGCAATGTGTCCAATGTGATTCCCAGAGCGCGAGGGAGAGACAGGATCGGGCATTGCAGATCGTGCGGAGGAATTGGGTCATTTTCCGTCACGAATGTGAGAGCGGGAAAGGAATGTGACAGCAGGGTATGCAGTTCCGGGCGCATGCGCACGATCACATGGCCACCGCGTTCGGCCACCAGAGGAAGGAACCGGGCAAACTGGAGCATGTCTCCAAAGCCGCCCTCGGTGTGAATGAGAAGCGTCTTGTCGGGAAAAGCTTCCCCATTCCACAACGGCCCCTCGATCCCGTGCCACTTTGTGGTCCGGGTTTTCCAGCGCCATTCGTATTCTTCGAACCCGTCTTTGTAATTTCCGCTGGCAAGCAGCGAGATAGCATGGTTCGTGTGGCTTTCGGCGTTCTCGGGCGCGAGACTGACGGCAGCGTTGTGAAACTTCAGGGCCAACTCATGTTGCCCACGACAATCCAGCGCGACACCGAGGTTGCTCAGGGCCAACGCCTGTCCCGGATTAAGGCGCAGACAGTTGGAATAGGCGGTGATCGCCTCGTCATGGCGTTGGAGTGACTGAAGCGCGTTGCCGAGATTGGACCACGCATCCGCCAGCTTCGGATCCAGCGTCACGGCACGGATCAGCTTTTGCAGGGCCGGTTCGAAGGCGCCGAGAGAGCAGAGGAGGCCACCGTAATTACTGAGTGTCCGCGCATCGTCGGGATTGGCTGAGAGACGTGCTTGATACTCCGCCTCGGCTTCGGGAAATCGCCCGGCAAGCTGAAGCGCTTCCCCGGTTTCAGGCGGATGTTCTGAGACGGAGGAATCGGCGGTCGTGCGTGTCATGTTCTGAGGGTGGCACGACCGGTTTAAGAAGCGGTGAGCGTGGCGTTCAGGTGAACTGATCGCCCAGTGCGGGACGGTTGAGCATTGAGAGAAGTTCGCGTCGTGTGTCCGAGTTCTCGCGAAAAACGCCAAGCATCCGGCTTGTCACCATCGACACACCGGGGCGATGCACGCCGCGTGTGGTCATGCACTGGTGTCCGGCCTCGATGATGACGGCGGTGCCGTAAGGCTCCAGCACGGAATTGATCGTGTTGGCGATCTGGGCCGTCAGGCGCTCCTGAATCTGAAAGCGCCGGGAGTAGGCGTCCACCACGCGGGCCAGTTTGGAGATGCCCACCACGCGGCGGCGCGGCAGATAGGCCACATGCGCGCGTCCGATGATGGGCACCATGTGGTGTTCGCAGTGGCTCTCGATGCGGATATCGCGCAGGAGAACGATCTCGTCGTAATCCTCCACTTCCGAGAAGGTGCGCGCGAGTAGCTCTTCGGGGTTGATCTGATAACCCTCGAAGAACTCATCATAGGAACGCACCACACGAGAGGGCGTGTCCAGAAGGCCCTCGCGTTGGGGATCCTCACCGGCCCAACTGAGGAGAACGCGAACGGCTTCCTCGGCCTCCTCACGGGAGGGGCGGGACGGCGGGACGGATGTGGTCATGAAAGCTCTCTGGCTGATCGGAACTGGAATCCGGGGCGCGCTCAGTGCACGAGACCGGCGTGATAAGGGCAGTCGAGGCTGAACGGCGGAATGCGGATGTCGAAATGGCGTCCCGTCGTCGCGTCCTCCATGCGGTAGCTGCCGCGCATGATGCCGCTGGGTGTGTCGAGGGAGGCGCCGGAGGTGTATTCGAAGGCGTTCCCCGGTTCGATCAGGGGCTGCTCGCCCACCACACCTTCACCGCGGATGCGTTCGATCTGCCCTTGGGCGTCGATGATTTCCCACATGCGCTCAAGAAGCTGAACGGGATGGTCGCCCAGATTCTCGATGCGGATGCGGTAGCCCCAGCAATAGGACTGTTCGTCCGGCTGGGACTGGTCATCCAGCCAGAACGGCCGGACGACGACATGGATGTTCTCCGTGGTGTCCTCATAGGCCGGCAGTGCCGCGATCGCTTCGTTCAGCGCCTCTTCAGGATCGGTGAAGAGTTTCGGCGGCATTGGTGGCCGTGAGGACATGTCGGATCGTTTCCTTTTCCGTAAACGGATGTGTCAGTGTGCTGGCGCGAAACTGCGCGCCGTGAGAGCGGCCGCGCCACGCGCCAGATCGTCCACCAGATCGGCGGAATCTTCCAGTCCCACGGACAGCCGGATCGCACCATCGGAAATGCCCAGACGGGCGCGTTCCTCAGGGCCGATCTTCATATGAGTGGTGGTGGCAGGATGTGTGGCGAGTGAACGCGCGTCGCCAAGATTGTTGGAGATCAGGATCACGCGCAGCGCATCAAGAAACGCGAACGCGCCCGCCTGGCCGCCCGCGACCTCAAACGCAACCAGCGAGCCGAAGCCGCTCATCTGCTTTTTGGCCAGTTCATGCTGGGGATGATCTGCCCGGCCCGGATAGCGGACGCTGACGATACCGGGAGCCTGCGCCAGCCAGTCGGCCACGATGGCGGCGTTGCGGGTCATGGCGTCCACGCGCAGGTTCAGCGTTTCCAGCCCTTTGAGCATCACCCACGCATTGAAGGGGGAGAGCGCGTTGCCGGTGTTGCGTGTGAACGGCAGCACGGTCTCGTCAATCCATTCCTTGCGGCCAAGGATGGCCCCGCCAAGCACGCGGCCCTGACCGTCGATGTGCTTGGTGCAGGAATACACCACCACATCCGCACCCAGTTCGAGGGGCTTCTGATAGACGGGAGACGCAAAGGCGTTGTCCACCACGACGATGGCGCCGGCCTTATGTGCAAGATCGCTGATGGCGCGCAGGTCGAGCACATCGAGCATGGGGTTGGACGGGCTTTCCAGCAGCACTGCGGCTGTGGGCTTGCTCAGGGCTTCAGCCCATGCGTTCAGATCGCCACCGTCTACGAACACTGTCTCCACACCGTAGCGGGGGAGCAGGTTGGCGATGATCCAGTGGCATGAGCCGAACAGCGCGCGGGACGCGACGACACGGTCTCCCGCTTTTACCTGCGCGAGCAGGGCGGATGAGACGGCTCCCATGCCCGTGGCCGTGGCAACGCAGGCTTCCGCGCCCTCGATTTCGGCCAGACGACGCTGAAGGGCGTCCACCGTGGGGTTGCCGAAGCGGGAATATTGGTAATGCGTGGCTTCGCCGGTGAAGGTGGCGGCAGCCTGCTCGGCGCTGTCATAGGCAAAGCCGGAGGTGAGGAAAATGGCCTCACTCGTCTCGCCGTAAGGCGTGCGCTCGACCCCGCCATGGATCAGGCGGGTGGCGGAACGCCATGAACGGGAGATGTCGGACGTATTGGACGGGACGGTCGTGTCAGTCATGGATGATCTCGGTTCCGTTCTGCCCGCAGGAAGCACGCGACCCGGATGTGACGGATCGAAGCGCGCCCCCGTGCGAGGGTAATCGACCGTGGAAACCTGGCGGATGTGCCGATCCGTGCCAGAGCCTCTTTAGCGCGTTTCTTTTAACCTCGCCGCAAGCCGGCCATACAAATCACGAGGTCCGTCCCTTTCGGGCGGCGGAAAGGGCGTTATCGCGGAAGAGCGGGGGCGGCGTCAACTGCGCGACGGTCGGGGCGGGTGCGTGCTCAGGGCACGGGGCGCAGACAGACACGCCCTGTGGGGAAACTGGCGAGTGCGGGAGGCAGCGTTGTGATCGTGTTGGCCGATTTGAGCAGCGCCCGTCCGCCGTCTGACCAGCCCGCCAACCCAATGGCGGGACGGTCGAACGGACCGCTGACCCGGATGGGAATATCGAGTGCGAGTGCCGCTGCTGCCCGACTCTGAAACGCAAGATCGAAGCGACGGGCAACAAGGTCAAAGCGGGCCGCGCCCACAATGGAGCCGATACCCGTGCGGATACGCAGGGGCATCACCGTGCCGTTGCCTTGATGCAGGGTGAGGGCGCCGAGCAGACAGGTAACGGGTGTCGTGCCGCCCTTGCGGCGAAACAGCAGGCCAATATCGGTGGAGGCGACGCCGATGACTTCCTGCGCGATGGCGCCTTCGTTCATTCCGGCAACCGCCTGAAGATCCGCGATTCGGGCGGCCTGATTGAGCGTGCGCACGCCTTGCGCGGTGACCGCGGCGCGCAGGGAGAGGCTCCCTTTGACGGGGATGGGCGCAAAACCGGCCTGCTGGCGGAAACGGTCGATGTCCGCACGGGTGACATCCACATTGGCTTGAATGTCCGATCCGCGCGCGGCCGTGCGGATGGTGCCCGAAGCCGCGATGTGACCACCCAGCCAGCCGAAGGTGAGGGAGGGAACGTCCACCAGTCCGGGTTTTTGCACGAGTGCGATGGCCGCATCGGTGAAGGTGAGGGCATTGTAGCGCACATTCTTGGCGGAGAGCCGCACATTCAGCAGAGGATCGGGTTTGGCGGGCGCAAGAAGAGGAATGTCCGTGTCCGAACGAGACGGTTGCGTCGGCTTCGTGGGCGAAATGAGAGCGTTGAGATCGAGCCGGGAAAAATCCATCGTACCGCTGATGCGGTCGGGCGCATCTTTGCTGCCTTCCGAGAAGGTCACATCGGCATCCGTGATCGGACTGTCACCCAGATGACCGTGCGTATGGCTCAGCTTCCAGTCATCGCCCGTGTGGTTGAAGTGGCCGTCCAGAGCGAGGGCGAGTGGAAAGGTATCAGGCTTTTCTCCCGCAAACGCCATCAGAGGCGCCGAGGTGGGTGTGTTCAGTCTGAGTGCGCCGTCCACTCCATCGAAATTGAGCAAATCCGTGGCCATGCCGTTGAGATCGAGCGTCAGATCGCCTGATGTTGCGTGCAGGTCGAGTGTGGCGGGGCGATTGCTTTGTCGCAGCGTCGTTATAGGCCCGAGTTGCGCGGTCAGGACGATGGGGGTGGCGTTGTAAGAACCGGATACGTTCATTTGCAGCGGCGCGTGATCGTTGGGTGATGCGAGCGTCACGTTGTCCAGTCCGATGCGATAGGAGTGTCCTTTCGCAGAACGGTAGATGACCTCGCTCTCATGAATGGTGGCCTGACGCAGGCCGGGAAATCCGCTCATGCCCGAGGATTTGGAAGCCGTGTCAGGGTGAGATGAGGGCGGGCCGAAACGCCAGTTGGGCGTGCGGTCAGGCGTGCGCTCGAACAGGCCCGAGAAGCGCGTGATGACGAGGTCGCGTGTTTCGATCGGGCCATGCAGCAACGAGGTCAGGCGGATCTGTGCGTGCAGATGACCGAGCGTGATCATCTCGGGGCGGCTGCCGTGGGGGATGTTGCCGATGGAGACGTCGTCCATATCCACCGTCAGCCATTGCCCGGGGGCGACGTGGAGCGCGCCGATATGCACCGGACGCCCTGTCGTTGCAGCAAGTTTGCGTGTCGCAAACGCCCTCAGGTCCACCTGCCGCAGGGTGAGCGTGGCCGTTGTCGCGGCGGCAAGGCCGAGGCCGAGAGTAATGAGAGCGATACGGGTGGATCGGCGCACGGCGACTACCTGCCTGTTAAAGGGATATGCTTCTTGCCGTCAGAGGGTAGAATGCGAAACCCCTGTCACACAGATGGCCGAGTGTTCCATTCGGCGTGGAGTGCGTTCAGGAAGAGTTGGGCACCGGAGGTGATATAGGCGCGTGAGTCGTCTTCATCGATGTTTTTGATGACCAGTGCGTCGAGCATGAGTTCGCCCACGGTCATGCCGAACAACTGGCGCGCACGCTGTTCGATGTCGGTTTCAGGGTGTCCCTGCGCGAAGCAGTAGTCACGCAACCAGCATTTGAAGACATTCGTCTCCCCGCCGCCCTTGAGCGACAGCATGATGTGACGGATATCTTCGGACTCGGAGGCGCTGGCAATGATGGCGCGGATCAGTTCAATGGCTTCGGGGCGGATCAGTCGGGCGGCGATGTCCTGTAAAAGCCCGATCAATTCGTCCTCGGGTGTGGCCGCATCGACACGCACACAGGGAGAAAAGCAGAACAGGCGGGCTCCGATAAGAGCGTGAAAGAGTTCCTGCTTGGAAGGGAAAAGCTGATAGAGCGTACGCTTGGACATACCCGAACATTGAGCCACCTTGTCCATGGAAGCGGCTTGGTAACCATATGTCTGCAACACTTTGTCAGCCGCGCCGAGAATCTTCTCGCGACGTTCGCATTCCGCCATCTCGGGCGGACGCCCCGGCCCGCGTGCGGCGGCGCAGCAGTCGGTTTCATGAGGGATACGCGCGTTCATGTCGTCTTTCGTGTGCGCCATCGGAATGGCCTTGTCCAGATGAGACAATGCGACGCTGCCATCTTGACCGTAGTTTTGGAAACTATGTAGTTTTAATTTCATCATGCAGCCGGATTCGTGGCGAGGTTCTCAGACGTGTCAGAGAATCCGACGCGGGTTCGGCTTTTCTCTCCTTTGGTTGCCCGGGATGTGCTCGTGAAAAGACCTGTCTGTCTTCGCGCTTCGGCCACATGTGTTTCGATCGCGAGCCTGTTTTTGCTGGGAGCCTGCGGGCGTAAAGCGCCTGCGCCGGTCGCTGTGCCTCCACAGAAGGTGGAGGTGCTGACCCTGCAACCGCAATCGGTGCAGGTTCACACCCAGTTGCCTGGTCGTATCTCGGCCTTCGAGATCGCCATGGTGCGCCCGCAGGTCAACGGCGTGATCCTCAAGCGCTATTTCGTCGAAGGCTCGGATGTGAAGGCGGGGCAGCAGCTCTACCAGATCGATCCAAGTGCTTATCAGGCTGTCTATGACAGTGCGACCGGACAGCTTGCGCAGGCGAAAGCCAATGCCGTGACGGCGCGGGCCAAGCTGGAACGTTATGGGCCGCTCATGAAGGCGCATGCCGTCAGCAAGCAGGAATATGATGACGCGCTGGCGTCTTCCCGGGCGGCGGACGCCCAGATTCTCGTCGCGAAAGGGCAGGTAGAGGCCGCCGCCGTCAATCTGCGCTACACGCGCGTTAATTCTCCCATCGACGGGCGTATCGGTCGCTCTCTTCTGACGGTTGGCGCGCTGGCAACGGTGGGGCAGACGTCCAATCTGGCGGTCGTCACAAAGCTGGACCCGATTTACGTGGACGTGAACCTGCCGGCGATTTCGCTGCTGCGCATCCGCCGTGAGGTGGCCTCGGGGCGTATTCACACGAATCCCGATCATTCCGTGCCGGTGACGCTCCAGATGGAGGACGGCTCGACCTACGAATCTCCCGGCAAGATGCAATTCAGCGAAGTGAACGTGGATCAGGACACCTCCACGGTCGTCGTGCGCGCCCTCTTCCCCAATTCTGATCGACTGTTGCTGCCGGGCATGTATGTGCATGCCACGCTCGATGAGGGCACGGACCCGGCGGCCATTCTGGTCCCCCAGCAGGCTGTGACCCGCAACAGTCACGGGGATCCGCAGGTCGTGGTGCTGGATGCGGACGACAAGGTGGCGCAGCGTCCCATCACGACAGGGGCGACACAGGGGACGGACTGGGTGGTGACATCCGGGTTGAAGGCCGGTGATCGGGTCGTGGTCGTGGGACTGCAAAAGATTCATCCGGGCCAGAAAGTGTCGCCCGTGCCTTTCTCTGATGCGGCTCCGGCCAGCGGAGCGAAGTAAGGCCCATGTCTCTCTCGCGCTTTTTCATCGACAGGCCGGTTTTCGCATGGGTGATCGGCCTGATCATCATGCTCGTCGGCGGCGTGGCCATCTTCCGGATGCCCATTGCCCAGTATCCGTCCATCGCGCCGCCGCAGGTCGCCATTTCGGTGACCTATCCGGGGGCGTCGGCCGAGACGGTCAACAACACGGTGGTCCGTCCGATCCTCCAGCAGATGTTCGGACTCGATCACCTCGAGTACATCTCGGCGCAGTCTTATGCGTCCGGGCAGATGGAGATCGATCTCACTTTCGCGCAAGGGACCGATCCCGACATCGCGCAGGTGCAGGTGCAGAACAAGCTCCAGCTTGCCGAGCCGCGTCTGCCCACCGAAGTGACGGCGCAGGGCATCACGGTGGCCAAAGCCGTGAAAAACTTCATGATGGTCGTGGCCTTCATCTCGACCGATGGCTCCATGACGGCGCAGGACATTGCGGATTACGTGGCGTCCAATGTGTCCGATCCACTCTCGCGTGTCTCCGGTGTGGGCGACCACACGCTGTTCGGCTCCGAATACGCCATGCGTATCTGGCTCAGCCCGCAGAAACTGTACAGCTACGGGCTGACGGTTGGGGATGTACAGACCGCCATCGAGGCGCAGAATCTTCAGGTGTCATCGGGTGAACTCGGTGGTCTGCCAGCCAAGGCTGGAGCGCGTCTGGATGCGACCATCATCGGCCCCACGCGTCTGACCTCGCCCGAGGAATTCGGCAATATCCTCCTGAAAGTCATGCCCGATGGTGCGCAGGTGCGTGTGCGCGATGTGGGCAAGATCGAGTTCGGGGCGCAGAGCTATAACTTCAGCTCGCTCTATAATGGTCAGCCCGCTGCGGGCATGGCGCTCAAACTGACACCGGGCGCCAACCAGTTGACCACGGAAGCGGCGGTGCGCGCGGAAATTGCGCAACTTGAGAAGTTCTACCCGCCGGGACTCAAGACGGTCTATCCGCTCGACACCAAGCCGTTCATCGTGCTGTCGATCGAGGAAGTGGTCATCACGCTGGCAGAGGCGATCGGTCTCGTCTTTCTCGTGATGCTGATCTTCCTGCAGAATTTTCGTGCAACGCTCATTCCGACCATCGCCGTGCCGGTGGTTCTGCTGGGCACGTTCGGCATCCTTTCCGCGCTTGGGTTCTCCATCAACACTCTGACCATGCTGGCCATGGTGCTGGCCGTGGGCCTTCTGGTCGATGACGCCATCGTGGTGGTGGAAAACGTCGAACGTGTGATGACGGAAAAGGGACTGTCTCCGCATGAAGCGGCGCGCGTCTCGATGGACGAGATCTCTGGCGCGCTGGTGGGGATCGTGCTGGTGCTGACCGCCGTGTTCCTGCCTATGGCGGCGTTCTCAGGCTCCACGGGCGTGATTTATCGCCAGTTCTCCATCACCATTGTCGCAGCCATGTGGCTGTCGGTGCTGGTGGCCATGGTTATGACGCCCGCGTTGTGCGCGACGATGCTCAAGCCGGGACAGCACGAAAAGACCAAGGGGCTGCCCGGATGGTTCAACCGGCAGTTCACGCGCCTGACGAAAGGCTACCTGCATGGCGTGCAGTTCGTCATTGGCCACAGGCTCGTGTCATTGGTGGCGTTCGCCGCGCTGACAGGATGCGTGGTGTTCCTGTTCATGCGACTGCCGGGTGGATTTCTGCCCGATGAGGATCAGGGGCTGATCTTCGGTCAGGTGACATTGCCGCCCGGCTCGACGCAGGAGCAGACGGCCAAGGTCACGAAGAAGGTCTCCGACTACATTCTCAAGACCGAAGGCGACAACGTCGAGTCCGTCTATGTGATGAACGGGTTCAACTTCGCCGGTCAGGGACAGAGCGCAGGCGCGTTCTTCGTCAAGCTCAAGGACTGGGAGGTGCGTCCGAAGGCGAGTCAGGCGTCAACCGCCATTGCCAATCGCGTCATGATGCATTTCTGGGGAGATCCGGAGGCGCAGATTTTCGCCATCAATCCGCCTGCCGTGCTCGAACTGGGCAATGCCACGGGTTTCGATCTCGAACTGGAAGATCGCGGGCATGTCGGTCACGAGAAGCTGCTTGCCGCGCGCAATATGGTTCTCGGGCTGGCCGCCAAGGACAAGCGCCTGATGGCGGTGCGTCCGAACGGCATGGAAGACGCGCCGCAATATCATCTCGATATCGACCGTGAAAAGGCCAACGCGCTGGGCGTGTCGGTGGCGGACATCAACACGCTCGTCGAAGGGGCGCTTGGCTCGATCTATGTGAACCAGTTCATGCGCGACGACCGTGTGAAGCAGGTGTACATTCAGGGCGAGCCATCGGCGCGTATGCTGCCGATCAATCTCAACGCATGGTATCTGCGCAATACCAGCGGCACGATGGTGCCCTTCAACGCCATTGCGAGCGGCCACTGGATTACGGGTCCGCAGAAGGTGGAGGATTACAACGGCCTCAACGCCTTCGAGATCCTTGGACAGCCATCTGACGGCTACAGTTCGGGCGATTCCATCACGGCGATCGAGGGCATTCTGGCAAAATTGCCGGAGGGCATCGGGTATGAGTGGACAGGCCTGTCCTTCGAACAGATGGCATCCGGTTCTTCAACCGGACCGCTCTATGCGCTAGCAGCAACGGTCATTCTGCTCTGCCTTGCCGCTCTTTATGAAAGCTGGGCCATTCCCATCGCGGTGATTCTCGTTATTCCGTTGGGCGTCCTCGGCGCTATTGCCGCGACCCTGTGGCGGGACATGGACAACGACGTGTATTTCCAGGTCGGGTTGCTCACCACCGTGGGGCTGGCGGTGAAAAACGCCATCCTGATCGTGGAGTTCGCCAAGGCCAATTTCGAGGGCGGACAATCGCTGGAAGAGGCGGTTCTCAATGCTGGTCGTGAGCGTTTGCGACCGATCCTCATGACGTCCATCGCTTTCGTGCTGGGTGTCTTCCCGCTCGCCATTGCCAGCGGCGCCGGATCGGCGGCGCGTGAGGCCATCGGCACGGCCGTTGTGGGCGGCATGCTCACGGCCACTTTTCTGGCCGTCTATTTCGTGCCGCTGTTCTTCGTGCTGGTGCTGCGCCTGTTCCGCGTGACGCGGATGTCGGAGCGTGGAGATGGTGGCGGACATCCACCCGTTGCGGCCCCGGAGGCGAGTTGATGAACGTGGTCATGAAGAAGCACCGTCGTCCGGGATGCGGGGCGATGGTGGCCCTTGCGGGCGTCCTGCTGGCGGGTTGCACGATGGAGCCCACCTATCATCGTCCGGCACCGCCGCTGGCAAAGACCTTTCCCAAGGGGCCCGACATGGGCGCCAAGGATACGGGCACCAAGACAGACGCTGCGCTGCAGACGCCCGCTTCCGATATCGGCTGGCAGGATTTTTTCACGGATGCCCGCCTGAAGGCGCTGATCGGGATCGCGATGCGGGAGAACCGTGATCTGCGCTCGGCCGTCGCCAGTATCGCGCAGGCGGCTGGCCAGTACGATGTACAACATGCCTCTCTGTTCCCTGCAATCGGGGCGACGGGAGCGGCGATGTACATGCAGCCGTCGCAGACCGCCGGTTTTAGCTTTGCGCCGGGTGTTGGTGAGAACATCTCGACTTTCCGTTATTACACCGCCGGTATCGGTTTTTCGTCCTATGAGATCGATGTGTTCGGTCGCATTCGCAGTCTTTCGCATGCGTCTGCGGAAGCCGCTCTCAAGCAGGTGGCCACCGAGCGCGCGTTGCGGATCAGCATTGTCTCACAGGTGGCGAATGCCTATCTGGCGTGGCTGGGTGATCGGGAAGTGTTGCAGATCGCCAATGAGGCTGTCGCCAATCTTGAAGAGAATCTGCGCCTGATCCGTCTGCGTTACGACCATGGAGAAGAAAATCTCCTGACCGTGCAGCAGGCGCAGACTCAGGTTGATCAGGCCGCTCAACTGCGGGCGCAACAGATGCGACTGGTGGCGCAGGATGAAAACGCGATCACGCTGCTGATTGGCGCGCCCATTCCCGACACTCTCCCGCCACCGAGTCCGTTGGGCGAACAGACGCTTATGGCCGATGTGCCGGAAGGCCTTCCCTCCGATCTTCTGTATCGCAGGCCCGATATCATTGCGGCAGAACACGACCTGTTATCTGCCAATGCCAATATCGGTGCGGCGCGGGCGGCATTCTTTCCGAAATTCACACTTACGGCGACCGATGGCCTGAGCAGTCTGATGTGGCATCGGTTGTTTACCGCGCCTGCGACCACATGGGGGCTTCAGCCCAACATCACGATCCCGATTTTCACATGGGGACAAAACCGCGGGAATCTTGAAGTCGCGAAAGCCGAGCGTGATGTGAGGGTGGCGGCTTACGAAAAGGCCATCCAGACTGCTTTCAAGGAAGTGTCCGATACCTTGGTGGCGCGCCCGACCTATATGGAAGAAGCGCATCGCATGGACGATCTGGTTCATGCTTCCTCGGAGTCCTACCGGCTTTCGCGGATGCGCTATGAGGCGGGAACGGATTCCTATCTCAATCAGCTTGTTGCGCAGAGGACGCTGCTTCAGGCGGAGCAGTCTCGTGTTGCAGTGCTGGTGGCGCGCTATGAAAATCTTGTCACTTTCTATCGGGCACTCGGGGGTGGATGGAGCGAGACAACCCTCCGCTCGCCTCGTGTTCCCGCAAAACTTTGAAGTTGAGGACGCGCAAAAGGCGAGAGGGGGCCGATTGTCAGCTTGAGCCGGGCGGCTTATAAGCGAAGCTACGCGGGTGTAGTTCAATGGTAGAACGGCAGCTTCCCAAGCTGCATACGAGGGTTCGATTCCCTTCACCCGCTCCAGCGCCTTATTACGAAGTCCTCTCTAAATTGTGACCTCCTGTTCATCCCCTGTGGAATGGCTCCATGCCCTGCAGTGCGTTGCGTGGCGGGATTGCTTGGCGCAACATGCGGGCAAAGCAATCAGGAGCTTTCGATGATCCGTTTTTCCCTTCGCGCCCTTGCCGTTGCCACAGCGATTGCTGGTGCGTCGTCCTTCTCGTTCACGGCCGCCAATGCGGCTGAGCCGCCGGCCCCGACGGCTGGCAACCCACCCTCGGCCGTGGCTTCGGCAAGTGATGTGGCGGCTGTCTCCCCCGCCAATCTGGCCGGTCTGCTGAATTACTGCATCATGACGGACCACATTTCGCATGAAGATGGCGATGCACTGCAGACGGCGGTCAACGAGAAGACCAATGCCGTGCCCACGGACCAGCGTGGCAACATGGACTACGCTGTCGGCTCAACGGGGCAGTTCGAAATCAACGGGCAGCGCTCCACCATCACGTCGCTTGAGTCCGACGCGCAGGGCCGTGTCTGTGGCGCCGTGCTGACACGCGCGAAGACGATTCAGTAAGTTCGGATTTCAATCCGTGTGAAAAAGACCCCGGAGCAGCCGTTCCGGGGTCTTTTTTGTCTGGCCGGAAACTGCGGCTATTCGGCCACAGGGGCAAATCGCTGTTGGCCTTCGACGCTTTCCAGCCACATGGAAAGTGGGCGCACCCATAGCGTCTGATGGGTTTCGCTGCGATAAACGACCAACCATTCTTCCGTCTCGCTGTGACGGGCCAGATGCAGGACCGTATACAGCCCGCCCTTGTAATGCCGGTACAGACCCGGTGGCAGGGCAGGGGGAGCATCGGATGTCATGGTGGTCCTTTCGCTGGATGGCGCGTTCTTTTCGCGCATCGGCCAA
The DNA here is from genome assembly GCF_011516945.1 of Acetobacter estunensis. Lineage (GTDB taxonomy): Bacteria > Pseudomonadota > Alphaproteobacteria > Acetobacterales > Acetobacteraceae > Acetobacter > Acetobacter estunensis. Next base: position 46,056 of record NZ_WOTH01000006.1, read on the forward strand.
TGAATGCACAGGAGTTTTCCGGTTTTGTCTCTGTCCCCGTTCATTTCCCGCTCTGCCGTCCTGCCATCCGCCGCGGTATCGCGTGTTGCCTGTGCCATCATGGGAATGCTCGGACTGGTGACATTCACGCTGCCACCCGCGCAGGCCGCGACAGCGACCACACATCATCGCACCACGCATCGGCATGCGGCGGCGACGGCTTCGGCGTCCGGTAATCCGGTGATTCTGACCGCCCAACCGGGCACGGAACTCGACAAGCAGGCGCGTCTGCTCAATGCCGAGGATATTGCAACGTCGCGTCGTCATAAGGAGGAGCCGCTGGTCCTGATCGGCTCGGCTGCTCTTTCCACGCGCAAAGGGGAATCCGCTGCCCTGTTTGTGGAATTGCAGTCGGCAGCACTATGCGGTTCGGCCGGTTGTTCAGCCGATGTCTACCTTCGCCAGAAGGGAGAGTGGGTGAAGATCCTTGATTCCGTGAGTGGCGAGATTTCCGTGCTGCCCACCAGTCATCGGGGCATGCATGACCTGATGATCGATGGCACGGACAAATGGGTCTGGGACGGCTCAACCTATCAAGACACGATTGGGGCCGCGCCGATTGGTAATCTCCGCGGAGAGATTGAGCAGTTTCAGGAGCAGAAGACGGCTCATAAAAGTTCGACCAAAGGTCACTGAGCGGCAGCGGCGTTCGTCAGGGATACATGGCCTGCCGCATCGCCTCGATGCGGCGGTTCATTGAGCGCTTGGTGATGGCCGCTCCGGCCTGAAGTTCGAAGGCGTGAAACGCGCCGGGGAAGACGTCCAGTTCCACCGGAACACGCGCCCGGATCAGCCGCAGCGCGTAATCGAGGTCTTCATCGAGGAACAGATCGAGCGTGCCCACGCCGATATAGGCAGGCGGAAGATCGGCCAGGCTGTTGGCGCGTGAAGGAGCGGCAAAAGGCGAGAGAGCCGTGCCTCCCGGCTCCTGCCCAAGATAACAGCGCCACCCGAAATGGTTTTTCTCCCGTGTCCAGAGAAACTCGCCGGTCACGGGATTTGGGGAGGTGGCTGTGACCGTGCGGTCGTCCAGCATGGGGTATTGCAGGTTCTGGAATGCCAGTGTTGGGCCGCCGCGCTGACGGACCAGAAGGGTCAGCCCCGCCGCCAATCCACCGCCAGCACTTTCCCCGGCCACGCCAATGCGGGCGGGATCGATGCCAAGCGTCTCGGCGTTGTCCGCAGTCCATTTCAGGGCGGCATAGCAGTCATCCAGCGGCGCGGGAAAAGCGGCTTCAGGGGCGAGCCGGTAATCGACCGAGATCACCACGCAATCGAGTTCGTGTGCCCAGCGACGCAGCAAAGGCAACATGGCCTCCGGTGTGCCCATGACAAAACCGCCGCCGTGAATGTGAAGGATGGCCGGTCGTGGAGAAGGCGCGGGGGCGCTGGGGCGAGACACCAGCACGCGCACATCCGGGTCATCGGCCAGTCCCGGAGCCTGCTGCACTTCGGTCGTGACGGAAAGGGTGTCCCGTTGCATGGGCGGCGGAACCCGGCGGGCACGCGCGGCCTCGAGCGTGTCGTCGTTCAGGATTTCCGGCGGGTCGAGCCGGTCCAGCAGCGGCAGGAGGTCTGGGTCCACGAGAGAGCGTGTGCCGGTGGTCATGGAAATCCTCCTGCCATGCTGTTGCGTGCGCGTTAGTCCTTCACACGTTCGATGTTCGCGCCACAGGCCGCAAGCTTCTTTTCGACCGCTTCATAACCACGGTCGAGGTGATAGACGCGGCTGAGGATCGTCTCACCCCGGGCGGCAAGGCCCGCGAGGATGAGCGAGAAGGAGGCGCGCAGATCGGTCGCCATGACGGGGGCGCCGGACAGAGTGTGCACACCACGGATGATCGCCGACGAGCCATGGACGTTGATGCGCGCGCCCATGCGGTTGAGTTCCGGCACATGCATGAAGCGGTTCTCGAAGATCGTCTCGGTGATCATCGACGCGCCTTCGGCCACGGCTAGAAGCGCCATGAACTGTGCCTGCATGTCGGTTGGGAAACCCGGATACGGCTCGGTCATGATGTCGATGCCGCGCAGCGCGCCCGTGCGGCGCACACGCATGCCGTAGGATTCCTGCGTGACTTCCACGCCGGTTTCCTCCAGCGCGCGCACCACGGCGCCCAGATCGTCCACGCGCCCGCCGAGGAGTTTCAGGTCGCCCCCCGTGATACCGGCGGCGCAGGCATAGGTGCCGCATTCGATACGGTCTGGCATGATGCGGTGTTCTGCACCGTGCAGCGCTTCCACGCCATCGATGACGAGGGTGCCGGTGCCCGAGCCTGTAATGCGCGCGCCCATGCTGTTGAGACACGCCACCAGATCACCGATTTCCGGTTCGCGGGCCGCGTTGACGATCTCGGTGCGCCCCTTGGCCAATGTCGCGGCCATGAGTAGATTTTCAGTGGCGCCTACGGACGCGAAAGGCAGGACAATGCGGTCGCCTATCAGCCCCTTGGGGGCTGTAGCGTTGATGTAGCCGCCTTCCAGTCGAATTTTTGCTCCCAGAGCTTCCAGTCCCTTGAGGTGCATGTCCACCGGGCGCGTGCCGATGGCGCAGCCTCCGGGCAGCGAGACGCGAGCTTCTCCGCATCGGGCGAGCAGGGGGCCGAGGACGAGGATGGACGCGCGCATCTTGGAGACGATGTCGTAGGGCGCCTCCGTACTGGTGATGGAGCCGCCAATGGCATAGGCGCTGCCGTCGCCGTTGAGGTCTTCCACATTCACGCCGAGCTTGAGGAGCAGGGCGCGCATTGTGACAATGTCAGCAATGCGTGGGACGTTGGTCAGGATCAGGCGGTCATTGGTGAGCAGGCCCGCCACCATGAGCTTCAGGCCCGCGTTCTTCGCGCCGCCAATGGTGATCTCGCCGTGAAGGGGCTTTCCACCCCGGATGATGAAACGGTCCATGCGTCAGAGCCTCGGTGTCGTCACGCCGTGCTGGCGCATATATTTGCCCGCGCGGTCGGCGTAGCTGGTTTCGCAGGGCGATGCGCCCTGAAAGAAGAGGAACTGACAGATACCTTCATTTGCGTAAATGCGCGCGGGCAAAGGAGTGGTGTTGCTGATCTCGATCGTCACCTGTCCCTCCCATTCCGGCTCCAGCGGCGTCACGTTCACGATGATGCCGCAGCGGGCATAGGTGGACTTGCCAAGGCAGACGACCAGCGTATCGCGCGGAATGCGGAAATATTCGATGGTGTGTGCCAGCACGAAGCTGTTGGGTGGAATGACGCAGACATCGCCCTTGCGCGACACGAAGCTGTCGGGACTGAAGCATTTGGGGTCCACGATCGCGCCGTTGACGTCAGTGAAGATGCGGAAATCATCCGCCACACGGGCGTCGTAGCCATAAGAAGACAGGCCGTAGGAGATCACGCCGTCGCGCTTCTGGCACTCCACGAACGGTTCGATCATGCCGTCTTTGAGAGCTCTCTCACGGATCCATGTGTCAGGCATGATGGGCATCAGGGTGTCTCCGGGGCGTGAGAGGCTGGCGTGGGGGAAGGTGCTGTGTCGGCTTGACGTGCGCGGGCCTGTTCCTTGCGGCGCTTCAGATTGGCGCGCAGAGCGGCGGCCTCATCCGCTCGTCTCTGTTGCAGCGCGGCTTCGGCCGCGGGCGTCAGGGAAGGCGAATGGGTGCGGTCTTGGGCTGTGCGGTCGTCACCGGCGGGCGGCATTCCAGATTCCCGTGTGAGAGGGCGGCGTTGGGAGAGCCGCTCCGAAACGTGTCATCAGTGGAGGCGGTTCTTATAACACCCGCGGCAGGACTGCCAGCATGCTCGGCGCAATTGCTTCCTGAGCGCGCGGCCAGAAGGGTGTCAGACGTGAAACTCTGAACAGATACATGCGTTTGGACTGCGTATCGAGTTTGTAAAAGGTAAAAGTGACATGGAGAACGGTTCAGGTATGCGTGGCATTAAACGGGTTGCAGGAGCGATGCTGGCGTCCGCCATGATGCTGGGTCTGACGGGCTGCAACACTGTTGCCGGAGCCGGACGGGATGTGAGTTCCGTCGGCCATAACGTGTCGCGTGGCGCAACGGCGACGCAGCAGGGTATTTCGAATGCCACAGGGAGTTCGACGCACTGAGAGGCTTAACGCTTCCGCTCCGTCATTTTTTGAATGAAGGAATGGACGGTGTGGGAGAAGGTGGAATGCGTGGGTGGATCAAGAACTTGACGCCAGCTGTGGCGGTCTTGGGAGGCTTCTTTGTCCAGACGACCTCCGCACGGGCGGCTCCGCCGTTTTCGGTGCACACTGTTGCCGCTCAGGATGCAGAGGAAGCGGAAGTCGATCGTCTGAATGCCGCCCAGATCGGCACCGCCTATAAGGGGCCGGTGTATTATCCGGGGCAGCCCGTTCCGCCGGCTCATCCCGTGCAACTGCAAAATCAGGGGGAGGCGGCTTCGGTCGTCAGTGCGCCTGCGCAGTCACCCGCAGCTGCTCCGAAACCGGTCGGCGGCGGCAATTCCTATCACGGGGCGTTGTATTATCCTTCTCAGGCTTATCCTGCCCTCCCTTCCGCCCGGTAAGCCATCGGATATGCAGTGAATGCCATTTTTGCGGGGCGTCGGTGCTGTCTGTTTTGTCGCATGGGAGTGACGTTCGGCCATTGGGGAGGTGAGGAGAGCGGTCACCCATTTCTGACTTTTGAAAATGGCATGAAAGCGCGGTTTTCCAGCTTTCCGGGCTGGTTTCCCAAAGGGGGAAATGCCACAAGACTGCCTGAATGAATCCATATCTTCAGAATGATATGCTCAAAAGCGGGCGTTGCGGTTTCGTAATGGCGAATCGCGGTGGGAGACGGAAAGGGACGACCGAATGGAAGTGACGGGTCTGGCAGCAGTACTGCTTGCGACAGCGCTGCTGCTGGTGATCGTCAGCGCCGTCCAGCCGGTGGCCCGTCGGCTGGAGGTCTCGGAAACGGTCCTTCTGGCGCTTGTCGGCATCGTGATTGGCGGCGGCGCGGATCTTGTCATCCGCAGCACCTACACGGATCGGCTGGCCGGTGTGGCTGGCAGTGCAATCAACGGCGTGGCGGAAACGCTGCTCGATTTTCCTGTCAGCAGTGAAGTCTTCCTGTTGGTGTTCCTGCCTGTCCTTGTCTTTCAAGGAGCGCTGGTCATTGACGTGCGCCGTCTGGCGGATGAGGCGGCAACCGTGCTTCTGCTGGCGGTCGTGGCGGTCATTGTCTCGACTGCCACCATCGGGCTGGCGCTGCTGCCCTTTGCCCAGATGCCGCTGATCGTGTGTCTGCTTCTCGGCTCCATCGTGGCGACCACCGATCCATCCGCCGTGGCGGGCATCTTCCGCGATATCGGGGCGTCAGCCCGTCTGACCCGTCTGGTGGAGGGCGAGGCCCTCCTGAACGACGCCGCCGCCATTTCCATTTTCGCGGTGCTGCTGGATGCGGTGACATCGCACCAGACCATCCATGTCGGCAGCGTGGCGTTGTCCTTCGTCATTTCCTTTGTGGGTGCGATTCTGGTGGGCATCGCAGGCGCGCGGCTGATGCTCTACATGATCGCCGTGCTGGGAAATGCTCCAGCTGCCGAAACCACGCTGACAGTGGCGCTGCCCTATATTGTGTACATCCTCTGTGATGAGGTGATCGGCATTTCCGGTGTCGTGGCGACAGCGGCGGCCGGTCTGACGCTGTCTCTCTATGGCCCCTCCACGTTTCGGCCGCAGACATGGCGCTTCCTCAATGAACTGTGGCAGCAACTGGTGTTCTGGGCCGGGTCGCTGGTGTTCGTACTGGCGTCGATGCTGATTCCGCGTTTGCTGGTGGGCATGACGCGCTGGGACATTGTGCTGATCCTGATCGCCAGCGTGGCCGGGCTTGTGGCGCGTGGCATGGTCGTGTTCGGCCTGTTGCCCGTCCTCGCTATGACACGGCTCGCGCCTCCCGTGCCCACGCCCTTCAAGGTGACAATGGTGTGGGGTGGTTTGCGTGGTGCGATCACCCTCGCTTTGGCTCTGGCCGTGACAGAGAACCAGCACGTTTCCACCCCGGTCGCGCACTTCATCGGCATCATCGCGACGGGCTTTGTGCTCATCACGCTGCTGGTCAACGGCACGACGCTGCGCTCGGTGGTTCTGTTTTTCCGCCTCGATCAGCTCTCGCCCATGGATCAGGCCCAGCGTCATCAGATTCTCAGTATCGCGCTTGAGAAGGTGGCGGGAAAGGCGAAGGAAGCGGGTGAGGAACTCGGCTTTTCGGCGGATGCGACGCGCTCGGTGGTGGATGCGCTGGAAGTGCGCAGTCATGAGGAGCAGTCGGTCAACACCTTCGACACCGATCTGGGGGACCGCCAGCGCATCACGCTTGCACTCATCACGATTGCCAATCAGGAGCGCTCGATCCTGCTGGATCTGTTCCGGATTCAGGGACTGTCGCGCGCGGTGATGGAAAACCTTCTGCGCACGGCGGATGCGATGGTGGACGGCGCGCGGTTGGAAGGGCGGTTCGGTTACACGAAGGCTTTGCGTCGCCGCCTTCAGCCCTCCCTGAAGTTCCGTATCGCGCAGGAAATCCACAATCGCTTCCATTACGACCGTCCGCTGATGAGTTGCATGGCGGAGCGGTTCGAAATGCTGATGGTGGCGCATCTCGTGTCCATCTCGCTCAACCGCTTTTTGCAGGAACGGATGGAGCCGATGCTCGGTTCCCGCGTGAGTGAGATCGTGGTCGAGATTCTGGCCCGGCAGCGCAAGATGCTCAATGAGGCGCTGTCCACCCTGCGTCTGCATTATCCGGGCTATGCCGAAGCCCTTGAGAACCGGATTTTCCGCCAGATCGTGTTGCGGCTGGAGAATCAGGAGTTCGACACGTTGCACTCGGAATCTCTCATCAGCGATGAGCTATTCCGGGAACTGCATCGCGATGTGGAGCGTCGTCGTCAGCGGCTGGATCGACCAATGACGTTCAATCTGCGCAACAATGTCGAAGCGCGCCTTCGCCACGCGGCGGTTTTTGAAGGGTTGCCGACAGCGGCGCTGCACGATCTCGCGATGACCACCTCATTGCGTTTCCCTTCGCCGGGGCAGGTCATTCTCAAACGCGGGCACAAGGTTCATTCGGTCTTTTTCGTGAGCGCCGGTCTGGCGGAGATGCATCTGCCCGAACAGGACATCCGCTATGGGGCGGGCGATCTGATCGGCGCGACCGAGGCAATGGAAAATCGTCCCATGCCGGGGAGCGTGCGTGCTCTACGTTTCAGCCATATGCTGGTGATCTCGGCGGCGCGCTTTGCCCGATTGATCGAGGACTATCCGGTTGTCCGCGCAAACCTGCAGAAGCTGCGGTTTCAGGCGGAGGAAAAGGAACCCGATCCGGAGAATATGGACGGGATCAATGAGGAGTCTGCTGATGCCTCCATCATGCTCGACAGCAACCTGTCACAGGTTGGAAGGGAGTAAGCTCCCTGTGTGGTGAGGGATGGGGTGCGTCGTTTAGGTGGAAATGCCGCGTCACTGGATTTCAGATTTTCTGAAAATTTGTGAGCAGAGGGAAGATAATGCGTCTTCCCTCATGTCCATGTGCCGATGAGAGACAAGAGGCTGCGGGGGAAGTGGGCGGCGTGTTTCCACCTCGCAGATGGGTAACGTGCCACGAATTTGCGGTTGGTCGGAACGTGTGACTGGTAGGCACATGTCCCACCGAATCACGCGAATTGTCTCAGGTAAAAAGGATCAAATTACCTGTGGCGCTCTCCACAAGGGAAAGCGCCACAGATTTCGTGTCCGGTTTACCCGACAGGTAGAGCCATCTCTTCGGGAAGAGCCTCGTGTAAGGGCAGAGTGCGCAGGTCGGCCTCACTTTGGACGATGGCAGCTTTCTCGGCTTGCAGATCGATGGAGCGGCTCATCAGCGCATAGGCGGCTCCCGCCACGATCAGCCCGACCAGCCAGCCGATATCCACACCCCCAAGGGCTTTGGCGATCGGACCTGTGTAAAGACCGGGCAGCACAAAGAACGGCACAGTGGCGAGAAAGCCGAGCACATAGGCTGCAATCCCGCGCCACTCCCAGTTTCCATAAATGCCACCGGGAATGAACAGGTTGGTGATGGCGTAATGCCCGCGACGGACGAGAAAGTAATCCACGAGATTCACGGCGGTCCACGGTACCAGCAGGTAGAGCATGATGGTGAGGGTGGCAAAGAGAAGATCGATGGCATTGTCCGGGCAAAGCAGCGAAATCCACGTCCATGCCACGGCAAGGATGACAAGAGTGACGATGCGCGCGCTGCGTGTGGGGCGCAGCGGGAAAAAGGCATCCACGCCCGTCAACACGGTCAGCATGCAGCTATAGGCGTTCAGGCCCATCGTCGCGATCATCGCACTGATGGAGCCGAGCGCCATCAGGGCGCCAAAACCGGGCAGGATGGCGTTTCCGGCATCATGCAGGGCCACCAGACCGTCAGACGCGCCCATGCGGGTGGCCAGCCATGCGCCAAGGATGATGAGCCAGATGGCGGAGCTGGAAGCGCCGAACATCACCGCCATAATGATGGAGGCAGGTCGTGTGTTACGAGGGAGATAACGCGAATAGTCCGAAACATAGGGCGCGTAAGTGATGTTGTAGCTTGCACTGGCGGCGATCTGGCCCACGAACGCCACCCATGAAAATCCGCCCAGAGTGGGTGTCGTGCCGCCTGCGTGGCCGGTGAGAATGGCGATGGTGAGAATGGTGTAGAGCGGCAGGCAGGCGATGAAGCAGAGCTTGAAGATCCGGTGCAGCCAGTCATGACCGTAAATGGCGAGGAGCGTGGCGGTCACGGTCAGGACGAGACCCACGACGGTTGCGTTCCATCCGAAAATGCCGTGCAGCCCGCCTGAGACGAGCACGACATCCACCACATTGAATCCAAGGAACGTGACGAGTGTGCCCAAAAGCACCAGCGTCACGCCACGATAGCCGAACTGGGCGCGGGACTGGATCATCTGGGGCAGACCGAGTTCCGCGCCCTGCGAGGCATGGAACGCCATGAACAGCGTGCCGAACAAAATGCCGATGACCGCCGCCAGTGCGGTGTAGCCCAGTGACAGGCCCATGCTGGGACCGACAAAACCGATGGCAATGGTGAAGAACTGGAAGTTGCCGAGAAACCAGAAGGGCCCCTGATCGGCGACACGACCATGCCGCTCGCTTTCAGGGACATAATCGATGGAGCGGGCTTCGATGCTACTCAGCCCGAGGGAGGCGCTGCGGTCACGCTCTGCGCTGGCGGTGGTCATACTAAGGGTCTCCGCGGTTGGCGCGTCATGAAAAAGGAACGGATCACCCGTATTGGGTGACGACGGATCGACCCGGATCGATGTTTCGGGGCGTGCGGCGGTGCCCAAGCTGCGCTGTGTCATATGAAAGGCGAGAGGGCGGCCCATGGTCATCTTCCGTGTCATGACATGTCCGTGGAGAAAGCATCATGATGCCTCACCATATTGCGATGTCGCAACGACAAATCGGGCAGACTGGCGCTGATGTGTCATAATCCGAGAACGTGTTCCTTGTGTCGTGCGACGGTAGGGGCTTCGCGTTGACAGGAAGAATGTCGAATCTATGATCCTTGCATTGATCTCAATCGATGTTGAAGGCCAATGCTGGGTGCGCTGAGTGATCTTGATCTACGGCTGATCCGCGTTTTTTTGGCCATTGTGGACGCCGGTGGCATCTCCATGGCGCAAGGCGCGCTCAATGTGGGGCAATCCACAATCAGCACCCAGCTTGCCACGCTGGAAACACGGCTGGGGTTCCGGCTGTGCGAACGGGGGCGCAGCGGTTTTCGGCTCACCGCCAAGGGGGAGCGGTTCGAGACGCTGGCGCGGGATCTGATCGGTGCGGTGGAAGAGTTCGGGATGCAGGCCCGCAACATGGACCGCAAGCTGGTGGGCAATCTGCGTATCGGCATGATCGGGCACACGCCGTTTAGCGAAAACAGCCGCATCAGCCATGCCATCGCCCGTTTCCGAAAGCGCGACCAGGCCGTGCGGATGATCGTGACCGTGTGCTCACCCGGTGCGATGGAAGAGCAGTTGATGAATGGCGAATTGGACATCGCCATCGGCTATTTTTGGAACCGGAGCGCCAATCTGCATTTCACACCGCTGTTTCTGGAGCGGCAGGTGGCCTATTGCGGCAGTAAGCACCCACTGTTTGGGCGGGCAGACAGCGTGACGATGGACGAAGCATGGGAGTGTGAGTGGGCCTGGCGCAGTTACCCTCTGCCAGATTCATTGTTTTCCGCGCCCCCACGTCAGGTGACGGCGATTGCGGACAATATGGAGGCACTGGCGATGCTGGTGCTCTCAGGGCATCACCTTGCGTTCCTGCCTCAGCATTTTGCGCAGACCTATGTCCGGCAGGGATTGATGGCGCCTTTGGCGCCTCGGCAGTTGCATTATGAAGTGACGTTTTCGGTGGTGACGCGCCAGCGACGGCATGTCAGCGAGATCGCGCGTGCCTTTCTGGACGATCTCGCCATAGTGCATCTGGAGACCCCACCTGTGGTTTCCGCCTGATACGTTGATCGGGATCGAACTGAACTTCCATACGTGCGGATTTTTCCCGATGTGTTGCTGTGGTGGAATGAATAAGAATGAGGGCGTTTCCCAACGCTCATCCGCTCACCTCTCATCTGGAGATACGGTGCCATGAACGAGACGAAACTTGCCGAACTGCGCAGGAAGTATGGCGGAGCGTCCGGCAGCCAGATCTTCGACCCCGAGTTCCGCGCCGTAGCGGAAGGACAGTTCTCCGCCGGTCGCGGGCGCTCCAAGCCCTATTCCGGCGTGCAGACCTTTCTTGGGCTGCCCTATATGCCCAACGCTGCGTCCTCGCCGGATTTCGACGGGCTGGATGTGGCCGTGGTGGGTGTACCGATGGATCTGGGCGTGACCAACCGCTCCGGTTCGCGCTTCGGGCCGCGCGCTGTTCGCGATATCGAGCGGATCGGCCCGTATGAGCACGTGCTGCACCGCCAGCCTGCCGCGCTGTGCAAGGCGGCGGATATTGGCGATGTGCCATTCCGCAGTCGCTTCAGTCTGGAACAGTCCCACGAGGATATTCAGGCGTTTTACAAGCCGCTTGTGCAGGCGGGTGTCATTCCGCTGTCCGTCGGTGGCGATCACTCCATCAGCTATTCCATTCTCAAGGCTGTGGGTGCGGAGCGTCCGGTCGGCATGGTGCATTTCGATGCTCATTGCGACACGAGTGGGGATTACGAAGGCGCGAAATTCCATCACGGCGGTCCGTTCCGTCATGCCGTGCTGGAAGGTGTGCTGGATCCGGCGCGATGCGTGCAGATCGGCATACGCGGGTCTTCGGAATATCTGTGGGAGTTTTCCAAAGATTCCGGCATGACCGTGATCCATGGCGAAGAGGTGCCGCATCTCGGGCCAAAGGCGATCATTGAGACGGTGCGTCGCGTGGTGGGCGAAGGGCCGGTCTATGTCACCTTCGATGTAGACTGTCTGGACCCGGCTTTCGCGCCCGGCACTGGCACGCCGGAAGTCGGCGGCCTCACCACCCGGGAGGCGCTGGAACTTCTGCGCGGTCTGGATGGGCTGAACATTGTGGGTGGAGATGTGGTGGAAGTCGCACCGCAATACGACACCACAACGAACACAGCGCAGGCGGGCGCGCAGGTGCTGTTTGAACTCTTCAGCCTGGTCGCTGGACGTTTCCCGGCGGCCCGTAGGGATCACGCGCCCACTACGTGATTTTACGCAATGGTGGCGGCCGTTTCCGCCTGTAGGCTGGGTATGGCCACCGCAGACAGGACATCTGAACCAGTGACGACAACACTCCAGCGCGCACGAGGACGGTTCGGGCTGGAGGTCAAGGCGGATGGCAGCCGCACGCGCATGGCCGATCTGGAGCAGGGAGGCTGCTGTCGCCTGCTGTTTCCGCGCATCGTGGGCGCGGGTATGGAAGCCGCCACCGTCAACATTTCCGGCGGCATGGCGGCGGGGGATCGCATTGAAGGTCGCCTCATATGTGGCGAGGGGACAGACCTTCTGGTCACGTCACAGGCGGCGGAGCGGATTTATCGCGCCCGTCCGAATGACGGGCCTTCGGAAGTTGAGGTTGCCTGTCGCATCGCGCCGGACGCGCGGCTGGAATGGCTGCCGCACGGCACCATCTTTTTCGATGGCAGCCAGTTGCACCGCCACATGACGGTGGAGATGGCGTCCTCCTCCTCATTCCTCTTTCTGGAAAGCCGCATTTTCGGTCGCACGGGTTCGGGTGAGCATCTCACGAGACTGTCGGTGCGTGACCGCCTTTCCGTGCACAGGGACGGGCGGTTGATTCTTGAAGATACGCTCAGGCTGGAGAGCGATGATGTCACCTTGCTGTTGAAGCAGGCGGCGGTCGCGGGCGGTAATGTAGCCGTGGCGACGGTTGTACTGATCGCGCCGGACGCAATGACACTTCTCGATGCCGTACGCGCGCGACTTCGCGAGCCGGAATGTGCCGGGTTCGTGGCCTCCGCTTGGAACGGGATGTTGGTGCTGCGCGGACTTGCCGCCGGTGGCTGGGCGCTGGACGTGGCGTTGCGCCATATTCTGCCGCTTCTGCGGGAAGGACGCTCACCACCCTCCACATGGCGGTCGTGAGGGTATAGGCACAATGAGACTGAGCGGAAGGGATTGTATCGGGTCATGAAGCTTACTCCGCGAGAAAAGGACAAGCTGCTTATCTCCATGGCGGCGATGGTGGCGCGTCGGAGACTGGAGCGCGGTGTCCGCCTGAATTACCCCGAAGCCGTGGCGCTCATCACCGATCATGTTGTGGAAGGCGCGCGTGATGGATTGAGCGTGGCGGAACTCATGGCCAGCGGTGGTCGTGTGCTGACACGCGAGCAAGTCATGGCCGGTGTGGCCGAGATGATTCATGATGTGCAGGTGGAAGCGACGTTTCCCGATGGCACAAAGCTGGTGACGGTGCATGACCCGATACGCTGATCCTCTTCCCGATGGCGCGGTACCGGGGGAAATCCTCGTGGCAGAGGGCAATATCGTACTCAACGAAGGCCAGCCACGCCGCACATTGCGCGTGACCAATTCGGGTGACCGCCCTGTGCAGGTCGGCAGCCACTATCACTTTGCCGAGGTGAATCCTGCGCTTCTGTTCGACCGTGAGCAGGCACTGGGCTGGCGTTTGGATGTGCCCTCCGGTGGGGCCATTCGTTTCGAGCCGGGACAGGAACGCGAGGTCACGCTGGTGCCGTTCCGGGGCTTGCGCCGGGCTGTCGGCTTTCGGGGTGACGTCATGGGGAGTGTGGACAAATGACGCGGCTTTCCCGGCATGATTACGCAGGCCAGTTCGGTCCCACGACCGGTGATCGGGTGCGTCTGGCCGACACGGCGCTTCTGGTGGAGGTGGAGAAAGATTTCACCATCTATGGCGAGGAAGTGCGCTTTGGTGGCGGCAAGACCATTCGTGACGGCATGGGGCAATCGCAGGTCACGCGTGCGGAAGGAGCGGCGGACACTGTCATCACCAATGCGCTGATCATTGATCACTGGGGCATCGTCAAGGCGGACGTGGCGTTGCGGGATGGACGGATCGCAGCCATTGGCAAAGCAGGCAATCCGGATATTCAGCCGGGTGTGGGCATCATCATCGGGCCGGGTACGGAGATCATCGCCGGTGAGGGGAAGATCCTTACGGCGGGGGGCATCGACAGCCACATTCATTTCATCTGTCCGCAGCAGATCAAGGAAGCGCTGGCTTCAGGCGTCACCACCATGCTGGGTGGTGGCACGGGACCGGCCACCGGCACGGCGGCGACCACCTGCACGCCGGGGCCGTGGCATCTGGCGCGGATGTTGCAGGCGGCGGAGGCGTTTCCGGTCAATCTGGCGTTTGCAGGCAAAGGCAATGCTTCCCGACCGGATGGGCTGGAGGAAATGGTGCGCGCGGGAGCGTGCTGCCTGAAACTGCATGAAGACTGGGGCTCAACCCCTGCGGCCATCGACAATTGTCTGAGCGTGGCGGATCGCATGGATGTGCAGGTGATGATCCACACCGATACGCTCAACGAGAGCGGCTTCGTGGAGGACACCATTGCCGCGTTCAAGGGGCGTACGATCCATGCGTTTCACACGGAGGGCGCGGGCGGTGGTCATGCGCCCGACATCATCCGTGTGGCAGGCCTGCCGAACGTGCTGCCGTCCTCCACCAACCCGACGCGACCCTATACGATCAACACGCTGGATGAGCATCTCGACATGCTCATGGTGTGTCACCATCTTGACCCGCAGGTGCCTGAGGACATCGCATTCGCGGAGAGCCGCATCCGGCGCGAGACCATCGCAGCGGAGGACATCTTTCACGACATGGGCGTGCTGTCGATGATGTCCTCGGACAGTCAGGCCATGGGGCGCGTGGGTGAGGTGCCGTTGCGAACGTGGCAGACGGCGCACAAGATGAAGCTTCAACGCGGCGCGTTACCGGGCGATGGCGCGGCAGATAATACCCGTGTGAAACGCTACATTGCGAAATACACGATCAATCCCGCTATCTCGCACGGTCTGTCGCATGAGGTCGGCTCGATCGAAGTGGGTAAGCTTGCCGATCTTGTGTTGTGGGAACCCGCGTTTTTCGGTGTGAAGCCCGATCTGGTCATCAAGGGAGGGGCGATTGTCTATGCCATGATGGGCGATCCGAACGCCTCCATCCCGACGCCGCAGCCTGTGCATGGCCGCATGATGTTCGGAGGGTATGGCGGGGCGTTGACGCACACCAGTCTGACCTTTGTTTCGCAGGCAGCGCTTGAGGACGATATCGGGCAGAAGCTTGGGCTGAGAAAACCTCTGTCGGCTGTGTCCAACGTGCGTGGTGGCATTGGCAAACGCAGTATGATCCACAACGACGCGATGCCACATATCGAGGTCGATCCCGAGACGTACGAAGTCCGTGCGGACGGCGTGCTGCTGACCTGCGAACCTGCCGAAATCCTGCCCATGGCCCAGAGGTATTTCCTGTTCTGATGACCCGTGTGATCGAGATTCTACCAGCAGGAGGCTGGGATGTTGCGCAGGCGACGGATGTGTTCGCTGCCGATTATGAAGGACGGCACCGTCGGCGCATGATGCTGGGCCTGCGTTCAGGCGAGAAGGTGTTGCTGGAGCTTGAACATGCGCGCCTGCTTCAGGCTGGTGACGGATTGAAGCTCGACGATGGACGCATCGTGCGGGTGGAAGCGTTGCCGGAAAAGCTGATGGAAGTGACGGCGCATGATCCGCTGCATCTGATGCGGTTGGCGTGGCATCTGGGAAACCGGCATCTTCCGGCGGCGATCGACGCGCAGCGTATCCTCGTGCGGCAGGATCATGTGATCGCCGACATGATCCGTGGACTGGGCGGCCATGTGCATGAGGTCGAGGCGCCGTTCGATCCGGAAAGCGGGGCCTATACGGCGCGTGCGGCTTCCCACGATCACGCTCATGGGGAAGAGCATCATCACCATCATGGGCACGGTCATTCGCACTCCCATGATTGACAGAAATGGCGGGACCGGTCCGAGGGACGGGGTGGATTTTCTGCGCCTTCTGTCATGGGTTTCTCCTGCCTTTCCCACAGGGGGGTATGCCTATAGCCATGGGCTGGAATGGGCGGTCGAGCAGGGCGATGTGCGTGATGTGGACACGCTGATTGCGTGGGTGAGTGCGCTGCTTCGTCATGGAAGTATCGGTAATGACCTGATCTTCCTGCGTGTGGCGTGGGAAGCGGCGCATGACATGGCCGCGTTGCGTCATATTGCCGATTTCGCCTGCGCATGTGCGTCTTCGCGGGAACGCTATGAAGAGACGGTCTATCAGGGCGAGGCTTTTCTGAAGGCGTCGGCTGTGTGGGACGTAGTCCCGACAAAAGCCGAACTTGTCGGTGTGCGGTGGCCGCTGCCGGTCGTGCAGGGGCTCGTGTTCCGCCGTGGGATGGTGGCGTGCAAGCAGGCGTTGCTGTCGGGTGGGTATGCCGCAGTGGCAGCCCTTGTGTCTGCCGCCGTGCGATTGGTGCCGCTGGGACAGACGGATGGATTGCGTGCACTTGCCCGATTGGAAGACGTGCTGCTGGAAGCGGCACAGGACGCGCTGACCCGGACATTGGAAGACGTGGGAAGCGCGTGCTTTCGTTCCGATCTCGCGGCCATGCATCATGAAACTCAGGAAACGAGGCTGTTCAGGACATGACAAAGGCAAAGCACGGTCCACTGCGTGTGGGCATCGGGGGGCCGGTGGGAACCGGAAAGACGGCGCTGATGGATGCGCTGTGTCGCCGGTTCCGTGAGGATTACAATATCGCGGCCATCACCAACGATATTTACACACGTGAGGATGCGGAGTTCCTCACACGCGCCGGGTCGCTACCGCCCGAGCGTATCATGGGCATTGAGACGGGAGGATGTCCGCACACGGCGATCCGTGAGGATGCAAGCATCAACCTTGCGGGCATTGCCGAACTGACGGATCGGTTCGAGGGGCTGGATATCGTGCTGGTGGAGAGCGGCGGTGACAATCTGGCCGCGACCTTCAGCCCCGAGCTTGCGGATCTGACCATTTATGTCATCGATGTTTCGGCAGGTGACAAAATCCCGCGCAAAGGTGGGCCGGGGATTACGCGCAGCGATCTTCTGGTCATCAACAAGATCGATCTTGCACCCTATGTCGGGGCCGATCTTGGTGTGATGGACCGTGACAGCCGCCGCATGCGTGGGGAGCGGCCCTTCGTGTTTTCCAACATTCGCGCAGGTGAGGGAGTGGAAGATATTGCCCGGTTCATCATAGAGCAGGGCGGACTCTGAAACATTCATTGGAGTGATGGGGTGTTTTCATCACGTCAGCGGAGAAATGTCCGTCTCTAAGTAATTTCACGCATCCCGCGATGACGATTCGTTTTCGTAATGTTTCTCCTGTCGCCAGTTGGTGACTGCGGCCACGGGAGGATGTTCATGATTGCGCTTGCGTCGCGGTTCTCGATGAGCCGAAAAGAAAACCTGCTCAGGTGCGGAAGCATTCTGTCGATTTGTGCCGCTTTCAGCGCGTTGGCTCCCACAGAGTCACGCGCTGCTGTGACGGTCAATTTTGGCAAGGACCAGTTCTTCACACTGGGCGTGGGTGTGCGGGCCCAGTATCTCAGCAAGGATCCAGCCGCGACGCCGAGCAATTCAAGTGCTGCGAGCGCAAGTGATTTGCGTGTCTATATGGGCGCGCAGTTCCACAAATACGTCAAGGCAACGCTCAATCTCGAGCGGTTGCGCGATGGCAACTGGAACGTGCTCGACGGTATCCTTCAGGTCGAACCGTGGAAAGCGTTCAATATCTGGGGCGGTCGGATGCTGACTCCGAGTGATCGCTCCAATCTCGATGGCCCATATTTTCTCAGCACCTATGCCTTTCCCATCGTGTCCCAGTATCCCGGCGCATGGTCCGGCCGTGACGATGGTCTTGCGGTCTGGGGCAAGCTGATGAAGGATCATTTTCGTTACGTTGCGGGTGTCTATCGGGGCCATAACTGGCAGCGCGATGCGTCCAACCGGGGCGAGCACCCGCTGTTTGCGGCTCGTCTGGAATACAATTTTCTCGATCCCGAGCCGTCGCCTGCCTATTACACGGCCAGCACCTATTATGGAAAAGCCGACATTCTTGCGATCGGTCTGGCCGGTCAGTACGAAACGGATGGCGTGGGTACCGCGCAGCAGAAGGGTGACTACAAAGCCTGGAACATCGACGGTCTGTTCGAGAAGAAGATCGGTCCCGACGCGCGCTACGGCGTCTATACTCTGGAAGGCGCGTATTACCAGTATTACACCGACGGCGTGAAGGACATCGCGGCGGGCCACGGGCAGCATTCTCCCGATTATGGCAATGTCGGTGGCATCAACGACGGCACGGCGTTTCTGGCCAGCACGGCCTATCTGATCCCCTACAAGCTTGGCTGGGGGCGCATCCAGCCGCTGGTGCGTTATCAGCAGTTCCGTTTCAAGAAGGATATGTACGGTGCGGGGCATCCGAAGACCACGCAGTTTGATGCCGGCGCGAACTATGTGATGGATGGCCACAATCTGCGCTTTACCTTCGATTACGTGCGCTACAAGCCGATGGGCACGCGGGCCTCGAATGCCTTTCTTCTGGGCATGCAGTTCCAGTACTGACGCCAACCGACCCGAGGACATCACTTGACAGGCGTGCTGATGCGGACAGCCGCCGGGAGACATTGGAATGTTGATCTTGAAGCCCCGGATCATGTGCGGACTGGTTTTTCTCACCTGTGGCGTTGCCGGAAGCGCGGCGCATGCGGAGGAACCTCCTCTCGATACTCTCGATTGCCGCCATCTCTTTGTTGAGGACGTGCGGTTATCCGATCAGTTGGACGTGGTGAAACGGAAAGAGGCGGCGGATGTGGCGGCCGGCACGGCCGAGGAAGATCAGGGATTTTACGTAAAGTTCGATCCCGTGCCGGGCGTCGGCATCATGAAAGGAATGACTCTCTCTCCAGCGGGCAAGCCCATCCGTCAGGATACCAACGAGATGGGGCGCGACGCCCTGCAGGCGCGGCTGCTCTCGGTACGCCATGTGGAGCAGAACAAGTTGTGCCCGGAAGTGGGCTCTCCTGTGGAGAAGCGGACCACCATTCTCGACGATCAGGTGCGCGGACAGTAGTTACCTTTCTCCAAGCAGGCGCGAGGCCGTGGCCGCTGCTGCGGCCCGCGAGCTAAGACCGGTCTTGTTGTAGATCTGTTCGATGTGTTTATCGATCGTGCGCGGGCTGACGGTGAGGATGTCCGCGATGTCGCGGCTGGTCTTGCCCCGTGAGATCCATAGCAGCACTTCCGCTTCCCGCCCGCTCAGCCCCAGTCGCGCCTGAAGCAGTCGCTCCGGATGGAGGGAGTGACTGGCCAGACGCAGGAGCAGTTCGTCGTCATTAATGGCGCCGACAAAAGTGAGTGTCAGTTCGTCCTCGCTCGTGCTTTCGCGTAGCATTACCGAGCCGGGGCGCGGCAGAGTTGTTCCTTGCAGGAGAGCGGCAAGCGCTCCATCGGGGATTTTGTCCAGAAGCTGCGCGGCATGGGGCGTGGTCCACAGCATATCGCCTGCGCGGCTGACAGCGAGAAGAAAACGCCCCGCGCTGTCTAGGGCGCCATGGGCCGCGCGGATGCGGGAGGCTGCTTCGATCCGCACGCCGATACGGGCCAGAACCTCTTCCAGCCGCAGGGGTTTTGTGACGTAGTCCGCAGCCCCCAGTTCGAAGGCGCGGATCACGTGTTCGGTTTCGGTCAGGCCGGTCATGAAAATGATGGGCGTGTGGGCCAGACGTGTGTCGTGACGCAGAGCCTCACACACGTCCCAGCCTGTCATGCCGGGCATCAGCGCGTCCACCAGAACCAGATCGGGCACATATCGGGCCACGACTTCAAGCGCGGCCGGACCCGACTGCGCGAGCAGCACGTCATAACCGCCATGGGTAAGATGTTCATCCATCAGGCCAAGAACAGCGGGGTCGTCATCAATGACAAGGACGGTCTTGCGTGTGGGAGCGTTTGTCATGGAAGGGGAGCCTCCAGATGGTGGCGCAGGGCTTCAAGCTGATAGGACGTGACCAGTTTCAGGAGCGGAGCAAGAGCCGGTTCCAGTTCTGGCCGGTTTTGCTGCATGGTCGCCAAGTGTTCGCGAAGTTGTTTGAGGTTGCCGCCGTTCAGACAGGAGAGAAGCGTCTCCCGCTCCGCAGCCGAAAGTTCGGCGGTGGACGACCCCGCAGGTGCCGGGATGCAGGAAGGATTGGCAATCTCGGGAAAGACCCACTCCAACTTCAGCATACGCCCGATTTCTTCAATCAGGAGCGTCAGGTTCACCGGTTTTCCCAGAACCGGGCAGTCATCGAGCGAGGGCACATGCCGGTTTGCGCTTTCCACCAGATTCCCGGTGAGAAACATTAGCGGCAGGTGGGCAAACGGTCCTTGTCGTATGCGCAAAGCAAGATCGCGTCCGTCCATGCCGGGCATCGAAAGATCGAGCAGCAGTAAGTCCGGCTGAACATGTGGCAGGGTGTCGAGACATGTCGCGGCGCTTTCGGCTTCTTCGACGGTGAATCCGCATCGTTCCAGAATCTCGCGCATGATCTGACGGTGCTGTCTGTTGTCGTCCACGACGAGGATTGTGCGATGCGATCCCTCATACCCACAGGGAAAGGCGGGCAGACGCGGTGGAAGTTCCACCTGTCGATCCGGCAGCATCAGCCTTACTCTGAAGCGCGAGCCTTGGTCGGGTGTGCTGGTAAACGTCAGTTCGCCGCCGAGGATCTCGGTGAGCAGTTTTGTAATGGTCAGTCCCAGTCCCGTTCCCGGGACAGCAGAGGTGGCAGCGGCACGTTCGAACGGTTCGAAGATGCGATTGTGGTCTTTCGGCGCGATCCCTGCACCGGTGTCCTCAATGACGAACTCAGCGATTTGTCCCTGCCAGCGTGCTGAGAAAGTCACGCTGCCGCGGGACGTAAACTTCACGGCATTGGAGAGCAGGTTGAGCAGGATCTGACGCAGACGATGTTCGTCGCATGTGACGACGGCAGGCAGATGACCGGGTTTCCAGACGAAGCGCAGTCCTTTGGCCAGCGCCTGCGGGCGGATCATCTGGGCGACGGATTCCAGAAAGATGGGCAGCGCCACGATGTCTGAATGAAGTTCGATCCGTCCGGCCTCGATACGGGATATATCGAGCAGACCGGAGAGGATGCTCGTGATGTGCTCACCGCTTTCGCGCATGATGTCGAGCGCGCGGTGCCGTTCGGCCGGGACGCGTGGGTCGTGCTGAAGGAGTTGGATGTAGCCCATGATGGCGTTCAGCGGAGAGCGGATTTCGTGGCTGATGCCGCTGATGTAGCGTGTCTTGGCAAGACTTGCGGCCTCGGCCTTCTCTCGGGCGATTTTCAGCGCGCGGTCGGTGCGGCGGCGGGCGCGGATTTCGTTCATCAGCAGCCGCGTCTGATGCAGGGTCTCGCGTGTGGCGGTCCGGCGCCCTTCCTGCGCCATCACCAGCAGCCACGCGCCCACTGCACAGGCAAGGAACACCATCAGGAACAGGCCGTTCCATGCGCGCCCCGTCTGCCATGATAGAACGGCCAGCACGATGGTGATGCCCGTCATGATGAGTACAAAGCGGCCTCCGGGTGTAAGCAGAAGGCGGCGGATGCGTGTGGGCAATGCACGCAACGGCGTGGCGAGTTGAGACGCCATGCGCGTGGAAACGGGTTTGCAGCGATCCCGGCAGCGCCCGTCGAGAGAGCAGCACAGCGAGCAGATGGTGCCGCCATAGGCCGGGCATTCGGCCATGTCTTCGGCCTCGAAACTGTGTTCGCAGATTACGCATGTCATGGAGGAACGCGCATTCCATCCAGCGGGCTGCTGGCGGGCAAGATAGGTACGTCCGCCTGTGATCCACGCAAGGATCGGGGCCGTCAGGCAGGCCACTCCCAATGTCAGGAAGGGCGCGAAGGCTGCGGCATGTTCCCCAAGGGCACCCCACAGTGCTGCAATGCCCAAGGTCGCGGCAAGTCCCCACGCCCCCAGTCCCACGATGTTGAGGTCCGGCAACAGGGCGCGTTTGAACTCCACGAAAGGGGGACTGAAGCCAAGAAGCTTGCAAAAGACGATGTCACCCAGAATGGCCCCGATCCATGCACAGGCCAGCACGGCATAGAGCGTCAGGCCTGTCTGGATCGTGCTGACCAGACCGGCTTCCATCAGCAAAAGTGCTATGGTGACATTGAAGATGACGTAGAACACACGTCCCGGATGCGTGTGCGTCAGGCGGGAAAAGAAGTTCGACCACGCCAGAGAGCCGGCATAGGCGTTGGTGATGTTGATCTTCACCTGTGCCAGCGCGACCAGCATGACGGTCAGAAAGGTTGCGACGGGTGCCGGTGTGAAGGTTCCCCACGCCAGCCAGTACATCAGCCCCGGCTGCACTGCCTGCGCTGGCGTGAATCCTGCATTCAGGACCATCCACGCGAGAAATGAACCTGCCAGCAGTTTGAACGCATCGAACAGCACCCAACCCGGGCCGCCAAGCACGAGGGCGCTCCACCATTGTCGTCGATTTGCGGCGGTGGGTGGAGGAAGAAAACGCAGAAAGTCGATCTGTTCCGCGCTCTGGCAGACCAGCACGACCATGACGGACGCGGCGCTTCCGATGGCGATGGCATTGATGTGCGGAAAAAGCGGCTCCAGCCCCGGAAAATGCGTCCATGCGGGGAGAGCATCTGGGTGAAGGATCAGGAGCACGACAAGGGGCACCAGATTGAGGAAGAGCCAGAGCGGCTGGGTCGCGATCTGGAAGCGGGCGATAAAGGTGATGCCCCACGTTACCAGCGGAATGACGATGGCGGCGCAGAGGAGATAGGCCAGCCAGAGCGGAACACCCAACAGAGCGTGGAGCGTGCCAGCCAGTATGGCGGCTTCAAGCCCGAAGAAAATGAAGGTGAAGCTGGCGTAGAGCAGGGAAGTGATGGTTGAGCCGATATAGCCGAAACCCGTGCCCCGTGTGAGGAGGTCGATGTCCAGTCCCGCACGGGCTGCCGTGGCGGAGAGAGGAAGGCTCACGCAAAAAATGACGACGGTGACGAGAAGAATGGCCAGTGCCGTGTTGGTGAAACCGAAGGCGAGTGTCAGCGTGCCGCCCATGGCTTCGAGTGCCAGAAAAGAGATGGAGCCAAGCGCGGTCAGGGCGGCCCGCATAGGGGTGACTGTACGGGCGCGCCGTGCCGTGAAGCGCAGGGCATAGTCTTCGAAGGTCTGGTCGGCGGCCCAGCGGCTGTAGGCCCGGCGGGTGCGCACGATGCGCAGACGGCTGGTGTCGGTCGGCAAGGTCACTGTTTTGGCTGTCCGGATGGCTGCAGACAGTATCGTAACCGAAAAGAACTCCGGCCCATACGCAGGATTGCGTATGGGAAGATGTTTTCTCTTCGGTCGAGAATGGGGCAGCAGCAAAAGGACCGTTCATCATGCCCGTCACCCTGCCGAATCTTTCCCGTCGCGCGTTCGGACGTCTGGCTCTCGCCTCTTCGGTGGCGGCCGTGGGTGCCGCATGGAGCAGTGAGCGGTCTTACGCGGCGGCGCCCAAGGGCGAGCCGATCAAGGTGGGTATCCTGCATTCGCTTTCGGGCACGATGGCCATCAGCGAGACGACTCTCAAGGATGTCATGTTGATGCTGATTGCTGAGCAGAACCGCAAGGGCGGACTGCTCGGCCGTCCTCTGGAGGCGGTCGTGGTGGATCCAGCGTCTAACTGGCCGCTGTTTGCGGAGAAGGCGCGCCAGCTTCTCTCGGTGGACAAGGTGTCGGCCGTGTTCGGGTGCTGGACCAGCGTGTCACGCAAATCGGTGTTGCCGGTGTTTGAGGAACTCAACGGTATTCTGTTCTATCCGGTGCAGTACGAGGCACAGGAGTGCAGCCGCAACATCTTCTACACCGGAGCCGCTCCCAACCAGCAGGCCATTCCGGCCGTGGACTATCTGCTGAGCGAAGACGGCGGTGGCGCGAAACGGTTCGCGCTGGTGGGCACGGATTATGTTTATCCGCGCACGACCAACCAGATTCTCGTGAATTATCTCAAGTCAAAGGGGATCGCGGATGAGGATATCATGGTCAACTACACGCCGTTCGGACAGTCCGACTGGCAGACCATTGTGTCCCAGATCAAGGCGTTTGGCTCGGCGGGTAAGAAGACGGCGGTGGTCTCCACCATCAACGGCGATGCCAACGTGCCGTTTTACAAGGAACTCGGCAATCAGGGCATTTCTTCCACTGATATTCCGGTGATGGCCTTCAGCGTGGGTGAGGAAGAGCTGGCGGGTATGGACACCAAACCGCTGGTGGGGCAACTCGCGGCGTGGAACTATTTCGAGAGCATCGATACGCCCGCGAACGAGGCGTTCATCAAGCAGTGGCATGAGTTCACGAAAAATCCCAAGCGCACTACCAACGATCCGATGGAGGCGCATTATATCGGCTTCAACATGTGGGTTCAGGCCGTCACCAAGGCCGGTACGACCGATCATGACAAGGTGATCGACGCCATGATCGGCATCCGTCAGCCCAATTTGACGGGTGGCGTGGCCGAGATGCTGCCCGACCATCATCTGACGAAACCTGTCTATATCGGTGAGATTCAGGATGACGGACAATTCTCGGTGGTGTGGAAGACGCCCGCGCTCGTGCCGGGACAGGCGTGGTCGCCATGGGTGCCGGAAACCAAGGATCTGATCGGAGACTGGAGCCAGCCGATCGCGTGCGGTAATTACAACACCGTGACAAAGACCTGCATTGGCAAGAAGCATGCGTAAGGCCGGATGGCTTTCCGGTGTGATGGCGGCTCTCGTAATGGGAGCCGCCATCGTTTTCTCGCCCCTGGCGCACGCAGATGAATTCGATGCGCTTGCCAGCGGGCATTTCGAGGATATGGCTGGGGCCATCGCCACGCTTGCTGCTTCCGGCAACCCGCAGGCTGTACCGGTTCTGCACGCGCTGGAAGAACACCAGCTTTTTGCGTCCTCTCAGGGTGGTCTGTTCATCCGTCAGGGCGAGAACTATGTGGATGCCCGCACAGGCCAGCCTGTCAGCGCGACACCACCTGATCTACATCCCATGCGGCTGAACAATCGGGTGCGCAAGGCACTGGCCGGTGCGCAGGCGGAGATGGAACTGGTGGCGCCCCAGCGGGATGTGCGCCTGAAGGCCGCCACCGCGCTCTATGGACGGCACGATCCGGCTCTGCTTCCAGCAATCGATCATGCGTTATCGGTGGAAAAGGATTCCGGCGTGCGTGTGAAGCTTGAGGAAGCACGTGCGGCGACAATTCTTGGGCAGGCACCTGTAGAGGGTGCTCAGAGCCAGCGTCTGGAGGCGGTGCATACGCTGGCCGGAGTGGGTGGACTGGAGGCGCGGGGCATTCTGGCTTCGGTCGCAGCAGCATCCGTGGAGGCGCCGGATGTGCGCAAGGCAGCATCCGAAGGGGTGTCCGCTATTGATTGGCACCTGCGCATGTGGAGCGTGTTCCAGAATGCGTTCTACGGTCTGAGTTATGGCTCCGTTCTGTTGCTGGCAGCCACGGGTCTGGCCATCACTTTCGGTGTGATGGGCGTGATCAACATGGCTCATGGCGAGATGATGATGATCGGAGCCTATACGACGTGGATGGTTCAGCAGGGTATTCGTGCAACGGCACCCATGCTGGAACCTGTGTCCATTCTTCTCGCCATTCCAGTGGCTTTTCTCGTGTGTGGCACGATTGGCGTGGTGATTGAGCGCGGACTGATCCGCTTTCTCTACGGGCGTCCACTGGAAACCCTGCTTGCCACATGGGGGCTTTCCCTCATTTTGCAGCAGGCCGTACGCTCCATTTTCGGGCCCACCAATCTTGCGGTCGAAACCCCCTTGTGGCTGTCGGGATCGTTTGCGCTGGGCGGCATGGACATTACGCTCAATCGGCTTGCGATCTTCATCTTTGCTGGATTGGTGCTTGGCGGCCTCATGCTGGTGCTGCGTCGGACACCGCTGGGTCTCCAGATGCGGGCGGTGACGCAGAACCGGCGCATGGCCGCGCTCATGGGCATCCGCACGCCTCGGGTCGATGCGCTGGCTTTCGGGTTGGGGGCGGGGCTGGCCGGACTGGCCGGCGTAGCGGTCAGCCAGATCGACAATGTCAGCCCCAACCTTGGGCAGTCCTACATCATCGACAGTTTCATGGTGGTGGTGTTCGGTGGCGTGGGCAACCTGTGGGGCACGCTGGCGGCGGCCATGGCGCTTGGCATGGGCGGCAAGATTCTGGAGCCGACCATCGGGGCCGTATCGGCCAAGATCGCCATTCTCGTGCTGGTCATTCTCTACATCCAGCGTCATCCGCGCGGCATGTTTCCCGTGCGCGGACGGGGAGTTGAATCATGAACCTGCTCTCGAAGCCGGGTGCGCGGTCTTTTCCGGGTGCGGTCCGTATGGCGGCTGTGGTCGTGGTGGTGGCAATCGTGCTGGCAGGTGCAAGCATGCTGCCCGAAAGCAACCCGTTGCACGTCTCGGCCTTTGTCGTGTCGCTGGCGGGGAAATATCTGGCCTATGCCATGCTGGCGCTATCGGTCGATCTGGTGTGGGGGTTTGCAGGCATCCTGACGCTTGGTCATGCCGCCTTCTTCGCGTTGGGCGGTTACGCGATGGGCATGTATCTCATGCGTGAGATCGGCGCGCGGGGCGTGTACGGCAATCCGAACCTGCCGGATTTCATGATCTTTCTCTCATGGAAAAGCCTGCCGTGGTACTGGTGGGGCACGGATCATTTCGCATGGGCGATGTTGCTGGTTCTGGTGATTCCGGCGGCACTGGCGGGCGTGTTTGGCTGGCTGGCGTTCCGTTCGCGTGTGTCGGGGGTGTATCTCTCGATCATCACGCAGGCGCTGACTTATGCGCTGATGCTTGGATTTTTCCAGAACGGACTGGGTTTTGGCGGCAACAACGGTCTGACGGATTTCAAGGACATTCTGGGCGCCGATCTGCATACCCCCACGACCCGTGCGGTGTTGCTGGTCGTCACGGGCGTGATGCTGGCGCTGGCGCTTCTGATCTCGCGCTTTGTGGTGGGCGGGCGTTTCGGTAATCTGCTCGTGGCGGTAAGGGATGCTGAAAGCCGCACGCGCTTTCTGGGCTATCGCCCCGATCAGGTGAAACTTCTGGTGTGGGTGTTTTCCGCCATGATCGCGGCGGTCGGCGGTGCGCTTTATGTCACGCAGGTCGGCATCATCAACCCGGGTGAATTCGCGCCTGCCAATTCGATTGAATCCGTGATCTGGGTAGCCGTCGGCGGTCGTGGCACGCTTGCGGGCGCGGTGCTTGGCGCGGTGCTGGTCAATCTGGGCAAGACACTGTTCACGGCATGGCTGCCGGAGTTCTGGCTTTATGGCCTTGGGCTGCTGTTCCTTGTGACGACACTGTTCCTCCCGAATGGGCTGATGGGATTGTGGCGTCCCATGAAAAAGGCTGCACCGGAAGAGGTGACGCCTGAAGTGTCGGACACGCAGGGAGACGAGGCATGACGGACGACTCCCTTCTTCTGGATGTGCGTGATGTCAGCGTCACCTTCGATGGGTTCCGTGCCATCAACAATCTGAGCCTGGCGCTGAAACCGGGGGAAATGCGGGCCATTGTGGGGCCGAACGGCGCGGGCAAGACCACGATGATGGACATCATCACGGGTAAGACGCGCCCTGACACCGGCATCGTACGTTTCAAGGGACGCGATCTGACAAAGCTGGATGAGCCGACCATTGCGCGTCTGGGTATCGGGCGGAAGTTCCAGAAGCCGACCGTGTTCGAGGCGCTTACGGTGGTGGAAAACCTGATGCTGTCTCTCAAAGGCATCCGTTCTCCGTTCTCCGTTCTCATGGCGCGTCCGACGGCACGGGAGCGTGAAAGGATCGCGCATCTTTTGAAACTGACGCGGCTTGAAAAACACGCCGACCGTCAGGCTGGCGGCATGAGCCACGGCCAGAAACAGTGGCTGGAAATCGGGATGCTGATGGGACAGGAGCCCGATTTGCTACTGGTGGATGAGCCGGTGGCGGGGATGACGGATGCCGAGACGATGGCAACGGCGGATCTGCTGCGCGAAATCAACCGTACGCGAAGCGTGGTGGTGGTCGAGCATGACATGGATTTCGTGCGGGCGCTTGGCGTCACGGTGACGGTGCTGCACGAAGGTTCCGTTCTGGCGGAAGGCCCGCTGGATGAGGTGAGCGCCGATCCGCGCGTGATCGAGGTCTATCTTGGCCGCTAAGCGTCGTGCCGGGACTACGAAAGGAGACGGCTCTCATGCTCAGGGTTGAGGACGTTCATCTGCATTATGGTGCGGCGATTGCCCTGCGCGGTGTCTCGCTGGAGGCACGCGAAGGAGCTGTGACCTGCATTCTCGGGCGCAATGGCGTGGGCAAGACCAGCCTGATACGGGCGGTGACGGGCATGCACGCCGTCAGTTCCGGGCGCATTGAGTGGGAAGGCGAGGACATTACGAAGCTTGCAGCGTATGACCGCGCAAGCCGAGGCATTGCGACAGTGCCGCAGGGACGCGACATCTTTCCGCTTCTCACTGTGCGCGAAAATCTCGAAACCGGTTTTGGTCTGCTGTCACGGGGACAGCGCAAGGTGCCGGATGAGATTTTCGACCTTTTTCCTGTGCTGGCAAAAATGCTCGACCGTAGGGGCGGTGATCTATCGGGAGGGCAGCAGCAGCAGCTTGCGATTGCCCGCGCTCTGGTGATCCGTCCAAGGCTTCTGGTTCTGGATGAACCGACAGAAGGCATTCAGCCAAGCATCATCAAGGACATCGGTACGATCATCGGTATGCTGCGCGATCGGGGCGATATGGCGATTGTGCTGGTGGAACAGTATTTCGATTTTGCGTTCGAGCTGGCCGATACGGTGGCGGTTCTGGACCGTGGCAAGGTCATGCTGAGTGGGCAGGTGGCGGATCTGGTGGCCGAAGAGGTACGCTCGCATATTGCGATCTGATGCTTCTGTGACGTCTCTTTAGGAGTTTTCCTGTCGTCTGGATGGTTTTTTCCATCCGGCCAGAGAAACGTAGCTCCACATCAGCAGGAATGTTGCCAGAATGCCCGTGCCCAGAATCTGGAAATGATCGCTCAGGAAATCCATCATGCCGGTCAAGGTGATGGGTAGACTCATGACACGGCTCACAAGAGGGATGCCCTCAATGATGGCAACGCCAAAAGCCGTTGCAGCGGATACGGAGGCAACCGCCAGCAGGTAGTGTTTGCGGCGCTGAGAGGAGGGCGCGCTCCATCTCCACGCTTCCACCATCAGCACGGTATCGAGACTATCCACCAGCATCATTCCGGCTGTGAATAGAAGCGGAAAGAGCAGGATCGTTGCGGGCGGAAGATCGGTTCGGGCCTGTGTGGTCGTCAGCCCCAGCAGTCCGATTTCGGTTGCGGTGTCGAAGCCCAGCCCGAAGAGAAACCCCAGCGGGAACATCTGCCATTCCTTGCCGATAATCTTCATCAGGGGACGCAGAAGCCATGAAACAGGCCCCAAAGGCTGGATTTGGGCGGAGGTGCTGGGCGCGCGGATCAGGGATCGCACAAGTGCTGCGTTGAGTATTCCCATAAGGAGAAGGAAGGAAACGGAGACGGTGGTTCCGATCAGGTTTCCGGTCAGGTGCCAGCGCTCCAGCCAGTCCGATACAGGCAGCAGGATGAGCGCGCAGGTGGCAAGAATGACGACGCTTGAGTGGCCGAGTGAGAAAAACAGTCCTGTGCTGTAAGGTTTTCGTCCCTGTGCCATGAGTTTGCGCGTGACGGTGTCGATGGCGGCGATATGGTCCGCGTCCATGGCGTGACGCAGTCCGAAGGTCCATGCGAGAAATGCTGAAGCCAGCATCGCAGGATGTGTGGCACTCACGAGAAGGGCTACAGCCCAGCATGCAAAATTGACCAGAACGAGGCCGCCCATCAGGCGAAAGACAGGGTTCTGGTACATGCAGGGAGAGTCCGCTTTCTTCAACATCATTCATCAGCAGGCGATGTTGGATAGCTCGCCCATATTTCGACAGTGGATGCAGGGAGTGAGAGAGAGGCAATACGTAATTTTGAGAAATCGGATGTTCCCGGTGAGGTGTTATAGCCCCACCGGGAAAGTGTTGTTTCAGGAACCGGCGGACAGCACCTTGGAAATGACGTCCTGTGCTTCGTTCTGGATTTCCTTGAGATGCTCGGGGCTTTTGAAACTTTCGGCGTAGATCTTGTAAACATCCTCTGTGCCGGAGGGACGGGCGGCGAACCAGCCGTCCTTCGTCGTGACCTTCAGTCCGCCGATGGAGGCGTTGTTCCCCGGCGCCTTGGTCAGCTTGGCTGTGATGGTCTCACCTGCCAGTGTGTCGCCCGGATACTGCTCGGGGGACAGGTTGGCGAGACGCGCCTTCTGCTCCGGTGTGGCGGCGGCATCAATGCGTGCGTAATAGGCCGTGCCCAGCCGCTTTGCGATGTCATGATAATGCGCGCTGGGGTTCTTGCCGGTTTTCGCCGTGATCTCGGCAGCAAGAAGGCCAAGGATGATTCCATCCTTATCGGTCGTCCAGACTGTGCCGTCACGGCGGAGGAAGGAGGCTCCGGCACTTTCTTCGCCCCCGAAGCCGAGGCTTCCGTCCAGAAGGCCGGGAACGAACCACTTGAAGCCTACGGGTACTTCCACCAACTTGCGCCCAAGCTCAGCCGCCACACGGTCGATCAATCCGCTGCTGACCAGCGTTTTGCCAATGCCGGTGTCGGCGCTCCACTGCGGGCGATTGCGGTAGAGATAGGAAATGGCGACGGCCAGATAGTGGTTGGGGTTCATCAACCCGTCAGGTTGGGCCACGATCCCGTGACGGTCTGCATCCGTGTCGTTGGCGAAAGCGACGTCGAAGGTTTTTCCCATTTCGATCAGTCGGGCCATGGCGTAGGGAGAGGAGCAGTCCATGCGGATCTGACCGTCCCAGTCGGCGGTCATGAAGCTGAACTGTGGATCGACTTCTTCGCTCACGACTGTGGCGTTCAGGCCGTAACGCGCAATGATCGGCTGCCAGTACCGCACCGCCGCCCCACCAAGCGGGTCGATGCCGATCTTCACGCCCGCATCTCGGATGGCGGCCATGTCGATGACCGAGTCCAGATCTTCCACATAGGGCGTCACGAAGTCATGGCGTGTGATGCACGGCTCGTTGATGGCGCGCTCGAATGTTAGGCGCTTCACCTCTTTGAGGCCATCGGCGAGGAAGCCGTTGGCCATGTTCTGAATGGCTTTGGTGATGTCGGAATCCGCCGGACCACCATGCGGGGGGTTGTATTTGAAGCCGCCATCCGTGGGCGGGTTGTGTGAAGGCGTGACCACGATGCCATCCGCCAGACCGCTTTTGCGTCCGCGATTATAGGTCAGGATCGCATGGGAGATGACGGGCGTAGGAGTGTAGCCATCGTCATGAGCGATGTGGACGGCAATGCCGTGGGCCGCCAGCACTTCGATGGCCGTGCGTTGGGCGGGGGCGGAGACAGCGTGGGTATCGATGCCCGTGAAAAGAGGGCCATCGATGCCCTGTGCCTTGCGATAGCGGGCAATGCCTTCGCAGATGGCGAGGATGTGGTTCTCGTTGAAGCTGGTGTTAAGCGGTGCGCCACGATGACCGGAGGTGCCAAACGACACACGCTGCGTGGGGATGGAGGGATCGGGCTTGCGTTCGTAATAGGCGGCGATCACGGCCGGAATGTCGGGAAGATCGGATGCTGGCAGGCGTTTTCCGGCCAATGGGCTGATCTTTGCCATGAGTGGAACGGTCCTCGTTTCTCAGTTTTGCGATAACGCTCGCCCGGTAACAAACAACCTTCGGGGCTGACGGTCCAGCCCTGAAGGGAATGTCTGTTCATGTCTCCCAAACAAGACAATCCAGTGGCACCATGCCAGTTTCGAACGGCCAGATGGGATGCGACCCGATATCGAGCGAGCGTTCCCGCAGGAGGCTGCGCCATTGTCCGTGATATTTCACGGGCAGGGTGAAAGAGGCGGGCGGTTGAGTGAGAGCGAGAGTGGCCGGGTCGGGGGCGAGAGCGTGAGTGTGACGGGGTGTCAGCACCAGTAGCCGCTGGTTTCCGAGGGTGCGCAGGAAGGCCACGATATGCCGCGTATTCAGGGAGACGGGGTGATAGGAGCCGTCCCGGAACAGGTTAGGGTGCTGAGCACGAAAGGTCAGAAGGCGTGCAATGAGTTGGAGTTTGATCGCGCCATCGGGCCATGTGGCGGCGGCGTGGTCGATGTCGGAAGCGACTTTGAGTAACTCTATACGTTTTTTGAAATCGACAGGTCGCCGGTTGTCGGGATCGACCAGACTGAAATCCCATAATTCGCAGCCCTGATAAAGGTCCGGCACGCCGGGAGTAGTAAGGCGCAGCAGAGTTTGGGACAGGCTGTTCAGGGCGGCCGCTGGCGCGATTTGTCGGACGAACCGGGTCATGTCGCGTTGGAAATCCGATGGGCTGGATGTGTCCAAGAAGTGCGCAAGGTAGTTCTGGCACGCGGTTTCATACGACTCATTGGGGTCGAGCCAGCTTGTATGACGCTTTCCTTCGCGGAGCGCCTTGGTCAGCCAATCCGCCATGCGGTGCCCGAATTCTTCATCGGGGTGATCCTGCACAGGCCATGCGCCGAGGAGACTTTGGTAGAGCATGAGCGCATCGACACGATCGGGTGCGTGGTTTGGTGTGTGCTTCTCCAGCCAGGATGTAACGAGTGCGCGCCACTGCTCAGGCACTTCGCTGAGGACGGCAATCCGCATTCGGCTGTCTTCGCCGCGCTTGTGATCGTGTGTCGCTGTGGCGAGCAGGGAGTGGGGATGGGTCGCGTGTCGCTTTTGGCAGGCTTCATGAAAAGCGGCGACCGGCAGCGCCAGTGTGTCGGGCGCACTGCCGACTTCGTTGCGTGAGAGCAGGCGCACATTCCGATAGAATGCTGTGTCTTCAAGAGATTTTGCAGCGAGTGGGGCTGTAAGATGCTCGAAGGCGCGTTGAATGCGGCGCACTGCGGGAGAGGGGCTGGTTTCAACAGGTGTAGTGAGCAACGCGCTCATGCGTTGAAGAAGAGGATGGTGGAAGGAAGGTATCTCCTTGCGCGCTGCGGCCACAGCCTGTGACAAAGCCGCCCGGTCGGCGGTGTGATCCATGGGGAGATCGTCTGCATAATAACAGCGATAGCGCGGAAAGTGACGCAGGAGGGCTGTCAGAACGGTCCTGATGGCGGAGGGTGTCGTTTCGCAGGAAAGTGGCGCGAAGGACACATGCAACAGACGGGTGAGCCGCCCACATTCGGCGGGGAATAAAACATGCAGAATCTCGTCACGCGCCTGTCGTTCTGTTTCCTCCATGGTATTCGGCACGTCACCGCGTATGTCCTGCCACAGGGCATCCAGCACGTCTTTTCCATTGGCATCGTGCAAAAGAAGCGAAACCTGCTCCATGAAATCGTAACCCGTCGTGCCGTCCACGTCCCACTCGGCGGGCAGGTTTTCACCGGGAGCGAGGATTTTTTCCACATGGATCGGTACAGGCCCACTCGAAGACTGTTCCGAAGGGAACATCCTCTGATGCAACCTGCGGCAATAGGCAGCGGGAGCGGCGAGGCCATCAATATGGTCGATCCGCAGCCCATCGATGATTCCTTCATCAAGGAGCGACAGCACATAATGGTGGGTGTCGGTGAAGACTTTCTCACGTTCAACGCAGATGGCGCCTAGGGACGTGTTGTCGAAGAAACGTCGCCAGTTGAGAAGCTCGGACGCTGTGCGCCACCACGCGCAGACCCAGTGCTGGCGGTCGATCAGATGACGCAATTGATCGCGTCCCGGCTGGTGGGCGGGAGTGAAGCGCATGGTCAGGGCGGTCAGTACATCGGCACCGGCTGCTGTGTTCAGCCATAGGGAAAGCGCCTTGAGTGTCTGGGCACAGTCCCTGTCCGGCGTGCTGCGTTCCGCCATGACCGTCAGGGCTGCGGACAGGGTATGGGGAAGATCCATGCCTTTGAGAAGGTCGCTGTAATGATCAGTAGAAATCGGAAAGCGGTGGTCATGATGGTGGATGAAAAAGAGTCCACTTTCGCGATCATGCTTCAGGTTCAGAGCACCTGCGACCAGCGCCTCCTCGAAAGGACGATCGAGAAAAGGGAGGAAAACACGTCCTGCAAGTTGCGGATCTGGATCGTCCCAGACGATATCGAAAAACTCGGCGTAGGGACTGTTCTGGCCCCATGCCAGCAGATTTTCCCACCAGATGTTTCCGGCACCTCCTACGGCCATGTGGTTGGGCACGATATCGAGGATCAATCCCATATCGTGTTCGTGCAACGTGTGGGCAAGGCGTCGCAGGGCGGCCTCACCCCCTAGTGTCGGATCGATATGATGGCAGTCGAGAACGTCGTATCCATGGGTCGAGCCGGGTGTGGCCGTCAGGAGAGGCGAGGCATAGATGTGGCTGATGCCCAACCGTGCGAAGTAAGGCACCCATTCGACCGCGTGATCCAGCGTGAAGCCCTGCCGGAACTGAAGACGGACGGTGGCGCGTAAAGCTGGCCGCAGGCGGGGCATGACTTTTCTCGCAATAGTTAAAGACGGGGGCGTGATGTTTTTAGAATGGTCAGACGCTTCTTCGTGCCGAGTCGCGCCAGAAGCGTGCGGGCCGGTACTGGATAGCGTTGACGCCAGTTGGGATTGCTGGTGGTCGTGCCGGGCACGTTGGGTTGTTCGTTCAATCCCGCGAGGTCTTCCAGGGGCACGAGAGCGAGCGGGCAGGGTGTGTCCGCTACGAAACTGATGGCATGGTCCACGAAAGCGGCGCCCCCTGTCGGGCTGGGAGGAGGTTCTGGCATTGTCTGTCCCACCATGGCCGCCCATAAGGCGGTCCTTTCGGTACCGCGTTGTGTCTGGGAAGAGGCGTCAGTCGTGGCAAGATCAAGCCCCTGCCACCATCGGGCCAATGGGGGGAGGTCATGGGTTGTCGTCATCGCCACGGCCGTTCGGGACCATTGCCTGCACGAGAGAAAAGCACCGTCTGCATCACGTTGAAACGGAAGGACGTTCATGCCTGTCAGGCCATGGCGGATCATGTCCTTGCGGAATGCAGGTTCGACCGTGCCCAGATCTTCCCCGATGAGAATAGCATTGGCGCGAGAGGCTTCCAGTGTGGCCAGCCTCATGAGATCGGCACTGGGATAGGTGAGATAGGCGCCGTCTTCCGGACCTTCCCCCGTGGGGATGATCCAGAGCCGCCGTAGTCCCATGACATGATCGATGCGCAGACCGCCCACATGGGCAAGGTTGGCGCGCAGCATGGCGATGAAGCCTTGATAGCCATTGGCGCGCAGACCGTGAGGGGAGAATGTGGTCAGTCCCCAATTCTGCCCGGCGCGGCTGAGGGCGTCAGGAGGTGCGCCGATCGAGATTTCGGTCAGGTGTTCGCCCTGATGCGCCCAGCACTCGCTGCCGGCCGGATCGACGCCTACGGCGAGATCGGCGATGAGCCCGATCCGCATTCCACTTTTTCGGGCGTTGTTATGTGCTGCGAGCAGGCTGCGGGAGGCGATCCACTGTAGAAACCGATGAAAGTCGATCTCTCTCATCATCTCATGGGCGAAATGGGCTGTCTCGGGGGAGTTGGGATTGCGAACGGAGAGTGGCCAGAGCCGCCAGTCTCCGCCCCGCGGGCCGCGTTGGGCGCTCTGCGCGTGCAGCGTTTCAAAAATAGCGTGTCGTTGAAGTTCAATTCCACCGGTACGGATGAACTCGGTAAAATCGGCGGGTCGAGAGGGAGCAATATGAAGATCATAGAGTGCACGGAGAAGCTTCAGGCGCAGATGTCCGGCACGAGGCCAGTCGATGTGGGAGGCGGTTTCAAGTTGATGCAGTTCTTCGGGGTTCAGGCGTGCGTGTTTGCGGGAGGCTTGTAGTGTGGCTGTGTCGAAGGTGCAGCTTGGATCGGCAAGCAGTACGTTGAAAAACTGTCGGCTGGAAGGAGAATAGGGGCTGTACTGCGCGGGATTATTGGTGAACATGGCATGGGTGGGACTGAGCAGCAGGGCGTCGGCCCCCGTTGTTCCCGTGCGTTTTGCAAGGTCAGCGACAGCGCCAAGATGGCCGATACCGCCATCGCCCTGAGTCCTGAGGCTATAGATTTGAACGGCAAGGCCCCAGCCGCGTCCTGCGGTGGGAGGGGCCTGCCGGGGGGCTGCTGCAAGGGTGAACTCCCGGTTCCCCACTGTCAGTGTGTGATATCCCGCGTCCATTATACGTGGCAGATGGAACTTGCCGTTACGGGCACGACGGAGCCGCCCCTCGAGCCGGCGACCGTCTTCAAGAGCGACCGCGAAAGCGGGAGCGGTGTCCATATTCTTTGTGCCATTGATAGGAATCGGTGTGGAAACACCTGTTTCGGTGACGAGCAGAGACGGTGTTCCGGAACGTGCTTTGGATTCAAGCAGGGGTACGAGGCGGCGCAGAGTATCCACAGAGATCCGGCGCTTGTGTCCTTGAGCGTCCATCCAATTCACTTGCAGCCCCAGACGCGTGGCCTGCCGTGTCAGGGTCTGGTCAGACATGATCGTCTCCCTCCAGCCATGCGAGAAGGCTTGCAGGCGGCAAGTCCGGGGATGAGAATGTCGTGCGCAGTCCGTAGAGAAAGGTTCCGTGGGGTGCGGAAGGGAGTTGAGTGGGAACTGTTCCCAGATTGAACGCGATGTTCAGAATGGAGCTGTCTTCCATTGTCCACCGGGCGAAAAGTGCACAGCCTTGCTGCGTCAGATGCGTAACGTCCAGTCCACGGGCATTCTTCAGGCGCGGCACGATATATTGGTGCCGCAGGCGCAGGAGTTCGCGTGTAAGGTCCAGCCATTCCTTATGTTCCGGCAGTTCCATTTCCCGACGGTCGGGACGCGAGCGTTCGAAAGTCCGCGGATCGTTCGGGTCCGGGATGAGTTCGCGGCGCTGTGGGTCATGAAAATGGCTGAAAGAGGCGAATTCCTGTCGCCGTCCATTGCGCACGATCCGGGCCAGTTCCGGGTTGTGGCTTGTGAAAAAGAAGAACGGCGTGCGTGTTCCCCACTCGTCTCCAAAAAAGATCATGGGGATTTGAGGGGAGAGCAGAAGAAGTGCGTAGGCTGCTTCCAGCATGTGCGGCTGCGCAAGAACCGTCAGTCGTTCGCCCATGGCGCGGTTGCCAGTCTGGTCGTGGTTTTGCAGAAAAAGGATGAATTTCTCGGCCGCCAGATCCGAAGATGGAGAACCCCGCGGTTTGCCCGTGACAGGTGATTTATCTCCCTGAAACCGAAATCCCTCTTTGAGAACGCACGCAAGATCTATTGTGGGGTTGGATGCGAAATTCCCATAATAGCCTTCTGTTTCACCCGTGAGGATGACGTGCAGGGCATTGTGTCCGTCATCGTTCCACTGGGCGGTGAAGCCCTCGCGTAGCAGACGGGCATCGTTGTTCTCGTTTTCGAGGATTAAATGAACGTGGCGGTCCGGCTCCACGGTTTGTCTGACAGTTTCACGTAACTCCGTAAGCCAGTCCTGTTCCGTAATGGCCTGCACGGCATCCAGCCGCAGACCGTCGAAGCGGAACTCCATAAGCCAGTAGAGTGCGTTATCGATGAACAAATCACGTACTGCTCGTTGGGTGAAGTCGATGGCATGACCCCAAGGGGTGCGGCAATTCTGGAAAAAAAATGGGCGCGCATACTGTTCGATGAAGTTTCCATCCGGTCCGAAGTGATTATAGACGACATCGAGGAAAATCATGAGGTTGAGCGCATGGGCGCGGTCGATCAGCGCCTTCAGTTCATCCGGTGTGCCGTAAACGCTTTCGGGCGCAAAAGGCAGAACGCCGTCATATCCCCAGTTGCGGCCGCCGGGAAATTCCGCAATCGGCATGAGTTCAATGGCCGTGATGCCAAGTGCGGCGATGCGTGGAAGATCGGCTGCCAGCTTGGTATAGCCGCCCGCAAGTCCGACATGCACTTCGTAGATGACGGCTTCTTCCCAAGGTCTCCCTGGCCAACGTGGGTGCTGCCAACGATAGCTCTCGGGATCTGTCACCTCACTGGGGCCATGCACGTCTTCGGGCTGACGGGTGGAGGCTGGATCGGGGACCAGCAGATCGGGGGCCACGCGATAGCGATAACGTAGGCCAGCCCCCGTGGGTGTTTCGCAGGTGAACCATCCGTGGTCGTCCGCTGTCATCGGGACGGGTGGACGATCTTCTGTTTCAAGCTGGACGGAGGAGCAGGAGGGGGCCCATAGACGAAAGCGCGTGCGGTGCGGTGAAAGGAGCACGGCACCTTGCTTGCGGATATAACGATCACTCTGGGACATGGCCTGCCTCCTTTCAGCCGTTTGTGGACTTTGTGGCCATGGTGGCGGGATCGAGTTGCAGAAGAAGGACCGAATGCGCGGCGACGATCACGCTGTGCAACCCGGCGGTGAGGCTCTCCGGTTCCGTATGGTGCAGCCGTGCGCTGTCGAGAAGCAGACGCCATGTGCCAGTAGGAGGCGGTAGGGCACAGGGTGCTTCCGCATCGCTAGGATTGAGGATCGTGTAGGTGATATCGAAGGATTCACCATCTTCAATGGCACGTCGCAGACCAAGAAGAGGCTGTCCTCCCTCATTCCAGTTATCGACCGACATGGGCTGTCCCGCGGCATTGAACCACGCGATGTCAGAGAGATCCGGCAGGGGAGCGTGACGGCCATGCATGTAGCGTTGCGCGCGCAGGGAAGGATGTTCGCGCCGCAGGAGGATCAGTCGCGCTGTGAAATCCTGCATGTCCTGACCGCGAGGCGTTTGTGTCAGTGACCAGTCCAGCCAGGACAAATCATTGTCCTGACAATAAGCATTATTGTTTCCGTTCTGGGTTTGCCCGAATTCGTCGCCTGCGAGAATCATGGGTATTCCGTGGGCCAGAAGAAGTGTCGCCATCATGGCGCGACGAATACGATCGCGTTTTTCCACTATGGTCGCATCATCGGTCGGTCCTTCCTCGCCCCAGTTGCGGCTGTGGTTGTCCTGTGCGCCGTCGTGGTTGTTTTCCTTGTTGGCTTCGTTGTGTCTGATTTCGTAACTGACGGTGTCCATCAGGGTGAAGCCGTCATGAGCCGTCACGAAATTGACGCTGGTCCATGGGCGCCGTCCGCGATGGTCGAAAATATCGCCTGAGCCGGACAGACGGGCCGCCATATCGCCCTGCTGACATTCGTCCTGCCGCCAGAAACGGCGTGTGGTGTCACGAAAACGGTCGTTCCATTCGTGAAATCCGGGCGGGAAGTTGCCCACCTGATATCCCCCCGGTCCCGGGTCCCATGGTTCGGCGATCAGTTTGTGCGTGCGCAGAATCGGATCCTGCATGAGGGCGTCGAGAAATCCCGAATTCTGGTCATAACCATAGTTCTCGCGACCCAGGATGGTCGCAAGATCGAAGCGGAAACCGTCGATATTGAACGCGCTGGCCCAATGACGCAGGGAATCGAGCACCATCTGGAGCACGCGAGGATGAGAAAGATTGAGCGTGTTTCCGCAGCCGGTGTCGTTGATGTAATGACGTTCGTCATCGGGCACGAGGCGGTAATAGCTGGCGTTGTCGAGGCCGCGATAACACAAGGTGGGACCAAGCTCGTTGCCCTCGCAGGTGTGGTTGTACACGACGTCCATCACCACTTCGATACCGGCGGCATGCAAGGCACGGATGGCAACACGGAAATCCTCGATTTCGCCACGTCCCATATAGGCGGGGTGCGGGGCGAAGAACGCGAGCGTGTTGTAGCCCCAGTAATTGGTGACACCGCGTTCGATCAGAAAACGATCGGTAATGAATGCCTGCATCGGCAGGAGTTCGAGTGTTGTGATGCCGAGCTTTGTCAGGTGTTCCATGATGCGGGGATGGCTTAACGCTTGAAAGGTTCCGCGTATCGCTTGGGGCACATCGGGATGACGCATGGACAAACCCTTGAGATGAGCCTCCATCACGATCACGTCTTCCGGTGGAATGTCGGGCCGGTGATCGTCAGGCCAATGCACATGAGGGGCAATCACACGGCATTTCGGCATGGCGCTGGCGCTGTCCCGTCGGTCGAAGGAGAGATCCGCCCGTGGTGAGTTGAGCCTGTAGCCGAACAGGGCATCGGTCCAGCGGAGATCACCTGTCAGTTCGCGGGCATAGGGATCGACCAGAAGCTTGTGGGGATTGAAACGATGACCTTCATGCGGATCGTGCGGTCCGAAAGCGCGATATCCGTAAAGGAGGCCGGGTGAAGCGCCGGGGAGATAACCATGCCAAACTTCATCGGTGTATTCAGGAAGCCGATGACGCGCGACTTCACGACGACCTTTGCGATCGAACAGGCACAGTTCAATACGGGTGGCATTGGCGGAAAAGACGGCAAAATTGACGCCACAACCATCGTAAGTGGCTCCCAGAGGGTAGGGGGCGCCGGATTGAAGAGCGTCTGAAGCGGCGTTCATCCTGCTTCCTCAAGGGTGGGAGAGAGGATGAGAACGGCCAGCGGTGGCAGCACCAGTTCGACCGACCAGTCGCAGCCATGAGAAGCGACTGCCTGCGCGGTTACGCGGCCGCCATTGCCGACATTACTGCCGCCATAGACGCTGGCATCCGTATTGATGATCTCGTGCCAGTCTCCAGCGTTTGGCACGCCCACGCGGTAAGCATGGCGGATAACGGGTGTTGCATTCCACACCATGACAATGGGAGGAGCAGAGAGCGCGAAACGCGCCCATGCAAACACTACGTTTGCATCGTCATCGTTGATCAGCCAAGAAAAACCCGCCGGATCGATGTCGAGTTCATGCAGGGCAGGATAGGATCGGAGGGTGTGATTGAGATCGCGAACTAACCTCTGCATGCCGAGTTTGGACGGCTCGGAAAGTGAGCGCCAGTCAAGTTCTCCGTCGTGGTTCCATTCCTGCACTTGTGCAATTTCTCCTCCCATGAACAGGAGTTTCTTGCCCGGATGGGTCCACATGAAAGCAAAATAGGCCCGCAGATTGGCATGTTGCTGCCAGCTATCGCCCGGCATACGGGCAAGCAACGAGCCTTTGCCGTGCGTTACTTCGTCATGAGAGAGAGGGAGAACGAACCGTTCGGAAAATGCATAATGTGTACCGAAAAGAATTTCGGAAAGATGGTGGCCGCGCCATAATGGGTCGCGCTGCATGAAATGCAGGGTATCGTGCATCCATCCCATGTTCCATTTGAAGGAAAACCCAAGACC
The DNA here is from genome assembly GCF_011516945.1 of Acetobacter estunensis. Taxonomy (GTDB): domain Bacteria; phylum Pseudomonadota; class Alphaproteobacteria; order Acetobacterales; family Acetobacteraceae; genus Acetobacter; species Acetobacter estunensis. The sequence goes on from NZ_WOTH01000006.1 coordinate 86,939, forward strand.
TCCATCCACCGTCGGGTGTGTGACACCGGGCCATGCCGTGGATTCTTCAGCGACGATCTGAACATCGGGTGCATGGCGTTGCAGAGTATCGGTCAGTTCCCGCAGGAACGACACAGCCTCGAGGTTTTCACGTCCTCCGTGGATGTTGGGAAGCCAGTCGCCGCTCTGACGGCTGTAGTCGCGATACAACATGGAGGCGACCGCATCCACGCGAAGACCATCGACGTGAAAATGCTCACACCACATCAAGGCGCTGGAAATGAGGAAGGCGCGCACCTCGTGCCGTCCATAATTGTAAATCAGCGTGTTCCAGTCACGATGCATCCCCTCACGCGGATCTGCGTGCTCAAAAAGGGCGGTTCCATCGAAACAGGCCAGACCGTGCAGATCGTTGGGGAAGTGGGCGGGCACCCAATCCAGAATGATACCGATCCCGGCATCGTGGCAGGCGTTTACAAACGCAGCGAAATCTTCCGGACTGCCGTGGCGGGCGGTAGGAGCAAACAGCGCGAGTGTCTGATAACCCCATGATCCACCGAAGGGGTATTCCATGATGGGAAGAAGTTCTATGTGCGTAAAGCCGTTTTCCACCGCATAGGGAATGAGATCGCGTGTCAGATCCCGCCATGTGGCGATGCGGTCCGGGTCTCCGTTGGGGCGACGCCATGAAAGAGTGTGAACTTCATAGATCGAGAGTGGTGCCTGCGGCGCGTGGCGTGCGGCGCGGGTTGCCATCCATGCATCATCTGTCCAGGGAAATGGATCATTTCGTGCCACGACGGAGGCTGTGGCGGGAGGCAGTTCGGTCCGACGTGCAAAGGGATCGGCCTTTTGTGGAAGAAGCGTGCCGTCCTGCGCCATGATCTCGAATTTATAGCGCTCTCCGGCTGTGAGGCCGGGGATGAAGAGTTCCCACACGCCAGCTCTATGACGCAGTCGCATGGGATGACGGCGACCGTCCCAGATGTTGAAGTCTCCGATTGCGGACACGCGACGGGCGTTGGGTGCCCAGACAGCAAAGCGCACACCCGTCACGCCGTGGAGTGTCACGGGATGTGCGCCCAAAAGGTGATGAACGTGAAAATGACGGCCTTCGGCAAAGGCGTGCAATTCTTCTTCCGGCAGGATGGGGCCGAATGAGTAGGGATCGCTGACCTCCTCTGTGGCATCCGCCCAGATTACGCGCAGACGATAAGACGCTCCTTTGCGGATGGTGCCGATGAACATACCGGTATCGTCCACCGGACGCATGGCGCGCTCGATGGGAGGTGAACGGGGACGCTCGACGAGCAGTCGGACTTTGGCGGCATGTGGGTAAAAGACACGGACGATATCGAGCGAGCCCGCATTGTGCCGGCCGAGGATGGAAAAAGGATCGCCACAACGTCCGGCCAGAAGATCATCGGTGTTTTCGGGAACATGATAGAGGGCGCCATTTCGATCCTGTCTCGTTGGCATCCCTCAGGCTCCTTTGCTGTGTGATGATCTCGTGTGATTTATGGCTTTGAGAATTCAGGCGCTGTTGCGGTGCGTGGAAGGAGGAATGGGGGGTTTTCGAGCGATGTGCCGTTTGCCGCTGAAAGCATGTCCTCGCACATTGTCTGAGGCGTGCGCGGAGGAAAGCCGCACGACATTGGGTTCTTTCGGTTCAACGATTTCTACTTCCGCAAGTTTCGCAAAGAGTCTGGAATATTGTATGGATTTTTCATGCCATGAGACATCTGTGGCGGCCCCGTTCTTCTGAAGCTGTGACCATGCCTTGCGGTTCTCTCGGAAAAGACGACGCGCCCGCTCAACCGTGACTGCGAGTGTCGCGCCGTCGATGGGTGAAAACAGAAAACCTGTGCCAACGCCGCGTTCTATGGCAGCGTCGTTGGCGTCGACCACTGTGTCAGCCAGTCCTCCCACGCGCGAGACGATGGGAACGGCTCCGTAACGCAGAGCGCACAGCTGAGTGAGACCGCAGGGCTCGAAGCGTGAAGGGACAAGAAGGGCATCGACAGCGGAGGGCAGGCGGTGACCGAGTTCTTCGCTGTAGCCGATATGGCAGGCGAAACTGCGGGGGAATCTTCTTTGCAGGGCGGAAAAAGCGCGGTGAAGAGGGCGATCCCCTTCGCCCACAACAATGACTTGGGTGTTGGAGACAAGCAGCCGCTCCATGATCTCTGGCAGGAGATCGACGCCTTTTTGCCGTGTCAGACGACTGACGATGCCTATGAGAAAGGCATTGCGGTCCTGCGGCAGGCCAAATTCTGCTTGAAGGGCGAGTTTGTTGGACAGCCGCCCGATGGTGTCGCCCACGACGTAAGGAAAGCGCACGGCAGGGTCATGGGCAGGATTCCAGACGTTGATATCCACGCCATTGAGAATGCCGGTGAGGTCGGAGGTGCGTGTACGCAGCAGACCGTCGAAGCCCATTCCCCATTCGCGACCTTGGATTTCCTGCGCATAGGTGGGCGAGACCGTGGTGATCCAGTCACTGAAAAACAAACCGGCTTTGAGAAAACTGATGCGGCCGTGAAACTCGCAACCGTCGATGAAAGCTGCTTGAGGCGGCAATTCCAGAATGGGCAGATCGGTGGGGGGGAAGCTGCCATGAAAGGCGAGATTATGGATCGTCTGGACGATACGGGGGCGTCGGCTCATGCCATTGGCGTGGAGGGGAGACTCTCCATCGTAGTGCAGATAGGCTGCTGTGAGGCCGGCCTGCCAGTCATGCAGTTGCACGATGTCGGGATGGTAATTTTCAAGCCCGCCTTGACCGATGGTGGCAGCAGCACGGGCCAGAGCCGCAAAACGTAGGCCGTTGTCAGGCCAGTCGCAGCCTTCAGGTGTCACGTAGGGATTGCCGGGACGATCATAGAGAGCGGGAATATCGAGAACCAGTAACTCCTGCCCGCCAACTTGCCCGATCTTGAGTTGTGCGGCGTGACCCAGAACGAGACCGAACTCAACAGAACGGTAGGCCACTTTCTCCATCGCCGCCAGAACGGCAGGATAGCCCGGCAGGAGTGTGCGGGTTTGCACATCATAAGGCGTGAGGGCTGACGGAAGCGACGCCGTGACATCTCCAAGTCCACCTGTCTTCACGAACGGGAACATTTCCGAGGCTACGGACAGTAAATGCAATGGGCGGGAGAGGGTCAGCGCCGCAGGTGCCATCGTTTTGCCATCCTCGTGCTGCTTGATGCCGTTTTCGGCAATCTGTTTTCGAATAAGGTCGTTCTTGTGAAAGGAACGATCCGAAGGCAGCGAGTATCAGGCATCACGGAAAAGTGATTCTGGCCGGGCAGTCGCGAAGTTCAGATGGGTGCGAGCAGAGAGGCACTGTTGTTGGCAGGTGTGTTGACGTTCCGACTGACGGGATAACATTCCAGCGCATCGTCAGGAGTGGGGTGGAGGAGAGAGCAGGCGCTGTCTGCCGCACCACCCAGCCATGTTGACCAGTCGTCCTCTTCAATTGTCACGGGCATCCGATCGTGGATCGGACTCATGAGAGCGTTGGCGCGTGTGGTGAGGATGACGAATGTGCGCACCCACTCTCCGTCGTGTTGCCAGTTCTCCCACAATCCGGCGATAGCCAGTGGTTGCGCGTTCTTGCGTCGGAACGCCCATGGCTGGCGGGGCGATGAACCTTTTTGCCACTCGTAATAGGCGGTTGCCGGCACAAGTGCCCGGCGATTTTCGAAGGCTGAACGAAAGAGGGGAGAAGTGGCGACGGTTTCAGCGCGTGCGTTGATGGGTTGCCGTCCGGCTTCCTTGGCCCAGTGCGGAATGAAGCCCCAGCGAAGCAGATCGAGATGACGTTCTTCGGTTTCCGGTTTCATGCGGACGACAGGGGCCTGCTGGGATGGGGCGATGTTCCATGATGGGGGCCAGTTCGGCACGGTGCCCGTGATTCCGAACACAGTCCGCATGAGTTCGACTGTCAGATCGTTGGCGAAGCGTCCGCACATGTCCGTTTTCCTTTGTCTCGCGAAAATATCGACAGAGACTACGCAATGGAGAAAGATCAATGCAGCAGAGAGGCATGTGCAGGCTTTTAATGTGGCATGCTGGGTTTTGCAGCGATCTTTTCAAGGAGTGTTTCGATGTACATTGCGATGAACCGTTTCCGTGTCAGCCCTGAAAATGAGGAGGCGTTTCAGAAGCGTTGGCTCGACAGGGAGGTTTTTCTCAAGACTGTTCCCGGCTTTGTGAGTTTTCAGTTTCTGCGTGGTCCGGTGCGGGAAGATCATGTGCTTTATGCTTCTCACACGGTCTGGGAATCTCACGAGGCTTTTGTGGGGTGGACGCAGTCGGAACAGTTTCGGCAGGCGCACGCGAACGCCGGGCAGGGAAAGCCGCTGACCATGGGGCCGCCTGTGTTTGAAGGGTTCGAGGTTCTGCAGAATGTAGAGAAGTAAGGAAAAATGCATCGTGCGGCGGGAGAATCCTGCCATACAACATTCAACTTACTCTGAGATCAGGTAACTTTCATGGTATCTTTTGGATGCGTATTGTATATATTTCATTCCATAATCATATAAATGATAATTATTTAGTTATTAATTCATTAATTTATTTTATTAACGGAAAACTTACTTAGGGAGAAAATGGGTCAGCATTTAGGTTCTCTTCGGATTTCAGGAAACCCTGATCGGGAGTTGCTGAAGTTCTAATGAATTTCAGGAGAGAACAATGGTTTCGACCACACATATCAACCTCACAGATGCTGATACGTCTGCTACACTGGTATCAGGTCAGACATATGTCGTGGGTAATGCGGCTTCTTCCGTTGGTGATGTGACGGCCTGGTATGACAATAATCTCGTGATGACGGGAAAGGCTGATGTCACAGTAAACGGTTATGGAACTACGGTGGCGTTCACCGATACCGCTGCTGGAAGTTCTGTTACGCTGAATGCCGGCGGCAATACGATCAAGGACTTGCAGAACGGCAGTGTAAATGGTGGCAGCGTAGCCGGAAATACGTTTCTCGATTTGTCCAATACCTCTGGTTCAAACTCATCGATACAGGTGGGAGCGTATTCCACATTCGTCGATGGCCGTAACCTCGACATCATTGCGGGCGCGAAGTCCACGTTTGATGGATGCACGGGTGGTTCCATCACAACTGGCTCGGACTCCCATATCGACAAGTTTCTGCAGGGAACGATCACGGCCGGTATCAAGACGGTTGCGGGTGAGATTGATACCTCTTCCGTGGAACTCGGGCGCGACAGCACCGTCGGCAAAATGATCGACGATAAGCTGATCACCGATGGCACGGGTGTATCCGTGGGCATCCTCGAGAACTCATCCGTCAACATGGCGCAGGATGCGACCGGCGCTTACACGAATGCAGGATATGGACAGTTTGTCGTTACGGATTCCCTTATCGGCACTAATCTGATCCATGCTCAGTCGGTCGACATCACCATGGGCAGCCGTGACTGGAATGCCGACCTTGAGGTCAATACATGGGGCGACAGTGGATCGAGCATTACGGGTGGCACCGGTAATCAGCACGCAACCGAAAACGGGGCGGGCAAGATGACTTTCATTAGCGCGGACAGCAATGTCCATGGCGCCTTTACAGCCGTCGGTGGTTCTGGTTCCGATCTTTTTGTTGCCAATAGCAGCATGAATATGACGGGCGGCACAGGGGGCGGCAATACGTTTGACATTATGAAGACGGCTGCTGGCGCGCGCGATGTCATCACCGACTTTACGGCGGCAAAGCACAACACGATCGATCTGACCGGTTTTGGCTTGACCCAGAGTGGTCTTGCCGATGTGCTCGACCATGCGACCGTCTCTTCGGCCGGTCTCGCGCTGCATCTTAACAGCAACACGACACTGACTGTGGCGGATGTGCATGACACGAACACCCTGACAGCCAGCAATTTCTCGCTGCTTTCCTGAAATTAAAGACCGGGCGGCTCGTTCGCTGCCCGGACTGGAACACCGTGGGTCGCTTTAGCGGTCCACGTGCCCCAGATCACGTTCGGGGGCGATGACGTCCCGCACGCGCTGCTTGAGTTCCTTGGGGCCGGGAAAGCCGCTATCGCGCTTGCGTTCCCACACAATGACGTCGTCCACGCTGATCTCGAACCGGCCACCTGTGTCTGGACACAAAGCCACTTCCGCCAGTTCGGTGCCGAACGTCTGGAGTAGCTCCTGCGCCATCCACGCGGAGCGGAGGAGCCAGTTGCACTGGGTGCAATAGTGGATGCGGACCTTGTGAGGGGCTGCGGTCATGGTCGGCTCCATCGTGTGGAAAAGGTTCAGCCCTGCAGAACGCCTTCGAGCGGTCGGAGATAGTTTGCGAGTTTTACGCGCAACGGCATGAGATAGACCGAATCCCCGTCATCGCGCACTTCACGAATGGCCTGTGCGGCAAAGGTGAGATTGGCTTCCATCGTGGGCTCGAAATCACGCGGAAAGACAATGTGATTGGTCGTCTCCCAATAGGAACGTGACTTGGGGCCGATCACAGGTGAGAAGCCCCAGAAAACCTGCTGATCATGCAACCAGTCGCGACAGAGATCGAGCATTTTCATATCGAAGAGGGGTTGTGTGAAAAAGCCGCAGGCTCCGGCTTCGCGCTTGCGGGCCACATCCTCCAATTCCTTGTAGGGCGCGCGGCGGTATGGGTCGAAGGCGGCGTAAACCTTGAGGTGCGGCGCTTCACGTCGGTAACGGCGAATGATGGCGTCTGAGGTATTGGGAAACACGCGACGGCTCAGATCCGCCGGTGGATCGCCTTTTACAACAAGAATCTCCGTCAGGCCCGGCAGGTCGAGACCCGGCAGCGGGCCGTTCGGGTCAATGTCGATGGCGCGGACATGCGGGATCACTGAGCGAAAGTTCGGGCGCACGAGTGTGGCAGCTTCCCAGCTTCGCAGCGAAAAGCGCTGGATGTCGGGAATGTTGATGGTGTCCACAAAGGGGAGGCATGCACGAAGCTCGGCCACTTCGCGCTGGATGGTGTCCGCATCGCGCGGGACGAGTTCGATGGAGACACGGCTCATGAGAAGGGGCCTGCTTCAAAAAGGATCATGGATTTAGTGTAGCGGAGGGTGGCGTGGGGTGAAACTCCGGCCACACGGATCGTCATGATTGATCTGTATCGCCTCTTCCTTTCATAAGGCGCGCAGATGTCGCGAAAAGGGGAGATCGGATGGGTAAAAGGGCGGAAGACGTGCGCGCATGCTGACACGGCTGTTTCCTGTGTGGGCTGTACTCGTCTCACTGATGGCCGTGCTGCGGCCCGGTCCCTTTCTGGTCATTACCCCAGTCATTACGCCGCTGCTGGCGTTCATCATGTTTACCATGGGCGTGACGCTCACTGTGGCGGACTTCCGGCGTATCGCCCGCAAGCCCTATCCGGTGCTCGCAGGTGTGGCGCTGCATTATCTTGTGATGCCGCTGGCGGCATGGGGAATTGCAAAGGCGCTTGCCATGCCCAACGATCTGACGACCGGCATGGTTCTGGTGGGATGTGTCGCCAGTGGCACTGCTTCCAACGTGATGATTTATCTGTCGCGAGGAGATGTGGCACTTTCGGTCAGTATCAGCACTCTCTCCACGCTGGTGGGGATTGTGGCCACACCTGTGCTTACGAGGTTGTATGTAGCGGCGGATGTGGCCGTGGACAGTTGGGGGCTGTTTCGCAGCATTCTGGCACTCGTGGCCGTTCCGGTGGTGGGAGGTGTATTGGTCAACACCTTCTGTCATCGGGCCGTGCGTCGGATGGAACCAATGCTGCCACTCGTGGCGATGGTGGCGATCCTGACCATCATTTCCAGCATTGTCGCAGCGGCAGCACCCGCTTTGGGAGCGGTCGGGCCACTCGTGCTGGTGGGCGTCATCCTTCACAACGCTGTCGGCCTGCTTGGTGGCTATTGGGGCGGACGAGTGTTGGGCTTCGATGAATCCGTGTGCCGGACGCTGGCGCTGGAAGTCGGCATGCAGAATTCGGGCCTCGCCGCGACGTTGGGGCGGCTTTATTTCTCACCACTCGCGGCCCTGCCGGGCGCGGTGTTCTCCATCTGGCACAATATTTCCGGTTCGGCTCTGGCGGCCATCTGGGCGTCACGGCCTTCCCGGAGGAACTGAGGTCAGTTTCGGGACGGCAAAAGGCGCGCCACCCATGCGTCGACTGGATCGCCGCTGCTCATATCCGGTTGCACCAGTCCGTCGATCATGAAGGTGGGAGAGGCGTGGATGCCGTTCTGGCGCGAGTATTTGCAGTGCCACTTGATTTCGCGATCCAGGTCCGGGATTGCGAAAGCCGGTTTGAGGGTGAGACCGCTGTAGCGTTCCAGTCGTCCGATGATGTCATCGGGGGTGGCATGTCGGTTCGGACCTTCGCAATGATGTGCGAACTCGAACTCCTCGCGGTGATCGGCCACGGCCTGCATTGCGCGGCGTGCCGCATCCTTTCCTTCTGGCAGCGTGGAAGCTGCGAGGATGCAGCGCACGACAACGCCGGAGAAAAGGTGCCATGGCTGCGATTGCATGCGCAGTTTCACGGTAATCCGGTCCTCTCCCGCCTGTTCCAGAAGGGCCCCCAGTTTGTTGAATGCTTTTACCGAGAACGGGCAGGTCGGTTCGAGAAACATTTCCAGCAGGCGAGGGCCGTGTCCCCATGTGAGTGGCGCGGCATGCCATGAGGTGGGAGTGCCAGCCATTGGGTGTTCTCCATATATATTTCAGGGATGACATGGCAGGATGGGTTGCTGGGCTGCTTAGCGCAAGCTTGAGGGCCGCGGCGAGTTGTTGAGTGCATCCGTCAGTCTTTTCCTGAAATGGCCGTTTGATTCCGTTTGACAGGGCGAATGGTCGGGGCGTAGACAGACCGCCATACATGAGTCCCGCCACATCGCGAGTGTTCGCGCAGTGGCGCGTATTGTTTTGGGGAAACGCCTTTTGTTCGAGTCTTTGTCAGACAGGTTCTCCGGGGTCATCGGTGATCTTGGCAAGCGCGGCACGCTGAGCGAGGCCGACGTTGCCGAGGCCATGCGTGAAGTCCGGCTGGCCATGCTGGAAGCGGACGTGGCGCTTCCGGTCGTCAAGGACTTCGTCAACAAGGTCAAGGAACGCTCTGTCGGCGCAGAGGTGCTGGAGAGCGTTTCTCCCGGTCAGGCCGTTGCCAAGATCGTCAACGACGCGCTGATCGACGCGCTCGGTGGCGCGGGCGCCGTTCCCCTCAACCTGAACGCAGCGCCGCCTGTGCCGATCCTGATGGTCGGTCTTCAGGGTTCGGGCAAGACGACGACATCGGGCAAGATCGCCCTGCGTCTGGCAACGCGCGAGCGTAAGAAGGTGCTGCTGGCATCGCTCGATACGCAGCGTCCGGCGGCTCAGCTTCAGTTGCAGCAGTTGGCCGAGCGCGCAGGTGTTGCGTCGTTGCCCATCATTGCAGGCCAGACGCCGGTGGAGATCGCGCAGCGGGCGATGGAGACGGGGCGTCGTGAGGGGTATGACGTCGTCATCCTCGACACTGCCGGGCGTCTCTCCATCGACGAAGCGTTGATGAACGAGGTGCGTCAGATCCGTGATGTGACGCATCCGGCCGAAACGCTTCTGGTCGTCGATGCGATGACCGGTCAGGATGCGGTCAACACAGCCAAGTCTTTCAATGAGGCTGTGGGCGTGTCCGGTGTGGTCATGACCCGTATGGACGGTGATGCGCGCGGTGGTGCGGCGCTGTCCATGCGCGCGATCACGGGTGCGCCGATCAAGCTGACGGGCTCGGGTGAGAAGCTCGATGCGCTGGAAGAGTTCCATCCCGAGCGCGTTGCCGGACGTATTCTCGGTCTGGGTGATATTGCCGGGCTGGTCGAGAAAGCTGCCGATACGCTCGATCAGGAAGAAGGCGAGCGGCTGGCCAAGAAGATGATGGCCGGCAAGTTCGATCTGGACGACTATGTCGCGCAGCTCAAGCAGATCCAGAAGATGGGCTCGATCTCGGGTATTCTGGGGATGCTGCCCGGTATGGGCAAGCTCAAGGACATGGTGGCGGAGAAGAACCTCGACACCACTGTGTTCAAGCGCCATCAGGCCATGATTTCGTCCATGACGAAGGCCGAGCGCAAAACGCCGGGCATTATCAAGGCGTCACGCAAGAAGCGTATCGCTGCCGGGTCCGGCACAACAGTTCAGGAAGTCAACAAGCTGCTCAAGCAGTTCGATGACATGTCCACCATGATGAAGCGGGTCAACAAGCTCGGGCTCAAAGGCCTGATGCGGCAGGCCTCCGCGCTCATGTCCGGGGGTGGGATGCCGGGAGGGCCGGGTGGCCGTCCGGGTGGTCCCGGAGGTCGGCCGCCTTTCGGCTGATCCATCCCCGACCCGTTCCTTTTCTTTTCTGGCACTATCCGGAGTAGTCTGAATGAGCCTCAAGATCCGTCTCGCCCGCGCCGGTGCGAAGAAGCGTCCGTACTATCACATCGTTGTGGCCGACAGCCGTTCGCCGCGTGATGGCCGCTTCATTGAGCGCGTGGGTGCCTACAACCCGATGCTGCCGTCCGATCACGCTGACCGCGTGAAGCTGACGGAAGAGCGCATCAAGCATTGGCTGTCGCAGGGTGCCCTGCCGACGGACCGCGTGGCCCGTTTCCTCGGTCAGGCTGGCGTGATCGCGAAGCCGACATGGAACGAGCAGCCCAAGCAGTCCGCGCCGAAGAAGAAGGCGCAGGAACGTGCGAAGGCGGCGGCAGACGCTGCGGCGGCTGCAGCGGCCTGAGGACAGAGCAGACCGAAAGACGCTTTCCAGCCATGACGGACGGACGCATCCAGATCGGAGTTGTGGGGAGGCCGCACGGTGTGCGCGGGCTTGTGCATGTGCACAGTCTCGCGACCGATGCGGCGGCTCTCGCCTCCTATGGTGTGCTGACGGACGATCGGGGCGGCAAGTGGACGCTCAGTTGGCGTTCGGGCGATGTGGCGGAACTGCGTGATGCGCAGGGACAGCCGCTTGCCGATCGGACGGCGGCGCAGGCACTGGTCAATCGCAAGCTCTATGTCACGCGCGATCAGCTTCCCGAGCCAGAGGATGAAGAGTTCTATCACAGTGACCTGCTTGGTCTGGCGGCTGTGGAGGACGGGCAGCCTCTGGGACGGATTGTCACGGTCCACGATTATGGTGCGGGTGTGAGCCTTGAGCTCGACACGGGTCTGATCGTGCCGTTCACGAAAGCCTGCGTGCCGGAGGTCGATCTGACCTCAGGGCGCGCAAGCATTGTGCGGCCCGTGGAAGTGATCGGTGAGGAGGCGCAGGTTCCCAAGCGGGAGCGGGTTGCCTCGGACGATGTGGCATGAGCTGGACGGCTTCCATCCTCACCCTGTTTCCGGACATGTTTCCCGGTCCGCTCGGCCAATCTCTGGCCGGTCGGGCGCTGGAAAACGGAACGTGGAACTGTGACGTGCGTGATCTGCGCACGTTCGGGTTGGGGCGGCACAACGCTGTGGACGACACGCCGTTTGGCGGCGGGGCGGGCATGGTGATGCGGCCGGATGTGGTGGAGGCGGCGCTTGAGTCGGTGTCCCGCCATGACGGTGCGCCGTGTGTCTATCTGACGCCGCGCGGTCGTCCGCTCTCACAGGCGGATATCCGCCGCTATGTGTCCGGACCGGGGGTAACCCTCCTGTGCGGACGCTATGAGGGTGTGGATGAGCGTGTGCTTGAGGAACGGGCGATCGAGCAGGTCTCGATCGGCGATTACGTTCTCTCGGGTGGCGAGACGGCGGCGCTGGTGCTGCTCGATGCCTGCGTGCGGCTTCTACCGGGCGTCATGGGGTCAGTGGACAGCGGTGTCGAAGAGAGCTTTTCCGACGGTCTGCTTGAATATCCTCTCTATACCCGCCCGGCCGAGTGGAAGGGCCGGGCCGTGCCGGACATTCTCCTGTCCGGCAACCATGCCGCCATCGCCCGCTGGCGGCGCGAACAATCCGAGAAGGCTACGCGCGAGCGCAGGCCCGATCTGTGGGCAGCCCATCTGTCTCACGCATCAAGACCATCCGTTCACGAAGGACATTCGTCATGAACATCATCCAGCAGTATGAGGCCGCCGAGATCGCGCGCCTGTCCGCCGCCCGCGCGGTTCCCGAGTTCCAGGCCGGCGACACGGTGCGCGTGTCCGTCCGCGTGAAGGAAGGCGAGCGTGAGCGTCTTCAGGCCTATGAAGGTGTTGTGATCGCCCGTTCCAACAAGGGCCTGAACAGCAACTTCACGGTGCGCAAGATTTCGAACGGCGAAGGTGTAGAGCGTGTGTTCCCGCTCTATGCGCCCACAATCGCGGAGATCAAGGTTGTGCGTCGCGGCAAGGTGCGTCGTGCGAAGCTGTATTATCTGCGTGGCCGTCGCGGCAAGTCCGCACGTATTGCCGAGCGCGCCCGTGACACGGGACCGGCCGCCAAGGCCAGCGCGTAAGCTTCGCGCTCTGGAAGGCCGGTGCTCTGCAAGGGCACCGGCCTTTTTCTTTTGCGGGGGAGAAAGCCTGCTCGCTACTGGCGAAGCGGGTCGTTCATTCCCACGTGACCGGACAGGGGCTTTGGCTGCTTGCAGGGCTGCGGCGTACTTGACGCCCTGCGCTTTGGGCAGGCAAAGCTCGTGTCGTTGATTACAGGAAGTTCAGGAACCGCCATGTCGCCCCGCACGCTCTTCGACAAGATCTGGGCCAACCACGTTGTCGATACACTCGAGGACGGCACGGCGATCCTCTATATCGACCGGCATCTTGTGCATGAAGTGACGAGTCCTCAGGCGTTTGAGGGGCTGCGGCTGGCCGGGCGAAAGCTGCGGCATCCAGAAAACACCATTGCGGTTGTGGACCATAACGTGCCGACGTCCGATCGCACCAAGCCAATCGAGGAAGCGGACAGCCGCAACCAGATCGAGACGCTGGAGCGCAACGTCAAGGAATTCGGCGTTCCGTATTTTCCGCTGCTTTCGGCCAATCAGGGCATCGTGCATGTGGTCGGCCCCGAGCAGGGTATCTCGCTGCCGGGCATGACTATTGTGTGCGGTGACTCCCACACATCCACTCATGGCGCGATGGGCGCTCTGGCGTTCGGTATCGGTACATCCGAGGTCGAGCATGTGATGGCGACGCAGACCATTCTGCAAAAGCCCGCCAAAAACATGAAGATCGCCGTAGAGGGTACTCTTGCTCCGGGCGTGACGGCCAAGGACGTGGTGCTGGCCATCATCGGCAAGATCGGCACGGCGGGTGGCACAGGGCATGTGATCGAGTTCACAGGTTCGGCCATTCGTGGACTGGACATGGCCGGTCGCATGACCGTGTGCAACATGGCCATCGAGGCCGGTGCGCGTGCGGGCCTGATTGCACCGGATGAGACGACCTTCGAATATGTGAGGGGCCGCCGGTTCGCACCCAAAGGCGCGGATTTCGACGCTGCCGTGGCGTATTGGAAGACGCTGGTGGCCGATGAGGGGGCAGTGTACGACACCGAAGTCACTCTGCGGGCTGAAGAGATCGAACCGTGTCTGACATGGGGCACCAGCCCCGAGACGGTGCTGTCGATCAATGCCACAATCCCCGATCCTGCCAATGAGCCGGATGAGGCCAAGCGCGCGCAGTTACAGCGGATGCTGGACTATATGGACCTCAAGGCCGGTGCGAAGATCGCGGGTACGCCGGTCGATGTGGTGTTCATCGGTTCCTGCACCAACAGCCGTATCGAAGATCTGCGCGCTGCCGCATCCATCGCTGCAGGTCGCAAGGTGGCAGACGGTGTGCGGGCGATGATTGTGCCGGGCTCCGGACTGGTGAAGGCACAGGCGGAAGAGGAAGGGCTGGACCGCATCTTCCTCGATGCAGGCTTCGAGTGGCGTGAGGCCGGGTGCTCCATGTGTCTGGGCATGAACCCGGACAAGCTGACGCCGGGGCAGCGCTGTGCGTCCACGTCCAACCGCAATTTTGAGGGACGGCAGGGGCCGGGCGGACGCACGCACCTGCTTTCACCTGCAATGGCCGCCGCCGCCGCCGTGACAGGTGTGCTGACCGACGCCCGCGAACTGAACGCCTGATCCCGGCAGAAGGACCGACCACGATGGAAAAGTTTACGACCCTCACGGCCATCGCAGCCCCTCTGCCTGAGGCCAATATCGACACGGACAAGATCATCCCCGCGCGTTTTCTCAAGACGACGAAGCGCACGGGATTGGGTGTCCATGCTTTTGACGGGATGCGTTACCGTCCGGATGGTTCCGAGAACCCGGACTTCGTGCTGAACAAAGAGCCGTATCGCAAGGCGCAGATCCTTATCACGCATGAGAACTTCGGCTGTGGATCTTCGCGTGAGCACGCGCCTTGGGCGTTGTTGGATTTTGGTATTCGCTGCGTGATCGCACCGACCTTTGCCGACATCTTTTTCAACAACAGCTTCAAGAACGGCATCCTGCCGATCCGTCTGCCGCGTGAAGTCTGCGATGAACTGATGAAGGATGCGACGCAGGGAGCGAACAGTCGCATTACTGTCGATCTGGAACGTCAGGTTGTGATTCGTCCGGATGGAGAAGAGATTTCTTTCGAGATCGACCCGCTGCGCAAGCACCTCCTGCTGGAGGGGCTGGACGATATTGGCCAGACGCTCAAGCGGGAAGGGGCGATTGAGGCGTTTGAGGCGAAGCGGGCCAAGGACGAGCCTTGGTTTCCGAAGATTGCGGTGTGAAAAGGTGGGGATTTTGCCCCGCTTTTTTATGGCTGGATTGGGGGGAAAGCCGAATGTCTGTTTTGGGAAGACATATGTAGAATCTCGATGTTATATATTGGAGGTATTAATTTCAGAATATAAAGAGACGTTTCAAATGTTTGATGAAGATGAAATTATTTCTGCCCTGAATATTTTTTGGCCGAAAAAGAAAAAAGCTCGGAAAAACCTACAAGATGAATATCTTGGAGGTAAATGCAAATGGATAGATATTATTAAAATATATGAAGAAACTGTAAAAAATCATCTTGATGCCATTAAAAATAATCCAAATTCCTCCAAAAGGGAAAAAATTGCACGTCGAATTATTATAGATAGCTGCCTTCGAACGCCTGGTGATTACCCCTTATTTTATGCCATGCCTCTATACGTTTCAGGTGGTTTTATTTCAGAGATCAAAAAAGGAAACTTGAAATTTCCAAAAATCAAAGAACATGTAATACCTTTATCCTTGTGTTCTGGCACAAAAATGATAGAAAATCCGGAGTTGTTTGAAGTTTATCAAAAGAGTGTTATCGGACCTATTTGTCTTATAACAACGAATGAAGACAAAGGTCTGAAAGAATTTCGGAAAAATCACCCAAATATTGAAAAGCCATTTTTAAGATACTCAGGAGTAATAGACGTATACAATACACTTGATGGATCAAAAATAGATTGCTCTGATTTTTCTTTTTATGACCATATAAATATTATGGATAAATGTCCTGCTTATCGATCTGCGATAAAACCCGAATTTAGAAAGGAAGCTTAAAGCTACTCAAGGGTTATTGATAACCTCCTCAGATTGCGATTAGTGCCTCCAATACCAGATTTGGAATATGGCTCTTTGAGATCACTCACGACCAGTATGAAGCGAAACCAGCCCTAAAATAAACCGAGGTCGAGGAGGCCGAGCCTCCTCGTGGGGTTCGGGGCTAAGCCCCGAGAAGCAAGCCGCCCCTCAGAACTTCAGCCCCGCTATATGCAGCGCCTTGGTCTCAAGGAACTCCTCGATCCCTTCCGCGCCGCCTTCACGGCCAAGTCCGGACTGCTTCATTCCGCCAAACGGAGCACATTCCATCGACACGGAACCGGTGTTCACACCGACCATGCCGTATTCCAGTGCCTCGCCCACGCGCCATGCGCGGCTCATGTCCTCGGTGTAGAAATAGGCAGCCAGACCGAACTCGGTGTCGTTGGCCATCCGCACGGCCTCGGCCTCATCCGTGAATTTGAAAATCGGCATGACGGGACCGAATGTTTCTTCACGGAAAATCCGCATGGTGGTTGTAACGCCTTCCAACACGACGGGCGTGGCAAAGCAGCCATTGGTCTCCAGCGGAGCGCTGACATAGGACGCGCCTTTGGAGAGCGCATCCTCCACATGATCGCGCACCTTTTTCACGGCGGCCTCGTTGATCAGTGGCCCCATGGTGTTGCCGTCTTCCAGTCCGTTACCGACCTTGAACTTGGCGACTTCCTCGCGGATGCGCGCCACGAAACGATCATGGATGCCAGCCTGCACAAGGATGCGGTTGGCGCACACGCAGGTCTGTCCGGTATTGCGGAACTTGGCGGCGATGGCGCCCGCTACGGCGGCATCAAGATCGGCATCATCGAACACGAGGAAGGGCGCGTTGCCACCAAGTTCGAGGCTCAGACGCTTGATGGTGTCGGCAGACTGCCGCATGAGCAGCGCACCGACCTGCGTGGAGCCGGTGAAGGACAGCTTGCGCACGGTGTCGCTGCCTGTCAGCACGGGACCGATTTCCTTGGCTTCACCTGTCACCAATGACATCAAGCCCGCAGGCAGCCCGGCGCGCTCGGCCAGAACGGCCAATGCAAGAGCGGAATAGGGCGTCAGTTCGGACGGCTTGAGCACCATGCTGCACCCGGCGGCGAAAGCAGGCCCGCATTTGCGGGTGATCATGGCATTGGGGAAGTTCCATGGGGTAATGGCCGCCGTGGTGCCAACGGGCTGCTTGAGGGTGAGAACGCGGCGGTCGGGCTGGTTGGGCGTGATGACCGCGCCGTTGATGCGGCGGGCTTCCTCGGCAAACCACTTGAGGAAGGAGGCGCCGTATTTCACTTCGCCCTTGGCCTCAGCCAGCACCTTGCCCTGTTCGATCGTCATGATGCGGGCGAGATCATCCGCGTTGGCCATGATGAGGTCGTGCCACTTCATGAGG
Organism: Acetobacter estunensis; assembly: GCF_011516945.1. Taxonomy (GTDB): domain Bacteria; phylum Pseudomonadota; class Alphaproteobacteria; order Acetobacterales; family Acetobacteraceae; genus Acetobacter; species Acetobacter estunensis. The sequence continues at coordinate 103,834 of NZ_WOTH01000006.1, forward strand.
ATGTCGGCGCGAACCTCGGGGGCGCGTGTCTTCCATTCTTTCTGGGCGCGATCGGCGGCCTCGATGGCGCGCTGCGTCTCTTCAGCGGTGCAGGCCGGAATGGTGCCGATGGTCTCGCCGGTGGCCGGGTTGGTCACGCTCATCGTCTTGCCCGATGACGAGTTGATCCATTCACCAGCGACAAGAGCCTGCTCGCGGAAAAGGGACGGGTCGTTAAGGCCGGTGATGGGCATGGGGAAGCTCCGTGTCAGGAAAATGGATCAGGAAAGGGTGATAACGACCGGCACATGGTCGGAGGGCTGCTCCATGCCGCGCTCATCACGGTCCACCTCGGCGGTGAGAAGCCGTTCGGCGATACGGGGTGAGAGCAGCATATGGTCGATGCGCAGGCCCATGTCGCGGCGGAAAGCGCCCGCCTGATAGTCCCAGAAGGTGTAGATCGTCTCTTGCGGATGCAGGGCGCGGACGGCGTCCGTCAAACCCAGCCAAAGAAGGCGCCGGAAGGCCGCGCGGCTTTCGGGGTGGACGAGGGCATCGGTGGGCGGCAGCGCGCCGGTTGCGAGATCCTTGTCCGTGGGACAGACATTGTAATCGCCCGCGAGGATGAAGTCGGTTCCTTCGGCCAGCATGGCTTCGGCGTGGCGGGCAAGGGCGTCGAAGAATTCCATCTTGCGCGCGAAGCCTGCCGGGCCACCGGAATTACCGTTGGGCAAGTAAAGGTTGCCCACGGTCAGGGAGCCTGTGCGGATTTCGAGAAACCGTGCGGGTGGTTCCTCTTCACTCAGGCCGGGGAGTTTGCGGGCAAGAACCTCGGCAGGCGCGCGTGCGAGGGTGGCGACGCCGTTATACGACTTCTGGCCGACCACATGCGACGTGTAGCCGATGGCTTCAAACGCTTCGGTCGGGAACTGGTGCGCTTCGCATTTGATCTCCTGAAGAAGCAGGAGGTCGGGCTCATTGCGCTTGAGCCAATCCAGCACGAGATTCTGCCGCTGGCGGATGGAGTTGACGTTCCACGTCGCGATTTTCATCGCCGTTCAGCCCGCGATGGAGAAGCTGGTGCCGCACCCGCAGCCCGAGGCGGCGTTGGGGTTGTTCACTGTGAAATGCGCACCCATGAGCTTGTCCACGTAATCCAGTTCCCCGCCGTCCATCAGATCGAGGCTGGCGGGATCCACTGCGACACGAATGCCGTGGGCTTCCACCACCAGATCGTCGGGAGCGATTTCGGGATCGAGCCGGAATTCATACTGGAAGCCGTTGCAGCCACCCGCGGACACTGCCACGCGCAGCGCCGGCGGCGGACTGGCCTCTCCCTTGGAGGCGATGATTTCGGCAATGCGCCGGGCGGCGGCGTCGGAGACGGAGAAGCTCTGGGTCATACCGGAGATAATGGGCGCGGGCGGCCGGGAATAAAAGAGGAAACGCGCCCTCCTGTGTGTGGAAGAAGGGCGCGTGTTTCACAAGAGCGGGAAGAGAGAGGTGACGGATGGGGTGACGCCGCTCAGAGCGCCTCGTCGCCGCTTTCACGGGTGCGGATGCGGATGACGCGATTGAGGTCGCTCACGAAGATCTTGCCGTCACCGATCTTGCCGGTATGGGCGGACTGGAGGATGGCCTCCACCACCTGATCGACCAGCGCATCGGACGTGGCGACCTCGATCTTGATCTTGGGCAGGAAGCTGACGTGATACTCCGCGCCGCGATAGATCTCGGTCTGCCCTTTCTGGCGTCCGAAGCCTTTGACCTCGGACACGGTCAGCCCCTGAATCCCGAGCGGCGAAAGCGCGTCGCGGACGTCGTCGAGTTTGAAGGGCTTGATAATAGCCGTGACGAGCTTCATCCCAGTTCCTCTTTGTTCATCCCGAATTTCACAACGATACCGTAATGGCTTTCGCACAAAAGCATATCGGGCGCTCCCTGTCACGCGCTTCGGGATGGTATGAACTCACAAAGCATGCAAAGAGTTTCACCGCTTGCCGTCGGGCGTGGTTCCGTTCTGTGCTCAATGGCGGAAAAAAGCCAATTTTTGCGAAGAGGGCGCCAGCATGAGCATGTCCGCACACACTGTCACCGAAGTCGATATCTGCATCATTGGTGCGGGTCCGGTCGGTGCCACGCTGGCCTGTCGTCTGGCGCGTGAAGGCGTGCCCGTGGCCGTGGTGGATCGCGCAGCACTTCCGCCCATGGAAGACCCCGATTTTGACGGGCGGGCCTATGCGATTGCGGCGGGCTCCAAGAACCTGCTCGAAGAGGCGGGCGTGTGGGAGCGACTGCCGCAGATTCCATGTCCCATTGAGGACATTCTCGTAACCGATGGGCGTCCCGGTGAGCCGCCATCGCCGCTTTCCTTGGAATTCACCCGTGAGGACTCGCGCCAGCCGTTCGGCTGGATGGCCGAGGCCCGGGCGCTCCGCGTGGCTCTGAACGCGACACTGCACGATGCGCCTTCGGTGACGCTGCTGGCGCCTGCGGAAGTTGTCATCACGCGAAGCGATGCGGGTGTGGTGGTGCGCGCAAAAGACGGGCGGGAAATCAGGGCGCGTCTGCTTGTGGCGGCTGACGGCCGAGGCAGCCGGACACGTTCGCAGGCAGGTATCCCCATTACGAAGCTGCCCTATGGCCAGAGCGGAATCGTTTGTGCGATTGCGCACGAACTGCCGCACGACAACGGTGCGCTGGAGCATTTCCTGCCGGGTGGTCCGTTTGCCCAGTTGCCCATGACCGGCACAGCGGAGCATCCGAACCTGTCAGCCATTGTGTGGAGTGAAAAGGACGCAATGGCCCAGCGTCTGGTGGCGTTGCCCGACGAGCTTTTCGTGCGGGAACTCAAGCGGCGTATCGGGGACCGGTTGGGGGAGGTGAAGCCTGTCGGGCGCCGATGGGTCTATCCGCTTTCCGCTCAATACGCCCAGCGTTATACCGCCACGCGGATGGTGCTGGCGGGGGATGCCGCACATGGCATCCACCCTATTGCCGGGCAAGGGCTCAACTTGGGTTTTCGCGATGTGATCGCGCTGGCGGATCTGTTGATCGAAACGCACCGCAAGGGAGAGAATCCCGGTGCGCCATCGGTTCTGGCGCGCTATCAGCGTCGGTGCCGTCCCACCAACATGCTCATGTTCGTGGCGACCGATGCGCTGGATCGGCTGTTCAGCAATGACAATCCGGTGCTGCGATTGGCTCGCGATGTGGGGATTGCCGCCGTGCAACGTATGCCGCGTCTGCGTAAGGCGTTCGTGAAGCATGCGATGGGCGTGTGAATGAGCCGTTTCTGTTTGGTTTGTAAGGGTTGGGTTGAGGCGATTATCGAGAGCGTCCTGAGCGGGCGTTTTGCTCGGTGGAATCTTTGACAGCAAAATAGTTGTTTGTTTTCCAGTGGTTCTGGGAAGAGTGTTCCCCGCACACGCGGGGATGAACCGGCTCTGGCAAATCGCTTTCGTCCAGTATCATGGTGTTCCCCGCACACGCGGGGATGAACCGGACCAGTTGGCGGAGAACTCCCGCCGCTTGGAGTGTTCCCCGCACACGCGGGGATGAACCTGACTTTGGCGGCGGCAAACGTCACCAGTCCGGGTGAAGCGCGCCGGATGGTTTTGCACAGCCGGACATATAATCCCGCCCCCCAAAACCACGCCATTTAACTCGCGCCTCAGACCTCTCTCAGAGGCCGATTAGAAACCACCAATTCTCCTCTCACCCGTCCAGTTCCACCACTCTGACGGTCAGCATAGCGCGTCGCGACGTCCATCATCTCAAACCCGTCAAACACCTCACGCACCTCATGAGCCGCCACCACACGACGGCGGAAAAATACACCGCCCATGCCCACAAACGGCTCAATATACGACCGATGGGGAATCGCCTCGATCTGCGCACAGATCCGTCGGGCCAATAGCTTCTTGCCACCCACATACGCTGCCGGCGGCAGCGCAAAATCGCCTCGTTGCTTCATAGTCTGGGACACTCGATCATGCGCCCGCCTCTGCAGAGGTGGCGGGCTGGTTTTCCAGGCGTGTGTCCGCACGCGGTTCGGCTGTTGGCGCAGCCATACCCCCGCCTCGAAACGAGACGACGGAAATGGATCAATCTCGCAGTCGCATCACCTCTCTCTCGCGCCATCCCGCATCCAGCATCTTCAGACCCAGACCAACCGCCAGAGGTTCATGTCCAAACCGGCGGCGCAGAGCAGACCAGCCGCGCTCATTCCGCTCAGACCGCATAATCATCGCCAATCGATGCACCCATGACCGGGAAACACCCGTCAGCGCGGAAATCTTGCGGATCGATAGATCCTGTCCGCCCGATCTGATCCGACGTTCACACAGATCCGCGACTTTCCGGCCGATCTCGACGGGAATCAGACCATACGGCCCTCCGCTTGCCGCTTGCGTCACATACGCTTCGACCGACGCATAGCGAGACGTCGCCAGGCCATAAATGTTCATTTCTCCGGCACCTGCGGCGGCACTTCCTCCACGTCCGGTGGAAACGGTGGCAGAGGATCAAAACGACGAGGTTGTCGTCCGGCTGCCTCGTCCAGCTCACGAACCATCAGCCGGGCAGCGAGCGCCTGCGCCTGCACTTCGGATAGAATCGACAGCAGTTGCGCTCGTGACCGGTGCAGAGCGTCCTGCTCCGCAATCCGCTCATCGAGCAGCGCGTTCAGGCGCTCGACCAGACCCGTCGTGCTGGCAACCAGCCCGAGCGCCATCTGGTCGGCCTCCAGACGTTCACGCCTTTTCTGCACACGCATCCGCAGTGCGTTGCCGAACATCCCGCTGAGAAATGTGCCAGCGAACTCGGCAGGCCCAGACAGGGCCTGCCAAATCGCACCCAGATGCCCGATCATGAGAAGGTATAAACGCGCTCATTCGTGGACGGCGTCGGAGTCGGTGTGGGAGCCGCGCCCCAGCCACCGACCAGTGCGGCAAACTTCGCCGTAAATCGCGGAGCGATCATGGAGTGCGCCCGCAACGTCGGATGGTCTTTGTCCGCCGCCTCCATCGTACCGACACCCAGATTGACCAGGCGCGCGATATCCTCCCCGAAATCCCACAACTGCACTTTCGTGTCAGTCGGATTGGCAGCCTGATAGGCGGTCACCGCCGCCTGATAAACAGGGATCAAGGCCGTCTGTGACGAGTTGTGGTCACGCATGCTGAACGGGATCGTGACAATGATCCACGCATCTGGAGCCGAGCCGCGCAAGTTCGTGATCGCCGCCTGGATCGCCGCCTGAAACTGTGTGGAATTGTAATGCGTGGCGTCATTGTAACCCATATTCAGGATAAACGCCGTCGGCATCGTGTTCGTGTCGCCGTAGCCGGACCAATGCCCGTCGCTGTCGAGAACACTGTTCGCGCTGTCGAGCATATCCCACGACGTGTTGAACGCCGGAACGCCCCCGTCACCAGGACCGTAGAGAAATCCAATGCCCCCCGCGGCTTTGATGCACAGGTCATACCCCAGCTCATCCAGCCCCTGCAGGAACATAAACGAGTGACAACAACCGTTGTCGCCGTAGTAGTTGCTGGCCTGATCCACCACATTGTTGGCGTGAACGCCCTCGGTGATGCTGTCACCAAAATAGACCACATACGGCCGCAGAGCGCGGGCCGTTCCGGGTGTGGAGGCCGAGTCGATCTGTATGGACGGCAGCTGCACATTGCCCACAGATCCCGCCGCATAACGAGCGGTCACAGCCCAGCCGAGCACCGTGGGATCGGTATAGGCGAGGAAAACCTTGGCGGTGTTCTGCCCACCAGGAATGATGTTGCTGAGCGTGATATCAGCGTTCGCAATCTGACGAAGTTGTGGCGCTCCGTTGACGAAAATATTCAGCGAGTTGGGCGCCGAGGCGTTCCCCATTTTGAGAACAGCAGACGGAGAGACCGCTGATGCGGTCCACGTAAACTCGAACCACGCGCCGTTCCAGATCGATTTCCGGTAAACAGATCCGCCACGTCCGGTATCGCCAGTCCACCCACTGGGAGAGAACAGGATCGATTTGTCCGTGATCGGAACCAGAGTTGTGTTCTGCGTGACGGCGATCGACGTGCTCTTGGCTGAAATGCTCGTGTCAGAGAGCGTCGCGCCCACCATCGTCGAGCCCGTCCCAGACGGCGTGAACGTCAGCTGCGCGGAGGTCTGTCCCACTGCAATCGTCGCCGTAGCCGGCGAATAGGAGCCCTTGCCGTTCGTCCAGCCCGTAATCGTCTCGGCAGAGGTGGCAGGGTGATCCAGCGAATAGGTGACGACAACCGAACCGCCAATCAGCACAGACGATTTATCGACCGTCGGTGTCAGTGTCGTCGGATTCTGAGCCTCCGTTCCAGCTGTCAGCGACAACGCGGCTGGGTCCGTCAGGCTGGCATTGTTCGTCACCGACAACGTGCCGGTTCCCGACGCCGACGGTGCCAGCGTAAACGTCACAGGAGACGTGCTGCCCGCCGGAATCGTGACCTTCTGCGCCGACAGAGTGCCCGTCAGCGTCGTGGTGAGCGTAAACACCGCGTCCGCAGTCAGCGCCGCGCCTGCGCCCGGAGTGATCGTGAACGTCGATGCCGTGCCGACCGTCAGTGTAGCCGGACCCGTCAGCGTGTAGGTGCTGAACGGTGCCGTGACAGCGGCGGCCGTGTAGCCAGAAAACGCCGTCAGCCCAGCCTCGTTCGTCGAACTATTCGCCCCGCCCTTGTAGGAATAACAGGCGACACCGATCGAACCCGTCACGTTCTGCAACGCGGCGGTCGTGTCGGTAAGCGTATGCGTGCCCACCACGTTGCCGCTGCTGTCGGTCATTGTCAGAGTGATGGTCGTGGTGGCGCTATCGGTCTGGGTCCACTCCACCTCACAGGTGAACGGCACACCCTGATATGAGGTCGTCCCGAATGTGTCGGTCGCATCCCCGATCCACGTGGTTGCCCCGTTGACCAGCGTGTATGCCCCCATGTAGGGCAATCCGGAGGACGACAGTTCCACACCGACCGCGTAGGCGGTGGCCGTGGCATCGTCCGCCCGGTTGGAGCGGAAAATAACGTAGAACCGCTGGTATTTTGTCGCGTCCGCCGAGAAAATGGCCTTACCGTCCTGCGTGTTCTCGGCCGTGGGGCGTAGAAGCTGCCATTTCAGGTAGCTCGAACTGTCGTCAGCGATACGCCGCAGCACGCCACCGCTATCCGTGCCGTAGGCGCCACCAGCAATATCGACCCAGCCGTCAACCAGCGCAGCACCCGCTGCGACAGACGCTGTCGCAGGCAGAAACGACGTGGTGGAGTGCAGCAGTGTATAATCAACCATCACACACCTCCCAGTGTCGTCGTGCCGTTCGTCTCAAACACGATCCGCGTCACGGCTCCGGCCGTGGTGTCCACAGTCGGCGGTGTGCTGCCGGGGTAGAGAACGCTGCCACCGCTGGACGCACCCGGCGGGAGCGTCACTGCAAATCCCCCGCTCGCCGGCTGCTCCACAGAGAGAATCAACTGCTGAACCTCGGTGCCGTCGCCCTTCGCCAGCGACAGGACCGTTGCCTGTGTCGGCGTCAGCACGACCATTTTGGAACCAACATCCGCGAATGAGAGCGCCACTGACGCTCCCGGATTTTCCACCGTCTCAACAGGGATCTTCCCCGCCAGCATCCGCGCGCCATCCACGACGAACATATCGCCGTTAGCGCCAAACCCGACGAACAGATCGCCCTCAACAGGCTCGCGCGTCGGTAGCTCCCCATAGGGAACGCCGTTAACTTCCATTGTTGTTCTCCTGATTTTCCATTGTCGCCGCCGCTGCTCCACTGGCTGTGGTGGGCGTCTGTCCGCTCGCGTTCACCGCCACGAGCGCAGATCCACCGATCTGCGCCACGACCTGTTGCGACACCGCAGGCGAGAGTGCGCTCAGGGAAACCGTCGATCCGTCCGAGAGCGTGAGAACCGCATGCCCGGCCGCGTCGAGCGCGGCAGAGATCGCAGTCGCGCTCAGCAGGCGCGGCGCGCCCGGAAAAACGCGCACACTCAGCATCGCGCTGGTCAGGGGACCGCTCACCGCGTTACCCCGCGCCGCATCGTGATCGAAAACACCTCTGTCGGCATCACCACGCCGTTCGGCCACGTCACGTCCAGATCGCACCACAGCTGCCCAAGCGGCCATTGCGTGGTATCCGCCGCACGCAACTGAACGACGCCCACCTGATCGGGCACGATTTCGGCTGTGAGCGTGGCCACCAGCGTGCCCAGCGCGTCACGGATCTGAGAGGCGAATGAGCAGCCGCTCAGATCGGCCGGATTGCCGTCCGAGCCGTCCACGCACACCACCACGGCAAACGGCAGTCCGGCCCGAAACAGGAGGGTCTGGCTCATGCGTCCACCCATGTCGGCATGCCGTTCGCATCCCGGCCGCGCTGTTTTCCCGTGGGTGGATAATTCAGCCCGAACTGCTGAAATACAGCAGCCGACACCGGCACCGTGTCAGACGGCCAATTCGCTCCGTATTCCCTGTGGCTTGAACCGAGATAGAAACACAGCGTCGTGGGCGACCACCAATATGCCTCGGCGCTCATCAGATACCCTCCGCCCACCAACTCATTGAGAATCCGCCCGAGTTCAGCAACGTCATCCCCTGGTTCGTGTAATTTCCGACGGAAAACACCGATCCACTGGGCATATCGGCGTCCAGCTGCACCGCGCCGTATTCGCGGACCTCCTGTGGAAACGGCACCGGAAACTGAATGTTGTAGATCTGCGGCGTGCCAACCTGAGGCGTGATCACGCGCCCCGACTGTCGGATGATCCCGTCCGGAGATTTCCGGTAGGCCATCATCGACCCGTCAGTTCCGTAGCTGCTGGCCGAGCTGTAATCGGCGGTCGAGACCAGGCGCAAATCCGAGCCGGAAATAGGCGCGACGTGGAAAAATCCCTCGTCGAAATACATATTTCCGACGGCCGTTGCTGCATTCAGACTGGCCGAATTACTCCGAACGAGAACACCGATATCGCTGCCGCCAATCGCAATGCGAAACGCACCGAGCGTCGTATCCCAACCCAGATTAACCTTGTTCGTGCTCTGGTTTGGGGCGCCTCCCTGTTCCACAGGCGTGAACCCGACAGCAGCACTCGCCGCTGCCTGCGCCACAATTTTCAACAGCGCCTGATAGAGCTGCGTCAGATCATCCGGGGACGGCGTGAGTCCGGCAGCCGTGATGACTTTCATCAGCTCGTTCTGAACCGCGTTCTTGTCGGTCGCGATCAGCGAGGTGCCCGGAACACCGTTCGCTACGTCGCGATCCACAAACTGACGCACGCCGTTCACTGTCACGTAGCCGGGGGCTGACGTGTAATCCATCAGTTCGCGTCCTCGTATTTGAAAACCACCGTCAGATCGGGCGGATTGTTGCGCTGGATCGGACATTCCAGACCGGTTTCGTGGTTCGGCAGCATCACCACCCAGATGAACCGGTCTCGGAGTTGCGAACACACATCCACACCCGTGACGGCCACACCGCAGATCGCGGGCTCCGGTTCATCAATCGAAATCGACACGCCTCGCGCTGTCGCCAGCCGCTCGAAAAACCCCCACGTCACACCGGCCGAGCCGATCCAGCGCGCGTTGTCGAACGCCTGTCGCGCCGCCAGCGTCAGCGTCGTCGGGTCGGTGCCACACGGATCAGCGCCGAGAACACGCTCGTAATCGCTCAACAGCAGCGTAGAGTTCGCCGGACTGATTTCGTCGGCCAGAGAGGCGAGGAACGTCTCCAGATCATGCAGAACGTAGGAAAATCCCCCGACCAGAACGCCAAGGTTCGATCCGTCCGGACGCGGCCACGCCCAACCCTGCGGCAACAGACCGGCGAAAAATCCGTTGCGCGTCTCGTCGAGTGTGCGCGGAGCCTGCGTGCCGCTCACGAGGACGCACTCCACAGCACAGCGCCCAGCACGGCGAGTTGATTGGCCGCCAGCGTCTCGTTGTCCGCAGGAGAGGTGATGATGTGGCTGGTAACGGTCGTAACCGACGACACCGCGTCAGAGAGTTGCGAGGCATAGAGCGTGTCGCCCAGACCCGTTCCCGCGTAATAGGCCGCAATCGCCGCCTGCACCTCGGTGCGGTTCGCCTCCGTATCCGGCGTGATCGACAGCACCACATTGCGGGTGACAATCTCGGCCGGCATCACCGTCACATTCGCGCGGACGACCCGACGTGACACATCCTCCAGATAGAGCTGGATATTGAGCAACTGCGCATCGGTAGGCGCCACACGCCCGGCCATCGCAACCGCAACACCCACCGTACCGACGCCCAGCCATTGCGGAATGACGTTGACGTAGGCAGCTCCAGCCGCCTCAGCCCACCGCTCGTAGTCCTGACGGGTGCCCCCGCCAGGCGGGTTGCGGATCGCGTCAATGATGCGCGCGCGCCAGTTCTCCGCGTTTTCCTGCGCGGCGCCCCCAGCCAATCCGCTGCCGTCCACCACACAGGACGAGGCTCCCACAATCGGCGTCACAGCCGTCAGCGTCGTGCCAGCTGCCAGATTGCCGGTGGTGCCCGTCACACTGGCCTGGACCGGAACCGCGCCCACGGCACCGGCCGCGATCGTGGTCTCAGCAGTCGCCACCCAGTTCACCGTGCCATCCAGCGTAAACGTCTGGCCGATAGGGATCACGGCCGACGCGGACGCCGAGGAGGAAATCGTGACATCCACGTTGCCGATAGCAGCCTGCGCCGGAATGCGCGGCGTGCTCCATTCCACCGCGTGGTCCGGCAAAAGGCCGTTCTCGGTGGCCGTCGTGACCATCAACTCCAGACACCAGTCGCGGGCGTAGCGATAGACGCCCGCCATCTCCAGCGCGATGGCCGAGGCCAGAACCTGCTCGACGGAGCCCGGAACATTCGCGTCGAGAACCACCTGCGAGCCGTCTTCGGCCTGCACCGGATTGGAGAGAAGCCACGCCGCGAAACGCTGCGCGATCGTCGCCGGAGCGGGAATGGAGAGGGTCACGATCCAACTCCGGGTGTGCGCACCGACACGCCCGACGTCGCCGCCGAAACCTGCAAAACACCCGGCTGCAACCACACCGCCGCCGTCTGGATGCTCTCACCCGTCCAATCAGCCAGAGCCGAGACCGCCTCCGCCGCATAACCAATGGCGGCCACGCGATCCGTTTCGTCAGATTTTCCGCGCTCCAGCAGCCACAGCCGCGACCCCAGCCGCACACCCTCGGCCAGCAAAATATCGCCCGGCCAGCCACGCCGCGCGAATGCGCCTGCGGATTGCGCGGGCAGTAGGGCAATTTCAGTGGGGAGCGTGTCGGTCGCATCCGCGCGCCGGTCGCTGCCCAGACAAACGAGCAACGCTGTCGCAACCGTGCTGTCCAGCGCGATCCGGCCTCGGCCATTTCCCGTGGAACGTACCACGAGATCGCAGGAGCGCAGGCTCCCACGGAAACGAATCATCATTCCGGCCGTAGTTGTCATGGCGCGCATCATCGCGCGCGCGGACTCGTTTTATCAGGTGGGCAGCCGTCACCCCTATTGGGGCGCGCCCGTGCTGCCAGAGCCGGTTTCCACACCCGAATGCGTATGTTTCTCCAACGAGATCGATCCCGCCTTCACGTCGCCTCTGGCTGTGACGTCACCCGACACGCTCAGATTGCCCGTCACCGACACACCCTCAGCCGTCACCTGCAAAATCGTCGTGCCGCCCACGCTCACAGCCATTGACGTGTGCGCATCCACACGCACCACACGGCCACCGCTCAGCCAAACGCGCTGTCCCACAGAGTCGTAGAGGCAGCTGTCGCCCTCAGGCAGATCGCCAAACCGCGCGACCGAGGGATTGGACGGCGGCAGAGCTACCACATCGGACGGATCTCCTCCCGCACGCAGCATGTGCGTGACGGCCCCGTCGTGGGGCACGTGGGCCGCAAACCCGAACGGATAATGCACAGGCACCTGCGTGCGCGGCATCCCGCTATGCGCCTGCATATCCGCCGTCTGTTCGGCACCGGCATCGTCCACCGCGTGCAGCACCACACGCGACACATGTGCCCGCAACGCCATATGCAGCCGATCCGTTTCTCTCACCGCAACGAACTCCCATGAGCGGAGCGTCGGTGATCCTCGTCGCCTATCAGATCGTAGGCATCCAGCCTCACCACAGAGATCCGCGTGCGATAGCCCTGATCGTCGCTCACATAGGTCACGGCCCCGATCAGCATTTCCTCGTCCACGCCCGCATAGGCGTCACGAACGTGCACCCGTGTGTTCGGGCGCCACAGCACCCCGTCCACGTCGAACCCGGCAACCGTGTAAATCCGTGCGGTGCCCTGCGCGCGTGTCGTGCGCATTCGCCAATCGGCCTGATCCTGCAGCGTCCACGGATCGCTCGCCTGCCGCGTTGCTGTCCGGGATCGGGTGCGGCGCCGTGATCCCGCGCGATACGCGCCCGCGTTCACGCCCTGCGTGCCCCAGTTGCCCGCCGCCTGAGCGTCCAGAACCGGATTGCCCGCATTCTGCGCGGACTGGGAGCCTCCCGATTGCGTCGCGGCCAGCCACACGCGCGGCCGCCACCGTCCCACGGACGTGTCCACGGCATGCCCGAACCGCAGCGTCGCAGCCGACTCCTTCGCGGTGAACGTCGTGTCTGAGGCGCTGACCGGCTTATCAGAGGGGGATTTGACACCGTTGAGCGTGGCTGTGGCAGGACGCTCCAGACTGCGAAACGCCCCCTTTACCCACACGTCCGAATAATGCTCACGCACCGACACGCGCCCCTCCACGGACAGCACGTTCCCCGGAAATTCCAACGCGGCCGGAGCCTGCGTCGTGCCGGCTTTCGTCAGTCGCAGACCACCGATCCCGTCGGAGACCACCAGCACGCCACGCTGCCGCGCGTGTTTCTCGATCGTTTCCATCGCGGACTCACTCGGATCGACGGCCACCAGCGTGAACGGCGCGCCCATATCGGTGTCACTGTCCACCGACAGACCAAACGGCTGCACCAGAGATCCCACCAGCGTTGCCAGTGTCACCTGCCGATATTCCCCCGGCCCCAGTGGAGCGCCGGTGCAATCCACCAGATCGCCGCTCACGTCGCGTCCGGAAATGACGCCCTGCGCCTGTTGCTCCGTCACACGCAGATCCAGCTCCTCGACGTGCCCGCGAAAAATCGTCTCGCCCGCGACATCGACGCGCACAGGCATGTGCTCGCGGATCACCGGAGAGGACGTAACCGCATCCGAAAAACCCGCCTGCGCATCCCGCAGCGGATCGTCCAGCGTCACCCGGAACGCCCCGCAGATATCCGCCAGATCGCGACCTACCTCGATCGAAACCGCCGTGGTCAGTTCAACCTCACCGATCCACACGCGGATCTGTCGCCGCGATCCTTGCACCGAAATCACCGTCACGAGGAGGGCTCCAGAACCGCAATCGTCCCTGGTCCTACGAGATCAGGATGCAAAATCCCGTTGCGTGCGATCAGATCGTCCCATGTGCTGGCCACAGCAGATCCCGTGTCGCCCGCCACCGCATAGGCCAGAGCCCACGCATTGACCGTCCCGCCGACCGACACGCTCACCAGCGCAGGCAGCCGCCCGATCCGCGCATTGATATCGGCCGTCACGGCCATGCGCGCATCCATAACCGCCAGAGACAGATCCAGCACCGGAAACGTCACCAGCGCGGCTGTCGCCTCAATGGATGTCTCCAGCGCATCGAGCGCCGCCAGCATCGTGTCGCGTGACGCCACCGCGTCCGTTTGACTGGCGTAGGTCTGGCCGGTCTGCGCTGCCAGCGCCTGCGCCACCGTGACGATCCGCGCCACCAGAGCAGTGCCTGCCACAGCACCCGGCTGCACAGACGTGAGCGCTGACGCGCTGGAGGAGGTGCCAATCTGTGTCGCCGCGCTCAACAGAAGGGCGACAGCATCTGCCGGCGCAATTCCCGCATCCGTATCGCCCGCCACCTCTGTCGCAGGCGCCACGGCCGACGTATCAGAGACCGTGGCTGCATCGGCCAGAGCGACCGGAACTCCCGAGAACACGGTCGTGATCGTGTCAGCCCACGTCGTGTCGGTATTTTGCGTCGGCTCGCTCACCCCTCCGGCCAATGCCGCCAGCGCTGCAGCCGTCGCGGCCTGAACACGCGCGGACGATCCGCCGCACACACCGTCCCAAACGCCCGAGACGTTACTCACCACGCCGTTCACGGCCGACGCCAGCGCCAGACCCACTGAAACCGGAGACAGGATCGAGCGCATCACCAGCGTGGCCTGATCCATCAGCGAATCCGCCGAGGTCAGGACATTCTCAACCGTGTTCGCAATCGTGGAGAACAGGCCGCCAGATGTCGTGGGAACAGGCTCGCGGACAAACGTCGCCTCGAATCGTGCAACGCCGATCTCACTGTCCGAAAACTCGATCGTGCCCGGCTGCAACAGCCGACACCGCAACGATCCCCACCACGGATGCACCAGCATCGCCGCACCGGCTTGCATCAACGCCGTCCGCATCCGTGTGGCGCGGATCACATAATCGTCGCCAATGATCAGCCCACGCACATGAATCGGGCCGTCCAGTTTGCCAAAATCCTGAGCGCGCCACCTGTCGGAGCCGGGGAACCACAACTGGATCAGCCGTCGCCCAGCCTGATCCTGCGAGGACGGCATGAAAAACGACACACCCCGCCAACTCGCCGTTGCCAGAATAGACCCGAACGGTCCTGCCAGCAGGCCACCGACACCGCCTGCTGACCCCAGTGCGGCCAGACCCTCTCCCTGGGCAATTGAGCCAATGCTGCCGAGTGCGCCGCTCATGGCCGGCTCACCATGCGCCCACGATCAGGACTAACGCTCACAGCTCCCGGTGTGCCGCCCGTCTGGCTCACCCGCAGCCCCGGATCGTGCGACACGTGCAGGCTGAACGCACCGCCGCCGCCTGGCATTGCCGGCACCGGCTGCGCCGAACCGAGACCCAGCATCCGTCCGATAGACGAATTGGCAATCCGACTCTCCATTGTGGAAAACGCCGAGGTGAACCCGTCGAAAATGTGGGAAAACACGTCCCCGATCGAATGAGCCCAGCCGGTCATCGCGGTCCACAGACCAGCAAACCATGTCTTAACCGGCTCCCAGTGTTTGATCAGCAGATAGGCCGCGCCACCCAAAACCGCGACAGCAGCGATCACGGCCGCAACTTCAGGCCCAACCAGTGCCGCCAATCCAACAAATACCCAGCGCAGCGCGGCTATAGCCCCACGCAGCAGGCCAACACGTCCAAACAACAGAGAGAGGCCAGAGGACAATGGACCCATCACCGCCCGCAACACGCCCAGCACCGTGGCAAACGCCAGAAACGCTCCTACGCCACCCGTGATTGTAGTCGCCCAGCCACCTGTCACACGATTTGCGAAATCGAACGCGGACGTCAGACCGTGGAGCACCCCCGTCAGCACATTGAGTGTCGGCACGAAACTCGTGCCAATACGCCGCTGCAGCTGCGCCAGAGCCTCCTCAAACGACTGCAGCCGCACCAGCGTGGACTGGAGCCCTGTATCGAAATCCTCATTGATCACTGACTGGTTTGCGCCAGACGTTCTCTCGTGAATCTGCTGATACTGATCCCAGTGCTGCAGGATCGCCTGAACAAACCCCTGACTCTGCTGGTTGCCGAACAGCGTTCCCAGAACACGGGAGTCCTGTCCGTGCCGGGTCAGGCGATCGACCTGCGCCAACACCGCCATCATCGGGTCTTCCCCGGCCGCTTTGGCGTGGTCCTTGATCGCATACAGATCCACGCCGAATTTTTTGAAACGTGCCGCAACGTGCGGATTGATAATATCGGTCAGGAACTGGCGCGTGTCCGTGACAGCCTCGCCCTCGGTGCCGGTGGATTTGCGCACGACAGCGAGGGCAGCCGCCAGATCGTCCACACCTGAGCGTCCGGAGACACCCAGTGCACCCGCCTGCGCGGCCACTTGTGGCAGCAGCGGGGCGAGTTGCTCGAACGGCAGATCCGCCGATTTCCCCGCGAGTGCCAGCGACGCCAGCGCGCCCCCCAGCTGGCCGTCACCAATTTTCATTGATTCCTGCAGCGCGAACGTCGATTTCGCTACAGCGTCCGGCGCCGCGTTATAGGCCGTCGCAATGTGCGCAACCGTCGGCAGAACCGCGTCCAGCCGGTCGCCGGTGTAGCCCTCACGCGAGAAAAACCCGGCTGCCGCCGCCAGATCGGACCCGCGCGTGCCCGTTGCCCGTGCCAGAGCATCCAACCGCTCGCCAAACGCATGCCCATAATCGACGTTGGCCTGTCCGTGCAGTCCCAGGCCGATCCCAATATGCGTCAGATCGTTGTCATACTCAGCCGCCGCATGGATCGGCTCAATCAGCCCAAACCCCGTCGCGGCCGCGCCAAACGCATGCCCAACGCCCGCCTCGATGGAGGAGCCAAAACCACCGACCGCGCCCCCCAGTCCGCGCAGACGCCCCATTGAGCCACCGCCGCCACCGGACGAACCACCGCCAGCCGGCGCACCGGACGCCTCACGCACCCGGTTCATCGCGCCGACCGTCTGTTCAGCGGCCGCCTCGGCGCGCTGACCCATCGTCGTCAGACCCTCGGCCGCCTCAGCCGCCGCTGAGCCCATGCCGGTGATTTCCTCGCGCGCCGTGCCCGTCGCTGCCGCGACCGTCTCCGTGACGGCCGTTGTGCGCTCCAGCGTCTCGTTCAGGCCGCGCGTGGCCGAGGTCGCTCGCGCAACAGGTTGCGTCAGCCCGTCAAACGGGTCCGCAACCCGGCGCAGACGCTCCAGCGTCGCATCGATTTTTTCCAGAACTTCTGTGACGCGGTTGAGCGCGTCGGTCGAACCAACCGCGAAATCCAGCTCAAACTGCGCGCGGAGTGATTGGCTCATTGCTCAGCCCTGCGCCTCAATCGCCTCGCGGTGCCGCTCGGCCAGCCCCGAGGGCGAAGCGCACCAGAACGCCACCTCCTCATAGGGCATCTGCAAAATCTCACTGGCCGAGAACCGCAGTTCCCGTGCCAGTGAAGCAAAAATCACTGGCCAGTCGTCTGGCCACTCGGCAAAAAACTCGCCGCCGCTTCACCGAGCTGCACGATATCGTAGCCGTCCAACCCGTTGAAAAACGCAGTGCCCTTCGGCCCTGCCATTCCCACGGCCGCCAGCACCAGAGCCTGCACCCGGTCGCCCTCGCGCTTGGCATTCATCACGTCCACCATCGCACGCCCCTTCAGGCGGTTGAGCGTCACCTGCGCAGGCCCGCCATCAGGCGGATAGGCCAGCGTCGCCGTGATCGACCCATCGGCGTTGCGCACGTATCCCGGCGGCAGTCCGTCCTGTGACACGGGCGCATCCGTTCCAGCCACGCCTGCGTCACTCACGCTGGCCACATCCTGAACATCCATCACGAAATTTCCTCAAATGTGCTCATGTCCCACGTGATCGGCATCTTGCCGCCATCGTCGGTCATCGTCGGTGCATCGGTGATATAGGCGTCGGGGAACACCCAGCTCTGGCCTGTGTCCGCCACCACCTGCAATTCGCCCTCGTCTCCCGGATTGAACTGGGAGAGAGACTGCCCTTCCAGCAGCAACGGCGTTGCTTTGCATTGCCCCTGCTGGAATTGCCGTGAGCGGTGCGCGGAGAAACCTGCCACCTGCGTCACGTTGCGCATCGCCGGAAGGCGCAAGCTGCTGCCCTTCTGGCAGTCGTATTGCACGCCTTTCCACCAGATCGAGAGAATACCAACTGAAACTGCCATCTCTTACACCTGCATCTGGATCGAGGTCGCAACCACGATCAGCGAGCCGATCACCTGCACCGGCAGCGCGCAGTCCACGCGATTGCGATCCGTCGGGTGCAAAATGAACCGCGCTTGTTTGCTCAGCGTGGACGTGTTTTCGATCCAGCCCTGATTCTCATAGAGTTTCGACTGACCGACCCACGAATTTTTCAGAATGGAGGGCGTAACCACGCCCGCCGTCGCCACGTTCGCCAGAGCCGATCCATCGTCGGCCAGCTTCGCGCGCGGATAGGTGGTCTCGATAAACAGGTTCCACTCGTAGCGAATGCGCGAAATCGTCGCGTGGACCATCACGTCGCGCCACGCGGTCGTGGCGTTGCCGTTCGCATCCATCTGGCTCGTGGACACGGCCCGCTCGATCGTGACCGTCCCGTCCTGGCCAACGAGAAATGTGCTCATCCCGTCGCCCAGCAGCACGTTGCGCATCGCATCGTCGAACGTCGCGTCGCAACTCCAGCGCAGAACGGGCGTGTCGGCGACTGTCCGCTGCTCAATCAGCACCAGAGGGATATAGGCACCCGACGATGGAGAGGGGATGCAGAACAATTCCTCAGCCGCCGCATCGCCGTAGAAACCAACAATCTCCTGACGCCACTGCGCCTGCGCCTCGGGCGACCAGTCCTCCCCGGATTTCTCGCAGATTTTCCGATACAGCCCGTCGTCCAGCGCATCGTCGAACGTCGTGCGCAAAATTCGATAGGGCCTGCGTCCCGCACGCACGTCCTGCACCAGCACGTTGAACGGATTGGTGTCGCCGTTATGCGTCGAAATAATCACCACTTTTCCGCCCCACATCAGCAGAGCGAGGGCGGCTTTCAGCACCTCCGCCAGATCGTCGTGGAACGCGGCCTCGTCAATAATCACCAACCCCTGCATACCGCGCAGGGCACGCGGGACGGACGGCAGCGTCAGAATTTTGTTGCCCGACGCCATATCGATCCGAAAAATCTTCACGTCCTTCTCAGGATGGTCCGGATCGTTCCAGAACGTCTCGTTGACGGCTCCCGCTACAGCCTGCATCGCCGCTGCGTGTTCCGCGCAATAGTCGATAAACTCGCGGGCCATCTCCAGATTGTAGCCCATGTAGAACACGTCCATTCCGCCCTGACGCGGGTCCAGTCCCGCGAACAGATCGGCAATGAACGAGGCGCACCAACTCACACCCGTTCGCCGCGATTTCTCGTAGACAACGACCTGATGTGCCCAGACCTCGGCCATGAGACGGCTCTGATAGGCCAGAAAAAGGGCATCCCCGATCAAAGCGACAGGCTTGTCGTTTTGATCGCTCATGTCCGCGCTCCGAATGCGTCGCGCATCAGCGCCTGGACAGTCTCCCGGTCTAGGGCTTGTGGGGATTCACCGTGAATGGATAATGGCTGCGGCGAGATAGATCATGGCGCTGAAGCTTTTGTCTGTTTTGTCTGCCCGCATTGCGATGCGTTTGAATTCC
>NZ_WOTH01000007.1 GCF_011516945.1 Acetobacter estunensis
CTACGAACGCTGCGCCTCAACACTTGCTGCAATGCACACCATCGCCTTCGCTGGCTTCATGCTCAGAAACGCAGCTAACCTGCTCATGCAAAGTGCATAACACCCTCTAGAAACGGATCGGCCATAATGTGTCTCCCACGGTCGCAGCAAAGGGCCAGCTTTGAGGTGGCCGTATCGGCTCAGGTTAGGTGTGGGAGGTGGATTGGATAATGACATCCCGACACAATTTCATGACATCCGGCAACGACGGCGTTTCGGTTAAGAAATGAATTGACAGGGAGAGGATTGCGCCTTCACTTTAAGTGTCTTTCGTTCGCGCAATCCGATGACCGGACGGAGAGTTCCGGCCCGTTGGAAGAGAGGTCTGGCGCAATGACGCGCATGCCGGTTCATGGACATTTCGGTCCCGCTGCCGCTTCGACAACGGTGCTGGCGTCCGTGGTCTATGGTCTGGACAGCTTCATCGCGCGCTTGGGAGCGCAGCCTGTCAACGTGTTCAGTCGCTGTGGGCTGGAGGGGCGGCGCAGCACGCTTCCATCCGATACCGTGCCTCTGGATGCTTATTGCCGTACGCTGGATTGTGCGGCGCAAGAAACGGGCACGGAGAATTTTGGCCTGTGGTTCGGTCACCAGTTCGCTCCCCGACGGTTGGGGATGCTGGGTTATGCCGTGCTTTCTTCTTCCGTGCTGGGTGAGGCACTGGACAATCTGGCGGCTTTCTTTCCGATTCATCAGGACAACAGCGTCGTAAGCCACCGGAAACAAGGCGGAGTGTCTCGGCTGAATTACGATGTGACGGACCCGCTGATTCATGACCATCGGCATGATGCGGAACTTTCACTGGCTGTATTCTGTAATGTGATTCGTGAAGCCCTCGGGCCGGACTGGGCACCGATGAGGGTGTTGTTTCGCCATAAGGCGCCGGCCTGTGTGGATGACCATGAAAAGGCCTTCGGTTGTCCGGTTCTTTTTGGGCAGCCCACCAACACACTTGTGTTTTCCGAAGATATCCTCACAGCGGTAATGCCGGACGCGGATGGGATTCTGTTCAGCGCCATTAAAGCCGGACTGCTTCAGATACAAAGGGGAAAGCAGGCTGCGGATCAAAAGTCTCTGAGGCATGTGCGGCAAGTCATTCTCGATCTTTTGCCACATGGGTACCCTTCTATCGCTCAGGTGGCGGAACGCCTTGGCTGCCCTTACTGGACATTTCAGCGTCGCTTGGCGGACGCGGGCATGACCTACCGGAATCTGGTCGAGGATGTGCGGCGGCATTATGCGTTGAAATATCTGCGGGAAGCGGAACATTCCGTGGCGCAGACGGCTTTTCGGCTTGGCTATAGCGAGGGAAGCGCTTTTACGCGTGCCTTTACGCGCTGGTATGGGTGTTCGCCGCGTGTATGGATAAGTAGCAATAGTTGAAAGCCATGGAAGAGAAGGTTCTCAGGTTCTCTGCCGATCGCGTGTCGTCAGCGCTGCGAGACTGGTCGGATGCACGGCCAGCCATGTCGCAGTGAAAAGACTGTTGACGGACAGAAGCATGATCCAGATGGCAATACCAGCAGCGTATCTCCATGAAACAAGGCAGCCAAGAGCCCCACATTGTGCGAGCAGGCCGACACCTTGTTTGCGCATGTGTGTTTGCAGTCTGCGTAAGCCAAGGCAGCGACGGGGATAAACAAGCGAGCAGGCCCATAGAAGGCAGGCTGTCAGGGAGAGGAGTTCCGCACCGATGAGGATGAGAGAGGGCATCATGTGCGGGGTCTCATCCAGAGAGCGCCGGACAGGGCGGCTAGACCTGTCAGAGCGCAAACGGCATCGACAGACAGGAACAGGGAATGGCGCCAAAGATGCGAGGGGCCGGTGAGCAAATCGAGGAGCGGGATGCCTAAGCCTGCGAGGGCCGTGAGAGCGAGTGGAACGGACCATAGGACGGCGCGTGGAAGACCGAACGCGAGTAAGGCGGTACTCCCCCAAAGAACGAAAAGCGTTGTAATTTCCAGCATCGAACGATCTTTCCAGTCGTAGGGAATCAGTCGATTGGTCCAGAGATAGGCCAGTGACGCAAAGACCAGACCGCTCATGATACCGGCATTCAGTCGTTCGAGGCGCGGGGATGTAAGCTGGCGCGCACTCGCACGCCGTCGTGCTGTGTGAAACACAAGGCCGCTGGCGACCATTACGGTCGCGGCCAGTCCGCCGAGGAACCAGAGCCAGCGCAGAACCGGTCCCATGGTGTGGGCCATATGCAGCCCCGTGAGGAGGGCTTCCGCGCGTTCCACTCTGTCAGGTGGAGGAGGCGCCACAGCTTGTCCTGTCACATTGTCGAATGTCATCGGTGTGTCGTGAATGCTCAGACTGTCGGGTCGCAACGAATAGATCGCGATATGCTCAGCAGAAAACAGGATGTACGTGACAGCATTGCCGGTCAGTCGTTCCGTTTTGTGGACGAGAGGCGCGAGCAGGAATGTTGGGAGGTGATGGTGCTCTACGACGGCAGGAGGTAAGGGAGCAGCGTCATGCGAAATAAGTGGAAAGGCGATGTTCCCAAGAAGAAAAAGCCCTGTCCATGTAATCATAATGTGGAAAGGCAGCATGGCGGTGCCAGTCAACACATGAAGATCGAGAAGGCAACGTGGGGTGGCCGCATGAAGACGCAGGGTGAAATAGTCCGGTATCAGGCGAGAAAGATGCAGGAGAACGCCTGACAGGATAAGGAGAGAAAGGAAGAACGTCGTCAGAGCGACGAGATATTCTCCCCATGGTGAGGGAAGGCGCAGAGTGTAGTGAAAGTTAAAGAAAAACGCGCCGCCTTCCGTCTGGCGTGTCGCAATGAGGCGACCGTCGCGCGGATTGAGGGCCGGACCGATCAGAGCGTGTCCATCGTAGCGAAAAATATGCAGTAGAGGATCGCGTGCGGAGGGCAGGGAGAGGAAAGCCGATGGTTTTCCCTGCCGTTCATCGTCACGGAGAATCTGCATGGCGTGTTCGAGGGCCTGATCGGACAGAGGCTGTTCCGGCAGGATTTCGGCGCTTTCCGGTTGCATCCAGCGCGTCAGTTCAGCATCGAAAAGAGAAAGGGTACCGGTGAAAAAGATGGCGAACACGATCCATCCGGCCACAAGGGCTGTCCAGCGATGAAGCCAGCTTAGTCGTGCACGCAGCACGGGTGTCATGGAGCGAAATGGAGCATCAGCGCCCCGCTCAGGACGAGCGCCAGAGGAACCCCAAGGGCCAATTGCGGTTTTTTCGTAAGAAAGGGCCAGATGAGAACGGGAGCGGCAATGATCGTGGCCAGAAAGCGGTAGGAACGGCTGGAGACGAGGGCGAGATCACACGCGAAGGATCCCCACAGCACAAAAGCCCCCCACAGGAGTACGATGCCCATGGAGCGGCAGGTTCTGTCCTGACTGGTGGTCATGAGGCAAGTGTAAGGGAAGACATGAGCGTGCGTGGGGCATCTTCCATGAGGTTGATGGCGTTGGGAACGATCGATCCGAAACCGTGGAGAGGGCAGGGCGACATGGTGGAAGCACCCGTTCTGGGCAATGGAAAGGAAAGGGTCTTGTTAGTGAGAATGACTCGCACGCGCAAGGTTGCGTCTGAGGGGGTTCGTCCGTCGCTTTGCGCGAAAATGACACACGTTGCGAAGGCTGAATGCGAAACGGGCGCCGTTCCCAAAAGGAACAACGCCCGTCTTTGCATGTATGTCCGTTCAGTCGAAATCGGACATATCACTCATCGATAAATGGTCAGCCTATTTCCGGTTCGATCCTTCCGGAACGCCCGGCATGGCTCCCGCCGTGTCGGGCAGGGCATAGGCGATGATGTCATCACCTATATCGGGCGAGTGGCTCATACCGCCAGCGGAGATCACGACATATTCCTTGCCTGTCCGAGGCGAGCGATAGATGAGAGGCGCCGCAACCGCACCGACGGGCAGGCGACCCTGCCACACGATTTTGCCGGATTTCGCGTCCAGCGCACGGAGGTAATAGTCCTGCGTGCCCGCAAAGAACACCAGCCCGGAGGCGGTCGCTGTCGGACCGCCGAGGGTGGGCATGCCGAGCGGCACGGACATGTGTGTTTTGATGCCCATCGGCCCCGTATCCTGCACGGTGCCCAGCGGCACCTGCCACACCAGTTTCTTGGTGCGTAGATCGATGGCACTCATCGTGCCGAAGGGCGGTGTGTTGCAGGGCACCTGAAGCGGTGACTGAAGGATGTCGATCTTCACGCCGCCATAGGGACCGGCCACCTGTGGACGAATGGTGCCCATGAAACCGGGAACCTCATCCGTCGAGACCTTGAATTTCTTTGCGTTCTCCCGTGTCTCCAGCGTCATCTGGAGCGGAATGCGCATGTCGTTGACGAACATCAGCCCGCGCGATTCATCGATTGCAACGCCGCCCCAGTTCATGCCGCCCAGAAGGCTCGGCCACTCGATGTAGGGTTTCTCGCCCGGCGGCGTGAACGGACCCGTATAGACCGACTGCTTGAACTTGATGCGGCAGTAAAGCTGATCGAACGTACTCACACCCCACATTGAGCGCTCGCTCAGCGGATCGGCTCCGATGAGAGGCATGCCGACGGAAGTGGGCTGGGTTTTCGACAGGTGCTCGCCCTGTCCCGCGGGAGACGTGGCGACATCGCGTTCTTCGACGGCTGTGATCGGTGTGCCGGTGCGCCGATCGAGCACGAAGATGTTGCCGGTTTTGGTCGTCTGGATCAGGGCGGGAACTTTTTCGCCCTTCTCATTCGTCACATCCTGCAGGACGGGCTGGGAGGGCAGATCATAGTCCCAGACATCGTGGTGCACAGTCTGGAACACCCATTTCGTCTTGCCCGTGCTGGCATCGACCGCCACCACCGCAGCGCCGAACTTCTCTTTCAACGCGTCCCGGTCGCCGCCCCAGTAGTCCGGGGGACCGTTCCCGGTCGGGAGATAAACGAGGTTCAGCGCCCGGTCGTAGGTGGGCACCGTCCACATGTTGGGCGTTTCGAGTGTGTAGGTTTCCCCTTCTGGCGGGGCACCGGTGCGATCCGGGGCGCCGACATCCCATGCCCAGACGAGGGCGCCGTTGCGCACGTCATAGGCACGGACCACGCCGGAGGGTTCGCCGTGCACGATGTCGCGTACCCACCCGCCGATGACGGCGATATGCCCGGCAATCAGAGGCACGGCGCTCGGATGATAGCGTTTGCCGCCTTCTGTCGGTCCCATCTGTGGCTTGAGATCGACAAATCCGTCCTGTCCGAAGCCGGGGCAGAGTGTGCCGGTATGCGCGTCCAGCGCGAAGAGACGAGCGTCCACCGTCGAGACGACGATGCGCTGGCGGCAGGGTTGCGCCGGATCGGTGGCTTTGTCGTCAGCGGTCAGGGAGTCGTCATGATCGATATCGTGATAGCCCACACCGCGACAGGAAACGTGTTCTGCCGTGCGGGCATTAGGGTCGAACTTCCAGATGCGCTGTCCGGTATCGCCGTCGATGGCGGTGACGATGCTCTCAGGCGAGCAGGAATAAAGGACATTGCCGATCTGCTGCGGGGTGTTCTCGTCCACGCCGATGGCGGCACCCGTCAGGCGGCGTCCGGTGTGGTAGGTCCACGCGACTTTCAGTTTTTCGACATTCTGGGGCGTGATCTGGGTGTAGGGCACGAAGCGTGTGCCATTGGCATTGCGCCCGAAGAACTCCCAGTTGTCTCCTATGTCGTCCTGTGCAACGTCCAAGCCCTCCGACCCGACCATCGCTTCGGGATGATGGATTTCGCCATGAGGGAAGAAGGCTTCCACCAGAGTGACCAGCAGGGCGGCAGTGACGGCAAGACCACCACCTGTCAGCGTCCGTCGTGTGCTTGTGCTGAGCGCGGGAAGGCTGGCCGCGCAGGTCCACAGACCGAATGTGAAAAGGATGGCGGGCAGCACGAGGCGCGGCAGTAGCGGCCAGTAGCCGATCTCGGGCGTATCGAGAACTGCCCAGACGCAGGTGGCAGCGAAGATCAGTACGGTGACAGGCAAGGCGATGCGACTGCGGGCGACAAACAGGATGCCAAGCTGGACATAGGCCAGTCCCGCCAGAACGTAGTAAAGAGACCCTCCCAGCGTGGCGAGTTCAAAACCCTCCCATGCCAGCCACAGTCCGACGAGACCGGTCAGGGCGGCCACAGTAAGACGAAAGACGGTGGCCGCGCCGGATCGTCGTCTCTGATTACTTATATCGTTCATGAAATATCGTCCGTCATGACGGGTGAATCATCACCGGGGCCGCCTGTGTGGCGGAAAGTGACGGACCATACAAATTGAATGCATGAGAGCCATCAGAAAAGTGTTGAGACGGGGCGTGATGCTTTTTCATGGGACACGTCCGTTTACCGCATCTCTGCTTTCCGTGTGGAAGGCTGTATGTAGAACGCGACGCTAGGACGCAGGGCAACATTCGGCCGTCTGGTCCGTTGCCTCCACAAGGCGACGCTCCCTGTGGGAGCGGGCGAACAGAAAAGTAAGGAGCTTTGAGATGGTGGATAATCCGCTGGAAGACTCACCCAAGCGTGACGCGCAGATCAAGGCGAAAGCCCGTGAGATGTGGATTGCCGATGGCAAGCCCACATGCGGTCCCGAGGGCTACATGGAGGCCGCGACGGATCTGGTGGGCATGACCATCAACCCGGACGCGGGCGAAATCCCGGTGGAGCCGGAAGTGCCCATCGGCCCGGAAGGCGAGCCGATCGAGGACGCACGGATTCAGGAAAATCTGGGCAATCTCGGTGGCAGCATGGACGAACAGGACGACCGGCAGGAAGTGCCGTTCGGCACGCGCGAGGAAGAGGCGAAGGCCCTGCGCGACTCCTGATCCGTTCCGCCTCCATCGACACGATGGAGAGCCTGCCGCCGATATGCACTCAGCACGGTGGCAGGCGGCCCATCCTGTGGCACAATGCACGGCGTGTGCTCACAGGAAAGGCCTTTCATGTCCCAGCTTCCTTCACCTCCCGTCGCCCGCAAGGAACCGCGTCGCATCGAGCAACTCGGGCGTGTGCGTGAGGACGATTATGGCTGGATGAAGGATGACAACTGGCAGGCGGTCCTGCGCGAGCCGGGACTTCTGCGCGCCGACATCGCCACGCATCTGCGCGCCGAGAACGCTTATTCGGACGCTGTGCTGGCCTCGACCCGCACGTTGCAGACCGACATCGTGGCGGAGATGAAGGGGCGTCTGCAGGAAGACGAGTCCTGGCCATTCCTGCCGCACGGTCCCTGGCGCTACGGCGTGCGCTACGAAGCCGGCGCGCAATATCCTCGCTATGTGCGTCACCGCGAAGGACGCCCCAATGAGGAAGAGGTGCTTCTCGACACGGATGCCCGCGCGAAGGATCAGGCGTTCTACGCCGCGCGGAGTGCTGCGCACAGCCCCGATCACCGGTTGTTTGCATGGGCCGAGGACACGCAGGGCTCCGAGATCTACACGATCCGCGTCCGCGATCTGGCCAGCGGCGAGATGTTGCCGGTACAGATCGACAACTGCTCGGGAAACTTTACCTTTTCGCCGGACGCCACCCATATTTTCTGGACATGGCGCGATGAGAACGGTCGCCCGATGCGGGTGTATCGTCGTGCGCTTGCGGGCGGCGAAGACGTCGTGGTGTACGAGGAGCCGGATCCCGGTTTCTTTGTCGGTGTGAGTGCTGCGCGTTCGGGGAAATGGGTGGTGATTTCCACCAATGACCACGACACTTCGGAAGCGTGGCTGGTGCCCGGCAATCAGCCCGAAGCACCCGCGGTCTGTCTCGCCCGGCGCGAGAAAGGGATAATGTACGATCTCGCGCACTGGGGGGACCGGTTCGTGGTTCACACCAATGCGGACGGGGCCACCGATTTCGCTCTGATGACGGTAGCAGATGAAGCTGTGGGCGAGCGCGCCAACTGGCAGCCGCTCGTGGCGCATCGGCCGGGGCATTACATTACGGGCTGCCAGTGTCTGGCGGACTATGTGGTCTGGACAGAGCGGGTGAACGCCAACACCGTAATCGAGATCATGGACCGCAAGGGTGTGCGACAGAGTGTGGGGGTGGGGGAGGAGGCCTACACGCTTTCTCTGGACGGTGGCTACGAGTTCGAGACGACTGAGCTGCGCTACTCCTTTCAGTCTCCCACCACACCGCGCCAATGGTTCGCGTTGGATCTGGCCACGCGCCAGCGGCATCTGCTCAAGGAGCAGCTCGTGCCTTCGGGTCATGATCCGGCCAATTATCGCACGCGCCGCCTGATGGCCCGGGCGCCGGACGGGGAAGAGGTGCCGGTCACGCTGCTGTTCCATCGTGACACGCCCGAAGGGCAACCCGCGCCGCTGCTGCTTTATGGCTATGGCTCTTATGGCCACGCCATTGAGCCGACCTTCTCCACCCGCACGTTGAGCCTCGTCGATCGGGGGTGGGTCTATGCCATCGCGCATGTGCGCGGTGGTTCAGAGAAGGGGTGGAACTGGTTCCTCGGTGGGCGAGGGATGCACAAGACCAACACGTTCACGGACTTCATTGCCTGCGCCGATCACCTGATCGCTCAGGGTTGGACGGAAGCGGGTCGAATTGTTGCGGATGGCCGCTCAGCCGGTGGAATGCTCATGGGGGCGATTGCCAACATGCGGCCCGAACTGTTTGCGGGCATCGTCGCTGTGGTGCCGTTTGTGGATGTGCTCAACACCATGTCTGATGACAGCCTGCCGCTGACTCCGCCCGAATGGCCCGAGTGGGGCAATCCCCTGAAGGACGAGGCGGCTTATGATTATATCGCCGGTTACTCGCCCTACGATCGGATCGGGAAAAAGCCCTATCCGGCGATCTTTGCCATTGGTGGCCTGACCGATCCGCGCGTGACCTATTGGGAACCGGCCAAGTGGATCGCGAAGTTGCGGGACTACAGCACGTCGGAGAATCCGCTGCTGTTGAGGATCAACATGGAGGCCGGTCATGGCGGCGCGTCGGGACGGTTCCGCGCACTGGACGAGGCGGCGCTGATCCAGGCTTTCGCCATCTGGGCGGAAAGTCGGGATCGCGATACGGGTGGTTCGTGTGACTGATCTGCGAGTGAAGATGACAGCATGTGTAACCGCCGCGGTGACATCGCGCATGGGAAGGGCAGGGTGATGCCCCATACCGGTCCACAGGCTTCGTCCGTGAAGGAGGGGGCTGAACCGCTCACGCCCCATCTGGTGGAAATGGACACGATGGTCCAGCGGACAGCGGCGCGAAAAGCGCAGTGGCGGGCGCGTGAAGTGCTGACGGCGTTTATCGTCGCCATCGCGCTCTATACGATCCACGGCTTTCTTTCGGCTCTTGCGTGGGGCGGCGTGTTCGCCGTCGCCACATGGCCGCTTTTCCGGCGCATGCAGGAACGCTGGCCGCGCCATGCCGACGGCGTGCTGCTTCCGGCTGTATGTACGGCGGCCATGGCGCTTCTGTTTCTCGTGCCTATGCTGTTCGTCGGGCTGGAAGCGGCGAACGAGGCGCAGAACGTGCTGCTTCTGATGAAGGATGCGCGCCACGAAGGTGTGCCGGTGCCATCATGGGCTGGGCGTATTCCCTTTGGCAGCAAGACGCTGGTCAACTGGTGGAGGACACATCTCTCCGATCCAGAGGCGGCGGGCGAGTTTTTCAGTTCCTTCGACAGCCGTGGGCTGGCCATGACCCGCACGCTGGGTTCCCAACTGGCGCATCGGGGAACGCTGTTCTTCTTCTCAATCCTGACGCTGTTCTTTCTCTACAAGGACGGTAACGCCATCATGCGTCAGTGCACGGTGGCTTCCCGCAGAGCCTTTGGCCGTAGGGGAGAGTTGATCGGTCAGCAGATCATCGCCTCCATTCACGGCACGGTGGCCGGTCTCGTGCTGGTGGGCGTGGGCGAGGGGTTGGTGATGGGTGTAGCCTATTTCATCGCGGGCACGCCGCATCCGGCCCTACTGGGAGGTGCGACCGCCATTGCGGCGATGATTCCGTTCTGCGCCATGATTCCGGTCGGACTCGCCTCAACCTTGCTACTGGTCAGTAGCGGGACGATGAGTGCTGTGGTCATCTTTTGTCTGGGCGCCGTAGTGATTTTTGTGGCCGACCATCTTGTGCGTCCCACCTTGATTGGCGGCAGTACGAAGCTGCCGTTTCTGTGGGTTCTGCTTGGCATTATCGGCGGCGCGGAGACATGGGGATTGCTGGGACTGTTCGTAGGACCGGCGGCCATGGCGACGCTCCATTTGCTATGGCGCAACTGGTCACGGGAACGCGGAGACGCGGCTTGAGCGCTGATGCGGGCTTTTTCACGACGTCGTGCGGTTGATTTTCTGTATGTAAAAAATAAAGACGAAAACTTTTGTAAAATTTCTTTTGCCACGTTCGCAGAGTGCCGGGAACGTGGCATACCTTGAGAAACGGGAGGCTGGACAAGGCCAGCGCGGACAAGGAGCCGGATGAAGGCAAGAGCATCAGCAGCGAGCCGTGCCTGCTTCGTGACAGGCAGCATCATGCGGCATGTGCTGGTCATGGCAGGGACAGGTGCCATCGGCCTTATGGCGGTGTTCTCCGTGGACATGCTGAACATGATCTACATTGCTCATCTGGGTGACCCGGCCTTGACGGCGGCTATTGGCTTTGCCGGTGCGGTGGGCGGTATTCAGATCGCGGTCTCCATCGGCCTGACGATCGGACTTGGCGCATCGGTCGGGCGTGAAATCGGGGCGGGTCATTGTCCGCTTGCCCGCCGGATTGCGTCTTCCGTTTTTCTGGCGACCTTTGGCGTGACGTTGGCTCTTGGGCTGCTCACGGCTTTGCTCGCGCGGCCGGTTCTGGAAATGCTGGGGGCTTCCGGCGCAGCGCTCGATCAGGCGGCGTTCTATCTCCAGATCACTTCGCCGTTCCTGCCCTTTGTGTCCCTTGGCATGGCCAGTTCCGCTCTGATGCGGGCTGTGGGTGATGCGCGTGGTTCAATGCACGTCACGCTGGTGGGGGCCATGCTGACCGCAGTGCTGGACCCGGTGCTCATTCTTGGAATGCATGAAGGGCTGATGGGCGCGGCCGCCAGTCTGGTTCTCTCGCGTCTCGCCGTGCTGGGGCTGGGTGTACGAGGGGCCACCGCCCATCACATGCTGACATGGCCACGGCTGTCGGCCTTCTTTCCCGATGTGCGGCGTGTGGGCGCCATTGCGCTGCCGGCCATTCTGACCAATCTCGCGACGCCCATCGGTGGTGCTTATGTAACAGCTCATATGGCCCGGTTCGGGCTGGACGCGGTAGGTGGACAGGCGTCTGTGGAGCGGATCGTGGTCGTGGCGTTTTCGTTTGTCTTCGCGCTCACCGGAGCTGTGGGGCCGATCATGTCCCAGAATCTTGGAGCGGGGCAGTTCGATCGCGTGCGCGAGGTGCTTCTGGCGTCATTGAAAGCCGTCGGTGCATGTGTGGTCGTGACGTGGATCGTGCTGATGTTGTGCCAGAATGTTTTGGTGACGGGGTTCCATGCGGTGGGAGAGGGAGCTGTCCTGATCCATCTGTTCTGCTCGTGGACGGTGCTGAGTTATCTCTTCATCGGCATGTTGTTCGTGGCCAATACAGCGTTCAATAATCTTGGACACCCACTGTATTCCACGCTGTTCAACTGGGGCCGTGCCACGCTGGGGACCGTGCCGTTTGTCGCCTTCGGTGCGCGTTTCGGGGCGCCGGGTGTGCAAATCGGTCAGGCATTGGGGTGCGTGGTGTTCGGAAGTGTCGCGATTATGTGCGCTTTTCGTGTCGTGGGAACGCTGGCGAGCCGGACCGGGGCGCAGATGGCGCGTACAGAAAAACCGGTCATGGCCTCCGATGTTCCGACTCTCAGTGCTGAGGCGGCCATGGCCGATCTTGATGGTATGGATGAGGAGGAATGCGAGGAAACGGCTTTGTCTGCGGAGAGGAAAGTGAATAGGCTCACGCATTCCGGCTGATCTGTCGGAGCCAGAGGGAGACCCCTTATGTCGAAATTGACTGCGGCTGAACGCAACGCCCTTCCTGACAGCGCCTTTGCCTTGCCCGGACGGCGCTATCCTATTCCCGATGCGACCCATGCGCGTGATGCGCTTGCGCGGGCGAGCGAGTTCTACAATCGGGGGGAGTTGACCGACGAGGAATATGAGACAGTGGTGCGCCGAGCCAAGGCGGTCCTCGGTGAGGACTGATTTTTCGTAAAATACCTTGGAATTGAATAAAGAAACGCAGCGCCTTCGTTCAGAAGGGCGCTATGGCGTCAATGAGTTGCTGCCCATAACGCGGAGCCTGCAGGACGGAAAGCTGGCCGCGGCCACCATAAGAAATGCGGGCTTCGGCCATACGGTCGTGGGTCACCGTGTTGTCGGCCGTGATGTCCTGTGGTCGTACGACACCTGTGACCTGCAATTCACGCAGTTCGTTATTCACACGCACTTCCTGCCGCGCCACGACCATGAAGTTGCCGTTGGGCAGCACCTGCGTAATGGTGCCCGCCACGCGCACGGTGACGGTTTCGTTGCGGCTGATGCGCCCGGCGGCGGTGTTGCTGCTGTCGCTGGATGTGGCGAGCGCCCCTGATCCAAGAACATGGGAAATGGCTTTGCCGTGGAAGCCGAACAGACTGGGGATACCCATGCTCTCGCTGCCCGTGCCGCTTGCGCTGGTGTTGTCAACAATGGTCGCATTGTCGGTGATATCCACGATGACAGTTACAAGATCCCCCACCTGGGCTGCTCGCTGATCCTTGAAGAACGCACGGCTGCCCGGTCGCCAGAGGCTGGCGACTTCGGCCGGAGGCGGCTGAAGCGGCGGCATGGGCATGGTGACGGGACGATACGATGTGTCGCGCGTGGGGTCCTGCGTGCGTGTCATTGCAGGTGGGTGTCCTATCTCACTCAGGTGTCCGATACCGCCATTGCAGGCGGTCAGGGCAAGGAGACTGAGCAGGGAAAGGGCGCGTTTCATATAAAAGGCAGTATCCGACAAGAAGAATAATCAAATGTTTCGGTGAGAACGTTGACCGCTCGAATGCAATTCATGTGCGTCCGCCGGCATGGGGGTCGTGCCCGGTGTGACTTCGACGCGGGTCCGGTCAATGACGGATCCCACCACGACCATGCGGGAGACGGGGTTAAGGACATGGATGTGTTCGCCACGGGCGCCTGAATCCAGGGCCACACCGGACGCAGTCAGGTGCAGGCCGGTGGAGGAGACATCCAGCACGACGGGAGCCCCTTTTTCCACCAGAAGCACATGGTCAAGGAGGGCTGTGGTGAGTGTCGTGTGCGCCCGAATGTCGTGTTTGCTGAGCATATCCACGGCATCGTCCGGATCGAGGATCGCACCGGGGGGCAGAGCACGGGAATCGATCGTGGCTGTCGTCAAATCCGAGGCCGCGAGAACCTGTCCGGCGACGAGGTCGTGACTGGCCACGACAACGTCCATACGGGAACTGACTGTGCCGTCTGCCCGAAAAGAGACAGGCGCGCTGCCCTGCTGTGGAATGGAAAAGAAAGCGGAGAAATGTCCGTGTGTCGCGTCATAGACGATGTTGGTCAGGCGCAATGTGGGCGTGGGGTCCGCCGCAACCGTTGGTCCAATGAAATCGGCAAGGTCGATGGTGGCGGTGTCGCTTACGCCCCGATCCTTCAGGCCGGAGAGAACGAACGGCATGACCTCGTCTTCGGTAATGGTGTGACTGGCGCGGGTCAGGGTCGTCTGGGCCAGTTCGGAAGCATCCGGCCAGTCAACGCCAAACTGTTGTGCGATGGCTTCGAGTTGCGGACCGCCGATGACGAGAGTCTGTCCCACCGCAGGAGCGGGGCCAAGGTCGCAGTCCTGCCCCGGATCGAGCCCGTCGAAAAGATCGGACAGATGGACCTGAGCATTGTGAAGTGTTGCAGTCCTGCGCAGCGTCGCTGCGTTGAGTGGCGACGAGGCAAGGCACACCCCCATTCCGAGGATGAGGAAAAGACGATGTGCCGTCAGGATCATTTCAGGGCAGACAGGGTCTGGAGCATCTCATCGGATGCTGTGATGACCTTGCTGTTCATCTCGTACGCGCGTTGGGCGGTGATGAGATCGGTGATTTCCGTCACCACATTGACATTGGATTCTTCCACATAGCCCTGCCGCACGCTGCCGAAACCCACACTCTGGCCAGTACCGGTGATGGCGTTGCCCGAGGACTGTGTTTCGGTGAACAGGTTCTGACCCATAGCGGCCAGACCGTTTTCGTTCTGGAAGGTGGCCATCTGCAACTGGCCGACAACCGTGGATTGTGTCTGACCCGAGATCGTGACCTGTACCTGACCGGTCTGGTCGATGGTGATGGTTTGAGCGTTGTTGGGAATGGTGATGCCCGGACTGACCGGGTAGCCATCCGCGGTGACGACCATGCCCGTGTCGGACAGGGAGAATGTGCCGTCGCGGGTGTAGGCATATTCACCGGAGGGGAGTGTGACCTGAAAGTAGCCCGGTCCCTCTATGGAAAGATCGAGGCTGTTGTTGGTCTGCTCCAGAGTTCCCTGCTCGTTGATACGGTAGATGCCCGCCGTGCGGACACCCAGACCCACCTGCGCACCGGCGGGAACCAGCGTGCCGCTGTCCGAACTCATGGTGCCGACACGTCGCAGATCCTGATAGATGAGATCCTGGAACTCGGGACGACGGCGCTTGAAGCCCGTCGTCGTCATGTTGGCGATGTTGTTGGCGATGACCTCAACATTCGTCTGCTGGGCCTGCATGCCGGTGCCGGCGATGTCGAGGGAACGCATCATGTCAGTGGGTTTCCATTTTCAGATAATTCAGGACTGGGTCTGGATGATCTTGTCGATCGCATTCTGGCGTCGTGTGGACTCGCTATCGACGAGATTGGCGGTGATCTGGAAATCACGTTGCAACTGAACGAGGTTTGTCATTTCCGTCATGGTGTTGACGTTGCTGCCCTCGATCATGCCCTGCCGGAACTCCTTGACCTCCATCTGCGTGGTGGGGGTCTTGGCGCGGAAAAGCTGATCGCCTTCCTCCGAGAGATCGTGCGGATTGGCCACGTTCACGAGACCGAGTTCGGCCACCACGCGGCTTTCCGTCGAAATGGTGCCGTCAGCTGAAATGTTGATCGTGCGGTCTTCAGGGCGCAGGACAATGGGCTGTCCCGTCCGGTCGAGCAGGGCGTTGCCCGCCGCATCCGTGACGCTTCCATCCGAAAGTTTCTGGAAACGGCCATTACGGGTGAGACGCACGCCGTTTGCGGTCATCACAGAGAAATAGCCCTCTCCAGAAATGGCCAGATCGAGCGGATTTCCGGTCTGCTGCAGGGCGCCCTGCGAGAAGTCGCGCCATGTCGCGCGGTCCTGCGTGTAGGTGTCGGGAGATTCGCCCGGGGCGGGAGTGCCTCCCTTCGCCTTCACGAGATAATCGGAAAACTGGAGATGACCGGCCTTGAATCCGGGCGTGGAACCATTGGCCAGATTGTTGGCCAGCACGCTCATGGCCCGCGTTTCGGCGTCCATGCGTGACAGCGCGATATAGGTCGTGTTGTCCATGCGGGGCGGCTCTCCTTTGGAGGCCACCCTGACTGTGAAAGATTTACAAAGAGTTGTTCCGTGCCGATTCCACTGGTGTCTTCAGCCGGAGAAAGAGGACGGCCCCCGATCCATCAACATGGCTGTTACCGCTGATTTGAAAGGAGGTAGCGCGTCGGCAACACGCAGTCCCATGGCGCGAAGAGCCCGAAACGGCGCGGCGTCGCGGGTGTAGAGCGTGGCGATACCGTTCGTGGCCGCAAACATCGGCATGGTGGCGGCGCGGTGCTGTCGCTCGAAACGGCGAAGGACTGACGTCGCACCGATATCCTGTCCCTTCCTGAAGGCAGCCCCGACGTCTTGGGCGAGCGTTTCCGCCCCGCGCAGACCCAGATTGAAGCCGTGCGCGGTGATGGGGTGCATGCCCACGGCCGCATCCCCGATCAGGGCCAGCCGGCGTCCCGCGAAGCGGTGAGCGTAAACCGCCTTGAGTGGATAGGCATGGCGCGTGCTGACAAGACGCAGTGTGCCGAGGCGATTGCCAACGCGCTGCATGATTTCGGCGTTGAAGGCTCCTTGCTCGGCGTGCATCAGGCGCCCGATATCGGCGGGCGGCAGGGTCAGCACCAGCGAAGAGGCGTTACCGTTCACGGGCAGGAGCGCGATGGTCTGGCCGCGATCGAACCATTGCAGGGCGACGTTGTGATGCGGCAGGTCATGCGTCATGCGACAGACCATCATCATGCGCTGGAAATCATGAACGACGGCCCCGATGCCCGCGCGGCGTCGGGTGGGGGAGAATCGTCCATCCGCTGCGATGACCAGACGGGCCGGGAGGCGTCCGTTGCGCTCCCCGCCATGGTGGATGACGGCTTCGTTCGTATTCTGTCGAACGGTGTCCACCGTCACGTCGGGCATGAGCGTGATGCCGGCGCGTTCTTCCGCTTCCGCATGCAGTGCGCGACGGATCATGTTGTTGGAGACAAGCCACCCCAGCGGGTTTTCCGTAGTCCCCTGTCCGTTCTCGAAGATCAGCGGATGGTTCTGTCGCCCTGTCTCCACGCGTGCCTCGGCCAAAGGGCAGATGACGCTGTGGGGGATATGTTTCCACGCGCCGAGACGTTCCAGCATCTCGCGGGCATGATGCGTCAGTGCGATCTCGCGCCCATCGAAATGTGGTTGCGCCCAGATATGTGCGTCCGCCCGTTCCAGAACCACCACAGATAGCCCCGCCGCCTCCAGCGAGAGAGCTGCGGCGAGTCCCACGGGGCCTCCTCCGATGATGGCGACATCATGTGCGGCGGGATGAGTCATATCGGCAGCCTTAGTCCTTGTCGGCCGCGAAGGTGACGGGCGCGCCCATCCATTCCGCGACATAGGGAGCAACGGGGCGGCGCTTTGTCTCGTGGTCCGGCTTTTTGGGCGTGCCGACGAAGAAGAATCCGGCCAGCGCATGAGGGGGCGGGAAGCCGAGTTCGGTCGCCAGCACAGGATCGTAGGTGATATCGCCCGAAACCCAGACCGCGCCATAGCCTGTTGCGTGCAGGGCATTGAGCAGGTTCATTCCGGCCGCGCCCACGGCGAGTTCCTGCTCGATCAGGGGGATCTTCTTGTCTTCAGGCCGCAGATGCATGCCCAGTACGATGGTCAGAGGCATGTTCGCCATCCGGTCATGGCGCTTGGCGATTTTTTTCTCAGGAACGTCCGGATCGAGCCGTTTCATGCTGGCGACAACTTTCTCCGCCAGTTTCTGGCGGGCGTCACCACGGACAAGTAGCAAACGCCATGGACGCAGCTTGCCATGATCGGGTGCACGCATGACGGCGGAGAGGATGGTTTCCAGTTCCTCACCCGTCGGTGCGGGTGCTTCGAGATCATCGGTGGATGCACGTGACAGCAGCACATCAAGGGCCGAAATATCGTGCTTCATGGGGCCGGTCTCCTGCTGGGGTGAAACGTGGGCGCACCATGACGCAATCGCAGGGGCCAGTGCAATGCCGCTGACATGAGGCGTTGCACGGGCTGATGGGAGAGTGTCGTCTTGCGTTGCCTGAAACGGCTGGCGGATCTTGCCAATCTGGACCGTGAGGCTGTCCCGATGGATCTGGATTACAGGGTGTGGATTTTGCTCGCTCATTTTGAGAGGCGGCGGACATGACGCAAACGGTGGAGAGACTGGCCGAACGGCTAAAGCGCCGATCGGCCAGTGAAGTGATAGGGGCGAGTTAGAAACCGGCCCTATTCTCGGATTGCGCTGCTTTCAGAACGTCAGTTCGAGGTTGCTCTGCACATAGGCGCCCGAGGATGCGCCGGCGTTGATCATTGATTTGGATGCAAAGATGTATTCGCCGTCGATGCTGAATGTGATGTGGCGCGTGGCGCGCCATGTGAAGCTTGCCTGAGGAAGAGTGGCTGTGTAGCCGCCATGTGGGCGCAGCCCGTAGGCGGCCGTGCCGGAAGCATAGAGCGCGTCATTGGTGCTGGCGCG
This sequence comes from Acetobacter estunensis, assembly GCF_011516945.1. Taxonomy (GTDB): domain Bacteria; phylum Pseudomonadota; class Alphaproteobacteria; order Acetobacterales; family Acetobacteraceae; genus Acetobacter; species Acetobacter estunensis. Next base: position 18,016 of record NZ_WOTH01000007.1, read on the forward strand.
CCATACGACCGGCACTTTCATGATGAGCGTGGTGTTGGGCGTGGGTGTGAGTGTCACCATCGGGCCGACATCGATCAGGTTCTGGTCGCCCAGATAGGTGCTTATGTCGAGGTAGTAGGCGCTGGGCACGAAAGGCGTCATGAAGCTGCCCCAGCTTCCCGTGGAGCTTTTGTTGTAGTTGCCGCCAGAGAAAATATCGGCCTGCATGCCAAGAGACGGACGTCCCCACCATTTGGCGAAGCGCCATGCGACCTGAGAGGTGAAAGCATAGGCGCTGACGGGGCGCGAGGGGCCGTTTTTGGCCGTGTTGAAATAACCGCCCTGCCACGCGCCACCGAGTGAGAACTCGATCGGGCCTGCATTGCCCCATACGCGCATGCCCGGCATGTCGCGGCGCGTCGATCCGGCAATGGTGCCGGTTTGTCCCGCGATGGGTGCCGAGGCCAGCAGAAAGCCGATGTAGTAGGTGTCGATGAAGACCTGACTCTTCTTGCCGAGGAACTTGAAGGACGGCACGGCATAGGAGGTGGTGGCACCGAACATGCGGGTTTTGTAGCCCACCTGATTGTGGAACGGCACATTGGCCGTTGACCAGTTGGTGAGTGTCAGATCGAAGAAATCCGCGCGGAAATTCTTCCAGAAGGAATAGGCGCGGATACCGTTCCATGAGAACGGGATGGAGGGATAGACCGATCCGGCCGTGAACCACGGTGGGGCATCGAGAAAGGTCATGCGCCCGACCATCACGCCCATATTGGCGTGCAGCAACCGCCCTTTGAACTCGACGAACGCCTGCTGCGCGTCGAGATTGTTGCGCCACCGTCCATTGTTGTAACCGTAATAGTTCACGCCGCCCGCCTGACCGCTCATCAGTTCACCATATAGGCGCACGTGTTGGCCCAGATGCAGATCAGCGCCGAGATTCCAGCGTAGGTTCTGGCGATAGGCCGGGTCTTTCTTGGTTTGTCCGAAGCCGGCGCGCTGATCGTAGAAATTGTGCTGACGGAAGTTGCCGCTGAACGTCAGATAGATCGAACCGCTGTCGTTGAGCGGGATGTATTTGACGGGGTCCATGATGTCGATGCGGTTCTTGGGATCGCGCAGGTTGGACCAGTCTTCCGCCCACCGCGAGACGGCGTAATAGCCGACCGTTCCCCAGCCGGAGGCCGCTCCGGTGTTGGAGTTGAAGATACCCCATTGCCCCTGATGGAGAAGCGATGCGGGCGTTTGGGCCGGTAGCGCGAGGTTTTGCGGCTGGGCATACGATTCCGGACGGGATTCCAGTGGCGGAAGCAGTCGGGTGTTGTCCCAGAACCCTTTTCTGGGTGGTTTCACGGGTGAGGAAGCCGTAGCTGCGGAGGAACGGTATTCCTCCGGCGTCTGCGGATAGTGATGAATGTTGGCATTCGGCGCGGTGTCGGCACGGGCGGGTGCGTCCAGAAGCAGGACGGGCAGACCGGCGATGACACTGGAGAGAAGGAACGGACGGACGGAACGGCGGCAGGAGAAAGCCACTGGGGACGACGTGTTCATGCGATCGGTCTCTGTTCTTTTTGTTGGTGGAGGCCGGACATGCGCCTGACTTATTCATTCATGGCATATCAGTTAATCATTATTTTGCTTCTATTTCATGATTCGTCACTTCGCAAAAGCGTGTGGTGAAGGGCCATTCGCTCAACGTGACGGATCGGTCACAGTTCGGGCTCACTCCCACTCTTTTCTCCTGTGTTACCGCCACGCCACAGAGAAGAACGGCCTCTTTCCAGACAGCGGGAAGCAGACAAAGGAGAAAGGCCCATTCACGTCTTTTGACGGACGCCTCTTGTCTCATGCCCGCTCCTGTCGGATGAGCACGCGGCGGCCATGCGGCGGATTGCCCATGGCCAGAGTAGGACAGGACGACGGCGGCGCATGAACGGCATGACATCCTTCGAAAGCATCATTCTGTTTGTGGGGCTTGCGGTTGTGATCGGCCTGCTTGTGCTGCTTCTTCTGCGCCGTTCGGGTGGAGGCAGCGCCGATGACAGCGATCTGCTCGCGCGGCTGTATGTGTTGGTCGAGCGCGAGGGCAGCCTGAGACAGTCGGAACTGGACCGTCAGCAGGCGCGGCAGGTCGAGATGGAGCGTGCGCTGATCGGGCGTGTCGAGCAGATGCGCGTGGAGATGTCCGAGCGGCTGGGGCAGATGTCAGGGCAGATCGGGCGTGAACAGGCAGAATCCCGGGCCGCGCAGTCCGAGGCGTTGCGGGAAATGGCGACGACTTCAGCCCAGCAGCTTGCCGCCATCCGTGGCGCCGTGACCGAGCAGCTTCACGCGGCGGTGGAAAAGCAGATGCAGACCTCGTTCCAGCGGGTTCTGGAACAGTTTTCCGCCATGCAGAAAGCCATGGGCGAGGTGTCGGCCATGACGGCGCAGATCGGTGATCTCAAGCGGCTGTTCGGCAATGTGAAAACCCGTGGCGGTTGGGGCGAGGCGCAGTTGCGCGCCATTCTGGAGGATGTGCTGCCGCCGGGAACGTGGGAGACGAACTGTCGTCTCGGGCGCGGTGGCGAGGTGGTCGAGTTTGCCGTGAAGATGCCTGTGCGCGGATCGCATCCGCCTGTGCTGGCCATCGACAGTAAGTTTCCGACCGAAGCCTATGAGCGCCTTCTCGACGCCTGCGCCAATGATGACAAGGACGGTGAGAAAGCGGCGCGGAGGGCGTTGGAGACCGCCTTGCGGATGGAGGCGCGCAAGATCGCGTCCAAATATATCGTGCCGCCGGAGACAGTGGAGTTTGCCGTTCTCTATCTGCCCACCGATGGCCTCTATACCGAGATTGCCCGTGCGCCGGGGCTGATCGATGAGATCGGGCGGACGTGTCGCGTGCTCATCATGGGGCCGTCGCTCATGCCCGCGCTGCTACGTACCATTCATCTGGGCTATGTCACGCTCTCGCTTGAGGAGCGCACGGACACCATCGCGCGGCTTCTGGGGGCGACACGTCAGGAAATGCTCAAGATGGACGGCGTGCTCGATAAGCTCTCACGCAACGCGCACGCCATGTCCACGACCATTGAGGATGCCCGTCGCCGTACCCGCGTGATGGCGCGGCAGTTGCGTAGTCTGGACTCCGGTGAGCCTGCGGAAGAAACCAGCGACCCGGAGACGCTGCTATAGCGGCCCGGAACCATATTTCTTGTCGTGCATGAGCGTGATACGCACACTGAAAGAAACATGACACGGAAGCCCTCACGATGCGCCTGAATGACGAACGCGAAAGCTCCAATATAGAGGATCGGCGCGGCTCGGGAGGAGGTGGCGGACGTCCTCTGAAGATTGGCGGCATCGGGGGCGTGCTGCTCATTCTCGGCGCACTGTATTTCGGCGTCGATCCTCAGGTGGTGTTCAGCCTGCTTGAAGGGGGCGAGGGTACTTCGCCGCAGGTGACGGCGCAGGCTCCCACCGCACAGGACGATGCGGGTAAGCAGTTCATCGGCCGCGTGCTGGCGTCCACCGAGGATGTCTGGACAACCTACTTTCAGGCTATGGGGCGGACATATCACGAGCCGCATCTGGTGCTGTTCAGTGGTGGCGTGAATTCCGCCTGCGGTTACGCCCAGACATCCGTTGGGCCGTTCTACTGTCCGACGGATCAGAAAGTGTATCTCGATCTTGCGTTCTTTCAGGAGCTTCAGAATCGTCTGGGCGCAGGGGGAGATTTCGCGCGGGCCTATGTGATCGCGCATGAGGTTGGGCATCATGTCCAGAACGAATTGGGCATCATGGATCGGGTGGCGCATCTGCGGACGCAGGAAGCCGAGAATGGTGCAGGCGGCCTGTCAGTGCGCACCGAACTTCAGGCGGATTGTTTCGCGGGTGTGTGGGCCAAGCGCGCCGATGATGCCAAACGTATCCTTGAGACAGGCGATATCGAGGAAGGCATCAATGCCGCCGCCGCCGTAGGCGATGACCGGCTGCAGAAGGAGATGCAGGGGCGGGTGGTGCCGGACAGCTTCACACATGGTACCTCGGCCCAGCGTGTGGGCTGGTTCCGGCGTGGACTGGCATCCGGCGACATTCACCAGTGCGATACGTTCTCCGCCTCCCAACTCTGAAGAGCGTGCTTACTTCATTTTGTGCGGCTGAGGTGTGAGCGTAGCCAATCGGCCAGCACGATGGCTTCATTGTGCTGCGTGTCGCGAGCGCCGAACAGCAGCGTCACACACCCCTCTCGCGCACGGGCGAGCAGTTCGTCCACGGCCTGTGTGTTCGCGGCAAGTTCTGTGCGGTAGCGTGAGATGAACTCTCCCCATTTTGCCGGATCGTGCGCAAACCACTGCCGCAGATCGGTGGAAGGGGCGATCTCCTTGTCCCATGCGGTGAGAGCGGCTTTTTCGCGGCTGAGGCCACGCGGCCAGAGACGATCCACAAGAATGCGCTGTCCGTCATCGGGAGACGCCGGGTCGTACACACGTTTTACATGGATGTCGGGTGTCACGATGGAGGACTCCTGTGCTGGGAGATGGGAAGAAAAACGCCATGTAACGAACAGTTACACGATGTTGAATGTTTCAAAACTTGTGATTTTCATGCCGGTTTCAGGTTGGCTTGTCGCCCATTCCCTGTTTAGACAGGTCGCATGACTGTCATGTTCCTGTTGCTTTCGTGTGACCGGCCAGAGGTCGGTCCCGTATGAATGAGATCGTCCTTGTAGCCCTCAAGCGGCCCTACACATTTGTGGTCCTGTCGATCCTCATCGTGGTGTTTGGCATAAAAGCCATCGTGTCCACGCCGACAGACGTATTCCCCAGCATCAAGATTCCCGTCGTCGCGGCCATCTGGACCTATGACGGGCTGATGCCCGAGGACATGTCGGGCCGCGTGATCTATTATTACGAGCGCGCGCTGACAGCCACCGTCAGCAACATCGAACATATCGAAAGCCAGTCCTATTACGGACGCGGGCTGGTAAAAGTGTTCTTCCAGCCCGGCACCGATCCATCGGTCGCGCAGACGCAGATCACCTCGGTTTCCCAGACGGTCATCAAGCAGATGCCCACCGGCAGTACGCCGCCGTTGATCCTGACTTATGATGCCTCGTCCGTGCCGGTGCTGACGCTTCAGGTGTCGTCAAACAACATGACGGCGTCTCAGATCTATGACATGGCCTCCAACCTTGTCCGACCGGCGCTGGTGTCGGTGGCGGGCGCGGCCATTCCCAACCCGTATGGCGGTCAGCTCGGTAACGTGATGGTCGATCTCGACCCAACCAAGCTGCTGGCTCACAAGCTTTCGCCCTCGGATGTTTCGGCAGCACTCGGGCGGCAGAACATCGTGTTGCCAGCTGGTGACCAGCGTATCGGCACGTTCGACTGGATGGTGCAGACCAACGCATCTCCGCGCGAGATCGATAGTTTCAACAGTATTCCGATCAAGCAGGTGGGCAATTCCGTCATCTATCTGCGCGATGTCGCGTGGGTGCATCAGGGCGGCCCTCCACAGACCAACCTTGTGCTTGTGAAAGGGCAACAGGGCGTCCTGATCGTCATTCTCAAGGCCGGTAACGCTTCCACCCTCGACGTGGTCGCGGGTGTGAAGAAGGTGCTGCCCAATGTGGTGAAAACACTCCCCGATGGTGTGGACATCAAGATCATCGGGGATGCGTCCGGCTTCGTGAAGGAATCCGTGCGCGATGTGGTGCAGGAGATGGCCACGGCGGCGTGTCTGACGGGACTCGTGGTGCTGCTGTTCCTTGGCTCGTGGCGTTCGACCGTCATCATCGCCACCTCGATTCCGCTGGCCATGCTGTGCTCGATCATCGGACTCGGCTGGGCCGGGCAGACCATCAACGTGATGACACTGGGCGGTCTGGCGCTGGCGGTGGGTATTCTCGTCGATGACGCCACGGTCATGATCGAGAACATCGACGCCCATCTGGCGATGGAGAAGGATCTGGAGCAGGCGATCATCGACGCTGCGAATCAGATCGTCACCGCTACGTTTGTCTCCACGCTGTGCATCTGCATCGTGTGGATGCCGCTGTTCCAGTTGAGCGGTGTGGCGGGTTGGCTGTTCCGCCCCATGGCGGAGGCCATCATCTTCGCGATGATCGCGTCCTTCGTCCTGTCGCGGACATTGGTGCCCACCATGGCGAAATACATGCTGGCGGCTCAGGTGCATGGACATGGCGGAGAGCCGAAATCGTTCTTCGGCCGGTTCCAGCGCGGTTTCGAGGCGAAGTTCGAGCGTTTCCGTCACGCTTACCGCGGAGTGCTGGATCGTTTCATCGGTATGCGGGGCGCTTTTATCGGTGCCTTCCTGCTGGCGGCGGTGAGTTCACTCGGTCTGCTGTTCTTTGTGGGACAGGATTTCTTTCCCGAGATCAACTCCGATGCGCTGGCGCTGCATATGCGCGCGCCCATCGGCACGCGGCTGGAGGAATCCGGCAAGATCACCCAGCTTGTCGAGCGCCGGATCCATCAGCTTCTTCCCGGAGAAGTGGAATCGGTGGTGGCCAACTGCGGTCTGCCGGTCAGCACCCTCAATCAGGCGTTCATCCCTACGCCTACAGTGGGGACGGAAGATTGCGATCTGACGATTTCGCTCAAGAACGCGGCGGCACCGGTGGCGAAGTTCCGTCACATTCTCCGCAAGGGGTTGGCCCTGAGCTTTCCGGGCACGCAGATCACGTTCCAGCCAGCTGACCTCACGGCCAAGATCCTGAACTTCGGCAGCCCGGCGCCTCTGGATGTTCAGGTGATCGGGCGCGACCTCAAGGACAATTTCGCTTTTGCCAACCGGTTGGTTTCGCGGTTGCGTCGTGTGCCGGGCATTGCCGATGTGGTGGTGCAGGAGCCCATGACCGCGCCGACGTTGACGGTCACGACCGGACGTAGCTTCGCGCTGGGCACAGGCATTACGGAATCCGATGTCGCGGGCAACATGCTGGTCGCCCTTTCGGGCAGTTCGCAGGTAGGGCAGGTGTACTGGCTCGACACCAAGACGGGCGTGTCCCATCTGGTCGATATCCAGACGCCAGCTTATTACCTTCAGACGCTCAACAATCTTGAGACGCTGCCCATCGACAAGGGTGACGGCAACCCGACCGGGCAGATCCCGCAGCTTCTGGGGGGCTTAAGCAAGATTGGTGCGGTGGGAACGCCTGCCGAGATTTCGCACTACAATATCATGCCCGCCTTCAACATCTACGCCATGAACGAGGGCATTGATCTTGGCACCGTGGCGCGTCAGGTCGGGCGCATCGTGGATGAGGAACGGGGCAATCTGCCGCACGGCACCTCCATGGCGGTGCGCGGGCAGGGCGTGACCATGAACACGGCCTATGCCGAGTTGATCGGTGGGCTTGCGATGTCGGTCCTGCTGGTCTTCCTGCTGATCGTGGTCAACTTCCAGTCGTGGCTGGACCCGTTCATCATCATTACGGCGCTGCCGGGCGCGTTGGGCGGCATTGCCTGGGCACTGTTCCTGACGCACACGGCGCTGTCGGTGCCGGCACTCACGGGTGCCATCATGTGCATGGGCACAGCGACGGCGAATTCCATTCTGGTCGTGTCGTTTGCGCGGGATGAACTGGCGCGGCATGGCGATGCCGTGCGCGCCGCGTTGGATGCGGGATTCGAACGTATCCGTCCCGTGCTGATGACGGCCTCTGCCATGATTGTGGGCATGCTGCCGATGTCGATGAGCAACTCGCAGAATGCGCCGCTGGGCCGGGCTGTCATGGGCGGCCTGTTGGTGGCAACCGTCGCCACGCTGCTGTTCGTGCCCTGTGTGTTTGCGATGATTCATGGCCGCAAGGCGCGCCATGCCAACGAAGGAGAAGCTTCATGAACGGCGAGATGACAGAGCGTCCAGCCGCTCATGGAACCGTGGGCGGACAGGACGGGCAGCCGCCGCACAGGAGCAGTTCGCGCTTTCGGTTGATCACCACGATCGTTGTGATCGGGGCGGTTGGTCTTGCGGCATGGGGCATCATCGAGCGCAAGGCGCATTATGTGCATCTGGCGCGTCAGACCACCGAAGCGGCCATGCCGCATGTACAGGTCATCACTCCGGCACCCGGCCCGGCGCGCCGTACACTGGATCTGCCCGCCAATATCTCGGCATGGTATCTCGCGCCGATCTACGCGCAGGTCTCGGGCTACGTGAAGATGTGGTACAAGGACATCGGCGCGCAGGTCCATGCGGGCGATGTTCTGGCCGAAATCGACACACCGGGACTGGACGCGCAATACGCCGCGGCCAAGGCCAATCTCGATGTCGCCGTAGCCCGCTACAAGCTGGCGCGTATCACCGCCAAACGCTGGAAAGCGCTGGAGGGCACGCAGGCCGTTTCACAGCAGGAAGTGGATGTGCAGGCAGCCAATGCTGAGGCCGAGCAGGCGCAGGTGGAGGCCGCCCGCCATGAGATGGAGCGGTTTCAGGCGCTGGAAGGCTTCAAGCGGATCATCGCTCCTTTCGATGGCGTGGTCACGGCCCGCATGGCAGATGTGGGCGACTACGTGAACGCAGGGCGCGGTGACGTTGGCTCCCGTGGGAACGCGACGGAATTGTTCAGCGTGGCCGACACGCACGCCATGCGCGTGTTCGTCTCGGTTCCGCAGGACTATTCCGACATCATCGCGCCCGACCTCAAGGCCACGCTTTCGCTGCCGCAATTCCCATCCCGGACGTTCAAGGCGCGATATCTGGCAACGGCAAGCGCCTTCAACCCGGACACGCGCACGGTCACGACCGAGTTGATGGTGGACAATCCGACCGGCGAGTTGTGGCCGAACTCGTTCGCCATCGCGCATTTCGAGGCGGCGGGCGATCCCAACATCCTGATCCTGCCGCAGGGCGCCATCATCTTCCGCGCGGAGGGCACGGAGGTGGCTGTGGTGGATTCCACCAATCACGTTCATCTTGTGCCGGTGAAGGTGGGCACGCTTCTGGGCAAGACGCTCCAGATCCTTTCAGGTGTGAAGCCCACGGATCGGATCATCAACAACCCCTCCGCCGGTCTGCTGGATGGGGATGAGGTTCGGATCGTGAAGGGAACGCCCGGCTACAACATGCCGTCCGAACACGCAGCGAAAGCCAAGACCGGCGCGGCGCGTGATGGGCACAGCGGCGCTACTGACAATGATGATGTGCGCGCCATGCCCGAAGGAGGGAACGCCCCCGTGGCCGATCCCGGTGGTCATTCATGAAGGGCGTTCATCGCGTTCTTCATGGGGCTGCGGCGCTGTGCCTTTCCGTAGCCCTTGTCGGCTGCGACATGGCGCCGCGTTACAAACCGGCGCAGTTTGCCTTCCCGCCTGACTGGAAAGGGCAGGGCGTCATTCGCTACGGGCATCCTGATGACGCCGCTCCACGCGCGGACTGGTGGAAGGATTTCCATGATCCGCAACTGGACGCGCTGGAAGACAAGGCTCTCGCGTCCAATCCCGACCTTCAGGCAACAGCCGAATCCTTCACGCAGGCGCGGGATGTTGCGGCCCAGATAGCGGCGCATCTCTACCCGCAGATCAACGGTCAGGCGGGCGGGGAGAAATACAAATCTTCCGCGCATCGCCTGTGGCGTGGAGCGGGTTCGACCGGCCCGATGTACATGTCGTCCGAGCAGTATCAGGCGGCGGCCACGTGGGAGCCGGATTTCTGGGACGCCATCCGTAACCGCACGCGCATGGCCAAGCAGTCGGCCCAGCAGAGTGCTGCGGAATATGCCGTGGCCCGACTGTCGCTGGAATCGGAAGTGGCGCGGGATTACATCGCGCTGCGGGGCTTTGACGAACAGGATGCGGTCTATCGGGATTCGATCCGCTACTATGAACTGGCGGTCCACATCACACAGATGCGGCTGGCCGGGGCCATCTCGGCTGGGATCGACGTGTCGCGCGCTGAAGCCCAGCTTGAAGCGACGCGGGCGAAAGAGACCCAGATTCTTGCCAGTCGCGATGTGATGGAGCACGCGCTCGCTGCCCTGACGAACACCGCACCGGCCGCTTTTCACATTGCACCCCGGCAAGCGTTCGGAATGGCGGATGTGCAGCCTGCTGCGGGTCTGCCGTCCACACTGCTGGAGCGTCGTCCCGATATCGCGGCGTCCGAGCGCGCGATGGCGCAGGCCAACCGGGCCATCGGTGTGTCGCGCGCGGCGTTCTATCCGCATGTGACATTCAATGCCGCGACCGGCTTCATGGACAACGGGTTCGATCTCGCCTCTCTCTACAACTCGCTCTACCAGTTCGGCGCGCAGGCAGCGCTCCCGCTCTTTCAGGCAGGCATACGTCGCGCCGAGCTTCAACGATCATGGTCTCAGTATCGAGAGGCCGAGGATCATTATCGGTCCACGGTGTTGTCCGCCTTTCAGGAAGTGGAAGACGGTCTGACGAATGTAAATCGTCTGCGCACGGCTTCGGCGCAGGAGAAAGCGGCTGTGGACGCGGCTCTGCGAACGCAGACCATGACGATGGAACTCTATACAGGCGGTCTGACGAACTATCTCGATGTCGTGGTGGCGCAGGAAGCGGCGCTGACGGCACGGATTGCCTATGTGCAGGTCGTGACGCAGCAGAAGCAGTCGGTCGTGGAACTGGTCACAGCACTCGGGGGTGGGTGGTCGCAAACGCAACTTCCGCGCGAAAAGGATATCCGGCCCTTCAAGCCGTTGCAGTATGAGGGACTGCGTCATCCCAAGCCGGTGGGCGGCATCGATACGACGCCACATCCCTCAGATGTGGATCTGACGCGGATGCCGGCACCGTCCCTGTCGAGCACGACCACCCCAGCCGTTTCTGGAAACGTCCTCACGCGCTGATTGAGGCGCCTCAGGTTATCCACAATTTTGTGAGCACTTCCGTGGACAATCCTGTGGGGCGCGTGCGGACATCTCGGACGATGTGAGGACGCAGGCCGCCTGAAAGCGGGGATGGGATGATTTTCAGCCCCACCCTTTGACCTTGAGGCGGGCATGGAGGACAGTCCCTTCATGACCTCTTCCGCTTCTCGTGTGGACGGCGATATTCCGCGCCTTCCCAATGGCACGGCCATTGCGCCGCGTGACATGACAAAACCTGAAATCCGGCGGTTTCTCTCCGATCTGGCCCGCTCATGGCCCGATGCCGAGACAGAGCTTGTCTTCAGCACGCCTTATCAGCTTCTGGTGGCGACCGCGCTTGCCGCACAGGCGACCGATGCGTCAGTCAACAAGGTGACGCCCGCGCTGTTCAAGGCAGCGCCCGGTCCGGCGGAAATGGCGGCGCTGGGCGAGGAAAAAGTGGCGGAGTACATTCGCACCATCGGTTTGTGGCGGAACAAGGCCCGCAATCTCGTGGCGATGTCACAGGCTCTCGTGGAGCGGCATGGAGGCGAAGTGCCTGCGGACCGGGAGGCGCTGGAAGCGCTGCCGGGGGTGGGGCGCAAGACGGCCAATGTGATCCTCAACGTTGCGTTCCGGCGACCTGCCGTGCCGGTGGACACACATTGCTTTCGGCTGGCCAACCGGACGGGACTGGCACGGGGAAAGAATGTAATTGCCGTCGAGCATGCGCTGGAGGCGCGCGTTCCCAAGGACATGCTGCGGGAGTCCCATCACTGGTTGATTCTGCAGGGGCGCTATGTGTGCAAGGCGCGCCGTCCCGAATGCTGGCGGTGCGCGGCCGTGCAGGACTGTCTCTACCCCGAAAAGGAACTGATTCCGCCCCGCCGTGCCAAGGGTTAATGTTGCGCGAGAAGAGCCTCGTTCCCAATTGTAGGGAAAAGGACTCCTCTCCCGGATTGCTCCAAGAGGCGAGGCCGCAGGTTTGTATTCATGTTCCCCTGCGCTAGACCGGAGAGAGATTCCGGTTCGGTGCGGACGGGCACATAAGGCAGGATTTCAGACAATGGACTACATGATCGGCCAGAAACCTCCCGCACAGCCCGGAAGTGGGGCAGTAAGCGGTGACATCGTCATGGACGGCAGCGAAGCCAACTTTGTGCAGGCGGTGATCGAGACCAGTCGCAAGGTTCCGGTGCTCGTAGATTTCTGGGCGGACTGGTGCGGTCCCTGCAAGCAGCTTGCGCCCGTTCTGGAACGGGTGGTGAACGCGGCCAAAGGGCGGGTGCGTCTGGTCAAGATCGACATCGAAGCGAACCGCGCGCTGGCAGCGCAGCTTGTGCAGGCCGGTCTGCCGCTTCAGTCCATCCCGATGGTGGCGGCTTTCTGGAAGGGACAGATTCTGGATCTGTTTCAAGGGGCGCAACCGGAAAGCCAGATAAAGCAGTTCGTGGAGAGAGTGCTTAAGGCAGCGGGCAGTGGTGCGATGCCGAGCGCCGACATGCTGGCGGAAGCGCATGTGGCCATGGAGACGCAGCAGCCGGCGCGTGCCGCCGAGTTGTGCTCGGCCGTGCTGGAGGATGAGCCGGAGAATCCGGCGGCATGGGGCGGTCTGATTCGCGCCATGTTGGCACTCGACAACGAAGAAGCGGCAGCCGATGCGCTGGCCGATGTGCCCAAGGCGATTGCGACGCATCCCGAAGTCGAGGGAGCCCGTGCCGCTGTGGAACTCAAGCGCGAAGGTCGGCAGGTGGCGGGTGAGGCGGACGCACTGCGTCATCGCATCAAAGCCAATCCTGAGGATTTTCAGGCTCGTTACGATCTGGCCAATGCGCTCAATGTGGCCGGGCATCATGAGGAAGCGGCGAACGAGCTTCTGGCCATCATCAAGAAGGACCAGAGCTGGAACGAAGGTGCGGCGAAGCAGCTTCTGTTCAAGTTCTTCGAGGCATGGGGCCATGACGATCCGGCGACAGTGCAGGCGCGTCGTCGCCTGTCGTCTTTTCTGTTCGCCTGAGGCGAGATGAGTCTGACCCAAGCCTTTTTTGAAGATGATGTTCCGCGTCTGGTGCCCCGTCTTGCCGATGTGACGCTGGCCGATCTGCCGGCGGAGGTGGGGCTGTTTCCACTGGTGGGAACTTTACTCCTTCCGCGGGGGAAGCTGCCGCTCAACGTGTTCGAGCCGCGCTACGTCGCGCTGGTGGAGGACGCGCTGGCGGGGGAGCGGTTGATCGGCGTTATCCAGCCCTTCGGAGACGGTGAAGAGGACGAGGAGGAGACAGGGCCTCTTCCACTTTTTGAGGTGGGCACGCTGGGGCGAATCACGTCCTTTTCGGAACGGATGGACGGGACGTTTGCCATCACGCTTACGGGTATTTCCCGTTTTCGCTATCTCCGCGAGAGCGGGGAGCGGAGGGGCTATCGACGGGCGCGGATCGATGCGTCGGCCTATGCGGGCGATCTGAGCGAACTTCCTCCGGCGCCGTTCGATCGCGAGCATATGATGACCTCGTTGCGGGCATATTTTCAGCTGCGTGGGATGGGAGTGCGCTGGGAAGTGATCGATCGGCTGGAAGATGACGCGCTTCTGATTGCTCTTCCCATGATCTGTCCCTTTCCCTCACCGGAAAAACAGGCGCTTCTGGAGGCGGATACGCTGACGGATCGTGCCCGTGTGCTGCAATCGCTGCTCGATCTGTCTGATCCGACGCTGGACGATGGACCACCTTCGTGAGCATGAAGCGTCTTCCTTTTCTTCTCTCCTCCTTCTGCCGGAGCAAAGACCAATGACTTCAGCCCCCCTCGATCCGCGTCTGCTTTCCCTTCTGGTGTGTCCGGTAACGAAAGGGCCGCTGATCTACGATCGTGAGGCACAGGAACTCATCAGTGAGCGGGCAGCGCTGGCGTTCCCGATTCGCGATGGCATTCCGGTCATGCTGCCCGAGGAAGCGCGCTCTCTCGCGGGCTGAAGAGAAAGGTGGTGCCGGACGTGCGCCGTGGATCGGCGCGTGGAGTCGTGTTTGTCACCATTGCGGCGCTGGAACTGACGGCGTGCGGCATGTCGGGCACTGATCCACGCGCTGGGGACAATATCGATGTTCCGTATGAGCGCCCGGGTCGCAATTTTCCCGAAGCGGCGGAAGCTGAAGCGCGACGCGAGCGGGATGCGGATTACAGCAAGCCGCCCGGTAAGGATGTCGCGGCCGGCTATGAACCCGCGCCGCGTACGGATAATGCGCTTCCCAAGCCGGGGTCGAATGTTACTCCGGATACGGAGGTGTCCTATGGAAAAGCGTCCCCGAAGGCGGCTCATGCGCCCGAGGCCGGTACTGGCCTCGGTGGGGAATAGGTGCCATCCGGTGAAAATGGGTGACATGTGCGCCGACCCTTGTAGGTTGGGCAGTCATTTTTCGAGATCGTTTGACGGGGTAATGCAATGAAACTCCTGGCCGTGCATCCGAGCGCGCTGATGTACACAAAGGTGTTCCTGCGACTGGAGCCTTTGGGGCTCGAACTTGTCGCGGGTGCGGCGCGTGATGCGGGTCATGACGTGCGACTCATCGATCTTCAGGTCGAGACCCACAAGGACTACTGGGAGATCGTTCAGGAATTTCGCCCCGACGCCATCTGCTTCTCGGGCAATTATCTGGCAAACGTCCCCGAGATCGTGGATCTGTGCAAGGAGACCAAGCAGCGTCTTCCGGGTTGCCTGACGATTGTTGGCGGTCATTCGGTGTCTTTCATCGCCAAGGACGTTCTGACGCTTGGCGACGGGGCAATTGACTGCATCCTGCGCGGTGAGGGTGAGCCCAGCATCGGCCCGCTTCTGAACGGCTGGCAGGATGGCGACATCTCGAAGGTGCCGGGCGTGGTCACGATGGACTTCGAGGGGCCGGAGCCCGAGTTCGTCAAGAGCCTCGATAAGGTGCGTCCGGCGCGCGACCTGCTCCGTCATCGCAATAAATACTTCATCGGCACGCTGGACCCGGCGGCGTCCATCGAGTTTGCGCGTGGCTGTCCATGGGATTGCACGTTCTGCAGCGCTTGGACGTTTTATGGTCGCTCCTATCGCACGGCGAGTGCTGAGACCATTGCGGATGAACTGGAGGCGCTCAAGGAGCCGGGCATCTTCATTGTCGATGATGTGGCCTTCGTTCACGCTGAGCACGGCATGGCCATTGCGCGGGAAATCCGCAAGCGCGGCATCAAGAAGGAATATTACCTTGAGACCCGCGCGGATGTGCTGATGCGCAACAAGGAGGTCTTCAAGGAGTGGAGCGAAATCGGGCTGAGCTACATCTTCATCGGTCTTGAGGCTGTGGATGAAGAGGGGCTGAAGCAGTTCCGCAAGCGTGTATCGCTGGACAAGAATTTCGAGGCGCTGGAATACGCTCGCTCGCTGGGGTTGATGGTGGCGATCAACATCATCGCCGATCCTTCATGGAGCAAGGAGCGCTTCGAGGCGGTGCGGCAGTGGTGTCTGGAGATTCCGGACATCGTCAATATTTCGGTGACGACGCCTTATCCGGGTACCGAGATATGGCACAAGGAAGCTCGGCGCCTGACGACGCGCGATTATCGCCTGTTCGATATCCAGCATGCGGTGTTGCCGACCAAGCTTTCGCTTCCCGAGTTTTATGAAGAACTGGTGAAGACTCAGCAGGTACTCAACACCAAGCACATGGGGCTGCGGGCGCTGTGGGACACGGTGGGCATCTCGACTCGTCTGCTGATGAAAGGGCAGACGAACTTTGTGAAAATGCTCTGGAAATTCAACTCGGTTTTCAATCCCAAGCTGCAGCTTGACGACCATATGCGTCGGCCAAAATATGAGATGCCGATTCAGCCGGACGCTGTGGACAAGATCAACGCGCGTGATCTTTACGTGCATGATCCCAAGGGGCGTCGCTCCCGTGCGCTGGACGATGCCACTGAGAAGTTCGTGGACGAGACACGTATGGGGGTTGAGGCGTCCTGATCGTCTGAAAAAATGGAATTGTACCCGATGGTTGCATGACAGCCATCGAAACGCGGAGAAGCCGGGTTTCCCATCGGGGATTCCTGGTTTTTTTATGATCTGGGTTCTCGACTGGTTCGCAATTGGGCGTTTATCATGTCTTAACCAAATGTGCCGCGCGGTTCCGGGTACCGAGCGGCGGGAAGAGTGTAAAAAATCTCTTCCGTTTTGTGATGGGACGTGGCCACGTGGCCGCATCAACGAGATTCCCTTGTATGCGTGGGCAGGGAACGGACGGTGGCTGGACGCGCCGAACGTGGTGGAGAGTGTAAGCATGATCGACCGGTCTGGGGCCACCGGACATACCCACGAGGAACTGTTGGCCGAGAGCGGCCAGATGGGTCTGCTTATGCAGCCCGTGCGGCGGCAATTGCTGCAGGAACCCTATCCTTATCTTCACACTCTGCTGGCTGCGATTATTGCCTGGATGGATCTGGCAAGCGTGGCATTGGGGAGCGGGTTCGCCCATTTTCTGGAATGCCCCGCATTGACGAGGCAGATGGCAGAAGTGATAGGCGCCGCCGATCTTGTGGCGGTGCTGGTTTTCCTGCTGTTTCCCAAGAAGCGCACTTTGCTTGCTTTCCCGAAGGTGCGCCGACTGAAAGCTCAGTGTCGCTATCTCGTGACGCCCGTTTTGGCGGCAGCTTGTGCACATGCCTTTTTGTGCGTGCTGCTTGAAATGCCGGTGATCCAATCCGTGCGGTTGACGGGAATATGGTTGCTGGCGGTCATTGTGCCGCTTCTGATTGCGCGAGGGGTGTTAACTTTCTTTTTGTATCAGCCTGCCGTGATTGCCGGTTTGCGTCGCAAGATCGCCATAGTGGGAGAGGGGGATCTTGCTTCTGAACTGGCTGAGCGCATTTCGCACGATGCGGGGCACACCTATGGTCTGTTCGGTGTCTTTCCGGACAGCGAGGCTTCTGCCGATGACGCGGTGAAAGGGTCTCTTCAGACTCTGGTGGAGAGAAGTCGCCATGAATCTCTTCATGCCATTATCCTCGCTTTTCCCGAGGCAACGGTTCAGGAAGATGTAGTGCGCCGTACCTGTTTTGCCTTGCGTTCGGTAGCCTGTGATATCTATGTGACGCCGAATATGGTGACAGGCATCGATCAGGCTCTGCCGCAGGAATTTCTGGGGCCAAACACGTTGCTGGTGCTCCAGAGACGTCCACTGACGGAAACGCAAAACTTTGAAAAGCGGGTGCTGGATATCGTTCTTGGGATATTCGCCCTGATCTTTCTGTCTCCTTTCCTGATAGTGGTTGCGCTGCTCATCCGACTGGATTCACGTGGGCCTGTGTTCTTTCGTCAGCCACGTATCGGCAAGAATGGGCGGGAGTTTCTCGTCTATAAATTCCGTTCGATGTATGCGAATCAGGCTGATCTGGGTGCGGCCAAGCAAACCAGTCGGGACGATCCACGGGTTACGCGGGTGGGAAAATGGCTTCGTAAACTCAGCATCGATGAAATTCCACAGTTGTTTAATGTGCTTAAGGGCGAAATGTCGCTTGTCGGACCGCGCCCCCATGCGCCGCAGACGCGGGCTGGGGGTCTTCTTCTGGATGACGCGCTTGCAGAATATGTGCTGCGTTATCACGTAAAGCCGGGGATCACGGGCTGGGCTCAGATCAATGGAGCGCGCGGTGAACTGGTGACGCTTGAAGATCTTGAGAAGCGCGTGAATCTGGATCTCGAATACATTCGTCGCTGGTCCATTCTGTTCGATCTCAAGATCATGATTCTGACCGTGGTGAGAGAGGTATTCAGCCGCCATGCATTCTGACGACAAGGCGCAGACGTTTGCCCGTGAGGTGGATGGATATTCATTTCCTGTGGTTAACGTTATGGGGCTGCCGCTTCTCGATATTCCGCGCGAAGAGATCGTCCGGATTCTGGTCGATCTGGTAAGGGCTGGAAAAGGCGCACGCGTGATTAATGCGAATGCGCACTGCGTCACACTATCTCAGAGATTGCCATGGCTGCGGATGTTGTTTCGACAGGCGGAGATCGCTTTCTGCGATGGTGCGGGCGTGCAGCTTGCATCGCGTTTTCTGACGGGCCGCTCACTGCATCGCACGACGCCTCCCGAATGGGTCGGAAACGTTCTGGAGGCTCTGGGAAAAGAGGCTTCGGTTTTCTGGCTTGGAGGTGCGGATGGCGTGGTGCAGGAGGCGGCCGAGGCGTTTTCTGTCAAGTACGGTTGTCGGACGGCAGGCTGTCAGCACGGCTTCTTCGATGCCACGGCTGGATCGCCGGAATCGGAAGCCGTGATCGAGGCTATCGTAAAAGCACGTCCTTCGGTCCTGCTGCTTAATATGGGTATGCCGCGGCAGGAACGCTGGTTGTGGGACAACTGGAATCGGCTGCCGCCTGTCGTGGCGATTACGGCGGGGGCGCTGGTCGATCACGCTGCGGGGCGTGTCAGTCGTCCACCGATGTGGGTGGCAAACGCCGGACTGGAATGGCTTGTGCGACTAAGTCGTGAGCCGCAGCGTTTGTGGAAGCGCTATCTGCTTGGTTTGCCGCTTTTTGGGCTGTATGTGCTGCGCTGGAAACTGGGAATGCTGCTGGGAAGGAAGGCGCGTTGATGCCAATGGGAATGCAGCGTTCTCCGATGGGAGAGAGCGGAAATGTCTGATCATGCTCTGGACGTTCCCATAAACAGGATGGCGCCCTCGCCTCCACCTGAAACGGGCGCATATGTTCTGGTTCGACGCTATCTGGGAATCGGCTTGAGATATCGCAAGCTGTTCCTGGTCGTATCGCTTCTGGTTCTCGTTTTGGGAACCGCGATGGTGATGACGCTGAAACGCTCTTTCATGGCGACGGCCACGGTGGTCGTGACGACTCATATGGTCGATCCGCTAAGTCAGTCGTCAGACAGCAATACGGCGCTTGAAGACGATGAACTTGCGACACAGGCGGAACTCATGACCTCACGCGATGTCGCGGCCCGTGTGCTCAGGCAATATCCACCACCTCCATCGCCTCCGCATGGGCAGGGGTGGCGGCGTTTTCTGTGTGAACACGGGGTGCACTCAGTATGCCCCGTGGCATCGGAGGCAGCGAGCAACAGCGCCGGAGAACTCGACCGGCAGATTGATGCCCTTCTTGGGAGCGTGACGGCGGAACCTCAGCCCCATTCGCGGATTATCACCTTGAGCGTAAAGGCCGACACCGGTGAGCGTGCGGCTGCGCTGACGAATGCCCTTGTGACAAATTATCAGGCGGTTGCTCTCGCGCAGCAGCGTAGCAATCTGCAGAAAGAAGCCGACTGGCTCGATGAACGGACGGCTGCTCTTCGTGAGCGGTGGCTGGACGCTGAACGCACCACGAGTGGTTACAATGTTCAGCATGGACTGACCAACACGGAAGGTGGATCGCCGCTGGTGGAGCGGCAGATTGCCGATATGGCGACCAGTCTTGGGCAGGCCCAGAGCCGTTATGCTTCGGCGCAGGCAAAGGCCATGGCGTTGAAAGCGGCCATGCAGGCAGGCGATGCATCGGCTATGATCTCGCTTGCCGAACAGCCTCTTCTTGTTGCTGCAGCGAGTAGCCTGATGCAGGCGGAAACGCAGCGAGCCGAGAAGCTTGGATCTCTTGGTCCCAATCATCCTGATGTGCGGTCGCTGAATCAGCAGATATCTCAAGCTCGCACGACATTGAATATTGAGACACGACGAGCTCTGACCTCCATGAGTGGTGAGGTTGTGGCGGCCCGAGCAGATGTGGATGCCCTGACGGCGCAACTCAATCGTCTTCGTGGACAGTCGGCCGGTCAGAGCGGCGCGCAGGCGGAATATCGGACGCTGGAGCAGGAATCGCAAAGTGCCCGGAGTGTGTATGAGGCGTTTCTGGATCGTGCCAAACAACTGACGGATCGCGTGGCATTGCTACAGCCGCCCGTAACATTTGTTTCCCATGCGGCCGTGCCGGCAGCGCCCACGTTCCCCAACCGTAAAAAACTGATGATGGGTGTCATCGTGTTGGCGATGGTCGCCGGTGTATCGGCCATAGTCATGAAGGTGGCCTTGTCGCCAAGTTTCGTGGATATGGATGAACTGCGCAATTTTGATGGATTGCCACTTCTTGCGGTGCTGCCGCATTTCGGCCAACTGGGGAAAGGCGTAATCAATCCTGTCATGGCGCAGCCGTTTTCGCAGATAGCGGAAACAGTAAGAGGAATCTCTGCGCAATTGGCGCTGTTGCCGGGTGATCGGCGCTATGGGGAAACGGGCGTTGTGAGTCTTGTCTCGGCGGCGCCGGGCGATGGGAAAATGACACTTGCGGCGTTGCTGGGTGGCTCTTTGGATGCCTGCGGTCAGAAGACGCTCATCATCAATGTCGATCCTCGGCGGCATGACGCGCGAGAAAAGAATGTACGCGGATTTTCCGATGTGCTGGCGCGGAGGGCCATGGCGCGGGATGTCATTGAGCGTGACCCGGCTTTGGGGGTGGACGTGATGGGAGCTGGAGAGGCACGGGTTAGCGCTTTCGATGCTGCGGAAGTTCTCCAGATCCGCGATCTTCTGCGCGATCTCTCTCAAGAATATCGCATGATCTTGTTTGTCACGCCGCCATTGGCCCTTGCCTTGGACGGGTTGGTGATGGCGTCGGTTTCCGATCAGACGGTGTTTGTGTGCCGATGGGGGCGTACGTCTCGTACCATTATGGCGGCCTGTCTGGAGCGTCTGCGTGTTTATGGCGCTCGGATGGCGGGGATCGTGGTGACGGGCGCTGAAGTGAAATCTGCAAACCTGTTGGGCGGTGTTCCTCTGACGCGCAGCGAGACACACCTTCTGACCAAGCAATGAATGAGTGAAAAAGGTGCTCGCGTGAATATCGTCCATGTGGTGAGGCAGTTCAGCCCTTCGGTTGGGGGGCTGGAGGATTCTGTCCTGAATCTGGCCTTGGAGCAAAGGCGGCAATGCGGATTAAATGCGCGGGTTGTCACGCTCAATCGTGTGTTCAATCGCGAGGGCATTCTGCCGCCTCGTGATGCTGTCGAAGGTATTCCTGTGACACGTCTGCCATGGCGTGGGTCCACACGTTACCCTCTGGCCCCCTCCGTTCTGTGGCATTGTCGGGATGCGGACCTGATTCATGTCCATGCCATCGACTTTTTTTTCGATTACCTGGCGTGGACGAAGCCTCTTCATCATAAGCCGCTGATCGTCTCGACACATGGAGGGTTTTTCCACAGTGGGGCGTATTCAGAGCTTAAGAAGGTATGGTTTTCCACAATCACGCGCGCGAGCATCCGCGCGTATGCCAAAGTTGTGGCATGCAGTGAAAATGACGCGAAGCTGTTTGCGGACGTGGCGCATGGGAAACTGGTAACGATCGAGAATGGGATCAATCAGGACAAGTTTCTGGATGCGTCATCATTGCGTCCTTGTCGTACATTGATTTCTTTTGGACGGTTTTCTCCACATAAAAGGCTGGATCTTCTGTTTCCGCTTCTCGCGGCTCTTCGGAAATGTAATCCGGAATGGCGCCTTATTATTGCTGGTCGTCCGGCTGAAATTTCTGTCGCTGAATTACAGAAGCAGGCACATCATTTCGGTATGGAGAGTGCTGTTACATTTCTGGTCGAGCCTTCGGATGGTCAACTTCGTGATGCGATGAGTCAGGCTTCGTGGTTCGCAAGCCTGTCTGAACATGAAGGCTTCGGGCTTGCCGCCGTGGAAGGTATGTCGGCGGGATTGGTGCCGGTGCTCTCCACCATTCCGCCTTTCCGCCGTCTTGTGGCTCAGACGGGTGTTGGGTTGCTGAGTGAGGACGGTGATCTGGCACAAACGGCATCTCGGATGGAAGCCTTGCAGGAAGCGGGTTTGACCGGTCTTCGGAAGCAGGCGGCGCAGGGTGCGCGCATTTACGATTGGAAAGATGTCGCTGGACGCTATGTGCAGGTGTACGATGAAGTTCTGCATGACAGGGAAAGAGCCATCCCATGAATGGTGACTTCGCGTGACCATGAAAAGTGGGAAGCCATTTCTTGATCTAAGGAGAGAAAAGGCGCGACTATTTCTGATGTTCTGTGGTGTGGTCGGCTCAGGGGAACTTGGATCGCCTGCTTATGCGCAGCTGATTACCCAGTCTTTCCCGAGCGAACTTCCAGGGTATTCAGCCGACTCTACGGGCATTGTGTCATTGCGTGAGGTATTGCGGCAGCCTCATGCTGGAATAAATGTAGGGTCTTTTATTTTTCATCCAAGTGTTTCCCAGAAGGTTGGGTATAATGGCAGTATCCTTGGAGCTAGCCATACTGGAGGTCTCGAGCTTGATTCGATGGCCGGATTGGGTCTGAATTCAAATTGGAGTCGACATTCTTTTGGTGTGTCGGCATCTGTAAAAAATACTGCCTATCCAATAAATAATAAATATTATCCATCTTTGTCCGAAGCTGGCTACACAGATTGGAATGTTGCAGCCGGAGGAGGGTTGAACCTCGGACATGATACGCTGTCCGCAGGCTATAGCCATGCGGTCAAGCATCTATCTGCGACTCAATTAGGAAATTTCGGAGTTGGATACCCAGTTCCTTATGCTGTAGATGATGCGCGATTAAGTTATCGAAAGAATTGGACGCGGATAGCGCTGATACCGAGCGTCGCCTACGACGATTTTTCTTTTGGTGAGGCCGCAGGTTCCATTCCTACTGCTGGGCGTAATACGCATTCTTTGAGCCATCAGTTGGAAACCCAGATGCTTCAACTCCGATACGAGATATCCAAGGGAAACGCATTGCTTGGCATTATCCGCACTTCGGAAGCTCAATTTGTCAGCGTTAGCGATGGCCATCCAGCCGATTATATCTCGGGTGGTGGATTTGTTGGCTTGGATTTGCGAGCTGATGCCGTGTGGCAATATCGGGCACTTATAGGAGCAGAAACGCGTCATTTCGTGCGTGGAGGTGGGCGTACATTGACCACGCCAACGGCAGAACTGGAAGTGATCTGGATGCCGGATAAACTGGATACGTTTACGCTGACCGGCCAACGTGGACTGTTCGATCCAACATCTGCCTTTTCACGTAATCAGATTGTCTCCACGGTACAGCTTGAGGAAGAGCGCGAATTATTACGAGATGTTTTTTTTAGTGGCCAGGTTGGGTTTGCCCGTACGGATTCGTTTGGAGCATCGGCGGGGAGTGCAGGTCATCAGCAGGTGCAATTCAGGGGAGGAGCTGGTGTGGACTGGCAGTTTAATCGTGATTTCAAGCTGACATTGAAATATATGTATACCAAAAGTAAATCTAAGTTAACTGGAAGCGAAGAAGGTAATGAGACGGGTATTGGTAGTGGAACGTATACTAATCAGACAGTAAGCTTGGGGGTTGCATTCACGCGATGATGCGACGGTCAGGATATGAAAATCGTGGTAATAACCGTGAGCGGCAAGGAAAACAGGGCGTGAAAAAGTGGAATGAACGTATTGCTGTGGGTGCTGCCTTGACAATACTTGTTGCTTGCTCACCAACGCATGGCCTCAAGCCCATACCGCCTGTTGATGGCTCCTACAGACTGGGGGCAGGTGATCAGATTCGCGTTATCGCCTATAACGAGCCTCAATTAACCAACACGTTTACAGTCAGCGATGCCGGAATGATTGCTTTTCCGCTGCTCGGCAGGGTGCCGACAGCAGGTAAGACGCCCGGGGAACTGGCACAAGAAATCGGGACAGATCTTTCGCAGCAGGGGCTATTGCATAAGCCGAGCATCTCTGTGGAAGTGACACAATACCGACCGGTGTTCATTCTGGGTGAAGTGCAGAAGCCGGGGCAGTATAATTATCTTCCTGGCATGACCATGCAGACGCTGGCAGCTCTTGCCGGTGGCTATACCTACCGTGCCATTACGAACACGGCGAGTGTCGTGCGAACGGAAGGCACGCATGATGAGCATCCTGTTGAAGGCAAGATCAAACCGGATAGCCTTCTTGCGCCAGGCGATGTCGTCACAGTGTACGAGCGGTTCTTCTAAGCGGCCTTACTCTATTATTGCGCGAGATTTACGGAGCACGTGGTGGCATTTCGTCAGCGATGAAACCACCACGCGACACCGGCCCAGAACGGCAGGCAAAGAAGCGCGCCGAACGCCATGCCGCGGAAAGCTGAAAATTCACGCTTTTCCGTCAAAGGTGGCGGAGGAGCGTGAGATAGAGCGGAAGACGGCGACACGCGGGTAGGCGAAGCGATATGTTGAATAACCTGTGACACGACGGTTGATCCCATCCAGCACGAGTTTCAGTTGTCGTATCATTAAAGAGAAAAAGATTTAGAAGAGTTAATGGGCCAAACGGATCCAATCCGTTTCTATCCAAGGCAGCGCGGCAGGGAGAAATATTTCATCCAGCCGCAAAATGGTCTACGAGCAGCGCCATGTTCCGGCCTGTCGGTCGAATGCCACATGGAAAGAGAGGGCTTCTTCATGGTGCCGCGCTATACGAGACCTGCGATGTTGGCCATCTGGGCCCCCGAAAATCGTTATCGCATCTGGTTCAATATCGAGGCTCTTGCTTGTGAGGCCATGGCGGAACTCGGTGAGATCCCCAAGGAAGCGGCCAAGACAATTCGTGAGCGTGGCGATGCTGCGATGGCGGCATTTTCTCAGGCCGATCTCGATCGTATCGATGAAATCGAGGCCGAGACCCGTCATGACGTCATTGCCTTTCTGACGTGGCTGGCGGAAAAAGTCGGTCCTGACAGCCGTTTCGTGCATCTGGGTATGACGTCCTCTGACGTGCTGGACACCTGTCTGGCCGTTCAGCTTGTGCAGGCGACCGATCTGCTGCTCACGGATCTCGATGCGGTTCTGGCGGCGTTGAAGAAGCTGGCCTTCACCCATAAGCACACTCTCACCATTGGCCGTAGCCATGGAATCCACGCCGAGCCGACGTCTTTCGGCCTGAAAATGGCGGGGCATTATGCCGAGTTCCAGCGCAACCGTGAGCGACTGGTGACGGCGCGAGCGGAAATCGCCACCTGCGCCATTTCGGGTGCTGTCGGTACGTTTGCCCATCTCGATCCACGTGTTGAAACCTATGTCGCTGAAAAACTGGGGCTGAAACCCGAGCCGGTTTCCACGCAGATCATCCCGCGTGACCGTCATGCCGCCTATTTCTGTGCGCTGGCTGTCATTGCCAGCGGCATCGAGCGTATCGCGACCGAAGTGCGCCATCTTCAGCGTTCGGAAGTGCGCGAGGCGGAAGAATTCTTCCATCCGGGCCAAAAGGGCTCATCGGCTATGCCGCATAAGCGCAATCCGGTTCTTTCGGAGAATCTCACGGGACTGGCCCGTCTTGTGCGTGCGGCTGTGGTGCCGGCGCTGGAGAACGTGGCGTTGTGGCATGAGCGCGACATCAGTCACTCGTCCGTTGAGCGCAACATCTGTCCGGATGCGACGATCGGGCTGGATTTTGCGCTCGCGCGCCTTGCTGGCATGATGGACAAACTCGTGGTCTATCCCGAGCAGATGGCGGCCAATATCGAGAGTCTCGGTGGTGTGGTGCATTCCGGTGAGGTGCTGCTTGCTCTGGCGCGTGCTGGCGTGCTGCGTGAGGACGCCTACCGCATCGTGCAGCGCTGCGCGATGGACACGTGGCGTAACCTTGGAAAGCCGGATGGCCGCACTTTCCGCGAGAATCTCGATGCCGATCCTGAGATTGCGGGCCGGATTGCGAAAGAGATTCTGGACGCAGCTCTCGACAGCCGGTCGCATCTCAAGGCGATCGACAATCGCTATGAACTCGTTTTCGGGGAAAAGGGACCGTCTGCTCCCTGATCCGCTTGGGACCATCCGCGTGCGGTGCGTCACGCGGATGTATCATCTGAGGCGGAAGGCTGCTAAGAGGCAGCCGCATGTAGGGCCTGTCAGGGCCAGATCTGTGGACGCTTTGTGCGAGCGTTCGTGCTAGTCAAAGAGAACAAGGGACGATCATGGCCCGTCGCCGTCAGCTGTACGAAGGTAAAGCCAAGATTCTGTTCGAGGGACCCGAACCCGGGACGCTCGTGCAGTATTTCAAGGACGATGCCACAGCCGGAAACGGCGCGAAAACCGGTGTCATCACAGGCAAGGGCGTGCTGAACAACCGCATCAGCGAATACGTCATGTTGCGGCTTCAGGAGGTGGGGATTCCCACCCACTTCATCCGTCGTATCAACATGCGGGAGCAGTTGATCCGTGAAGTGGAAATCATCCCGCTTGAGATCGTGGTGCGCAATGTTGCTGCGGGTAGCATTGCCAAGCGGTTGGGCATTCCCGAGGGTACGCGCCTGCCGCGCTCCATAGTGGAATATTATTACAAGAACGACGCGCTGGGCGATCCGATGGTGGCTGAAGAGCACATCACGGCGTTCGGCTGGGCGTGCCCGCACGATATGGATGACATGGTGGCCATGTCCCTGCGTGTGAATGATTTCCTGTGTGGCCTGTTCGCAGGCGTTGGCATCACGCTGGTGGACTTCAAGCTGGAGTTCGGGCGGCTGTGGGAAGGTGAGGATATGCGCATTATCCTTGCTGACGAGATTTCGCCTGACAATTGCCGTCTGTGGGATGCTCGTACGAACGAGAAGCTCGATAAGGACCGCTTCCGTCGGGATATGGGCAATGTCGAGGAAGCCTATCAGGAAGTGGCCCGGCGCCTTGGCATCCTTCCCGAGACGGCAAATGGTGATCCGAAGAGTTCGGATCTGATGCACTGAAACGCACGAAACGGTGCGGTGAAATAAATTCTGTTGGCAGGTGGCGGCATGAAAGTACGTGTGACGGTGTCCCTCAAGGAGGGCGTTCTCGATCCGCAGGGCAAGGCGATCGGACATGCCTTGCACGTGCTTGGCTTTGACGAAGTCGGTGAAGTGCGCGTCGGCAAGGTGATCGAACTTGATCTGGCCGATGAGGATGCTGCGAAGGCCGAGGCGCGCGCGCGCGCAATGGCCGAGCAGCTTCTGGCCAATCAGGTGATTGAGGATTTTGCGGTCGAGGTGGTGAAATGAAGCGCACGGCTCTTCTGATTGCAGCACTTGGCCTGTTCGGTGCGGAAGCAGCTCATGCTCAGCGTGTGTCTCCTCTGACGGCTGGCAGTTTTGGCCGCATCTGCACCCGTGGGGCGGCGGCGGGCAACGAGATTTGCGATGCCTATATTTCCGGCATGGCGGATGCGGTCGCGCTGGCCAAGATCAATGATCGAAATGAGGGCGATCCCAATGCGCCGGCGGGTTTCTGTGTGCCGGCTTCCGAGACGGGGCCTTCCATGCGGGGCAAGGTGATCGCGTGGCTCAGAGCGCATCGGGACGTGCTTCAGAAGCCGGTGGGCGAGGGCGTGTTCATGGCGCTGCATGATGCTTATCCGTGTGCTGCCAAGATGACGGCTCCCAAGACCGAGAGCGCTCCGAAATGAAGGCGGCTGTCGTCCTCTTTCCGGGAACCAACCGCGAGCGTGACATGATGATCGCGCTGAAGGCTGTGACGGGGCAATCGCCAAGTCTTCTGTGGCATGGCGAGACATCGTTGCCGGATCTGGATCTGGTCGTGTTGCCGGGTGGCTTCAGCTATGGCGACTACCTGCGTTGTGGCGCGATGGCCGCTCATTCGCCCATCATGCGTGAGGTCCGCGCGTTTGCGGAGCGCGGTGGTCATGTGCTCGGGGTGTGCAACGGGTTCCAGATTCTGACGGAAACCGGGCTGCTGCCGGGTGCTTTGCTGCGTAATGCAGGGTTGCGCTTTCTTTCGCAGGATTGTCACCTGCGTGTTGAAAACGCGCAGACGCCGTTTACGAGTAAATGGGCCAAGGGTGATGTGTTCCGCACGCCGCTTGCGCATGGCGACGGCAATTATGTAGCCGATTCAAAGACGCTCGATACGCTGGAAGGCGACGGCCGGGTGGCGTTTCGCTATGCCGGAATGGATGGCACAGTCGATGCCGCCGATCGGACGATCAATCCGAATGGTAGCGTGAACGCAATCGCCGGTATCCTGAGCGCCAACGGTCGGGTGTGCGGGATGATGCCGCATCCTGAGGATCTGGTGGATCCGCTGATGGGCGGTGAGGACGGCAAGCCCCTGTTCGAGAGTCTGGTGGAGGCATTGAGCCGGTGAGCACGAAGCACAAGACGGTCGACGCCGATCTCGCACGCGAGTTTGGGCTGTCGGCGGAAGAATACGACCGCGTTCTTTCCATCATGGGACGCACGCCAAGCCTGACGGAACTGGGCGTGTTCTCGGTCATGTGGTCCGAGCACTGCTCGTACAAATCCTCCCGCAAGTGGCTGAAGACTCTCCCGACAACGGCGCCTTGGGTGATTCACGGGCCGGGCGAGAACGCGGGTGTGGTGGATGTCGGGGAAGGCTTGGCGGCCATCTTCAAGATGGAAAGCCACAACCATCCTTCTTTTATTGAGCCGTATCAGGGGGCGGCCACTGGTGTTGGCGGCATCCTGCGCGACGTGTTCACGATGGGCGCGCGTCCAGTGGCCAACCTGAACGCGCTGCGTTTTGGTGCGCCCGAGACGCTGCGTACCCGCGAGATCGTGGACGGCGTCGTCCGCGGCGTTGGTGGATACGGCAATTGCGTGGGTGTGCCGACAGTTGGTGGCGAGGTGAACTTTCACCGTGCTTATGACGGAAACCCACTCGTCAATGCGATGACAGTGGGTGTAGCGCGGCAGGATCGCATCTTTCTTTCCGCTGCTGCCGGTATTGGCAACCCGGTGGTGTATGTCGGCTCCAAGACGGGCCGTGATGGCATCCATGGCGCGACCATGTCGTCGGCCGAGTTTGACGAAAATGCTCTCGCCAAGCGTCCGACTGTGCAGGTGGGCGATCCGTTCGTTGAAAAACTATTGATCGAGGCTTGTCTCGAACTGATGGCGACGGACGCGATTGTCGCTATTCAGGACATGGGCGCTGCGGGGCTGACGTCCTCTTCCGTCGAGATGGCGGGCAAGGGGGGCGTGGGCATCGATCTCGATCTTGACGCCGTGCCGCAGCGTGAGCCGGGCATGACGGCCTATGAAATGATGCTCTCCGAGAGTCAGGAGCGCATGCTCATCGTGCTCAAGCCCGAGCGCACCGAGCAGGCCCGTGCGATTTTCGAAAAGTGGGAGCTGGATTTCGCGGTCGTGGGGCATCTGACCGATACCGGTCACATCGTGGTGCGCCATCGCGGCGAAGTGGAAGCGGATATTCCTCTGGATCCGTTGGCGGATCAGGCTCCGATCTATGACCGTCCGACGGCACCATTGCCTGCGCCTGAGCCGGTGGGTGACATTCACGATCCGTTGGGTCTGGAAAAGACGTTGACCACATTGCTCGGTTGTCCGGATCTGGCGTCCCGTGCGTGGATCTGGAACCAGTATGACAGCACTGTCGGTGGCCAGACCGCACAGCGTCCCGGTGGCGCGGATGCCGCGATTGTGAAGGTGGATGACACCACCATTGGTCTTGCCCTGACAACGGATTGCACGCCGCGCTACTGCAAGGCGAATCCACGTGCCGGTGGAGCGCAGGCCGTGGCGGAAGCGTGGCGTAACATCACGGCCACAGGTGCCACGCCGCTGGCCGTGACGGATAACCTGAACTTCGGCAATCCCGAAAAACCCGAAATCATGGCGCAGTTCGTCGCTGCGATTGAGGGTATGGGAGAGGCGTGTCGAACGCTCGATTTCCCGGTCGTGAGCGGCAATGTCTCGCTCTACAACGAGACGCGGGATCCGGATGGCACGACGCAGGCCATTCTGCCGACTCCCGCTATTGGCGCGCTGGGCGTGCTCAAGGATGTGCGTCAGCACATCGGATTGGCCATGCCCGAGAAAGGAACACTTCTGCTTGTGGGCGAGACGAAAGGCCATCTCGGTCAGTCGCTCTGGCTGCGCGAGGTGCTCGGTCGCGAAACGGGTGATGCTCCGGAGGTCGATCTGCAGGCCGAGCGCCGCAATGGCGATTTTGTGCGCGAGCAGATTCTGGCTGGTAACGTGTTGGCCTGTCATGATGTGTCCGATGGCGGCGTGCTGATTGCCGTGGCGGAGATGGTCATGGCGAGCGGCCATGGCTGCGAACTGGAGCCGCCTCAGTCTGGAATGCGTCCCGAAGCATTCTGGTTTGGTGAGGATCAGGCGCGTTATCTGGTGGCTGTTTCCGGTGATGGGACAGGCTTCGCGGCCACGGCGAAGGCGGCAGGTGTTCCGGTCCGCGTGATGGGGCGCATCGGTGGTGACAGTTTGACGTTGCCCAGTGGTGCCATATTGGCAGCCGCGCGTTTGCGTGCTGTCAACGAAGCGTTTTTCCCTGCGTTGATGGATCGCTGAGTGAGAGGACACACATCATGGCGATGACAGCCTCAGAACTGGAAAACTATATTCGTGAGGCATTTCCCGATGCGCAGATCGCCATTGATGATCTGGCAGGCGACGGGGATCATTATGCGTGTACTGTGGTCAGCGAGGCATTCCGGGGTGTTTCACGGGTGAAGCAGCACCAAATGGTGTATAATGCGCTTCAGGGACACATGGGTGGCACGCTGCATGCGTTGGCGCTGAAAACTTCGGCGCCCTGAGCGGATTTCACAGGAATTACGAAGGCAGCCTCATTCATCATGAGGATGTCCGCAGAATGGAGTCGAAAAATATGTCCACATCTGTTGGCCAGCGCATTCAGGCGCTGATTGAAGAGAACCCGGTTGTTCTGTTCATGAAAGGCACTCCGGATTTTCCGCAGTGCGGCTTCTCTGCGCGCGTGGTGCAGATTCTCAATCATCTGAATGTTCCTTTCCGGGGTGAGAATGTTCTGGCCGATCCGGAAATCCGGGAAGGTATCAAGATTTTCTCCGATTGGCCCACGATCCCGCAGCTCTACGTCAAAGGAGAGTTCATCGGTGGGTGTGACATCGTGACCGAGATGGCCAAATCCGGTGAGTTGCAGACGCTGCTGACCGAGAAGGGTGTTACGGTCAACGCAGCCTGAAATATTCGACTGCGTTTAACGGCGTGATAAGGAAAAACTCCGGTTTTCGGCCAGAAACTGTCTGCTCGCGGGTTGCGGCGAGAGGCAGAGCTGGTAAGGTCGGAAAAACAGATACGGCGCGAGAGACGAGATGATCAGGACGGTGGTGCGGAAACTGACAGTTGTAACGGCTGGTATCGGTCTTATGACATGTGTGGCAGGTGCCAAGTCAGCTCATGCAGAGCGCATCATCTCCGATTTTGAAGCCAGTAAGCTGACGCTGGAATCGTTGACCGCAGTGCCCGTTTATCATCCGGTTTCCCATCACGTTGCAGCGCGTCATGCGGGCAGCCTTCATATGGCGGTTGCCAGCCGCCGTGGAAGCAATATGCACGGGTTGGTGCATCTGGCGTCCTACCGGACGGTAAAACGCTCGACTGCTGTGGCGCATGTTCGTCATCGCACCTGATTTCAGGCAGTTGATATGATCTAGAAAAGGCTTCCAGAAATGGGAGCCTTTTTCTTTGGGTTATTCCTGCCTGAAAGCGTCCCGGATGTGACGCAAGCTGCCGGTTGACGCTATGGCAATCACATCGAAACTGATGCCTTCATAAGTCCACTCGGGATGGGCTGTGAGCAATAGTTCGGCAGCGGCCATCAGGCGACGGCGCTGTCGCATCGTGATGGCTTCGGACGCGGTTTGGCAATTCGCACGTTTCTTGACTTCAATAAAAGCGAGATGATCGTTTTTGCTCGCGACCAGATCGATTTCACCGCAGGGCGTGCGAGCGCGGTGAAGCAGAATGTGCCAGCCATCGGCCAGCAGATGTTGTCGTGCAATGTCTTCCCCGCGCAGACCGTCCGCATGCGCGAGAGATCCGCGTGTCTGGCGAGAGGGTGATGGTGACGGCTTCTGCATAGGGCCAGCATGGGAGCGATGGATGAAGGCAAGGTGAACATGCGTCCTGTCTGCATTGAAGCTGTACGATAAAATCCGTAGGAAAGTGACGCGCTGTTTGTCACGAACATGCGTGATGGAATTGTGTCGGTGGACACGATCCATCTCTTTCATTCATCAGGGGCCGGACAGCGCGATGACCAGCACTCCTCTTCGTATTGGCATAGCAGGCATTTCGGGCCGCATGGGGCAGGGACTCGTGCGCAGCACGGCCGAGGCTGGCTGTGTCGTGGCTGGGGGCACTTGTCGCACACCTCCTATGGACGCAGCGGCACGGGCGAGGCTTACGAACAATGGGGCAATCGTCCTGTGTGACGGTCTGGGCGAGCTTGCAAAAATATCTGATGTGGTCATCGATTTTACGCATGTCACAACGGTGCAGTCTCATGCGGAACTCTTGGCGGATGCTGGCGTGCCATGGGTGCTGGGCACAACGGGTCTGACGGAAGCCGATCAGACGGCCGTGGATGCGGCAGCGCTGCGGATTCCCATCGTTCAGGCCGCAAATTTCTCCACCGGTGTAACGGTACTTCTTCGGCTTGCTCGCGAAATGGGGGCGGTACTGCCCGCTGAGCGTTTCGACGCGGAAATCGTCGAAATGCATCACCGGCAGAAAGTCGATGCACCCTCAGGTACGGCGCTGGCCATTGGTGAAGCCGTGGCTGAGGGGCGCGGAACGCGACTGGCCGATGTGCGGGCGCCTGTGCGCGAAGGGCTGTGCGGTCCACGCAAGACCGGAGAGATCGGTTTTGCCGCCCTGCGCGGGGGACAGATCGTGGGCGAGCATGAGCTTTTGTTCACGTCCGGCACGGAGCAGATTACCATTGGGCATCGGGCCTTTGACCGCCGCGTGTTTGCCGATGGCGCGGTACAGGCGGCGCAGTGGCTGGCGGGGCGCAAGCCGGGTCATTACGACATGGAAGATGTGCTCGGGATGAAATGAGGGGCAGCGTAGGGCTGTTTCCCGCGCTTCCCGCTTGACCGGACCGCAACTCTCGGCCAAACGACAAGTCCCTTTCTGCGTGAGGGCCGCGATCGCGGTCGTTCCATTTTCTAGCGAGGCAGTCGGCACAATCATGCTCAAGCACGGCGAGTTCCTGTTTACCTCGGAATCGGTGTCCGAAGGCCACCCGGACAAGGTTGCGGACCGGATCAGCGACACGGTTCTGGATGCCTATCTTGCGGCCGACCCGGAAGCGCGCGTGGCGTGCGAGACGCTGGTGACCACCAATCGCGTGGTTCTGGCCGGCGAGGTCCGCGGTCCTTCCTCCATTACGTCCGACCGCCTTATTGAGGCGGCTCGTGAGGCCATTCGCGATATTGGCTACGATCAGGCAGGCTTCTCCTGGAAGAATGCCGAGATCAGCAACTACCTGCATGCGCAGTCGGCCGATATTGCCGTGGGCGTGGACAGCGCGGGCGATAAGGACGAGGGTGCGGGCGATCAGGGCATCATGTTCGGTTTCGCGACCAATGAGACCGACAGCCTGATGCCGGCTCCGCTGTATTATTCGCACAAGATCCTCAAGACGATGCGCGATCTGCGTCGTGCGAACGATCCGCGCGCGAAGGGTCTGCAGCCGGATGCCAAGAGCCAGGTCACGCTGCGGTATCTCAACGGCAAGCCGGTTGAAGCTACGTCTGTTGTGATCTCCACGCAGCATGATGAGGGCATGAATCAAGAGGCGATCCGTCATGAACTGCACAAGATCGTCAAGGACGTGCTGCCGGAAGGCTGGATGCCAGCTGACAAGGAATTCTACGTCAATCCGACCGGTATCTTCGTGATCGGCGGACCGGACGGAGACGCTGGCCTGACGGGTCGTAAGATCATCGTGGACACCTATGGCGGTGCGGCACCGCATGGCGGCGGTGCGTTCTCGGGCAAGGATCCCACGAAGGTTGATCGCTCGGCGGCCTATGCCGCGCGCTATCTGGCGAAGAACGTGGTGGCCGCCGGTCTGGCGGATCGCTGCACGCTTCAGCTTTCTTACGCTATCGGCGTATCGCATCCTCTGTCGGTCTATGTCGATCTCGATGGCACAGGCAAAGACGTGGATGAGGCGAAGCTGGGAAGCGTCCTGCGTGAGGTGATGAATCTTTCGCCGCGCGGTATTCGTCAGCACCTGCGTCTGAACCGCCCAATCTACACTGAGACCTCGGCTTACGGTCACTTTGGCCGCACGCCCGACGAGGTGCGTGATACGTTCCCGTGGGAGCGCACGGATCTTGTGGACGCGCTGCGTAACGCCTTCAACCGCTGAGGTTGATGCGTGACGGTCGATACGTCTGATCTGACGCCGGGCAAGGTGAAACCACCTGCCCGGCGTTTGTATGGTCGTCAGCGCGGTCATCCACTGCGTCCGCGCCAGCAGCGTCTGATGGATGAGACGTTGCCGCGTCTGCGTCTGTCGGAGCAAGCCGCTTCCGATCCCTTGTCGGCGTTTGGTCGCCGACCCGAGCAACTCTGGCTGGAAGTCGGCTTTGGGGGAGGCGAGCATGTTCTGGCGCAGATCGAGGCGCATCCCGAGGTAGGATACATCGCCTCGGAAGTGTTTGAGAACGGCCTGTGTTCGCTTCTCTCGCGTCTGGTTCCCGAGGATGAGGAAGCAACAGCCCCGGTGCCGCCGCTGCTGCGTATCTGGGATGAGGATGCGCGGCTGCTTTTAGAGAAGCTGCCGGAAGCCTCGCTGGATCGTATATTTCTGATGTTTCCCGACCCATGGCCGAAAGCGCGTCATGCCAAACGACGCTTCGTGCATCCGGGGAATCTTCCGCTTGTGGCGCGTGCGCTCAAACCGGGAGCGCAGTGGCGGATAGCCAGCGACGATCCAACTTATCAGGCATGGGTCACTGAGGTGATGACCGCTCAGCCGTTTTTCGTGGCTGGTGAGCCCAGCATGGAACGGCCAGGGGGGTGGCCCGGAACGCGGTATGAAGCCAAAGCGCTCAAAGCGGGTCGTCAGCCGTTTTACTGGACATTTATAAGAAAACCTAACTGAGGGTTGTGTGCAGACAGGCAGGGCGCCATCTCTTCAGGATAAGAGAGAGTGTCCTGCACAGGAGTATGTGCCTGTATTTGCACTGGAATAAGAGCAAAAGCTTCCCATTGCAGACAATTTGGTGAATCCATAACGACAACATGATCGGGATGTGCGCACAGATTGCCTTGTCTGGTCTGCACAGACAGAAAAGAATCACTCGTGTCGGAAATGGTGCGGAGTAACTGTCTGTTCTGAAAGGATGTAAAGGCCAAATTGGCTGCATCTTCCGGGTTGTTTGTGAGGCGTAGTCCGGAATCTGTTTCCGCGAAATAGAAGAGAATTCCATATCTTTCGATACACAAGAGATATCGGTCCGTGGAGGTGTCACACAACACGGGTATGGCTGCGTTATCTGCAATGATCAGGGATTGGCAGAGAAATCCTTTCTGTTCCGGGGCGTAAGCCAGAATGGTTCCATGCCACGTAATGATTCGGGGCAGTTTTCCCGGTGAGGTGAAGGGAAAAATATATCCAGAAGGTTGATGTTCTCCTGTCAGATGCCGGTTGATAAGATTGGTTAGAAGATCGAACGCATTTGTCCAGTATCGATAACGGCAAAGAGCCGCGATGACACGTATTATCAAAGGTTCGTCTTCAATGACCGCACGAGAAAGTTCATCGTTTTGGCATAGACATCTCTGTAGAATCTGGCTGCAGAGAAGGGGATGAGACGCATATCCACTTTCCAGACGGCATTGAATGTTACGACTGTTATGGCGACGCGCCCGCGAAAGTACGGCTGGCACGCGCCTTGTGGAATCTTCGCTTCGTAAGGCATCCACGAGTGCCTTTATATTGGCTGAGCCACGAATGTGGTCGAAAATCAAATGCCCAGTGTAAAATGTTGGAACAAGTTGGGATTCTGGGACGATTTCAGCAATCTTGTGGGCATGAATATTGTCGATGTGGTCTCCTGGATCATAGGGAATGAAGATTTTACCTTGGACTTGTGAAGCCCGGAGGCCCATGCCTTCCATGCCGGGGCGTAAATTGTTGTCCACATAATGCTGCGGGATCTCGATTTCTGCGGGATCAAGAGACCATTTGGGAACAGCAGCGAGTACAGCGTCTGCGTTCAGACGACGTGAAAACGCCAGAGCGGCGTAAGCGCCCATGGAAAAACCGATCAGAATGATCTGTCAGTAAGGGCGACTGAGCGTGGTGATGAGTGAGAGGACATACTCGGTATCGGACGACAAATACCAATGATCGACTTTGCTGGTAACACCGATGGCACTGATATTGTTTTTCTGGAAAGGATGTTCGGCAAAGAAAGTCTGGGTCGCGATATGAGTGCGATGCGCGCCCTGAAAGGTAATGACAACATAATCTGTCGTACCGTTGGCATGATGGACGACCAGTTCTTCGCCTTCATACACGATCATAATATATGTGCCTCAACACGTGTAAACGCAAACAGGAGAGATTTTCTTTTCTCTATTGGTGTGTTCTTTATTTGATTTTGTTATGCGTATTGAATGAATAAAACGTCAAATTAAGCATCAATAGGTTCTGGAAATAGTTTGTCGTAAAGAGAGCGGTTTGACAGAAGGAAGAAAAACAAAAGGGGGCACGAAGCCCCCATTTTTCAGCGCGCTTCCGCCGACGCTGCGGATGGAATGAAGTCATAACCCGGCGAACCCGGTGGTGGTCCGGGTGGAGGGACATCATCGGCAGCCAGAGAGGACAACTGTGCCGCGCTTGGGCCAACCTGATGGGCGTAGATGGAGGTTCCGAATTCACCTGTGGAGCCGGGGCCTGCTGCAAAGATCGTTGTTCCCGGCCGAAGCTGTGGCAACAGACGGGTGGCGGCACGGCTGGGCATCTGCACGACCGTCCGATCTTTGAGAATGACACCAGCGGGCACGCCGTGAACATCGTAGAGCGTTTGCGCCACGATCCCGTGAACCATAATGTCCGGCCCCGTGACCATTTCGGGCGCATGCTGCGGCATGGTGATGCCTGTGTCTTCCGCCCGCTTGCCACGCGGACCTGCGAGCGTATAGGCGCGGATCAGCGGAAGCTGGCGACCTTTCAGGCCGGTGCCGGTCAGACGCTCGCCCGGTTTGACGATTTTGGAGACATCCCACGCCAGATCGGGTGAGACCAACACTTCCGTGCCATCGGTGAACAGCACGCCACTGACGCCGCCTGCCGGGGAGGGAAGATATTGCGCAACCGTTCCGCTGAAAGAGGGCAGCATGGACACATCATAGACCGAGACGGTCGGTGGCGAGCCTGCGGCGAAAGCTGGGGTGATCGTAGCCGTACCGAAGGCTACGACTGCAAGACGAAGAAACTGACGCATGACCGATCCATCATTGGCTACGCCCATCTGGAGGGGGAATAGCGGGCAGAATACGCAAGTGTGTCCCGACAACGCCACGAGTGGCGCGTCGGGGCAAGTGGGTCTGTGTGCGGATCAGTGCCGGAAGTGGCGCATACCGGTGAAGACCATGGCGATTCCGGCCTTGTCGGCGGCGGCGATCACTTCATCGTCGCGGATGGAGCCTCCGGGCTGAATGACGGCGGTGGCACCGGCTTCGACCAGCGTTTCGAGACCGTCCGCAAAGGGGAAGAACGCATCGGAAGCGGCGACGCTGCCGCGCGTTAGAGGCTCGCTCTGACCGCAGGCACGAGCGGCCTCGGCGCTCTTGCTGACGGCGATGCGTGCGGAATCCACACGGCTCATCTGACCGGCGCCAATGCCCACCGTCGCGCCATCCTTGGCGTAGACGATGGCGTTGGATTTGACGTGCTTGGCCACCCGGAAGGCGAACATCAGGTCGCGCAATTCTGCTGGAGTGGGTGCGCGTTTGGTCACGACCTTGAGGGAGGATTCCTCGACGCGGCCATTATCTCGGGTCTGGGCGAGGAAACCACCGGCGAGTGAGCGCACGATCACCCCGCCTGCGGTCGGGTCAGGAAGTTCACCCGTGAGCAGAAGACGCAGATTTTTCTTGGCGGCGAGGACGGCCTTGGCGGCGTTGGTGGCGTCGGGTGCGACGATCACTTCCGTAAAAATGGTCGCGATCTTTTTCGCCGTTTCCTCGTCCAGTGTGCCGTTCAGGGCCACGATGCCTCCGAAAGCCGAGACCGGATCGCAGCGCAAAGCGTGATCCCAAGCCGAGGAAAGGCTGTTGGCTGTCGCCACGCCGCAAGGGTTGGCGTGTTTGACGATGACGACAGCCGGATCGGTGAATTCCGCCACCGCCTCGAACGCGGCGTCCGTGTCGTTGAGGTTGTTGTAGGAAAGAGCCTTGCCCTGAATCTGACGCGCAGTGGCCACGCCGGGACGGGTACTGCCATCGGTGTAGAAGGCGGCCTTCTGGTGCGGGTTCTCGCCATAACGCAGCTCTTCGCGGCGCTGACCGGCGAGCGTGAAGCGCTCGGGAAGCAGATCGCCACGTTTCTGGGCGAACCATGTTGCAATCGCGGCATCGTAGGCTGCCGTGCGGGCATAGGCAGCACCTGCCAGTGCGCGGCGAGCTTCCAGAGTGGTGCCTCCTGCCTTCAAGGCGTCGATGACGCTGTCATATTGCGCCGGGTCCGTCAGGATCGTGACGTGGGGATGATTTTTGGCAGCGGCGCGGATCAGCGCCGGTCCGCCGATGTCGATGTTCTCGATACAATCCTCGTCACCCGCGCCGGAGGCGACTGTGGCTTCAAACGGGTAGAGATTGACCGCTACCAGATCAATGGGCGCGATCTTGTGCTCTTCCATCTGGGCAACATGCGCGGGGAGATCACGGCGTCCAAGGATGCCACCATGGATATGCGGCACCAATGTCTTGACGCGCCCAT
Source organism: Acetobacter estunensis (assembly GCF_011516945.1). Lineage (GTDB taxonomy): Bacteria > Pseudomonadota > Alphaproteobacteria > Acetobacterales > Acetobacteraceae > Acetobacter > Acetobacter estunensis. The sequence goes on from NZ_WOTH01000007.1 coordinate 56,582, forward strand.
CGAGGATTTCGGGAAAGCCTGTGTGATCGGACACTTCCGTGACCGGCAGTCCGGCATCGCGCAAAGCCTTGGCTGAACCGCCTGTGGAGAGCAGTTCCGCGCCCTGAGCGACCAGCGCGCGACCGAGTTCGATCAGTCCGGTTTTGTCCGAGACGGAGAGAAGGGCGCGGCGCACGGGCTGCAGGGAGGGCTGGCTCATTGGGAAAGCTCTTTCGATACGCAGGGAATGTGACGGCGGTTGCGTGACCGGAGATCGCCGGAAGTGGCGGTCATCCGCCGCTCAATAGCGCTGCGGCGTCCTTGCGACAACAGCCGGAAAGAAGAAGGGCGCAGACCGTTCGATCCGCGCCCTCTGTGGCTCATGTGTTACGTGCGGTGAAGTTTTCTAGCCAATGGATGGTGTAGTCTCCTCGCTGGAATTCCGGATCGGCCAGAATGCGCCGGTGGAGCGGGATGACGGTCTTCACACCTTCGACCACGATTTCATCAAGTGCGCGCTGCATGCGGGCGATGGCCGCTGCACGGGTGGGAGCATGGACGATCAGTTTGGCGATCATGCTGTCGTAGAATGGCGGCACGCGGTAGCCCGAATACAGCGCGCTATCGACACGAACCCCGAGCCCACCCGGCGCATGGAACACGTCCACGGTGCCGGGGCAGGGGATGAAGGTGTCCGGGTCTTCCGCGTTGATACGGCATTCGATCGCGTGACCGGAGAAGGTGATGTCGGACTGGCCGTAACCCAGTTTCTCGCCGGCAGCGATTCGGATCTGCTCGCGCACGAGATCCACGTCGCTCACCATTTCCGTGACGGGGTGTTCCACCTGAAGACGGGTGTTCATCTCAATGAAGCAGAATTGACCGTCCTGATAAAGGAACTCCAGCGTGCCCGCGTTGCGGTAGCCCATTTTGGAGAGGGCCGCTGTGGCTGTCGCACCGATGGCGTCGCGTTCCTCGACGGAGAGAACGGGCGAGCCTGCTTCTTCCAGCAGCTTCTGGTGGCGGCGTTGGAGCGAGCAGTCACGTTCACCGAAATGCACGACATTGCCGTACATGTCGCCGAGAATCTGAAGCTCGATATGACGCGGGCGATCGAGATATTTTTCCAGATAGACCGCGTCGTTACCGAAAGCCGCCAGCGCTTCCGTGCGGGCAACGCTCCACGCTTCCGCCAGTTCGCCCTCGCTATGGGCCACCTTCATGCCGCGACCACCGCCACCGGCGGCGGCCTTGATGAGCACGGGATACCCCACACGAGCCGCGACTTCGCGGGCCTCATCGATATTGGCGAGTTCTCCGTCCGATCCGGGAACCAGCGGCACGCCAAGAGCCTCCATCGTGGTCTTGGCCGTAATCTTGTCGCCCATGGTGCGGATGTGTTCCGCGGTTGGGCCGATGAAGGCCAGACCGTGCGCTTCCACCGTCTCGGCGAAATCCGCGTTTTCGGAGAGGAAGCCATAGCCCGGATGGATGGCTTCCGCGCCGGTGATGGTGGCGGCGGAGAGGATCGCGGCCACGTTAAGATAGGACTCGCGGGCTGCGGGCGGGCCGATGCATACGGCCTCGTCCGCGAGGCGCACATGCATGGCGTCCGCGTCGGCCGTGGAGTGCACGGCGACGGTGCGGATGCCCATTTCACGGCAGGCGCGGAGCACCCGCAGGGCGATTTCGCCGCGATTGGCGATGAGGATCTTGGAAAACATCACTCAACAATGACGAGAGGTTGACCGAACTCGACCGGATCGCCGGAGGCCACGAGAATCTGCTTCACGGTGCCGGCTTTGGGCGCTTTGATCTGGTTGAAGGTCTTCATTGCCTCGATCAGCATCAGGGTCTGACCGGCAGTCACGCTCTGGCCTTCCGTTACGAACGGCGGAGACGATGGATCGGGTGCCAGATAGGCCACACCGACCATCGGACTGTTCACGGCGCCGGGGTGGCGCGACAGGTCCGCAGGTGCGGCCGCCACGGGCGGGGTTGCAACAGGGGCTGCGACTACAGCCTGCGGAGCGGGTGCTACGGCGGCGGTGGAGACGGCCCGCACGACGCGGATACGGCTGTCCTTCTCGGCGATTTCGATCTCGGTCAGACCGGTGTCCGTCAGGATGTCGGCGAGTGCCCGTATGGCATCTGCGTCTACGAGCAGTCGGCTCATTGCGTGTCCTCGTTGAGAATGATGTCGGCCATGGCCTGAAGTGCGAGGGCATAGCCCTGCACACCCAGACCGCAGATCACGCCGAGCGCGCCCTTCGACACATAAGAGTGGTGTCGGAACGACTCGCGGCGATGAATGTTGGAGATATGCACTTCGATCACGGGCAGATCGACGGCCAGCAGGGCATCGAGCAGCGCGATGGAGGTGTGGGAATAGCCGGCGGGATTGATGATGATGCCCTGCGCCCGGCCTCGGCATTCCTGCACCCAGGAAATCAGTTCACCCTCACCGTTGGTCTGGCGGAAGTCGATGCCGACTTCCAGCTTCTCGGCCACCTGCGCGCACAACTGCTCGACATCGTCGAGCGTCGTTGTGCCGTAGACTTCCGGTTGGCGCAGACCGAGCATGTTGAGGTTGGGGCCGTTGAGAACGGCAATCAGCGGAAGATCCATGATGGCGGGCCGTTAGCACGACCGGAGGATGGCTCCAAGTGTCGTGTGATGAAATGATGTCAGTCGTGCAAGGTGTTACGGAGTGTTTCTGTCCGTTATTTGCCTTTTGTTTGCCATGATCGTCTAATGAATGGGACTGTAAACAGCAGTGGGATGAACGGGTGAGCTTTTTGCGAAGAATGTGGGTTTCAGGATTCGCTGTGGCTGCCATGCTGGGATGCGGTGGTGCCGCCGTCGAGGCACAGGCTGCTGAAACCAGCACGATGGATACTTCCTCCACGCTTTCTTCGCATACATCATGGGCGGCATCCGTTCGCGCAGCACTTACCCGGCGGGCCGAAGGTGTCGCCACCATGACCCGGCGTGTTCAGCATGGGATGGCCAGTTGGTACGGCGGGCGATTCGCGCATCGGCGCACAGCATCGGGCAACCGTTTCGATCCCACAGAGCTTACGGCCGCCCATCCGTCGGCACCTCTTGGTTCACGACTGCTGGTTCGGTCGGAAGATACGGGACGAGCGGTTGTCGTGACGGTGCGGGACCGTGGGCCTTATTCGCATGGCCGCATCATCGATCTTTCCCATGCCGCGGCGGAGCAACTTGGCATGCTGCACAGTGGGGTCGCGCATGTGAGCGTGCATCCTTTGACGGAAAGTGAGGCCGTCGAAGTGGCTGAGGCGCCGGAGCGCTGAAGCGCGCTTCAGACGTGCAGGATTTCTCGTTTGACGCCTTTGGCTAGAGCTTCGATTTCCGCGTTGAATTCCGCTCCCAGTAATACCACCCACGCGCTGACGAAAAACCACATCATGATGGCGACGACCGCTCCCAGAGGGCCGTAGGTCGAGCCGTAGCTCGCGATGTTGGCGACATAATACGAAAAACCCGACGCTGCGGCGAGCCAGATGACCGTGGCGGTGATCGCACCCGGCACGACCCACCGCCATTCGGTGTGGTGGCCGCACGGGCCGAAGCGGTAGAGAATCATATAAGCGAAGACCATCAGCACCGACATGATGCTGAGGCCGGCCATGCGGATGGCCAACTCCATTGACCCCGGCGGCGGTTCCACATGCAGCAGGATCGGGAGATAGGCAAACAGGATCGGCACGGCGACCATGAACGCAAGTCCGAGGCACGCTTCCAGCGTGGCGGCCAAGGTCAGTGTCATCGCAAGTGCCTGAAACTTCACGAAATTACGGGTCTCGGTCTTTCCGTAGGCAATGTTGAGCGCCGAGAGAATGGATTTGATGCTCGCAGAAGCTGACCACAAGGCAATCGTTGTGGCGATGGCCAGATTGAAGGTCAGGGAGCTGTGGGAGACAGAGACAAGCTGCTGCACCCGTTCCTGAATGATGGTGTAGGCCGCGGGCGGCAGAAGGTTGCGCAACGTTTCCAGTTGCGGACCGACGCTCTGCACATCGAACGCCAGACCATAGATCGAGATCAATGTGCTGATGGCGGGGAAAAGCGCCAGCGTGGCGTAGAACGCGCAGCCAGCGGCCACCAGTGTCGTCGGTCCCGCGATGAGGGCCCCGATTGTGGAGCGACATACAGCCCGCCAGTCAGCTGCTGTGAGCTGCTGGGGAGAGGTCAGGCGACGCTCAGTCGCGTTTTTGGAAACGTCGGCATGCTTGCCATTCTCCATATTGAGAGTGGGGGGCGTGGTGGGGGCGTTTGACAAGGATGAGCTCATCTCGGTCGGAACCTCGGGAACGATGGGTGCGTCTCGGGGGAACCTGACGCCGGACGGGCCATGAGGAATTTCGGCCACAAATTGCACAAGCTGGGCGTAATGCCGGAGCATCAGGCCCTCTCGCTGTCCGGGAAAGGGACAGGGCAGGAGCGCGGTCTTGACCGCGTGATGGAGTGATAATGCACCGTCCTTAAAGGAAAGTGGTTCTGCAATTCCACTCTTTTCGGTGCGATGAAAGTTTTCTGTTGCGTGAGTGTGTCTTCAGGAGCATAAGCGGCTCCCTACGCAGCAACGCACGTGCCACTGGCCCACTGAGGTTACGCAACGACGTCAAGCGTTCTGGCAACTGGGATCCCATGCGGGATTCAGTCTTGGTCGCTGGTCCGTTAGACCGTTTCGCAACACAGCCTGCCATGGCTTTTCCTTTCTGGCAGGCGCAGAAGGTTTCAAGTGCGATGACTCCCAAAATCTCGCAGTTCCTCGCGGAGAAGCAGCCGGCTACACCCTGTCTTGTGGTGGATGTCGATGCTGTCGAAGAGCGGTATCGCGCGCTTCAGGCCGCTCTGCCGCTTGCCCGTATCTATTACGCCGTAAAGGCGAATCCTGCCCGTCCGATTCTGGATCGGCTCGTGTCGCTCGGCTCTTCATTTGACGCAGCGTCATGGGAAGAGATCGAAATGTGCCTTGATGCCGGTGCGCGCGGCGAAGACATTTCGTTCGGCAATACCGTCAAGAAAGTATCCGCTATCCGTTGCGCGTGGGAGGCGGGCGTGCGTCTGTTCGTCTTCGACTCTGAGGAAGAGCTGGACAAGATCGCCCGTCATGCGCCGGGTTCGCGAGTGTATTGCCGCCTTCTGGTGGACAATTATGGCGCGGAATGGCCGCTGTCGCGCAAATTTGGCACCACGGTGGAAAGCGCGCGCGAACTGATGCTGCGTGCCCGTGATCTGGGTCTCGATCCCTACGGTCTGTCTTTTCATGTCGGCAGTCAGCAGATCGAGACGGACAGCTACGAGATGGCGATCAGCCGGGTGGCAGCGCTTGTGAGCGATCTGTCCGCGGCAGGGCTGGACCTGCGCATGGTCAATCTGGGTGGCGGTTTTCCCATTCGCTACCGTGAAGACGTGCCGGATATCGACACGTTCGGAGAGGCCATTTCGGTAGCGATGCGTAAGCATTTCGGCAACGCTTTGCCGGAGATGCTGGTCGAGCCGGGACGTTTCATCGCCGGTGCGGCAGGCGTCGTGTCGGCTGAAGTCGTGTTGGTGAGCAAGCGTGGCCGCGAGGACGGTCCGCGCTGGGTCTATCTCGACATCGGGCGTTTCGGCGGCCTTGCCGAGACGGAGGGCGAGGCCATCCGTTATGCCATCCGCACGGCGCGCGATGGGGAAGAGACGGGCCCGGTGGCGCTGGCTGGCCCTACCTGCGATGGCGCGGACATTCTCTATGAGCGTTCGCCCTACGCGTTGCCTCTGTCACTGGAATCCGGCGATCGTATCGAACTGCTCAATGCAGGCGCATATGTCTCAACCTATTGCTCGACCCGCTTCAATGGGTTCGCGCCACTGGCCGAGCATTACATCTGAAACGAAATGTCCCCTCCGGTATGGGAGGGGACATGTGCGGGATGGTGGCTTTTCGATCGCCGAAGGTCGGAATATGCTGCTCCTATGACACGCATCGATACCTCTCGCCCTTTTCTGCCGGTCCGCATCGCCGTGATGACGGTTTCGGACACGCGCACTCTCGAAACCGACACATCGGGACAGGCGTTGGTCGAGCGTATCGAAGGGGTCGGGCATGTCGTCGCTGCGCGAGCCATCGAGCGCGATGATGTCGAGGGCATCACGACGCGGTTGCTCGACTGGATTGCCGATCCTGAAATCGATGTGGTCATCACGAACGGCGGGACGGGTGTGACTGGACGCGACGTGACGCCGGAAGCGTTTGAGAAGGTGATCGAGAAGCGCATCGAAGGCTTCGGTGAACTGTTTCGGATGCTGTCGTACCAGAAGATCGGCACGTCCACGATTCAGTCACGGGCACTGGCAGGTGTGGCGGGCGGCACATATCTCTTCGCGCTGCCCGGCTCGACAGGGGCCGTGAAGGATGGATGGGACGATATTCTCGTGTTCCAGCTCGATAACCGTCATCGTCCTTGCAACTTCGTAGAACTGATGCCGCGCCTGAAAGAACGATAAGGAGACCCACCATGGCCGACGAGATCAAGCTGCTGATGCTGGCGGGCGATTATGTCGAAGATTACGAGATCATGGTGCCGTATCAGGCGCTGACCATGGTGGGTTACACCGTCGATGTGGTTTCACCGGGAAAAAAGAAGGGTGAGACGGTCATCACGGCTATTCATGATTTCGAGGGCGCCCAGACATACAGCGAGAAGCCGGGTCATCATTTTGCCCTGACAGCGAATTTCGATGGTCTGAATCTGGACGATTACATCGGTCTGGTCGTGCCGGGTGGCCGCATGCCGGAATATCTGCGCCTCGATTCCAAGGTGCTTGAGATCGTGAAGGCGTTTTCCGACCGCCCGATTGCCTGCATCTGCCACGGTATTCAGATTTTGACGGCGGCCGGGTTGGTGAAGGGCCGCAAGGTCTCTGCCTATCCGGCGTGCCGTCCGGAGGTGGAGATGGCCGGCGGCACCTATATGGACATTCCGGTGACGGAGGCCGTGACGGACGACCAACTGGTCACCGCGCCAGCTTGGCCTGCCCATCCCGCATGGCTGGCGCAGTTTTTGAAGGTTCTGGGCGCCAGCGTTTCGCCCTGATCTGGAAAAGGCGTGACACGGTGAAGTGTCACGCCTTCTTCTTCAATGGCCGAGGATCACGCTTGCGTGGACATTGGCGCTGACCGTCTGCTCTTCCGGTGTGGCCTCGGGGCTGGCCGCCGCCATGCGCGCCATCATCACCATCGGGCGGTAGACCATCGGTTCGTTGACGGACAGTTCGGCGAAGGACACCACCTTCAGCCCCAGATTCCCAGCCACGTCATTGGCGCGTTGACGCATATCGTCCAGCGCCTTCTTCTCGGCCTGACGTTGCAGGTCGCGGGTGTGTTCGGGTGAGAGCGTCCAGTTCACGCCTTCCAGAACCAGTCCCATGCCTTGGAGCTTGCCTGTGACATCGAGCAGGGTGGCCAGATCTTTGCCCTGAATGCGAAGTGTTTGCCGGGCCACCCAGCTTGTCGCGTTGTTGTTGGGATGCCGCTCACGCGACGTATTGTAGGAAGCGGCGTGAACATCGAGCGCCGGTGTCTTGCGGACCAGTTCGATTGCCTGATGCACCCGTTGGTTTACCCGCGTCTGGGCTGCGGCAGCGCTGGCGTTTTCTTCTTCCACAACCATAATGGCCGTTGCCTGATCGGGCTGGGCTTCGACCGAGCCTGTGCCGCTTACGTCCAGCTTTGTGGTGGAGGCGTCACGATCCGCCTGTTGCGCGAGAGCGGGCAGCGGCGCGCTGGCAGCGAGCATCGCAAGCAAGCCGCACAGACGCGAATGTATGATTTTCATGGATGATTTCGGCCTTTGAGAATGGCAAGGGCTTCACGCAACCGGGACACGCCCAGCCGGATGTGACCCTCGCTGCACAGGGTCTGCCCTTCTTCCCTCAGCGTGCCGACAGACCGATGCTGACCGTCGTCATGCGCTTCGATTGCCCGGACAAGGCGCCGACAGTAGTCACGGCTGTCGGAGGTGACAACCAGCGAGTGATCGGCCTTTGAAGCCTCTGCCCCTGTGGCCTCCGGCACCTCGACGGAAACGGTCTGGGCACGCAGAGTCCCCCTCAGGCCCGTCGGTTCCCGCGAGAAGAGCTGCCGGGCCGATGTTGCATCATCCTGAGCATGGGCCGCGGCGGCGGCACCGCAAAGTCCGATGGCAAGGATCGGCAGCACGACCGGGAGGGGCATGTGTCTCATGATTTATATCATATCAGGTTTCTTTGTCGTGAGCATGAGATGTGGGTGAATCCTGCGTCATGTCAGCCACCTCGTTTTTGCTGGCTTCTTGGGGAAGCGGCAGAGTCATGCGTACGGACAGGCCCGGTTCGCGCCGAATGTAGCGCAGCGTGCCACCATGCAACTGCACGATGGCCTGCACCAGCGAGAGACCGAGGCCGGAACCGGGCGTATTGCGTGCCGCATTGGCCCGGAAGAAGCGTTCGGACGCGCGTTCGATGTCCGCTTCACTCATGCCAATTCCTTCATCGCTCACGGTGATGGTCGCGACGCGCGCATCGGGACGGTCTTCATGGAGGAGATCCGGTCCGGTCGCGATGGCGATGGTCACCTCTCCTCCCTGAGGGGAAAACTTGAGGGCGTTGTCGATCAGGTTCGAAACCGCCTGCTGGATCATCGAGCGGTCTCCGTAGAATTTCACCTGCTCGGGCAGGCGGGGCACCAGACGGATGTCCTGCTCGTCCGCCAGGGGTTCATACAACTCCACGATGTCTTGCAGGACAGGCACGAGATCGAAGGTGGCGAAGGCGGAACGTCGCGCGCCGGCCTCGATCTGGGCGATGCGCAGGAGCGCCTCGAAAACAGCGGTGATGTTGTCCAGATCGTTCACGCCTTCTTCGATGGCGGCGCGCAGCGTGCCTTCGTCATGAGCATGGAGAGCCGCGTATTCGAGTTGGGCGCGGGCGCGCGTGATGGGAGTGCGCAGATCGTGCGCGATGGCGTTGGAGACCTGCTTCACGCCGTCCATCAGCCGCGCGATGCGGTCGAGCATCTCGTTGATCGCCTCGCTCACCTCATCCAGTTCGTCGCCGCGTCCGGACAGGGGCATGCGGCGGTGCATGTCGCCGTGAGCGATGGCCGAGGTGGTGCGTGCGATGGAGGAGACCATGCGTCGAAACATCTTGCGCACCAGCAGTGCGCCGAGGAGTGCGAGCGCCGTGATGACGACCCATGCCCAGAGCAGTGTGTCGGTGAGCAGATGACGCAGGGCAGTACGGTCGCGCACGTCGCGCCCGACGAGGAGACGGTAGCCACGCGGGAGGTCAAAACCCTGCACTTCCGCAATGCCGCGCACACCGGCGCGGCGGATGGTGAGCTGGTACCACACATTGCTCATGGCGACGGCTTCGGGCCATGAGGGCAGATTGCCGGCGACGCGGACACCGTTGCGATCGACGAGCAGATAGAGCGCGTCATCGTCCACGTTGTCTTCCAGCCGGTCTTCGATGGTCAGCGCGAGGGCGGATAGGCCGCCATCGGTCCAGCGTTCGGACAGGGCGCGAGCATCGGCGGCGACGGAGGCTTCCACCTGTCGCTCAATCAGTTCGGCAGTGCCCCACCAGATGACGGACAGGAACAGAACGGCCGACACCCAGAAGAGCACGGCGTAGCCCAGCGCGAACCGCACCCCGGCTGAGCGCAGGCCGCCGATGTGATGGCGCAGGGCCGCAAGGGAGAAGCGGCGGCGCGAGCGCCTGTGCCCATCGGACGGTGGAGTCGGATCGGTCATCGGGCGCGGTGGCCGGTCAGTCGGCGCTCAGCATGTAACCGGCGTTGCGGACCGTGTGGATCATGGGCTTGTCGAACGGCTTGTCCACTTTCTGGCGCAGGCGCGAGACATGAACATCGATGACGTTGGTCTGCGGATCGAAATGGTAGTCCCATACGCCTTCGAGCAGCATCGTGCGCGTTACCACCTGTCCGGCGTGGCGCATCAGAAACTCCAGCAGGCGAAACTCGCGCGGCTGGAGGTCGATTTTCTGTCCCTCCCGCTTCACGGCGCGCGAGAGCAGGTCCATTTCCAGCCCACCCACTTCGAGCCGTGTCTGTGGTACCGTTTCGTTGCGGCTACGACGTCCGAGCGCTTCCACGCGGGCCAGCAGTTCGGAGAAGGCGAAGGGTTTGGTCAGGTAATCGTCACTGCCGGCTTTCAGTCCCGCCACGCGATCGTCCACGTCACCCAGCGCGGAGAGAACGAGCACGGGCGTGGCGTTGTGTTGGGCGCGAAGGGTTTCGAGAATACGCAGTCCGTCGATGCCGCCGGGCAGCATCCGGTCAAGAATGATGACGTCGAACTTCTCGCTTACGGCAAGAAAGAGACCATCCTTGCCGTTGTCGGCCTGTTCCACGAGATGGCCTGTCTCCGTGAGACCCTTGGCGACGAAGCTGCGAACGGTCGGGTCGTCCTCAACGAGAAGTATGCGCATGGTCGTGCCTCCGGGGCCGTAGGTTCACGGGCAGTAATGTCATTCTAGGGGCGCGAACAAATCCTGTCACGCAGGCGGTAGATCGCATGCGTCGAGATCGCGCCATACTCCACCGGCGAGGATTTCGGCGGGATGGAAGCCTGATTTGTAAGCCATCTTGGGGCTGCGCGCTATCCAGTAGCCCAGATAGACATAGGGCAGGCTAAGTGTGCGCGCATGTTCAACGAGCCACATGATGGAGAAACTGCCCAGCGAGCGGTTCGGCAGGTCGGGTTCATAGAAACTGTAGACGGCGGACAGGCCGTCACTCACCCGATCCACCAGCGAGGTGATGAGCAGTTCCCCGTGCGGATTGCGGAACTCGATCATGCAGGTGTCGATGGGGGTGTCCTCCACCATCGAGCGGTAATCGGCAAAACTCATGCTGGCCATGTCGCCTTCCGCGTGGCGCGTGGCCTGATAGCGCTGGAAGAGATCGAACTGTTCTGGGGTGGCACGGGGCGGCACCTCAAAGCCTTCGAGATCCACGTTCATGTTCCATGTGCGCCGCTGGGTGCGGGTGCGCTGGAAGCGCTCCACGGGCAGGCGGATGGGCACGCAGGCGTTGCATCCGCTGCACACGGGGGCATAGGCGATCATGTGGCTACGCCGGAAGCCAGCACGCGAGAGTCGGTCGTGCAGGGCTTCCGCGTTCGGGCCGGTGAGGTCGGTGACGACCTTGCGCTCCACTCTGTCCGGCAGATAGGGGCAGGGCAGAGGGGCCGTGGTGTAGAAAAACTGGGGGTGGCGGGATGAAAACGTCATCGTCTCGTAGCGCCTCCCTTCCTGCGGTTGGATGAGCGAGCCGACCGGGAAGAGAGATGATGCCGAAGAGGAAACGCCTCCGTCAACGAAGACGTTTCCTGTGGGGCGTGTCAGCCTTTTCTGAGGCGCTCGGCGGCTTCCACGGCGAAGTAGGTCAGGATGCCGTTCGCCCCCGCGCGCTTGAAGGCGAGCAGGCTTTCCATGACCGCGCGTTCATGGTCCAGCCAGCCATTGCGGATGGCGGCCATCAGCATCGCGTATTCGCCCGACACCTGATAGGCGAAGGTCGGCACGGCGAATGTTTCACGCACGCGCCAGATGATGTCGAGATAAGGCATGCCCGGCTTGACCATGACCATGTCCGCGCCTTCGAGCAGGTCGCTCTCGACTTCGCGCAGCGCCTCGTCCGAGTTGGCCGGATCCATCTGGTAGGTCTTTTTGTCGCCCTTGAGCAGACCGCCTGAGCCGAGTGCGTCACGGAAGGGGCCGTAGAAGGCGCTGGCGTATTTGGCGGCGTAGGACATGATGCGTGTGTTGACGAGGCCGTTCTCGTCCAGATCGCGCCGCATGGTCTCGATGCGTCCGTCCATCATGTCGGAAGGGGCGATGATGTCGATGCCGGCAGCCGCCTGATTGGTGGCCTGCCGGGTGAGGATCGCCACGGACTCGTCATTCACCACGTAACCGTCACGAATGATCCCGTCATGGCCGTGGCTTGTGTAGGGATCGAGCGCCACGTCTCCAATGAGTCCCATATCGGGGAACTCTTTCTTGAGCACGCGGGCGGCGCGGCACATCAGATTGTCGGGATTGAGAGCTTCGGTACCCTTTTCGTCACGCACCTCGGACGGGGTGACGGGAAAGATGGCCAACGCCGGAATGTCGAGCTTTGCGGCGGGTTCGACGTGAGCGGCGAGGCGATCGAGCGTGACGCGCTTCACGCCGGGCATCGACTCCACTTCGGTCACGTTGTTGGTGCCCTCCATGACGAAGATCGGCCAGATCAGGTCATCAGTGGTGAGCACATTCTCACCCACCAGCCTGCGCGTGGAGCGATCGAAGCGATTGCGACGCAGGCGGGTCAGCGGAAAACGACCGACGGTCATGAAGGCGGCTCCTGTAGCGCCGGGGTCTTGGCGGAGCGCCAGCGGGCCGCGGCATGGTTCGGGCTTCACCGTTTCCGGGAAGCTGTGCCGGGCGGGCAATGGCTCTGCGGAACGGCGGGTAGGCCACCTGTCCAAATGGGCAGGGTGCCTACGGGCGGGGTTTCCGCCCGTAGGTCGGCACTATGCGCCTTGTTGAAGTCTCTGCCAAATGAAGCGTCATATCCCGCAGACAAACTATTCCTGTCAGTGCAGGGCCGTTATTCCGAGTGCGTCGGTCCATGCCGTGCCGTTCCACCACACGGGAATGCCCTTGTGGGCAGAGGAACCGGCGGAGGCATAGCAGTCCGTGCAGTAAATCTGGGCGCCTGTGGCGCTCCCGGAGGTGGGCAGGGAGGCGTAGGTGGAGCTTAGATTGGTGATGGCGCCATTCATTTTGAGGCCACCGTCAACGGTAAGGGCGTCCTTGGTCAGGCCCGCCGCACCGAGGACGTGAGTGGTCCCGTCCGCGTTTCCATAGATATAGCCGCGAAGTGTGTCGTTAGGGTCCTCAAGCATAAGAGACTTGCCCGCATGCATCACGGCGTTATCGGTGAACTCTGGCGTCCCATAGATGTTTACGGCAAACCCACAGCCGTAATAACCGCACAGGGCAATCCCGTTGGGGAAACTGGCAGGATTGAACTCCATGTGTTCCTGCACTGTGCCATCCATGCTGAGTTGGTGGACATCGCCGTGACCATCCACCTGCACGCCAACGCTTGTGGTGATATCATTGTAATCGTTCTGGTTGCTGGTGTCGTCTTGATTGCGCGTGTTCCAGATCGTCACGCGCATGTTGTGGGAATAGGCGGGAGACGCCGCATCGGCATCCCAGCCGGGACGATTGGACTGTCCGAAGTCGGCCACGACTTTCTTCGAATCAGCGGCATAGTCAGGGCCACCATATCCCGCCGAGGAAAAGGAGCGGGAGCCGATATTCATCGAATACCATTCGCCTTCAAGCAGGATCATATTGGCGTTGCCTCCGGCAAGCGCCATGTCGAAGCTGTCTGCGGCGGGAGATGTGGTGCCACTGTAGGCGACGGTGATACCGTGCATGACGCCCGCTTCGCCCGTGGTGTCGTCATCCCATAGATCGTATTCGATCCCTTCACACGCGCGGAGCTGGTTGTTTATCTTGCCGGTCGGATCGTTGATGTCGCCGGGTGTGGCGTGTGGCGTAGGGCCGGGCATGTAACAGATGGTATTGGCGTCGAAGGCTTTGGTGTAGGCGCCGAACATGATGGCGGGATCACCAAAATCGGACCACACGGTGTCGATAGCTGGTGTCGTTCCGTCCATGGACGATGTTCCAGGGATCTCGTTGGTGGTGGAAGCGCCACTGATGTTGGCTTGGTCGAAAATACGCCAGCCATCGGTCGTTACGGTCTTTACGAGACCATTGTCGTCCATTGCGTAGCCAGTCAGCATGCCGACATAGGTGGCGTTCTTGTGAGAAGACGGGGCCACGCCAATCTCGTTGGTAATCATGCGGGTATGAGGGTGGCTTTTGATCCAGTCCGACCATGCCTGAGGCAACGGGTTGGCGAAGGTGGCCCCCCAACTGTAAAATACCGGAATATGAGTCTGGCCATCAGGCGCTGTGACGGCGCTGCCGGTGGCGGTGAAAATGGGCGAACTGGGGCCGGCGAAGGTATAACGGGCGACGACATCGTAGTTGTCATAGGTCGTTACGGCATCCGCTCCGCCCGGGCCGACACCCGCGATGGAGCCACGCATATTCTCGGACTGCAGAAAGACGCCTTCGACGATACCCATATTGCCTTCGCTGTAAGGCACGTTGTGAACAAAGAGCGGTACACCGTCGAATTCCTGCGATCCGCCGAGCCGTAGATGAGTGGGCGGCATGTAGTCATCGGTCTGGGCATTGCCCGATGAGTCATACCCCATTGTCCAAGGGTGATTAAAAGCGATTTTCGGATTGGCGTACTGCGTGCCGGTGCCGGAATTGACAGTCCATGTCTGGTCGGCGTTCCACCCGATGGTGGCGTAGTCGCTCGCGGTGGCGGTCGTCGTGGAGAGGGGAGAAGTCATGGCGCCGGTGGAATCCAGCACCGCCACGCCGCCTGACGTGCCGAGCAGCGAGGACTGGATGGCGCCGACGGCAAGCAGATAGGCGTTGTTGACCGAGGACGTGACCGAATTGATGGCGGTCGTGTTCGACTGGATTGCGCTCACCAACTGGGCAAGGGTTTCACCCGTGCCGGAAACCGTGGTGCTTCCGTCGATCTGATTGGTCTGGAACGAACTGCCGGCCTGAGCGGGCGCTGAGGTGAGGAGCAGGGCCGAGGTCAGCCCCATGGCGAGGAGACATCGGGTGGAAAAGCCACCCGTCACGCCGGTTCGGCCGGACATGCGTGAAAGAAAAAGGATCATTTCATCTCGTGCTGAAAAGGAATTGAAGGCAGGAATGAGAGTCGTGCGATCCGGTCCCGGGTGGGCCGGAATGGGGCGAAGAATACCTTGTCTCCACGCGGGCGATGGTGGCTGTGTCCGCATCAGGTGTGTGCCGGGATTTGGACGTGGGGGTTTTCTCGCGCCCGTGAAGCGGCTATCCGCCCTTGGCAGACGGCCCCGCCTCCCGCACCCCGGAGGCATCAGACGTGGATGAGGTCACATGAGCGACGATGTCGATACGCTCCGTACGGAGTGCCTGGCGGCTCTTGCCGAGGCGCAGGACCAGCGTGGCTGGGACGCGATCCGGGTGGCCTTTCTCGGTAAATCGGGGCGGCTGACGGGACTGCTCAAACAGCTTGGGCGCATGGACGCCGAAGAGCGCAAGACCCGTGGCGCGCAGCTCAACCGCCTGCGCGATGAACTGACCCGCGCCATTGAAGAGCGCGGACGTGAGATCGAAGCCGCAGCGCTTGACGCGCGGCTGATCGCTGAGCGCGTGGATGTGACTCTGCCTGTTGTCGAGACACCGCGTGGCGGCATCCATCCCGTCAGTCAGGCGGTGGAGGAAATCACGGCCATCTTCGGCGCGATGGGTTTTACCGTGGCCGAAGGGCCCGACATTGAAACGGACTGGCACAACTTTTCCGCGCTCAATACGCCCGAACACCATTCCGCCCGCACCGACCACGACACGTTCTATCTTCCGTCCAAAGAAGGCGAGGGGGCGCGTGTGCTGCGCACCCAGACCTCGGGCGTGCAGATCCGCACGATGCTGGGGCAGGAGCCGCCGATCCGCATCATCGCTCCGGGCCGGACCTACCGCGCCGATCACGACGCGACCCATTCGCCCATGTTTCATCAGTGCGAGGGACTGGTGGTCGATCGCGGCATCACGCTCGGCCACCTCAAGGGGACATTGATCGAGTTCCTGCGGGTCTTCTTCGGCAAGCCGGAACTGCCGGTGCGCTTTCGCGCCTCCTACTTTCCGTTTACCGAGCCTTCGATGGAGGTCGATATCGGCTGGTCGCGCAAGACCGGCGAGATCGGTGGGGGTGATGACTGGCTGGAAGTGCTTGGCTCGGGCATGGTGCATCCGCGCGTATTGGCCAATTGTGGGCTGGACCCGAAAGAGTGGCAGGGCTTTGCTTTCGGTATGGGCATCGAGCGCTTGTCGATGCTCAAAAACGGCATTCCCGACCTACGTTCCTTCTATGAAAGCGATGTTCGCTGGTTGCGTCACTACGGGACCGATCCGCTCGCGCCCGCCCTGCTGCACGAGGGAGTCTGATCCATGAAGTTCACGCTATCCTGGCTGCATGAGCATCTCGACACCGCCGCCACGGTGGAAGACATCTGCGCCACGCTGAACCGCATCGGCCTTGAGGTTGAGGACGTGGAGCAGCGCGGCAAGGCGCTGGAGCCGTTCCTGACCGCCCGCATCGTGGAGGCCATGCAACATCCCAATGCGGATCGCCTGCGTGTGTGCAAGGTCGATGCCGGTCCGGGGTTTCAGGACGTGCAGGTCGTCTGCGGGGCGCCCAACGCCCGTACGGGGCTAGCTGTCATCTTCGCGCCGCCGGGGACATATGTTCCGGGGCTCGACATCACCATCAAGGCGGGCAAGATCCGTGGTGAAGCCAGTGGCGGAATGCTGTGCTCGCTGCGTGAACTGGGGCTTGGCGAGGAATCGAACGGCATTGCCGAACTGCCCGAGGACACCTTCCCCGGTCAGTCTTATGCCGATTTCGCCGGGCTGGACGATACGGTCATCGATATCGCCATAACCCCCAACCGGGGCGATGCGCTGGCTGTGCGCGGCATTGCGCGCGATCTGGCGGCAGCCGGTCTGGGTAAGCTCAAGCCGTTTCTGGCCGAGACGGTGGAGGGCACGTTTCCGTCGCCTGTGTCATGGAAGCGGGAATGGCCGGAGGCCTGCCCGTGGGTGCTGGGACGCACCATTCGCGGTGTGAAGAACGGACCCAGCCCGCAATGGCTGCGCGACAGGCTCGAATCCGTGGGGCTGCGCTCCATTTCCACACTGGTGGACATCACCAACCTGTTCTGTCTCGATCTCGGGCGTCCGCTGCACGTCTTCGATGTGGCGCGGATCAAGGGCGATACGCTCACGGTCTGCCGTGGCGGGGGGGAGAGCGTCCGCACGCTTGATGGCAAGGACCATATCGTCACGGCCGAAGATTGCGTGATTGCGGATGGTGCCGGTGTGCAGTCCATTGCAGGCATCATGGGTGGGGCGGAGACCGAGGTTTCCGCCGGCACGACGGATGTGTTCGTGGAATGCGCGCTGTTCGATCCCATTCGTATCGCCCTGACCGGCCGTCGTCTGGGCATCAACTCCGATGCCCGTTATCGCTTCGAGCGTGGGGTGGATCAGGCGTTGCCGGTGGCAGCGCTGGAGGCCGCCACACGCATGATGATCGATCTGTGTGGGGGAGAGGCCAGCGACGTCGTGTCTGCAGGCGCGGAACCGCACTGGCAGCGTTCGGCGCGTCTGCGTTTTGCTCGTGTGGCGGGTCTTGGCGGGCTGGATGTGCCCCCCAAGGAGAGCATCGACATTCTGGGGCATCTCGGCTTCGAGGTGGGACAACAGGATGCGGAGTCTGTCACTGTCAGCGTGCCTTCATGGCGCAATGACATCGCCCAGCCGGTCGTCCTCGATCCGTCGCCCACCATTGCAGCGGATCGTTGCATGCTGCTGGAAGACTCGGTGCGTGAAATCGAACCCGAATGCGATCTGATCGAGGAAATCCTGCGGATCAAGGGGCTGGATCAGGTGCCGCCCGTCGCCTTGCCGTTGCGTTCCACAGTGCCGGGAGTCGCGCTGACACCGGGACGTACACGTCTGGCGAAGGCCCGCCGTGTGCTCGCGGCACGCGGTCTGATGGAAACCATCGGCTTCTCTTTCATCGCGCATGAGGACGCTGCCCGCTATGGGGAGGCGCCGGAATCGCTGCGGCTGCTCAATCCCATCGCCGCCGATCTGGACCAGATGCGTCCCACACCTCTGCCGAGTCTTGTGGCGGCAGCCCAGCGTAACGCGGCGCGGGGTTGGGCGGATGTCGCTCTCTTCGAGATCGGAGCGGCTTTCGGGGAGGAGAGCCAGACCACTCTTGCCGCAGGTGTGCGCAGTGGCCACACGCCACGCCAGCCCGGTGGGGGTGGACTGCCCATGACCTTCATGGCCGCAAAGGCCGATGCGCTGGATGTGCTGCTTTCTCTGGGAGTGTCGCCGGAGGCTCTCAGTGTGACCACCGATGCGCCGGGCTATTATCATCCGGGCCGCTCGGGCGTTTTGCGTCAGGGGCCGAAGACGGTGCTGGCCAATTTCGGGGAACTGCATCCTTCCTTGCTGAAAGAGGCCGGATTTGATGCGCCCGTCGTGGCGTTCGAGGTGTTCCTCGATCGTATCCCCGAGCCGAAGCGCCGCAAGAAGACTGCCCCGGAACTTTCGCCTTTCCAGCCGGTGCGCCGCGATTTCGCTTTCGTTGTCGCAAAAGATACGCCTGTGGGCGATGTTCTCCGTGCGGCCCGGGGTGCGGAACGCAACCTGATCGCGAATGTGTCGTTGTTCGATGTTTATGAAGGCGACAAGCTGCCGGAAGGGCAGAAATCGGTCGCGGTCGAAGTCGTGCTTCAACCGAAAGGCGCCAGCCTGACGGATGGGGAGATCGAAGTCGCTTGCGACAAGGTCGTAGCCGCCGTTGCCAAGGCGACCGGCGCGACATTGCGGTCGTGAGGACATCTCGGCACATGACCCGCACTCCAGCCAATGGTATGAGCGCAGCATGACGTGCGATCAGCTTCCTTCTCCGGCGCTTCTGCCGCCCGGCTTTGCCGACCGTCTTCCGCTTGACGCCCAGACGGAGGCTAACGGCACACAGGCGCTCCTGTCCGTGTTCGCAAGCCACGGTTACGAGCGTGTGGAACCGCCGCTTCTGGAGTTTGAGGACACATTACTGGGCGGGGCGGGAGCCGCTCTGGCCGAGCAGGCATTTCGGATGATGGACCCGGACACGCGCCGTATGATGGCGTTGCGGCCCGATATCACGCCGCAGGTGGCTCGTATTGCCGCGACGCGCCTGCGCGATGCGCCTCGTCCGTTGCGCCTGTCCTACGCCGGGCAGGTCGTGCTGGTGAGTAACGATATTGCGGGTGAGGACGCGCGCCAGATCGCACAGGCGGGTATCGAGTTGCTGGGGCCCGACAGCGCCGAGGCGGATGCTGAGGTCGTCAGCGTGGTGGCGGAAGCACTTGGGCGCGTGGGCGTTGCGGATCTGTCCTTCGATCTCACCATGCCGCCACTGGTGCCATGCCTGATCGAGCAGGCTGGTCTGACTCCGGCCGCCCGTACGGCGCTCATGCATGCGCTGGATCGCAAGGATGCGGCGGCTGTGGCCGAGCATGGTGGTGTGATTGCCCAGACGCTTATTGCATTGCTCAGCGCCGCAGGCGATGCCGAACAGGCGCTGGCAGCGCTCGGGAAAGTTCATCTGCCCGAACAGGCGCGGCAGTTCAGTGATCGGCTGACGGCAACGGTCGCGGCCATCCGTGCGCGTCTGCCAAGTATTCAGATTACCGTCGATCCAGTGGAGTTTCGTGGCTGGAAATACCACACGGGCGTCTGCCTGACGGTCTATTCCCTGACCACACAGGAAGAACTCGGGCGCGGCGGTCGGTATCGCAGCAACGATAACGAACCGGCCTGCGGCCTTACATTGCGGCCGGGCGCCGTGTTTCGTGCGGCTCCACCCGTGCATGTCGCGCCACGTGTCTATCTGCCGTTCGGGACCGATGCGGCACAGGCGCGCAGGCTGCGCGAAGAAGGGCACATCACGGTTGCCGCGCTTGCTGCTGAGAGCGATGCTGAGCGGGAAGCGCGACGTCTTGGCTGCACTCACATCGCCCGACGCGATACGCTGGTGCCGCTCGTCTCCGCTTGATTCCAACTCCTCCGGCCTCCGGGCCTGAATTTCACCGCAGGGGAAACTGCGCATGTCCAATGTCACCGTAATCGGAACCCAGTGGGGGGACGAGGGTAAAGGCAAGATCGTCGATTGGCTGGCGAGCCGCGCCGATGTCGTGGTCCGCTTTCAGGGCGGCCACAATGCCGGTCACACGCTTGTCGTGGGCGATCAGGTCTACAAACTCTCGCTGCTGCCTTCAGGGCTGGTGCGGGGCAAGCTGGGCATCATCGGTAATGGCGTGGTGGTGGACCCGCAGGCGCTTCTGGCCGAGATCGGACGTGTGCAGGCACAAGGTCTTCCGGTTTCTCCCGAAACCCTGAAAGTGGCTGAAAACGTGCCTCTGATCCTGCCGCTGCATGGCGCGTTGGACCGCGCGCGTGAAGCCGCGCGCGGTGACCGCAAGATCGGCACTACGGGACGGGGCATCGGTCCGGCCTATGAGGACAAGGTGGCGCGTCGCGCGATCCGTCTGTGCGATCTGGCCGAGCCGGAGACGCTGGACTGGAAGGTGGACGAACTGCTGCTGCACCATAACACCTTGCTGGCCGGGCTGGGCGCGGAGCAGTTCACAAAGGAGGAAGTTATCGCCTTCCTCATCGACATAGCACCGAAAGTGCTGCCCTATATGGCGCCTGTGGCCGATCTTCTGGAAGCGGAACGCAAGGGCGGCAAGCGCATCCTGTTCGAAGGTGCGCAGGCCGTCATGCTGGATGTCGATCACGGCACCTATCCCTTCGTGACGAGTTCCAACACCGTGGCGTCCAACGCCGGGACCGGTTCGGGCATGGGGCCGAACGCCGCGGGTTTCGTGCTGGGCATCGCCAAGGCCTACACCACCCGCGTGGGTGAGGGACCATTCCCTTCCGAACTGTTCGATGAAACGGGCCGGACGCTGGGTGAGCGCGGTCACGAGTTCGGCACGGTCACGGGGCGTCCGCGTCGTTGCGGCTGGTTCGATGCCGTGCTGGTCAAGCATGCGGCGCAGGTCGGTGGCGTCAACGGGCTGGCGCTGACCAAGCTGGATGTTCTTGACGGTCTGGCCGAGATCAAGGTGTGCGTGGGGTATGAACTGGATGGAGAGGTGATCCGTCGCTTCCCTGCAGGTTCGGCGGCGCAGGCACGTGTGAAGCCGGTTTATGAGACGCTGGAAGGCTGGGGCGAATCGACTCAGGGCGCCCGTAGCTGGGCCGATCTCCCGGCGCAGGCGGTGAAATATGTGCGCCGCATTGAGGAACTGGTGGGAGCACCGGTGACGCTGTTGTCCACAAGTCCTGAGCGTGACGACACGATTCTGGTGAAGGATCCTTTCGACGCCTGAACCGGCTTTGGGCTGCATGATGTAAGCGGTCCGTTAAGCACCGGCTGCTAACTCTTTCCCGTTCACAAACTGGGAAAGAGTTACATGGCCGACGACGAGGACATTGCAGAGGACGATCTGTCTGCAACCGGGACTTCCGGACGCCTTGTCATCGGTGGCCGTTATGTCGTGGAAACGGAGCACGCCGCTCCCGAACTTGCTCATTGCAAGACGTGCGTCGTCCGCGACCAGATATCTCATTCAGCAGAACTGGTGGCTCTGGCCCCGGATGCCTTTCATGCGGCTCGGGAAAACGCCGCAGCTTTCGCCCGCGTTCGGGCTCCCAATACCCTGACAATCCACGCGGTAGATGACAGTTCCGGTTCGGTCTGGATCGTCTGTGACGCGCCCCCCGGCCCTTCCCTGATGGAAACGGGCGGGTGGACGGAAAAATCCGTTCTTGAGCGCGTGATCGAGCCAGTCGCAGCCGCTTTGCATGCTTACAAGGAAGCTGGACTGACGCATCGCGCCATTCGGCCCGATAACATGTTCGATCCGGGGGGGCGGTTGCCTGTCCGACTTGGTCCGGCCGTAGCCGGACCGTCCGCCTTCTGGCAACCTGACCGTTTCGAACCGTTGTCATCCGTGCTGTGTTTTCCTGCAGGACGAGGGCGCGGCACGATCGCGGATGATGTGTTCGCTCTGGGGGCCGTCGCCGCGTGGCTTCTGAGCGGATGTCCGTCCTACGCTGCCGATGTGGTAGGTGCCAATCTGGAAGAGCGCTTCGCAAAGGGAAGTTTTGCAGCGCTCGCGGGCCATCTTTCCCTTTCGGTCGAAGCGAAGGCGATGCTTGCGGCCATGTTGGCGGATGATCCGGCAGCCCGGCCAGCGCCGCGCGATCTGCTCAATGCCGCAGCACACAAGGGATATGTGGCACGTAAAACTCCTGTTGCGACCATCCCAATTCAGGTCGGCCCGATGAAGGTGAGGACGACGCGAGATCTGGCTTGGCGGGCGACCTTGCATCCCAAGGAGTTTACGGACCTTTTCATGCGCGGGACCGTCGAACGCTGGCTTCTGCATGAAATGGGGATGACGCAGACGGCCGGACGTCTAGCATCGATTGCCAAGGATATTACTCTCGCTGAGGACGGAGTGCTGGGTAACTCCGTCCTCATGGAGATTGTGGCGCTTCTTGAACCTTCATTGCCCATGTTCTGGGGAAAAATGTGGTTCTGGCCGGATGCTTTGGGGCAACTGGTGGTTAGCTCTATGGAAAGCGCCGGAGCGTTTCCCTTCGATGTGCCTACGACGATTGTCACCATTCTGCGCAGCGGAAAGCTGGCGCGGTTCGGCCAAATCTCTTCAGTGCCCATTCAGGATACGGCCTGCCAGCAGATGCAGGCGGCGGCCCGAAAAGCGCAGGTGGACGATGCGACGTCCGTTGTGCGTCTGGCCTATGTCTTCAATCATTTCCAGTCCTGTTTGTCGTCACGATGCATCGAACAGCGTCTTTCCAGCGCTGGAGCCCTTCTTCATTGGCTCAACGCCACACGCTCGGCCATTCCCCAAGGCTCTAATGCTCTTCTGGACGCACATATGACGGCTTTTCTGGTGGCGTCCGTTCATCGCAGCGGTGTCATTGAATATTTTGACGATCTGATGCCCGATCGCTCGTCATGGACTTCAGACCTGCTTTTGCTTGCACGCCTTCAAAAGCAGTTGGCGACGGGACCGTTGCCGGGTGTCGGCCGCCAGCTTCTTCCTCATCTGACCGCAGCCCTGAAACGCTGGCGCAGTCGGAAAACCCGGACGGCCCGGGGGGAGCTCTCGCGACTGCTGCGGGTGAGGGAGACCTTCAGAAAATGAACGAACTGCTGTCCGATAAGGCGGCCTTTACCCGGGATCAGCAGGAATGGACGGCGGCGCAACGTGAAGCGGCGAGCATTGAAGCCTCACTTGCACAGGCGCGCACCTGGAAGCCTGAGATAACACCTCGTGCGCGTCTTGAGATTGTACGTATAGCTACATCGGTGGGCATGATGGCGATGGTGGGCGCATTGTGTGTGGAGCTGGTGCTGTGAGTGCGTCTTCAGCGGGAACACGCCGGATCGGGGGCATGAAGTGGTGGCATGGGCTGGTCTGTGGCGCGGCACTGGCATGGATGCCCGGCTATGCCTTGCTGATCGGAGTCCTGCTCGCGCCTGTGCTGATACTTCATATTCTTGATTTTCGTCGCAGTGAAGAAATGGCGCGGATTCTGGCGCCCTATGCCTTTGCCGCGTTGATCCATCCTTTTCATCAGTTGTGGTCGGCCGATGGAACGCTGGATGCGGCTTTCGGTATTCTTTCCGATCCCATGACGTCAATTTTGAGCTGGGGCGCGACCGCTTTGGCATGGCTCACTTTTGAAGGGGGAGTGCTCGGCATTCGCCTGTGGCGTCAATATCAGATGACACGGCAGAAAGCGGAGTGGACGGCCCGGCTCAAGGCTTTGCAGGAAGAGTGGGGCGATGAGGAGCCATCGTCACCGTCGCCTCCCGTCGGAGCGGGAGCGACAGCGACGACAACGCCGTGAAAGATTAGCGGGCCTGCTGGATGGCTGAGAGAAGCCATGCGCCGCCCGACGACGGCCGCACGAAGGTCCACAGTTCCGTCACTACAACCGGTTCGGTGGAGCTTCCCGCCACGACACGACCGGTCATGTCCGTGGTCAGGTCGATCAGGCTGTAACGAATGGCGACCGTGGCGTAATCGTAGCCGTTTTCAGTCCATGCTTCGGCCAAATCGCCTTGCAGGAAACGTACGTCCGAGACGACATTGCGTTCGCCCCGACTGGCAAGAGCGCCAAGCTGCTGGTTGAAATAGCTCACCATTTCCGGTGTCGCCATGCCCTGCAATGCGGGGATGTTCTGCTGGCTCCATGCGGTCTGAATGTTCAGCAGCAGTGTCTGAAAAGCCTGATAATCCTGCGCCCCGATCTGAAGCGTGGATGGCGCTGTGCGACCGTTTGAACTCCCGGCGGCTCCCACAGGAAACGCTCCGGCAGAGCCGGCGCCGCCATTACGGTTGCGCGTGAAGAGGGCGAACAGCCAGCGGATCACGATCACGGCCAGAAAAATCTGGAGCAGCAGTCCGACAAACCCGAACAGACCATGCACGCCACCGAGGAAACCATGCCCGGACAGAAGACCGAACACGCCCGCTCCCAGCATGCCGCCCATAAAGCCGGTCAGGAAAGGATGACGCGACTGGCCCATCATCGGCGCGTTGCCATAACGCGGCGCGGATTGACCCGGCATCCCGTAACCCGGTGTCTGACGCGGAGCGATGGAGCGTTCCATCGGGGCTGCGCCATAGGGGGATGTGCGCGTGGGAGCAGGGGCCGACCATGTGCGGCTTCCCCGACTGCCCATCGATCCTCCTTCGCCGGGGCGCGCCTGCGCGATACCGGAGAAGAGAGACAGGGCAATGGCCACGGCGGCAAAAGCCGTGGTGGAACGAGACTTCATGGTGGACAGAACGCACCTCCGATTACACAGAAACGGATGATCGAAGATCACCCGGCAACCCGTTGCTTACGGTTGAGGAAAGATTCAGTTGCCCGCGACACTCATGGCGTCGATGCGAACGGTGGGTGAATCCATTCCGAAGCGGAAGGACAGGTCGTTTGCCACTTGTACTCGCCCGAACATGTCCAGAAGATTGCCGGCAACCGTGAATTCTGCAACCGGATCGGCAAGCTGGCCATTGCGGATCATGAAACCGGAGGCGCCACGGCTGTAATCGCCGGTAATGCCGTTAACGGCGGAGCCCATCATTTCGGTGATGTAGATACCTTCCTCGATATCGGACATCAGTTCCTGAGGCGTGGCGGTTCCGGGCGCGAAAAACAGGTTGGACACGCCCGGAGACGGAGGGGAAGACGCGCCACGGACCGCTCGTCCATTGGAAAGCAGCTTTAACTGACGTGCGCTGCGGCCATCAAGCAGCCAGTGCTGCAAAACGCCATCCGCCACGAGATCGAGCGTTGCTCCCTGCACACCTTCACCATCGAAAGGACGCGAGCGAAGGCCGCGCTGACGATGCGGATCATCAATCACACGCAGATCTGCCGGAAAAATGCGCTTGCCCATATGCGCTTTCAAGAACGATGTCCCACGGGCGATGGCCACACCGTTGATCGCACCGGCAAGATGCCCAAGCAGGCTGTTCGCTATGCGCGGCGCAAAGAGTATCGGCAGGACGCCGGTGCGCGGCTGTACCGGATCCAGACGGGCGACGGCCTTGCGTCCTGCGCTGGCACCGATAGTTTCCGGAGCATCCAGATCCGCCAGATGAACGGTGCTGTGGTAGTCGTAATCACGCTGCATGGCGGTACCGTGACCGGCAAGCGCGCTCATGGAAATGGAGTGCCGCGTCCGGCCGTACTGTCCGGCCACGCCGCGTGAAGTTGCCAGCGCGACCTGAGTGCGCCCCCATGAGGCGCTGGCTCCGGCTGAATTGGTCACGCCTTCAATGGCTCGTCCGGCATCTTCCGTGCGACGGGCGCGATCGAGCAACTGCGTCGCATCCGTCTCCGTCGGGTCCATCAGATCGAGCGTGTTGGTTTCCACCCGCCCGATCAGTTCCACGCCGTTGGGAAAGCCAGCATTGGCGTCTTCAGGCAGCACACGGGCCATGGCGAGCGCCTGCTCGATCAGCGCATCGAATCCGGCCGGATCCGGTGTGGAGGTCGAGACGATGGCGGAGCGTTTCCCCACGAACACCCGCAGGCCGAGATCGGTGGTCTCGGAGCGTTCCAGTTCTTCCGTGACGCCGTTGCGCACGCTCACGCCCAAAGCTGTACCGCCTGCATAGACGGCGTCAGCGGCATCGGCACCGTGTTTCGTGGCGCGTGCGACAATCTCGCAGGCGAGGTCGAGGGGAGAGGTGCTCATGCCGCAAGTTGCTCCTCAAGCGTGCCGAAAGACATCACGCCATCCACCGGACCGAGGCAGGCGAGTGTGGGCTGCGCGCGGAAGATGCGCCGCGCCACGCGGCTGATGTCATCGGGTGTTACAGCGTCGATCTTCGCCACGGTCTCGGCAATCGGGATCAGGCGACCGAAGATCTGAAGCTGTCGAGCGATCTGCTCACACCGGCTACCCGTGCTTTCCAGTGACATGAGCAGCGAAGACTTGAGTTGGGCGCGGGCGCGGGTCAGTTCCGGTGTGGTGATGGCCTGCTGCACCTTGGCCAGTTCATCCAGTGTCACGGGCAGAAGCTCGCGGGCTTCCTCCTTGCCGGTTCCGGCGTAGATGCCGAACAGACCGCCATCGAGAAAGGGCGTGATGAAGGAATAGACCGAATAGACCAGTCCGCGTTTTTCACGGATTTCCTGAAACAGCCGTGAGGACATGCCTCCGCCCAGAAGGGTGGAAAGCAGCAGGGCTGCATGATAGTCCGCGTCTCCATAGGGCACAGACGGGAAGCCGAGCAGGATATGTGCCTGATCGAGTTCCTTTTCCTTGCGGTATTCGCCGCCGGTGTAATGGCTGGTGACGCGGGGCATTTTCTTGCCGGAGGGCAGATCCGCGAAGTGACGGCTCACCCGCTCCACCACATCGTCATGATGGAGGTTGCCTGCGGCGGCGACGATCATGTTGTCCGCAGTGTAGTGAGCGCGCATATAGCCCATCAGGGTGTCGCGGCTCATCTCGCGGATCAGGCTTTCCGTTCCGAGCGTGGGTAGCCCCATCGGCTGGCCTGCGAACGCCGTTTCCTGAAAATGATCGAAGATGATGTCATCAGGCGTGTCGTTGGCCTGCCCAATTTCCTGAAGGATGACGCCACGTTCGCGTTCCACTTCCTCGGGCAGGAACGTGGAGTGGGAGAGGATGTCACCGATGATGTCGATGCCCAGCCCCAGATCACCCTTGAGCAGCTTGACGTAATAGGCCGTCTGCTCGCGCGCCGTATAGGCGTTGATGTGGCCGCCCACATTCTCGATTTCTTCCGCAATTCGGGCGGCAGAACGCGAGGTCGTGCCCTTGAAGGCCATATGTTCGAGGAAATGGGAAACGCCGTTTTCCTCGGGACGTTCGTCGCGGGTGCCGGTGGCGACATAGGCTCCGAATGAGACGGTCTCGACGCGCTCCATGCGCTCTGTGACAACGGTCAGGCCGGAAGGCAGGCGGGTCGTCTGGATGGGATCGGTCATGTGTATCCTGAAAGGGGGCGGGAGTGCCTCCCGCCCGGAAGGGGATCAGCGTGAGTTGGCGAGGACGCTGGCCCGGATGGCGTCTTCCACGACCGTGAGATCGTTGGACACCACGCGGTAGCGCTCCTCGCGCTCGAACAGGTCCGCCAGAGATGGGGGCAGTGCGGGCGTAATTCCAGTGGCTTCACGCATGGCATCTGGGAACTTCGCCGGATGCGCCGTCGCCATGGCCACCATGGGTACACCCGGCTCACGGAACGCGCGGCCTGCGGCAATGCCAATGATGGTGTGTGGATCGGCCAGATAGCGGTTTTTCTCGTACAGCGAGCGGATTTCGGCGGTCGTGGCCGCGTCGTCCAGTTCCTTGCCGGAGAACAGGGTGCTGATGGCCTCCCATGCCTTGGAAGGGACGTCCATCTTTCCCGTCGTGCGGAAGCCGGTCATCAGGTTGGCGCAGGCTTGTGCGTCCCGTCCCATCACCTCGAACAGCAGGCGCTCGAAGTTGGAGGAGACCTGAATGTCCATCGACGGCGACAGGCTGGGTACAACCTTGCGGGTGCTCATGTCGTTGCTGTGAAGGAATCGCGTGAGGATGTCGTTGCGGTTGGAGCCAACGCATAGATGCTTCACCGGCAGACCCATCTGGCGTGCGACCCATGCGGCCAGCACGTTGCCGAAATTACCGGTGGGGACAGCGAACGAAACTTCGCGATCCGGCGCGCCAAGCTGAAGCGCGGAATAGACGTAATAGGGGATCTGGGCGGCGATGCGGGCCCAGTTGATGGAGTTGACGGCGGAGAGGTGCATGTCTGTGCGGAACGGAAGATCCGCGAACATGGCTTTCACCAGATCCTGACAGTCGTCGAACGTGCCCTGAACCGCGAGATTGTGAATGTTCGGGTCCAGCACCGTGGTCATCTGGCGACGCTGCACTTCGGAAGTGCGGCCTTCAGGGTGCAGAATGGCCACCGTCAGGCGCTCGCGGCCACGGCAGGCTTCGATCGCGGCGGAGCCGGTGTCGCCGGAGGTCGCTCCCACGATGGTCACGCGTTCGTCACGCTCGTTCAGCACATGGTCGAACAGCCGCCCGAGCAACTGCATGGCCATGTCCTTGAAGGCCAGAGTCGGCCCGTGGAACAACTCCTGCACGAACAGTCCGTCTTCCATCTGCGTGAGCGGCACGATGGCCGCGTGATCGAAGCGGGCATAGGCATCGTGGCACAGCTTGCTGAGCGTCTCATGCGTTAGCGAGTCTTCCGCGAAGGGGGCGATGATGCGCGCCGCCAGTTCCGGGTAGGACAGCGAGCGCATGGCGCGCCATTCGTCTTTCGAGAACTGCGGCCAGCTCTCGGGCATGTAGAGGCCGCCATCCTCCGCCAGACCGGCAAGCAGGATGTCGGAGAAGGAGCGGGTCGGGGCCTGACCACGGGTGGAAACGTATTTCATGTGTCTTCCATAGCCGGTCTAGGCGCCGTCGGGGAGGGGACTATTTGCGCAAAACGTCCGATGTGGCGTCATCGGGCAGGTGCAGCGCATAGACCGTGACAGGCCATTGCACTGTGGCGTGGCCGTTCTGGAAGCGTGCGGCCTGATCGAGTTGCGAGGCGGGCACGTAGAGGGTGTTGCCAGAAAGCGAAGCGCCGCCCGGCCAGCGCAGTCTCGGATCGGTGATGAGATGATGCGGGATGCGGCCCGGCGTGTAGCTGTCGATGCTGCCAGTCGTCACATCGGACCAGTAGAGCGTGCCGTCCGGTCCGACTGTCAAACCACCGAGAGCATGCGTTTTGTACCACAGCGTGGCGCTCTCCTGCAGGGCAGTGTTCGTGGAGTCGGGATCGTCGAACAGAGAGGTGGCAATACGGTAAAGCGGTCCGCAATAGGGCTGGACATAGAGCCATTGGCCATCCGGGCTGATGGCGATCAGGCTGGCGTCAATGGCGATGGGCCGCCCGTCCGGTGCTTTTACTGTGCCGGACGGGGTGGTGATGGGGCGTCCAGCGGTCAGTGCCTGCACGTGATCGAGAAACCGTTGGGCCGAGCCGTCATCGAGATTGACCACGACAAGCCCGGCATCACCGGAATCCGGCACATAGGCCGTGTTGCCATGAATGGCGATGCCACCGAGGACGCTGCCGTGTCGCAGAACATTGGGAGAAAGTTCGATCACTCTCTGCACGGTGTTGTTCTGAGTTTCGATCTGGATCAGTTTCGGTCCCGCCACAGGTGGCTTCTCACGGTCCGGGACACCGCTATCGATGACCCACAGACTCCCATCGGAGGCCAGCGTCATGCCGGTGATGGCGACGAAACGCTGTGCCGGATCGCCTGCGTCCGTATTCCAGCGGCTGTTGGGATAGGGCGTGGGGGCCGCGCCTTTTGCGCTGACGCTCAACTGTGGGGTGGGATTGCCCAGCCAGCCCGGCGCTTCGAGGATCAGGCGTCCATCGGGAAGAGCCTGCACAGCGTCCCATATCTGCGTGGAGGAGGTGAGGGCGGGCGAAAGCGCGTCCCCAGCGACTTCCGGTTTCTCCGGCATGGGAACGGCCCACGCCATTTCTGGCGTAATGAGGGGCGAGAGAAGAAGGGCCGCCAGAAGCGGCAGGCGGGCGCGTGCGGGAAACCGTCTCATGGTGATGAATGTCGCTTCTGGAGCCGCGACTGACAACACCCGTTGGACGCTGACCTGATTCGTCCAGAATGGATTACGCGGAGGCCAGCGCCAGACCTTCGGCCACCGAGACGAACTCGCCTCCGAGTTCCACATGCTCTTCTCCAAAACGCGAAGTAAACAGGTGGCGCACGGCGGGCACGAAGGAGGTGCCGCCGGTGAGGAAGACGCGATCGATCTGATTGGGTGTCAGATTCGCTTCATTCATGGCGCGATCAATGCCTTCATCGAGTTGTGCGATGTCGGGAGCAATCCAGCGCTCGAACTCTTCACGGGAAATGGAAGTCTCGATGTTCAGACCGGGCTGAGAAAAGCTGAGCTGTGCGGTTTCGGCGGAAGAGAGGGCGCGTTTGGTTGCCGAGACCGCATTGTAGAGTTCCTGTCCGCGCTGTTCGCGGATCAACTCGATGAGGTTTTCCAGCTTCTGTGGTTCGGAGGCGGTGCGCGCGACATCCGCGATTTCATTGAGAATGCGGGGTGTGCGCATCAGCGAAAGGCGGTGCCAGCGGGCGAGCGCACGGAACCATTCGATGGGCACTGGCAGAGGTTCTCCGCCCATGATGCGGAAAGTGCAGTCGCGGCCGAGAGACGGCGCCACCACGTTATCGATGATCCGGAAGTCGAACTGGTCCCCTGCCAGTCCTACACCGGCGTGTCCTAGTGGCTGGGTGGCCTGCGTTCCGCCGGGATCGAAGCGCATGACCGAGAAATCGCTTGTGCCGCCGCCGAAATCCCCCACCAGCACAGTGGCGGGGCGATCAAGACGCTGCATGAAGCGCCATCCGGCGGCTTCCGGCTCCAGCATGACAGAAACATCGGCGAAACCCGCTTCGGCAAAACCGGCCCGCAAGCGTTTCTCTCCAAGAGCATCATCGGCGTTCTCGCCCACGAAATGTACCGGCCGCCCAACCGTCACGGCGCAATCGGCCGGGGAGAGGCCGCCCAGCTTCATCAGTTCGCGCAAGAAAGTGGCGATAAGGCGTTCCAGTGACAGCCGCTGGCCGAACACCTGTGTTTCACGGAAGCTGGCCTGCGCCAGATAGGACTTCATGGACATGATCAGGCGGGTCTCGGCCGGGTCGTCCAGATGCGCCTCGATTGCGTCTGCGCCCACGGCACGTTCCAGCACGCGGCGTCCACCTTCCATTTCCTGCCAGATGGCCAGCAATGTGCGGCAGGTTTCGGTGGTGGAGCCGTCCTGCATGGGAAAATGAATGGTCTGGATCGTGCGGTCGGGCCGCGCGATCACGATGACGCTGTTGGTCGTGCCGAAATCGATACCGATCCGGGTGAGGGCGTAGGAGGACGTCATGACGGGCGGAGATAGAGTTCGACCGCCTGCCTGTCCATGTCTGATTTCAGGTGGTGAGAGGGGACACGTTCTCGTCGGCATACAGTCGCAGGAAGTCAGGCAGCGGTTCCGCTGTTCCCAGCGCCATGCCACCGCCTTCCCGACAGTCGATCGATTGAAGAAAGGAAAGAGTGTCCGCCGTATCCACCCCATCCGCGCGCGTGGTCAGCCCCATATCGCTGGCCAGTCGGATAATGGCGTGGGCCATGCTGCGGTTAACGGTTTGCTGTTCATCATCGCTTGTCTGAAAGAGATGGCGATCGAGCTTCACCCCGGTCAGGAGACCGGCAAATGTGCGGTCTCTCAGAAGGGTTAGGCTGGACGTACCGGACCCGAAGCCCGCCAGAATCAGGCCCACGCCAACATCACGCAACGCGGCGAGGGAATAGAACAGAGTATCGGTGTCTTCCGTCAGGCTGATCTCGGTAAATTCAAGGTCGAGACGATTGGCTTCGAAATCGTGCGTCGTCAGGGCCGTCGTCAGGCGCGTCAGCAGGTCTTCGGGAAGCGGTCCGGCATGTTCGATTGGCAGTGAGAGGCGACATCCGGGCGGCAGACTCGCTGCTGCTGCGCATCCATCCGAGAGAAGGCGCCCCCAGGCCGGATCTTTCTGTCGGCCACGTCGTACAGAAGGGCGGCTGATGATGGGTGTCGGCGCGGGCTGGAGATCGGCGCCTGTCAGACGCAGGGTCGAAAGGCAGCGACGCGGAGAAAGAATGAGGGGTGGGGCCAGCCGGACATCCGGACGCGTCTCCACATTGCGTGGAGCCTTGCGGCGTGGTGGTTCGGACTGTGCCGTGGTGACGGTCACGGGTAGGGGATCTCCCATTTGCAAGGCTCGTGGGAGAATGGGGGAGAGTGGTAATTTTCTGGTAAACCGCACCAGAATTTCGTGTCTCTACAGACGTTTTCCCGAACTGGTGAAGAAAAGCCCCGATACGCGAAGACCCCGCTGAAAAATCAGCGGGGTCTCTGGCAGTCAGCGCCGGAACAGATCCGGCGTTAGCAGGAACCGGGGATCAGACGAGCGCCTGCTTCAGCGCGGCCGTCAGTTCCTTGGTGCCGGCTTCACCACCCATGTCACGGGTACGGACCTTGCCGCTGGTGATCAGGTTGGTGATTGCCGTATCGATCCGGTCGGCCAGATCGTCACGACGGACATGGCGCAGCATCATCACCGCAGCGAGCAGCAGGGCCAGCGGGTTGGCGAGGTTCTTGCCCGCGATGTCGGGAGCCGAACCATGCACGGCCTCAAAGATCGCGGTTTTTTCACCGATATTCGCGCCCGGCGCGAGACCGAGGCCACCCACCAGACCGGCGGCCTGATCGGACAGGATGTCGCCGAACAGGTTGGTGGTCACGATGACGTCAAACTGCCACGGATTGGTGACGAGCTGCATGGAGCAGGCGTCCACAATACGCTCGTCACACTCGACGCGGCCCTTGTATTCCTCGGCCACCTTGCGACCGGCTTCGAGGAACATGCCGCACATCTGCTTGATGATGTTGGCCTTGTGGACCAGCGTCACCTTCTTGCGGTTGTTCTTCACGGCGTAATCGAAGGCGAAGCGGACGATGCGCTCACATTCCTTGCGCGAGACGTAGCCACCCGAGAGCGCAATGCCCTTGGAGTCGCCGTTCGCGGGGATCGTGTGCTCCATCGCGGCGTAGTAGCCTTCAAGGTTCTCGCGCACGATCACGAGGTCGATCTTCTCGTAGCGGCCACCGGGGATAATGGTCTTGGTGGGACGAAGATTTGCGTAGAGTTCGAACTCCTGACGCATCGTGACGTTGATGGACTTGAAGCCGCCGCCGACGGGGGTGGTCAGCGGGCCTTTCAGCGCCAGACCTGTCTTGCGAATGCTCTCGATGGTTTCTTTCGGCAGCGGATCGTTGACCGCATCCACGCCCGCCATGCCAGCGATGTGGCGTTCCCATTTGAACGGCGCGCCAACCGCGTCGAGGATTTCGACGACCGAGTCCATGATCTCGGGACCGATACCGTCGCCCGGAATAAGGGTGGCGGGGATGGTTTTACTGTTGCTCATCTTGAACTCCCTGTGCATCCGCCGCCTGTTCTGCCCCGCAATGGCTCCGATGGCGACGCGCAATCGCGTGTTTTCACTTCCTGTTGATGGGAGAGCAGGCATGTGAGAGCCATGCAGCCGTCTCCGCAGGCAGCAGCGGACCGACCTTTTTCAGCACCTGCGCATGATATTCATCGAGCCGCGCCGCATCGTCCGCGCCCAGCAGTTCCACATCGATCAGACGTTTGTCGAAGGGCGCCAGAGTCAGCGTTTCGAATGACAGGAACATGCGGTTTTCCGGTCCCGGCTCGGGAGCGGTGACCAGCACGAGCGTTTCCAGCCGGATGCCGAATGCGCCGGGGCGGTAATAACCCGGCTCGTTGGAAACGATCATGCCCGGTTCGAGCGCTACCTTGTTGGCCATCTTGGAGATGCGCTGCGGACCCTCATGCACGGACAGATAGCTGCCCACTCCATGACCGGTGCCATGATCGAAATCGAGCCGTCCCTCCCACAGCGCGAGTCGGGCGAGGGCATCGAGGGCGCTCCCCGGCGCGCATTGGGGAAAGACGGCCGCTCCCAGTCGGAGGTTGCCCTTGAGCACGCGGGTGAAGGCGGCCTTCACTTCGGCAGGCGGTGTGCCCGACCCGGTCCAGACCGTGCGGGTTATGTCGGTGGTGCCGTCAGGATACTGGCCGCCGCTGTCGATCAGACACACCGTATCGGCTTCGATGGTGCGGTCCGTCTCCGGTGTGACGCGGTAATGGATGATCGCTCCGTTCGGACCCGCACCGGCTATGGTGTCGAACGAGTCGCCGCGATAATCCGGGGCTTCGGCGCGAAAGGCGGCAAGCTGCTTCACCAACCCCAGTTCGGTCGAGCCTATGGCGTGCTGGTCCATCCAGTGCAGGAAGCGACAGACCGCCACGGCATCGCGCAGATGGGCGGTACGGGCGCCCTGCTGTTCCACGTCGTTCTTGCGGGCGCGGGGAAGGGCGCAGGGATCGTTCGCCTCCACGATCCGGGCATCGTGCCGTTCCAGTACCTGCGTGAACCATACGGGCGTTGTCGTGGGATCGAGAGCGACGGTTTTCTTCCCCAATGCGGCCAGAGACGCTTCGAGGTGCGCTGGTGGAAGGATGGAGACTTCGCTTCCCAGGCCGTCGCGCACATCGGTCGCCACTCGGTCAGGCTCCACAAACAGGTCCACACGGGCATCGCGGTGCAGGATGGCAAAGGCGAGCACAACCGGCGTGCAGGGCACGTCCGCTCCACGAATGTTGAGCAGCCACGCCACCGATGTCGTATCGGCGAGAACAACGGCGTCCTGCCCATCCTGCGCAAGATCGGCGGCCAGCGCACCCCGCTTGGCGGTACTTGTCTCTCCTGCGAAGGCAAGCGGATGAAGGATGACAGGGGAATGTGGCGCGGCTGGACGATCTGCCCACACACGGTCGATCAGATTTTCGGAAGTGGGGACGAGGTTCGCACCGGATTGGGCGAAGGTGTTCAGTGTTGCAGCGCTGATGATACGCGGGTCGTAGCCGATACGCTCGGCCGGGGTAGCGTGGTCTTTCAGCCATTCTTGTGGCGGGGTCTGGCTGATGTGCAGCCGGTCCCATATTTCGCCGTCCACCTGATCGTCCATCTGGGTGATGTAGCGTCCGTCCGAGAAGACGGCCGCCCGCTCACGCAGAACGATCGCCAGTCCCGCGCTGCCGGTGAAGCCCGTGATCCATGCCAGACGTTCGGCGCAGGCAGGTGTGTATTCGCCCAGATATTCATCGCTGTGGGGAACGATCAGGCCCGCGAGATCGTGTTCCTCCATGAGCGCGCGGAGGCGGCGCAGCCGATCTCCCATAGTGTCCGCTGAAGAGTGGGGAGCTTCGGCCATAAGTAAGGTATCTCCTTGCTGGGCGGGATTATGAGGACGCGTTTGGACGTTTCAGCCCTTGGAAGGCGCAGCCACCGGCGTTGCCTGCGAATGGGTGACAGGAGGCGTGGTTTTCTCCAACCAACCACCTTGGAATCCAGCCCGCTCCAGTCCCGTGCGGATATAGGGGCTGCGCTTCATCACGTTCCACACAAGACCGCTGCGCCAGTTTTCGATCATCAGCAGAATGGGACCCTGATCGATGCCGACATATTCCTTGTCCGACCAATAGGATTTGCCGTCCTTGAAGGTTGGATTGAACGCATCGACGAAACCATAACGCCCATAAATCTGGCCGCCATAAAGTGTTTTCATATTGCGAAGTGTGGGCAGCACGATCTCGGGCGCGAAGGCAATCGAGCCGGCGGCGGCTGTGGGAGCGATGGTGCCGTCATCCTGTGTGTAGTCGCGACCGGTACCGCGAGCGGAATAAGAAAGGAAGTGACGCTTCTGACCGTCCACGTCCCGATCCGTCTCTCCCGGTCCATCGGAGGCCGTCAGCCCCCATACATTGGCGCCGTAGCCCTGCCATTTTCCGGGATTGGCAATGGCGTAGGCACGCTGGGCGTAGGCGGCGCGACGGCTGTTCTCGAAATAGTCGATGTTCTTGGTGCGGACCCATTCATCCTGAATACCGCGAAAGTCGATCCATGCGTGGCTGTACTGATGACCGAAAAGAGGAGCAAAGTTCAGGAACGTCTGGCCGTTGGAATCGCCCCAGCGTTTGTCATTGGTCGAGATCCAGGCCTGCCATGAGGCGGCCTGCAATGGAGACGAAGGGGAGGCGAGGCCGAGGATATAGACCATCATCCCCTCGCTATAGCCCTCCCAGTAATTGGCGATGAACTGGTGCTCCGGACTCCATCCCATGCTCAGTCGGTTGTCGGGGCGGCGCATCCACTGCCAGTCCACATTGCGGTAAAGTTGGTCGGCGAGGGAGCGGATCTGTTGTTCGGTTGAGGTGTCGCGGTCGTAGAAGGATTGAGCGAACAGCACGCCCTGCATCAGCAGCGCGGTGTCGATGCTGGACAGTTCGATATCGTGATTGAAGCGCAGGCCGGTCTGGTTGTTCAGAAAATGATAGAAAAAGCCGTGAAACCCGGCGGCATCGTCCGGCGTATCGTTCTGGGGAAGTTGTGAGAGATAGCGGAGCGTGACCAGTGTACGGTCAGCGGCGTCTTCGCGGGTGATATAGTGGCGGCTTGCTCCGATACCGTAGGCTGTCAGGCCGAAACCGATAGATGCCACGCTGGCGAAGGTCTGGGGAGAGGGATAGCGGTCCGGCACGAGGCCAGTGCGTGGATCGGATGCGTCCCAGAACCAGCGAAAGGTGCGCTGCTCGAGATCGTCGATCAGCGCCGCGTCCGAACAGTTTCCGGAGCACGCTGTGGTAGAAGAAGGAGGCGGGGCGTCTTGAGCGGCCTGAGCCGGGAAAAGAGGAGCTGGCGCACATGCCAGCAGCATGAAGGCTGCGCTGGCCCGCAGTCTGGCTCTACGAACACTCATCCTGTCCCCGTTTTCATCGTTGTGTGATCCGGCTGCCGATGTGCGGCGGCGTGCCACATTAGGATGGTCATGCACGCAGGAGAAGGGGACGGACGTTTGGAGGGGCGGGAAAGTATTCCGGGTTCGCCGTGCGTTTTCGCTTGTGTTCCAGACGGCGATCTGTGCAGAGTCGAATTCGACGGATGCTTTTATCCGGGTTTTCGACGCATGCTGCGTTCATCATCCCTCTAAAAGTTAGTGTTTTCGTGCGTGTTTTACGTGCGACCGTCGTGTTGAGAAGAAGGAGCCTTGTTATGTCAAAAGGCACCGTAAAGTGGTTCGATACTGCCAAGGGTTATGGCTTCATCAAGCCTGAGGACGGAACGAAAGACATTTTCGTTCACGTTTCGGCTGTTGAGCGTTCCGGAATGGGAACTCTGTCCGAAGGTCAGGAAGTTTCCTATGACGTCGAAGCTGGCCGTAATGGCAAGGAATCGGCGGTGAATCTTCAGGCTGCGTAAAGCGCCGGGATTTCCGACCAGAAGCCGTCCTTCGGGACGGCTTTTTGCGTTTATGGAGGTAGGATCACTGCGATTGTCCGCAGACGGTTTTCTCACCCGGCAGATGATCGAAATTGCATGAAAGCGCTGCATCCGTCGGCGTAGGGGGCGATGGTCTGTCACAGCAGGCCCCAAGAGAAATAAGCGCTGCGATGAGGAAGAGGTGACGCTTCTTCACGAAATTCCCTCTCACACCAGTTGGGCCAATGGCCGGACGATGTTCCAGATGCTCCGGCCTGCGACGGAGAGGATAAGGGCCACGATAGCCAGCGCTATGAGAGGCTTCTTTTTCATGATGGTCTCTCCGTTCTTCGGTGGAGGCGTGAATTGGGTGGCTGGTCGATGAGTTTATCCAGCAAGCCTGATGATAAAAGCCTCTTGCGTCTTTGATGGAACTTTTCTCGGTAGTGCTTGTGAAGCGTTTCCTACCCCTGACTTGTCATGCAGAGGCAGGGCAATGCGAAAATGCTTCCGTTGCACTTATCATTTAGTAGCGGACAGACTGCACATCGACATATGCAATCGCGACCATGTGGAGAGACCCAATCAAGGCAGTCCACGTGGTCACATTGCCCAATGCTTCAGGCCGCTGCTTCCGCCATGCCGCGCACGTTGTCGGACACCACTGGAAGCGGCACTTCCGCCAACAGTGTTTTCAGAGCCGCAACCATCTGATCCATCATCTCGTCTGTGTGAAACGGGCCGGGCGTAAGCCGCAGACGTTCCGTTCCCTGCGGCACGGTCGGATAGTTGATGGGTGTGGCGTACAGCCCGTATTCGTTGAGCAGACGGCGGCTGATGATCTTGCAGCGCTCGGCATCGCCCACAGGCACCGGAACGATATGGCTTGGCGTCATGGTGAAGGGCACGCCAGCCGCCCGCATCTTTGCGCGGAAGGTGTTTACGCGCTCGAACATTTTCTCACGCCGCCAGTTCTGGGCGCGCACCATTTTCACACTCGTCAACGCAGCCGCGACGACTGATGGCGGAAGAGAGGTGGTGAAGATAAATCCCGATGCGGCTGAGCGGAGATAATCCACGATGGAGGCGGAAGCGGTGATGTAACCACCATGCACACCGAACCCTTTGGCCAGTGTGCCCTCAATGATGTCCACCTGATCGGACACGTCATCACGGTCCGTAACGCCGCCACCCTGTTCGCCGTACAGGCCAACCGCGTGGACCTCATCGATATAGGTCAGGGCGTTGTAGCGACGGGCCAGCGCGCAGATGCCTGCGATGTCCGAGATGTCGCCGTCCATGGAATAGACGCTCTCGAACGCAATCAACTTGGGGGCATCGACCGGGGCCGCTGCAAGTTTGGCTTCGAGGTCTGCCAGATCGTTGTGTTCGAAAATGATGGTCGTGGACCCACGCGCACCCTTGATGCCCGCGATCATGGAGGCATGGTTCAGGCGGTCGGAGAAACAGATCCAGCCCGGCATGGAGGTGAGGATCGTCTGCAGGCTGGCCTGATTGGAAACATAGCCGGAGGTAAAGAGCAGCCCCGCTTCCTTGCCGTGAAGGGACGCCAGTTCCGCTTCGAGCGCTTTGTGCAGCGGGCTTGTGCCGGCGATGTTGCGGGTTCCGCCAGCGCCTGCACCATGTTCACGAATGGCGCTGATGGCCGCCTCGCACACTTCCGGCTCCACGCCCATGCCGAGATAGTCGTTGGAGGACCACACCACGACTTCACGGCCCTGCGGAATATCGGCCAATTCTTCTTCATAGACCGGGTAGCGGGCCGCATCACGGGCAAGGGGAGTGAAGGTCCGGTAACGTCCCTGTCTGCGGATATCCGCCAAAGCATCGTCACAAAAATCGTAAAACGGGTGTCTCGCGTTACGAATACTCACCCTGCTCCACTCCTGTTCGGGCCTTTCCGCACGGTCCATTTCTCTCTTCCCAAGCCGAAAAGCCAAGGATTCAAGAGAGTCATGAAGATTTCTTCAGTGGGCCAAGCCCCTGAGAACATGCAAAATCCGGCTCTGCCTTCTGTCGACGATCTCCGGCCGGTCCGAAGCCGTCTCCCATGTGCCGTTTGTTCCCAGATACAATCGGGACACGCGCACCTACAACCCGCAACACTTACTGGTTATCGGGAAATGTCAGCGAACATACACCTGCACCCGCGGACTCGCCACACTCGAATCCGGCATGGCCGACATCTCCACTTGTGCGGGATCGGCTCCGGCCCCCACGATGGTGTCCGCAATAGGCTGTCCTTCTTCGGCCAGAACACGCTGAAGAGCGTCGCGCGTGGCGTCTTCGCTGATGCCCGGCGGGGCCAGAACACGCACAAGAAAAAGGATGTTCGGTTTGCGGTCGAGGGCTTTGCGCGTCACGGTTTGGACGGCGCTTTCCCACTGTGACCGGGGCGTTCCGGCCAGCACTTCGATCAGTGGGGGGATGGGCGGCGGACCGGGCGGCGGCGGCGGAATATAGACTTTTGGCGGTCGACTCGCATTGGGGTCGAATGTCCGCTGATCGAGCAGCTTGCATCCGGCAAGAAATCCCGCTCCCCCGATCAGGCCGCCACGCAACACATGGCGACGGGTGGCCTGCGGTTTCACCTTCACCGCTGACGGCGTATCTCGTCTGCGAGAGCGGAACAAAAAGGAGGCAGGGAAGGGGTGCGGCATGAGGCAGACGCTTGCAGGAAGTTGAAGATACGGCAAGCCGTCACCGCACTTGTCGCGGGACCGCTTGGAGCCTATAGCCACGACTGCACGCGATCCACAAGACCCGCAGGAGCCGCGGCCCCTTCCGACAGGGAGGATTTAGTTCTTCCATGCCTCATGTCTCCGGTTCTTCCCGTCTGACCAGACGTTCTCCCCAACCGCTTGCCGGTGTGAGGGCGGGCGCAGAGCGGGTTATTCCAGAAGTGTTGTGGGCGGTCACAGCGCTTTTGCGCGATCGCATCCTGCGGTTCGATCCACAGGCGCCGCTCTGGCCGGATCGGGATCGCCTCGTCGTCTCGTCTCCCTCACTGCTTCCATTGCGCTCGGCTTTTGCATTGGCGGAGACGGCTCCCCCGTCATCCCTTCCGCGCTCGACGCAGGACGAACTTTTCGGTCTGGCGGGCGGTCTTCCGGGGCAGGCTATAGCCGCCGCCTCCGGCATGGCGCTGGCGGAACAGCTTCTTGCCCGTCGGTTTGGGCGCTCGCTGGTGGATCACCGGACGTGGCTGCTGGCGCTTCCCGGCGATCTGGAAACCGGTGTGGCTCTTGAGGCGGCGGTTCTGGCCGGACGCTTCCGCCTGGAGCGGCTGGCGGTGATCGTTGCAAGTCCTGACGCCGCCTTTCCGGCCACACGGGAAGACCTCACGCGGGCGCTCGATCGTATCGAGGCGTCCGGGTGGTCCGTGCGCCGCACGAGCGGTGACGATCCCGAGGCTCTGATGAACGCCCTGGCGGGGATCCGCCGCGCCCGCAAGCCGAGTCTGCTTGTCTGCGATCCGGGAAAAACACCGCTCGTCCTGCCCTCCGAGCCGACGGTGCCGCGTGGTCAGGCGGCACGACGCACATGGCTTCGCAGGCTCAACCAGCACACACAGCGCGCCGAATTCGAGCGCATTATGGACAGCCGGACCATTCCGCGTCTGGAAGAGGATTTCCTACGCCTGTGGCGTATGACGCCGCATGACGAACAGGAGGACGAAGCCGCTCTCGTTCAGGAGGGGCTTCTGGGGCAGGCGACACTAGCGGATCTGTTGCCCGAACTTGTTTCGCTCATCGGAGGGGCGGAGGCGGCCTCCCTTCTCGGTGCTCCCACAAAAACTTCGCATCACACCACGCTGGCCTGCGGGCCGCGTGAACCTGCGATGGTGGGGCTCATGAACGGGCTGGCTTTGCATGGTGGTTTGCTGCCGTGTGGTGCGGCCCCGCTCTCTTCCGCCGACCGGATGCGTCCGGCCCTCCGATTTGCCTCGCTTGCCCGCAAGCGGTTGCTCTGCGTTCTGGTCGAAGATTCACCGGACGCGGCAAGCGCCTTGTGGCAGCAGGTGGAGCAACTCGCCAGCCTGCGCGCGATGCCGCATCTGGCGCTTTTCCGTCCCGCCAATGCGGAGGAAGTGGCTGCTGCGTGGCTCGGTGCGCTGCGGTGGAGTGATGGTCCTTCCGTCATCGTGCTGGGTCGAAACCTGTCCGAGCAGACAGACGCTTTCTCACTTCCTTCCGCCCGTGCGCGACGGACGGCGCGGGGGCCAGAATGTGGAGGATACGTGCTGGAAGAAGCAACAGGAGGCGCTGGTCGCCGCAACGTGACGCTCATTGCCTCCGGTCCAGAACTGTCCGTTGCCCGTCAGGCCCGCGCCATGCTGGCGGCGGATGGCATCCGTGTAGCCGTGGTGTCCCTGCCGTGCTGGGAACTGTTCACACGGCAGGATCGAACCTATCGTGACGCGGTTCTGGGCACGCAGCCGCGCGTCGCGATTGAGGCGGCTTCCGGGTTCGGCTGGGAGCGCTGGATCGGTGAAAGAGGAGTTTTCATCGGCACGGAAGAATTCGGTATGGCATCGGGGTTCGACCCGCTGTACCAAAGCTTCGGTGTCACGCCGACTGTCGTCTGTGCGCACGTCCATGCGTGCCTCAACCGGGAGAGTCGAGCGGACCAGACAGGTGGGGCGCAATCGCTCCGTCCGCAAGGACGGCGGATGCGCGCCACCACTCCATCGTAAGGTCAACGACCGGCCTTCTTCACCGAGGGCCTACAACAAGAAAAAGACGGAGAGAGATCTGATGGCAGTCAAAATCGCGATCAATGGATTCGGTCGCATCGGGCGTCTTGTGCTGCGCGGCATTATCGAGAGCGGTCGCACGGACGTGATCCCCACCGTGATCAACGACCTCGGTAGCGTCGAGGCCAATGCGCATCTGCTGGCTTATGACAGCATCCATGGCCGCTTCCCGGCCGAGGTGAAGGTGGATGGCAACAAGTTCATCATTGCCGCCAATGGTCGTACATGGGATCCGATCACCGTTTCCTGCGAACGTGACCCGGCCAAGGTGCCGCTGAGCGGTGTTGACGTGGCCATGGAATGCACGGGCCTGTTCACGTCCAAGGAAAAGGCCGCTCCTTTGCTTGCCGCTGGCGCGCGCAAGGTCATCGTCTCGGCTCCGGCCACCGATGTGGACGCCACCATCGTCTACGGTGTGAATCAGGATGTTCTCACCAAGGACATGACGGTCATCTCCAATGCCTCCTGCACGACCAACTGCCTTGCCCCTGTGGCCAAGGTGCTGGACGACGCCTTTGGCATCGAACGCGGCTACATGGTGACGATCCATTCCTACACGGGCGATCAGCGCACGGTGGACACGTTGCACAAGGATCTGCGCCGTGCCCGCGCAGCCGGCCTGAACATGATTCCGACGTCCACGGGTGCCGCCCGCGCTGTCGGTCTCGTGCTGCCGCATCTCAAGGGCAAGCTGGATGGGACGGCCATTCGCGTGCCGACCGCCAACGTCTCGCTCGTCTCGCTCGACTTCGTGCCCAAGACCATTCCGGCCTCGGTCGAAGCCGTGAACGAAGCGCTGAAAAAGGCGTCTGAGTCCGGTCCGCTCAAGGGCATCCTTGGCTACAACACGGCCCCGCTGGTCAGTGGCGATTTCAACCACGCCATCGAGTCCTCCACATTCGACGCAACCCAGACGGCGCTGGTCGATGGTGGCAAACTTGTGCGCATCTGTTCATGGTACGACAACGAGTGGGGTTTCTCGAACCGCATGTCCGACACGGCGGCGCTCTTCGGCTCACTCTGAGGGCATAGCGGAAGGGGCCTGATCTTGGCCCCTTTCTCCCTTGAAAACGGTTCCCGCGTGGCGCAGCCCCGGACCGGGCACGATTTCCGCGTGGGACAACAGGAAGGACGCTCCAATGGCGACCCTGTCGTTCAAGACACTCGATTCCCTCGATCCGCGCGGCAAGCGCATCCTTCTGCGTGCCGATCTCAACGTACCGGTGCGCGATGGTGCGATTTCCGATCTTACCCGTATTGAGCGGCTGGCGCCCACCATCAAGGAACTGGCGGAGAAGGGCGGTCGCGTGATCGTCGTGAGTCATTTTGATCGTCCCAAGGGCAAGCCGGTGCCGGAGATGTCGCTTGCGCCCATTTCAGAGGCTCTCGCCAAGGCGCTCGGTAAAAAAGTGACATTTGTGCCGGACTGCGTGGGTAAGGTGGCGCAGGACGCGACGGCGGCCATGCACGACGGCGATGTCGTGGTG
This sequence comes from Acetobacter estunensis, assembly GCF_011516945.1. Lineage (GTDB taxonomy): Bacteria > Pseudomonadota > Alphaproteobacteria > Acetobacterales > Acetobacteraceae > Acetobacter > Acetobacter estunensis. Next base: position 100,164 of record NZ_WOTH01000007.1, read on the forward strand.
CTGGAAAACACGCGCTTCTATCCCGGGGAAGAGAGCAACGATCCCGATATGGCGAAGGCGCTCGCTTCCCTTGCGGATATCTACGTCAATGACGCCTTCTCCGCGGCTCATCGTGCCCATGCTTCTACAGAGGGCGTTGCGCGCCATCTGCCGTCCTTTGCCGGGCGTCTGATGGAGATTGAACTGAGCGCTCTGGAAGCTGCGCTGGAAAATCCGGCTCGGCCGGTCGGTGCGATTGTGGGCGGCGCAAAGGTGTCCACCAAGCTCGATCTGCTCAACAACATGATCGAGAAAGTGGACATGCTCGCCGTAGGTGGGGCGATGGCCAACACGTTCCTTGCGGCACAGGGACTGTCCGTGGGCAAGTCGCTCAAGGAAGAGGACATGCTCGACACGGCCCGGGCCATTGCCGCCAAGGCGAAAGAGCGTGGTTGTGAACTCGTCCTGCCGGTGGACGTGGTCGTGGCGTCCGATTTCATGGCCGGAGCACCCATGGAGACCGTTTCGGTCTCAGCCATTCCCGATGGCTGGATGGCACTGGATGTGGGGCCGAAAACGGTGGCGCTTCTGAAGGAAAAATTGGCTGGCCTGAAGACCCTTGTGTGGAACGGCCCCTTGGGTGTGTTCGAACTCCCGCCTTTCGACGAAGGCACGAACGCTGTTGCACAGGCGGCGGCCAGACTGACCAAGGAAGGCAAGCTCAAGACGGTAGCGGGTGGAGGTGACACGGTTTCCGCGCTCCGTCATGCCGGCGTGCTGCATGACATGAGTTATGTCTCCACGGCGGGCGGCGCGTTCCTTGAATGGCTGGAAGGCAAGCTGCTGCCCGGCGTCGTGGCGCTTGGTCAGGCTGGCGAGGACGTCGCTCCTCTTTAAGAGAGCCTTAATCGGCGTCGGGCACGCTCGACGCCGATGATGCTGTCTAGGTTCTGTCCATGATTCCCTCTGACCTGCCCAGTCTGCTGGCTCTGGCCGGACGACAGCCTGCGATCGCACGCAAGACGCGCCGCGCGCCTTCCACCTCTCTCACTGTTTTTACGGATGAGGGAGAAAGTCGGTCCACACATGTGAATCTGGCCCCGGGAGACCTGCCCGACGATGGCTCCATGCCGATCTTTCGTCGTCGTGGCTTCTATCTGGATATGGTGATCTGATCGTGGGTTCGCTCACTCCGGCCTTCCGGCTTGTGAGGGCAGCAGAGGTCCGCTACACAGCACACAGTGTCCGCGTAGCTCAGTAGGATAGAGCACAGGATTCCTGAATCAATTGGGCGCCACGGTGGGAAACTCCGTGGTGGATCTGCTCAAATTCGGGGAACGCTTGACCTACTCGGGTCGTGCCGATCCCGAGCCAAGTCCGGGTCTTTGTCCGGAAAGGTGTAGAGACTGGTAGGGCAGCGCCTGTCGGCCATTGGGCCTATGGTGAAGGGACAGTCCAGACCACGAACGTGCAGCGATGAGCGCACGGCGACGAAAGTCGAAGTGGTATGAATCCTGGGGCCGGGGGTTCGAATCCCTCCGCGGACACCAAATCTCTTGGAAATAGTAAGTGAAGACCGCGTCAAACATCACATAAGGTGCGTTTGCTGGCTTCGAAGAGACGATCACGTCGCCGGATCATATGGATCGGGGCAGCGTTTCCATAGTTCGGAAAGGCGTGGAGCCATGATGGCGCGTCCACAGGAGCACGCCATCATGGGGAAATCCGCAGATTACTGAGCGGCAGCCGGGGCGTTGGCCGGAAGCGTGGTTGGAGCCGTCGGCAGGGCCGGGGCCGTCACGCCAGTGCCTGCTGCCGGAGCAGCGACCGTCGGAGCGGAAATGGAGGGTGCGGTCACGGTCGGAGCCTTGACGGTCGGCATGGCCATGCCCGGCGCCATCGGCATAGCCGGAGCCGTGGGGGCCGTCGTTGCAGGAGCCTCAGCGCCGATGGCCGGAACCTTGTCCTGCTGCGCGGCCGAAAGGCTCTTCGCGTTCAGGTCGTCGGTCTCGCTGTCGGCCGTGTGCGCGGCATTGTCAGCTTTCGAAGAGGCATGGTGACCATGGAGATGGTGATGGGCCGTCGTCTCGGCATGAGCGGAGACGAGGAAGGCCGGTGCGCCGCCGAGCAGCGTGGCACCGAGAAGAGCCTTGGAAACGAACGACCGCATGAATGGAATCCCTGCTGTGGTTGTCTGGCCCTGCATCGGGCCAAGATGATGAGGACAGGCCAAACGGCTGTCCTTGCGGCGCTACCGTAACAGACGGAATCACGGCGGCATAGACCGCGCGGAAAATCTAATGGGGATAAAGGGTTACTGACCCGTTACCCCAAAGACGAGTTCGAGGAAAAGCGAGAGCAGCGCGCCCACGCCAAAGCCAACCAGAGTGCCGTTGACGCGCACATATTGCAGATCGCGTCCAACCCGCAGTTCCAGCTTTTCCGAGACACTCACGGCGTCCCAGTTGCCCACGACAGACGCGATGAAATTGGAAAGATGCTCGCGCAGATAGGGCAGGGAGCGGTGCACGCTTTTACGGGCCGTCTCCTTGATACGCGCGCGCATGGCGGGATCGTCCTGCGCCTGTGCCGCCAGCCGAAAAAGCGCCTCACGGATAAGGGTCGCGGACCAGCCATCTTCGCGCTCAAGATCGGTGCCGATCATGCGTTTTACACGCGCCCAGATATCCGTGCCCCATGTCTGCATCGTCTCATGCGAGAATACCGCCTTGAGCACCTGAGAGAGATCATCGGCCCGTTTCGGGTCGTTCTCGAGCCGATCGATCTCGCTGTGGACCCATGCCGTGAACCCTTCCCGAATGGAGGAATCATCGGGATTGATGCGATCGAGCTCTTCGCTGGCGGCAACCAGCACCTTGCTGGCAATCGAGCCGCCGATGGCCCATCCAAGCAGGCGCCCTCCCTGCTCGCGCACCCGCTCCTCGATCATGGTGCGCAGGGCCGGTTCGCGCGCCTGTAGCCCGGACTTCAGTTGTTGCAGAAGAAAAGTCAGAACTTCCTGATGATGGTTGCCGTCCACCAGCGCCCGCAGGCCGCGGGCGATGACCGGTGCGAGATTGCTTCCGCCCAGCAACAGGGGCAGCGTACGGTCCACGGCGGCGCTGGCACGTCCATCCTCCAGCCGCTCCAGTAACTGGGGCACCGCCCCGACCAGCCCGCTGGTCAGTGTCGCGGCCGTGGCCGGGTCCGAGAGGAGACGTCCCACGAAGCCGGGAAGGTCGATGCGGGCGAGAACCCGGTCCACTTCTTCTTCCGTGAACACCTGCGTCGTCACGAAACGCCCGAGCGCACGTCCGAGTCGTTCTTTCTGGGCGGGGATGATGGCCGTGTGGGGAATGGGCAGTCCCATCGGGTGCCGGAAGAGGGCCGTGACGGCAAACCAGTCCGCCAGCCCGCCTACCACTCCGGCCTTGGCGCCGGCGCGCAACGTGTCGAGCCACAGATTCTCGGAGACCCAGCCATAGAGTGGGGCGAGATAGCCCACTGCCGTCAGCCCTCCCATGAAGGCCAGAAGCCCGGTCGCGGCCCGTTTCTGGCGGGTGAGAGCGTGCCGGGCTTCGTCGTCGGTAAGAGGGCGTGTGTTCATCACGTGCTGGATAGCATCGACGTGAAGCCTTCCCAAACCTTACCGGACGTGATCGGATGAAAGTTACTTTTCCGTATCGTCTTTAATGGCGATATTCTTTCCCCGTTGCACGAGAAGGCCGGTCTGCATGGTTCAGCGTGACATTTCCTCCACTCCTGCGCGTGACGAAAATCTTTCGTCCGCTGCGCGCGCCGTGCTGGCGCTGGGCTGCCCGCAGGCGCAGCCGGGCGGAGATGTCGAAGAGATCAAACCGGCGGAAGTCAGCAGCAACGATGTGCTGTCCATGTCATGGCAGGTCTCCGCCATGCTGGAGAAACAGACGCTCACGATAGCCGATCTCGCGGCCGTCACCCGCCGCCTGCGTGACGATGCCTTTTTGCGTCGGGCCACGCGGTTACACCGTTATCCCGGCGGGACGAATGTGTCCGACACGGCAAGCCGTCTGGACGGATTGGTGCGTCTCGTCATCGAGAAAACGGCGGAAGCATCAGCGGGAAAGCCGGAAGCCGAAGCGCTGGCAACCTTTCGGCAGCAGGTGGAGCGCATCCGCTTTGCCGCCGTGTTCACGGCTCACCCCACTTTTGCGCTCTCCAACGAGGTCTATGCGGCACTCGCGACTATTGCGTCCGCGCCCGAGCCGCTGGAGGACGCTCCGTTTTTCGAAACGCATCGTCGCAACGGTCCGCCAACGCTGGAAGAGGAGTTCGGGCTGGCGTCCGCCGCCATTCTGCGGGGACGCGATGCGCTCGATCAACTGACCGAAAGCCTGCTGACACACGCACGGGAGAAATGGCCGGAATCATGGTCCACCCTTGTTCCGCGTCCTGTCGTGATGACCAGTTGGGTGGGATACGACACGGATGGGCGCACCGATATCGGCTGGTGGGACACGCTGCGCCTGCGTCTGCGCATGAAGCTTTTTCAGATCCAACGACTTCGCGCTCAGGTCGCTGCAAGCGGGGTAGAGGCGGCAACGCTCCAGTCACGGCTGGTCCGTGCCTGCTATACGGTGGAGGCCCAGATCGCGGCGTGTCCCAAGAGCGGCGATGAGGTCGAGACAGCGGAATTCGCCAAACTGCTGGTGGAGCATGCCAACGACGCCATTGCCGATCCGATGGTGCTGGCGGATGCGCTTCAGGACGCCATCGATACCGCCGAGCCTCAGGCGGCGTTGACTTTGGCCGTGGCCCGTGCCGGTTTCCTCGCACACGGTATGTCCGCCTCACACAGTCATACACGGTTGAACGCCACCCAGATCCATAACGTCATCCGTCAGCGTCTGCGCCTGACCGATGACCCGGCTGACCCTGCGCATCGCCGCGCTCTGCTGGCGCGTATCAACGAAGCCCTGGAGACAGTGCAGGCCGTGCCGGTGGATTTTGGCGCGCTGCTGGTCGAGCAGGCCTCGGCCGCGCGGCTGATGATGACCATCGCGCAGATCGTCAAGCACATCGATTCCGCAACGCCCATCCGTTTCCTGATTGCGGAGACGGAAAGCGGTTACACGCTGCTTTCGGCGCTCTGGCTGGCCCGGCATTTCGGGATCGCGGAAAAGATCGAAATCTCGCCGCTGTTCGAGACGCGCGAGGCGTTGATGGGCGGCGCACAGATCATTGAGGAAGCGCTCCGCTCTCCGCACTGGCGCGCCTATCTGCGCGCGACGGGACGGTTGAGCCTCCAGTTCGGTTATTCCGACTCGGGCCGATATGTCGGACAGCTTGCGGCCACGTATCTGATCGAGCGGCTACGGCTGAAAATCCTCGATCTTCTGCGCAAGTGGGATTTGGAAGACATTGAGGTCATCCTGTTCGATACGCATGGCGAGAGTGTCGGGCGCGGCGGGCACCCCTTCCGCCTGGCGGACCGTCTGGCCTATCTCTCTCCCGATCATGTGCGGGCGCGTTTTGCCGAACGCAATGTGAAGTGGCGTGAGGAAAGCGCGTTTCAGGGCGGTGACGGTTATCTGCTGTTCGGCACGCCCGAACTGGCGACGGCCAGCGTGATCACGATTGCCGAGCATGTGTTCGCGCCCCCCCAGCGACAGGGGGATCCGGTCTATGACCAGCCGGATTTCTCCGCGGATTTCTTCTCCACCATTGCCGATGCCATGACGGAACTGGTGGCGGATCGTGGATATGCCGATGTGCTGGGCGCGTTCGGGCCATCGCTGATCGACAAGACAGGTTCGCGTCCGGCGGCGCGACAGAGCGAGGGGCGTGGAGTCACGCCGCGTATCACGCATCCGGGGCAGCTTCGCGCCATTCCCAACAACGCTATTCTCCAGCAGCTTGGCTGGCTGGCGAATACGGTGCAGGGATTGGGGTCGGCGGCACGCCGCCATCCCGAGACTTTCGAAACCTTTCTGGGCGATAGTCCCCGTTTCCGCCGTGCGCTGGATTTCGCGGCACATGCGCTGACTCACTCGAACGATCAGGTGTTGCGCAGTGTCGTGTGGCTACTCGATCCCGGTTATTGGCTGGATCGGGCGACGGTGGAAGCCAAAGCCTCTCAGCGTGAGCGCTATCTTTCGGTGATGCACGATCTGGAAAAGTTGGATTTCTGGGCCGACACGCAATCCATGTTCCGCCGTATTCAGGCCGATCATCTGGCCTTGCGCGCGGCGTGGCCAGATGCCCCCACCATGGCCCAGCCCGAGAGATTGTTGCACGCCATCCGTATCGCGCTGATCGAGCGTATCTGGCTGCTGGCCACCCGTGTTCCGTTTTTTATGCCACGCGGCAACTTCACTCGCGAAGTGATGATGCAGCGTATTCTGTGTCTGGAAATCCCCTCGGTGCTGCGGGAACTCGACGCGGTCTTTCCGCTGGCAGGCAGCAAGCCGGATCTGGATTTTCACGAGCCCGCCGGGCCGCAGGCGGACAACTCCTACCGTCAGGAACATGAAGAGATTTTCCGCCCCATGCGGGAGATGTTCCAGATCATGCGTGAAATCAGCGTGGCCATCGTCCACGGGGTTGGCGCGTTCGGTTGACGCTACGCCACGGAAGCGGGACGCCGCATGCGTCCCGCGCACGTCCCTCGCGCAGCTTTGAGCTTGACGTGGCGGGGTCACGGCCTCATCTGTGTTCTGAAACAGGACCTATGCGGTCCACAATAGGTCCAAAGGGCCGTCACACCGGATGGGAACCATGCTCAGGCTATCGAAATTGGCCGATTATGCCGTCCTCACCCTCGTGGAACTGGGGCGGCACGAAGATGTCGTGACGTCCTCAGCCATTGCGACGGGGACAGGCGTGCCGGAGCCGACCGTGGCGAAAGTGCTCAAAACACTCGCAGCCAATGGTCTGGTGGTGTCCCAGCGTGGCGCGCGCGGGGGGTACCGGCTGGCCATGCCGCAGCGGGATATTTCCATTGCGCGGGTGATTGCGGCTGTGGATGGACCGATTGCCCTGACCGCCTGTGTCAATGGCGGGGCCGGTTGCGACAATGGGGCGGACTGCGCGCTTTATGGGAGCTGGGAAGTGGTCAATGAGGCCATCCGAGCGGCTCTTGCGGGCATATCGATTGCCAGAATGGCGGAAATGAGCGCATCGGCACGACGGCCATGCGTGGGACCGGCATTGCCGGACGAGACCGCCGTGCGAGAAAAGAAGACAGCGACCGAGACGGTCGGGGCGTTGGGAGGATGATGGGTCATGCCAGCCGTTACTGAAACCCGTGAGCAGGTCGAAAAGCTCGGCCAGTCCTCCTATAAGTGGGGCTTCGAGACCGACATCGAGATGGACTTCGCGCCGAAAGGTCTGAACGAAGACATCATCCGTCTGATCTCGACGCGCAAGGAAGAGCCCGAGTGGATGCTCGAATGGCGCCTTGAGGCCTATCGTTCCTGGCTGAAGATGAAGGAGCCGACCTGGGCGCACGTGTCCTATCCGCCCATCGACTATCAGGACGCGCATTATTACGCCGCGCCGAAGAAGAAGGCGGGACCGAAGTCTCTCGACGAGGTGGACCCGGAACTGCTCCGCACATACGAGAAGCTTGGCATCCCCTTGCATGAGCAGGCGATGCTGGCCGGTGTGGAAGTCCCGGAAGGGGAGGAGGCGCGTCTTCCGGTTGCGGTCGATGCGGTGTTCGACAGTGTGTCGGTTGCCACGACCTTCCGCAAAACCCTCTCGGAAGCGGGTGTGATTTTCTGCCCGATCTCGGAAGCTATCCGTGATTATCCCGATCTCGTGCGTCAGTATCTCGGGAGCGTGGTGCCGGTGGCGGACAATTTCTTCGCGGCGCTGAACTCGGCTGTCTTTACAGACGGATCGTTCGTGTTCGTGCCCAAGGGCGTGCGCTGCCCGATGGAACTGTCCACCTATTTCCGTATCAATGCCCGCAACACGGGCCAGTTCGAGCGTACCCTGATCGTGGTGGAAGACGGTGCGTCCGTCTCCTATCTTGAGGGCTGCACCGCTCCGATGCGTGACGAGAACCAGCTTCATGCCGCCGTGGTTGAACTCGTGGCGATGGAAGACGCCAAGATCAAATACAGCACCGTTCAGAACTGGTATCCGGGCGATGAGAACGGGCGCGGCGGTATCTACAATTTCGTCACCAAGCGTGGCGCCTGTCGTGGGGCGCGCTCACGTATTTCATGGACGCAGGTGGAAACCGGGTCGGCGGTGACGTGGAAGTATCCGTCCTGCATTCTGCAGGGTGAAGGTTCGGTGGGCGAGTTCTACTCGGTGGCTGTGACCAACAACCATCAGCAGGCCGATACCGGCACCAAGATGATCCATCTGGGACGCAACACGCGCTCCACGATCATTGCCAAGACCATCAGCGCCGGAAAATCCGACAGCACCTATCGCGGGCAGGTGAAGATCATGCCCAAAGCGTCGGGTGCGCGGAACTTCACGCAGTGCGACAGTCTTCTGATCGGCGATCAGTGCGGGGCGCACACGGTGCCCTACATTGAGAACCGCAACATGACGGCGCGTGTGGAACATGAAGCCACGACCTCGAAGATTTCCGAGGACCAGATGTTTTATTGCCGCCAGCGCGGGTTGTCCGAAGAAGATGCGGTGGGATTGATCGTCAATGGCTTCTGCAAGGATGTGCTGAAGGAACTGCCGATGGAATTCGCTGTGGAGGCGCAAAAGCTTCTCCAGATCAGTCTTGAAGGCAGCGTTGGCTGAGTGTGCGGTCAGGGAGTGAAAGATATGAGTGAATTACTGAAGATTTCCGGCCTGCACGCCAGCATCGAGACGGAAGGCGGTCCGAAGGAAATCCTGCGTGGCGTCGATCTGGTGATCCCGCCGGGTGAGGTCCATGCCATCATGGGGCCGAATGGCTGCGGCAAGTCCACGCTGTCCTATGTGCTGGCGGGACGTGAGGACTACGAAGTCACTGCTGGAGAAGCTCTTTTCAAAGGGCGTGATCTTTTGGAGATGGAGCCGGAAGAACGGGCGGCGGCGGGCGTGTTTCTGGCTTTCCAGACACCGGTGGAACTTCCGGGTGTGAACAACGCGAATTTCCTGCGCACCGCCGTCAATGCCGTGCGCCGCGCGCGCGGCGAGGCGGAACTGGATGCGGTGGGCTTTCTCAAAGCCGTGCGTGCCGCGACGAAGAATCTCTCCATGTCGGATGATATGCTCAAGCGCAACGTCAATGTCGGGTTCTCCGGCGGTGAGAAGAAGCGCAACGAGGTGCTTCAGATGACCATGCTCAAGCCGACACTGGCCATTCTGGATGAAACCGACAGCGGACTGGACGTGGACGCTCTGAAGATCGTAGCGGAAGGTGTGCAGAACCTGCGCTCCCCGGATTTCTCTGCGCTGGTGATTACGCATCATCAGAAGCTGCTGGATTATCTCGGTCCTGACCGCGTGCATGTCATGGCCAAGGGACGCATCATCCGCAGTGGTGGGCCGGAACTGGCAAAGCAGATCAATGAGGAAGGCTACACTGCTTTTCTCAAGGAGGCGGCATGAACGCCATTACACCGATTTCGCGCGGACTTGCTCCGTTTGAAGGGCGTCTGACGGGCATTACGAACGATGTGCGCGCCGCCGCTGTGGGTGAGCTGGAACGTCTGGGACTGCCCACGCAGAAGGTGGAAGCGTGGCACTACACCAACCTGCGCGCGCTGTCCGGGCATGCTTTTGCCACGCCGGGAATGGTGGATGAGGGGAAAGTTACTGCGGCACTTGCTGCGTTGTTTGGCGACACGGAAGCGCTGGCAAAATTGCCGCGGCTTGTGCTGGTGAATGGACGCCTTTCCGCAGCCCATTCCACAACACGTCTTCCAGAAGGTGTGTCCTGCACATCCTTTGCCACAACGCAGGATTTCGGAACGCAGTCCGCACCGGACCGTGAGGCGATGGTGGCGCTCAACACGGCTCTTGCGGAAGATGGTGTGTGTCTGTCCGTCGGCGCAGGTGTGAAGGCGGGCGCTTTTCTGCTGATTTCCGTGGCGGGGGCCGGCAACGAGGATGCTTCGTTCCATCCCCGCCATGCTGTCGCACTTGGTGAAGGTGCTTCGCTGACGTTGTTCGAATTGGCTGTGTCCGTGGAAGATGCCGGTCCGGCCATGTATCTTCACAATCCAGTTCTGAGCTGTGACGTGGCGGAAGATGCGCATCTGACGCACGTGAAGGTGCAGGAAGAGGCAGAAAACGCCGTGCATCTGGCGACGGTTTACGCCGATGTCGAGCCGCGCGGTTCGTATGACAGTTTCACGCTGGGTCTTGGCGCAGTGCTGGCGCGGCACGAGGTTCACGCAGCCCTGCGGGGTAGTCACGCGAGTGTGCATGTGAATGGCGCGCAGATTCTAGGCGCACGGCAGGTGGGAGACATCACCAGCGTCATTCTTCACGGTGCGCCGGACGGGATCTCCCGTCAGACCGTGCGCAATGTGCTGATGGATCATGCGCGTGCCGTGTTTCAGGGCAAGGTGCTGGTCGAGCGCATTGCGCAGAAGACCGACGGGTATCAGATGAATCAGGCGCTTCTGCTTTCACCCAATGCCGAGATCGACGCCAAGCCTGAGCTGGAAATTTACGCGGATGATGTGAAGTGCAGTCACGGCGCGACGGTCGGCGCGTTGGATGAAGACCAGCTTTTCTATCTTCGTGCTCGCGGTATTCCTGACGATCAGGCGCGTCGTATGCTGGTCGAGGCGTTTCTCACGGAAACCGTGGAGCTTGTGCAGGACGAGGCTGTGCGGGCGTTCCTAATGCAGCGGGTGGAGCGGGCGCTGAAAGCGCGGGTCAGCGCGGGAGAAAAGGCAGCATGAACATGGCTCCTCACGACACACTGACCCGCGCCGATCTGTCGCATCTGCGGGCGCAGTTTCCGATCCTGTCCGAGAAAGTGCATGGCAAGCCGCTGGTGTTTCTCGACAGCGCGGCTTCGGCGCAGAAGCCGGATGTTGTGATCGACGCCATGAGTACGATGATGCGTACGCAGTATGCGAACATTCATCGTGGTCTGCACTGGATGAGTGAGCGGGCGACCGAGGCGTATGAAAGCGCACGCACGCGGGTGGGTGAGTTTCTTGGTGCCTCTTCCCGCGAAGAGATCGTGTTCACGCGCAACAGCACCGAAGCCATCAATTTGGTGGCGTATTCGTTTGGCTCTCTGCTGAAGCCGGGGCAGGCGGTGTTGATCTCCGAGATGGAGCATCACGCCAATCTTGTGCCGTGGCAGATGCTGCGTGATCGGGTGGGTATCGAACTGCGTGTGGCTCCGATCACGGATACGGGCGATCTGGATCTTGAGGCGTATGGTCGTCTGCTGTCGGACGGCAAGGTGGCGCTTGTGGCCATCACGCATATGTCCAACGTGCTGGGCACGGTGACGCCGGCGGAGCAGCTTGTCGCGATGGCGCATGACGCTGGCGCGAAAATCCTGCTTGATGGTAGCCAGGCGGTCGTGCATCGCAAGGTCAATGTCGCGGAACTCGGTGCGGATTTCTACACGTTTACGGGGCACAAACTCTATGGGCCCACGGGTATCGGGGTGCTGTGGGCGCGACGCGAACTGCTCGACGCCATGCCGCCGTTCCTCGGCGGAGGCGACATGATTTCGTCTGTCACGTTCGAAGCCTCCACATGGGCGCCGGTTCCCGCAAAGTTCGAGGCGGGTACACCGGCCATCGTGGAAGCGGTAGGGCTGGGCACGGCCATCGACTGGGTGGAAAATATCGGGTTTGAGGCCATTGGCGCGCATGAGGCAACGCTGACGGCGCACGCGTTGAAGGTTCTGCCGGACGTGCCCGGTCTGAACATTGTCGGACGTCCGAAGGAACGGGGCGGGGTGGTATCGTTCACGATGGACGATGTGCACCCGCACGACATTGCGACGCTGCTTGACCGCAATGGCATTGCGGTCCGCGCGGGTCATCACTGTGCCGAACCGCTGATGCGTCGGTTGGAGCTGACGGCCACGGCGCGCGCCAGTTTCGGCGTCTACACCACTCAGGCGGAGATCGATGTGCTGGCGCAGACGCTCACGCGTATCCGTTCGTTCTTCGTGTAAGGCGCTGCCATGCTGAACGTGGTGGATCTTTATGGTGAGCAGATCGTGCAGCGGGCGCGAAAGCCTTTGTTCGCAGGTGTGACGGAAAAAGCTACGGGAACGGCGCAGGGGAGCAATCCGATGTGCGGGGACCGGGTGAAACTCTCGCTCCGTGCGACCGATGCGTGCATTGCCGAGATCCGGCATCAGACACGCGGCTGCGCCATCTGTATGGCTTCGGCCGATCTGATGGCCCAGACCGTGGTCGGACAATCACCTGCGAAGGCTCTTGAACTGGCAGCAAGGTTTTCCAATATGCTGGAAAACGGCTCCACGGAAGAAGAGGCCCATGAAAGTGCGGTTCTGCCGCCAGCTCTTGAGGTCTTCCTGCCACTGAAATCACACCGTTCCCGCGTGCGGTGTGCCACACTGCCCTGGACGGCGCTGGGGGAGGCGCTCACGCAATGACGGAATCCGATACCATTCACACCGAGGCGGCCACTTCGGCAGAAACCCAGACGACGTCTGAGCCTGTCGCAACGGGGCCAGCGGATACGGCAACGCCGAAGGTGGCGCATTGGACGCCCGAGGGAGAAGTGGCGCCCACAACCGACGTCCCATCAGAGGATGCGGTGATCGAGGCGATCTCAACCGTGCATGATCCTGAGATTCCGGTGAATATTTATGAACTCGGCCTGATCTATGCGATCGAATTGCACGATGACGGACGGGTGAAAGTCGAAATGACGCTGACGGCTCCCAACTGTCCGAGCGCGCAGGAATTACCTGCTGCGGTGAAGGATGCTGTCGAGAAAATCCCCGGTGTCACGTCTGCGGATGTCGATGTGGTGTGGGATCCACCGTGGGATATGTCTCGCATGAGCGATGAAGCCCGTCTTGCTCTGAACATGTTCTGATCTGGAAGGACGGACAATGACCACGCAGCCAATCACCGAACAGACCGCCCCGCGTCCCGTGCGTGAACTGCCGCCTGTCATGACACTTTCGGAGGCTGCAGCATCCCGTCTGCGCACGCTTTATGCTGGCGCGAATGCGGGCCAGCTTCTGCGTATTTCCGTCTCGACCAAGGGGTGTTCCGGCCATGCCTACGATATGGCGTTTGTGCCTGAAGCGGGGGAAGCGGGCGATGAACGTGTAACGGACAAAGGTGTTACCGTTCTGATCGACCGCAGGGCGATCCTTTTTCTCATCGGCTCTCAGATGGATTACCGTACGAGCGATCTCGAATCCGGCTTTGTGTTCGAGAACCCGAACGAGAAAGGTCGGTGCGGCTGCGGTCAGAGCTTTCACGTCTGAAAGATTAGCTGTCCAGCGCGCGACCGCGTTTGATGGCATCGCGCCCAAAGCGGGAGCGCAGCGTGTCGATGGCTTTCTGCATCGCGACGCGATCGACGGATCGTGCGTCGGCCAGATCCTGTGGATCGGCGGCGTCCAGTGGCGCTACGCCGTTTGAGCCGATGCCGAGAAGCCGGAAAGCCTGTGTGCCGGTTTCGGGGCGTAGCAGTTCGCGCCCAGCCTGAAACAGTCGATCGGGCAGCACCGTGGGCGAATGCAGCCGTGCCGCGCGGGTGCGTGTCTGAAAATCTCCTGTACGCAGCTTGAGCGAGACGCCGGTGGCCGAGACCTCCTTACGGCGCAGGCGCATGGCCAACTGCTCGCACAGTTTCCACAGTTCGCGTTCCAGAATGACCGGATCGCGGATATCGCGCTCGAATGTGACTTCCGAACTGACGGATTTTACCGGGTGGTGGGGCGTAACACGGTGTCGGTCTTCGCCACGGGCACGGGCGAGCAACTCGGCTCCACGTGGCCCAAGGCGTCGCACGGCTTCGTCCAATGTCAGGGCGGCAATCGCGCCCAGCCGCGTCAGGCCGAGACGATGAAGGCTTTGTTCCTGTGCCTTGCCGATGCCGGGAAGAATGCGAACGGGCTTGTCGGCCAGCCATTCCCGCGCTTCCCGTCCGATGACGCCGAACCCGCGCGGCTTGTCCAGCCCGGCGGCCAGCTTGGCCATCAGGGGATTGGCCGCCAGCCCGATGGAAATGGTCACGCCCAGTTCCCGTTCAACCTTGAGCGCGAGTCGCGCGAGTACGACGCAGGCGGGCGCTCCATGAAGCTGGCGTGTGCCTGAGAGATCGAGCAGCGCTTCGTCGATCGAGCGGATTTCAACCAGTGGAGTGAGATCGCGCATCAGGGTGCGGATGTGTTCCGCCACCCTGCGATAAGCCGCCATATCTGGAGGAAGGATGATGGCGTCGGGGCACAGGGCTCGGGCCTGTCGCATGGGCATGGCCGAACGCGCCCCGCTCAGACGCGCGATGTAACAGGCTGTGCTGACGACGCCCCGGTCCCCGATACCGCCCACGAGAAGCGGTTTTCCCGCCAGTTCGGGACGGCGTTGCTTCTCCACGCTGGCGAAGAAAGCGTCGCAGTCCATGTGAGCGATGGTCAGCTGCGTGAGGTCAGGGTGGGAAACAAGTCGCCGGGAGCCGCAGACAGGACAGCGGCTGGGTGGAACTGGGGAATCTGGCCAGAACAGGTCCGGGCAGTCCCGGCACAGAATAGGGTGGGGGGCTTCGGTCAGCCGCGAATCTCCTCGGCAGTGTTCCAGAGCCATGCGGCTCCCCTGACTCCTGAACTGTCCCCGTGCTTGTGCACAAGCAGTTCCGTGCGGCATTCCGGCGTGATGATGTGCCGAGAGAGCAGGGGCGGCACCCGAGCGAGCGTTTTCTTGAGGTTGGAAACACCGCCACCGAACACGATGGCGTCCGGGTCAAGGAAGTTGATGAACAGGGCGCAGGCGCGAGCAAGGTGATCGACATAGCGGTCGAGTGCCTTCTGTGCACGCACGTCACCATTATCGGCAGCGTCCTCTATGCCATGGGCATTGCGCTCACCTTCGCCTTTCCATGATGCGGCCAGCGCCGGACCGCAGAGGAATCGCTCAAGACAGCCTTCATTGCCGCAGAAACAGCGCGGCAGTGGGAACTCGTCGGCACGGACCCACGGCAGGGGAATATGCCCGCATTCACCGGCAAGATGGTTGGGGCCGGGGACGAGGCGACCATCGACCACGATCCCGCCGCCCATACCGGACCCGATGATGATGCCCAGCACCACCGGACGTCCGGCTGCGGCTCCATCGGTGGCTTCCGACAACGCGAAGCAGTTGGCGTCGTTTTCAATGCGGATAAGCCGCTTGGTCACTTCGGGAAGGTCACGCGCGAAGGGCTTGCCGTTCAGCCATGTGGCATTGGCATTCTTCACCAGTCCATCGCTGGCATTGATCGAACCGGGAATACCCACTCCCAAGGGGGGGCGCTCACCCATGGAGCCGATACCCAGTTCTGCGACTGCCGAATCCGTCAGATCACGGATGGCGGCCATCATGGGCTCGTAGGCACCGGGATTGGGTGTGCGGCGGCGGAGGATGATATTGCCCGCGTGATCCAGCGCGGCGATCTCGATCTTTGTGGCGCCGAGGTCAATTCCAAGACGGATGATATTCATGTTAGCGGTGCATCCCCTGTCGTCACGCAGGGACACCTCAACCTCATCTGGACGAAACGCTCAAGATGTTAACGAATTTTCCGTTGCATGAGAGGGTGTCGTGGAAAGCAGGTAAACACGGGAAGGGAAGAGCGACGTGAGCGAGACAGTGCTTGATGTACGGGGGTTCAACTGCCCTCTTCCGGTGCTCAAGGCCAACCGTGCGTTGCGTGAGCTTGGTGCCGGAGACAGTCTGCGGGTGCTGGCGACGGATCGTGCGTCGGTTTCTGATTTTCGCTCGTTCTGCAAGGAGACCGGTCATGCTCTTGTCGCATTCGGGGAAGAAGGTGACGTTCTGTCTTTCGTGATCCGCAAGAAGGCGGACCCTGTGGAGGGCTGATGCCGCTGTGCCACGGCGCGGCGGAAAACTGGCGGTTTTCCTAATTCCGGAGCGTGTTCGCGCGTCTTGCGGACTTGGCAGGATGGGACACGCGGGGTAAGGGCAGCGGCTTGATGAGCGATGAGGAGGCCATTCTGACATGACAGGCGATATTGCTTCGCTGTCCTTTGAGGACGCCCTCACCGAACTTGAGCGGATCGTTCGCGGTCTTGAAGGTGGCCAACTCAAGCTCGAAGAGGCCATCGCATCGTATGAACGTGGTGCCGCCCTGCGCGCGCATTGCGAGAACAAGCTGCGCGAAGCGGAAGAGCGCGTGCAGGCCATTGTCCGGCGGGCTGACGGCACGCTGGAGACCAGGAACGTGGATTGAAGTTCGTCATGACCAACGTCGGCGCAAGCCAAAGCCCCGCCTCGTCCGAAAGCGTCTCCGACGCGCTGCGCGCCTCTCTTAAAACGCGGGCAGCCGCTGTGGAGAGCATGCTTGAGCGGCTGATTCCGCGTGTGGACGGACCCGAGGCACGCTTGATCGACGCTATGCGTTACGCGACACTGGGCGGTGGTAAACGTCTGCGTGGGTATCTCGTCGCGGAAGTGGCAAACCTGTTTGGTGGCGACGATACGCAGGCTGCAGAGCGCGCCTATCGTGCTGCGGCCTCTGTCGAGATGCTGCATGCCTATTCGCTGGTGCATGACGATCTTCCTGCCATGGACGATGACGATCTGCGCCGTGGCCAGCCTTCCACGCATCGCAAATTCGATGAGGCGACGGCCATTCTGGCGGGCGACGCCCTTCAGACCCGCGCTTTTGAAGTGCTGGCGGAGACCGCGACTCATCCTGACGCCGCCGTGCGTGTGGAGCTTGTGCTGGAATTGGCGCGGGCTTCCGGTGCGGCTGGTATGGTCGGTGGGCAGATGATCGACATGGAAGGCGAGGGACGGTCGCTTTCGCTTGAGGAAGTGAGCCATCTGCACGCGCTCAAGACGGGTTGCCTGATCCGCTATTCCGCTGAAGCGGGAGCGATTCTGGGTAAGGCGAGCGCGGATGAGCGCCGTCGGATCGTGGAATATGGCCGTGATATTGGCGCGGCGTTCCAGATTGCCGATGACGTGCTGGATGCCACGGCCAGCGAAGAAGAACTGGGCAAGACCGCCGGTAAGGATCTGGCGGCCGAGAAGTCGACCTTTGTGGCACTCCTTGGCATTGACGGCGCTCGGGATGCGGCGAATCAGCTTGCGCAACGCGCCTGCGATGTTCTGGACGTCTTTGGAAACAAGGCTGACCGACTGCGCGATCTGGCGCGTTACGTTGTCGAGCGCAGGAGCTGAGAGAAATGAGCGAGTCGTCAGCGACGTGCCCCACACGCGGCCGTTTTCCTGAGCTGGACCGGGTTGGCCTGCCTGTTGATCTGAGGAACCTGTCGATTGACCAGCTCAGGCAGGTGGCGGACGAGTTGCGGTCGGAGACG